>JAZQML010000047.1:0-23089 GCA_045543395.1 Alistipes sp. | reverse complement strand
GACTAAATGTGAATGGAGTAAGGCCACCTCATTGCATCCAGGAATACAACATTGATACTCCTTTTTCTTTGATTGTTTGCGAGATTTATCCAGAACTGATGAAAATTTCTGAAAATCAAAATCATTTGTAGTTGATGACATATATACCTAATATTTTACCATCCTAGCCAGCTGCACAAAATAGTCATTCGACCAGAGGTCAAGCTCTTTGGGGTTACGAACAAACGGCAATACATCCTCTTTCACCTGCTTAATGTCGGCGGTCGAAAGTCGCTCAATAAGTTTCTCTTTGAATGACTCGGGGGTAATATCCTCGCCGTTAAATTGCTTGCATCGCTCCGCCAAATGAGCAAAATCAAGAGCAACGCCATTTCGTACATACCATTCAAAGTCATACCAATCGCGCCCCTTAACCCTGTTCTTCCACGCACGATATACCAAGGCGTGCATCTTGCCGGCAAACAAGTCAGGCAGAGTGAAGCAACGAGTCATAAACGAGTGAGGTTGAAGCAATAACTTTTGCTCGGTTGTAAAGTTTAGCGGAGGGCAAGTATCCACCTCAATCTTAATTTTAATCGACTTCTCCGTCTGGAAAGTCACATCATAAACATCGGTATTGTCTTTCAAGAATGCCGATTCTACCTTGCCAAAACTCTTCTTGTCCTTTTTCGTAATCTCTACCTCTCGACCGACCAACGCAAATGCATCTACGATAGGCTGAAAGTATTTCGAGAAATCGAAGTTCTCATCAGGTGCCAGCAACGAAAAATCCATATCCTCACTGAAACGCTGCAATCCGTGGAATATTCTCAAACAAGTACCGCCATAGAATGCCGCAGACTCAAAGAAACCACCGGCATAGAGACCGGCAAGTATTATCTGCTGATTTACCTCGAAGATAGCATTTCGCTTCTGCTGTTCTGTTGCCAACTCATAGCGCGACAACATATTATCAAATATCTCGTTTTTCATCGCTTTAAGTACTTTAATAGTGTAACAATAGAATCAGCCTTTTTGCCGACCTTGATATAATCCTCAAACACGGTTGCATCGAGTTTGTAGAACTCCTCCATATCCATACGAATATCCAGCTCTAAATAGTGCTCCACATCAGTCAGGTAACGGAGATTGACCTTTGAGGAGTTGGCAATCAAATCACACAAAGCCTTTTCGGGCGAGGCAATCAAGAATGCATAATCGCCCTTATGCAGACTCCTAACGCCAACCGAAAAAGCCTCTCGCGAGATATACTTATAGCCGTAGTTGCCCAATGGTGTCTCGAAACTACGAGAGTGCTTTACGGTCATCGACTGATTGACATAGACCGCCTCTGGAATTAACCCATAATATCTCAATGCTGTTGACATCGAGATATACGATGGTGCGTAGAGATGGTTGGCTATCAACTCTGTTGAAAGAGTTTTACCCGAATGTTCGGGATTAACGACATAAAGCCCTCGCTTCAATCGTATGATGTAGCCCTGCTTTTCGAGCAAAGCCACCTTCTTGTTTGGCGACTTGAGTTCTGGATACAACGACTCAATTATGGAGGTCGTTACGGGAGTCGCACTTATTTCCTTTAATAGCTTATTCATATTGCAAATATAGTAATATTTTGAATAATAAAAGAATTACAACATCTTTTTCTGTTCAAAATATATCTACATTAACAAATGTATACAAATCGTATGGGCAAATAAACCGCTCATTTTCTTATCCGTTCGCGTTTATTATCAGCTATCATCGTTTATCACTGTTTATCAAATAACTCCGCCTTATTTCAGCCGCAAATCTGTAAGGTTCTTATTACCAATAACTTTAACATTCTGCATCGGCAAGTAAATTTGCTTACCAATAACAAACGATGATAAAGCATTTTATCACAAAGCGCTCGAAATGAGCGCTTTTTTGTGTTTAGTGATTAAGTCGTTTATCACTATTTATCATCGTTACTCAATATTCTTTCGCCCTATTTCACCCTCAACCCAACAATCGGAGTTACCAACCTTATAAATTATTAATGCATAATAGTTGCAAATTAAACTATTATCACCCTATTTTTCCATAATAGTTGTAAATAGAGCTGTTGTCGGAAATGTTTAGAGCATTCTTCAACCATTAGTCAAACCCCAACATTTGGGACACCCTAGATACTAAGTGGTGATCTAACTTTTCTAGGATATTCATATCGAAAAATAAAGAAAAGGTCATTTATTTCTCCGCAATCGATATTTTTGGTGTATTTGCGGAGAAATAAGCGATGTTTTTTGTTTGGAAATGACATTTTGCGACCCAAGACAAATCGCTGCAATTCGGATTTTTCTTTTATAAAAATAAGGGTCGCCCCGTTTGGGACTACCCTCTTTGGAAAGTGTACAGCGGATTAGTGTGTAACGAGCATTCTATCAGTGCAATATGTTAAATGGAAGTGAAACGATTTTGCGTGCAAAACTGATGAATCTGTCGATTTGTGAAGAAATGGTGTATTTTATTCCAAATTAATGTGCCGTATAGCTCGTGAATACTTGCTTCGGGAAAACTATATTTGATAGGATGCCGCATAAACTTCGTGTAAAATTTGCGGGAAATGGAGGTTTTACCCAATTAAAATTGCGGGAAATCGGAGAAGTGTATAAATCAATATGCTCGCAATCGTACGGAATGTGTAATTTTTTGATAGATTCCGCACGATTGAAGCACTTTTTATCATAGAGTCGAGAACCTATACTAAAAGTTCCCCGACAAAGAATTTTGGAAAAATGTAAAAATCGGGGGTATTTTGTTTTGGAAAATTGCAGAATGTTAGAGCAAATCGGGAATGTGGCTTAAACTTTATAGGCCACATTTTTTTACTAATACTCGAATAAAACGGTACAATCCGTAAACCTTTTCCCCAAAAAGCCACCTACTCTAAAATAAAAACGATGAATTATGGAATATGTAGCGATTGAAAAGAGTGAGTACGAGCAGTTGCTCGGCTCCATCAAGAAGGCAGCAATGGAGATTCGTGCCATTGCAGAGGAGTGTAGCATCAATTCGGAGTGGGTGGAAAATAGCGAATTGGCGGAGATTCTCGGACTCTCAAAACGCCAGTTGCAGGGATATCGTGAGCGAGGCGTTCTGGGCTTTTCGACAATCGGGCGCAAGATTTACTATCGCCGTGCCGAGGTGGAGAAACTTATTAAAATCAACACAATAAAAGGTAAATAATATGAACTTTGTATTTAACGAAAATTTAAGAGAGGTGCTTGGCGACCTTGCAAAGGTTGATGCCGGCATCGGGCAGATTCGAGTGCTCTGGCGTCCCGTGCTGAATGGAGAGCACTACCTATCAGGCGAGGAGGTATGCAAGGCTTTGCGAATTACTAAACGCACATTGCAACAGTATCGAGATGACGGGCTTGTGTCGTTTGTCGCACTGCCCGGCAAGATGCTCTACAAAGAGTCGGATATTTTGGCTCTGCTGCAACAAAATTATATCCCCGCTTTTGTGCACGAAAATCGAGGAAATTTACTACCTTTGTAGCAGTAGAAAACAGCCGATAAAGAGTAGTGAAAAATGGTGAATTATGGCCGTGTGCAATTCGTGAGCACTGGATTAGGCTAATCACTAATTACGCTAATACACAACAGGTTACACGCTTAAAAATGTTTCCTGGTGGCACCACAAGAGGAAAGCGATTGACGCTTTCCTCTTTTTTTTATCTACAATCCCACGATGGGTGGGCGGGATCTTCGGCAGTGAGAGCATCGGCAAGCGAAAGCCCCAACGCCTTTGCAATGCCCTCGCCGTATGAAGGGTTGGCGTGGTGGCAGTTGCGGATATGGCGTTGCTTGATAAATATCTCCGCATCTCCCATTGCTCGTGCTGTGTTCTCGCAAGTTGTCCTTTGATCCTCCGCCGACATCAGTCGCCACAACTTGCCCGGTTGCGTATAATAGTCGCAGTCCAACTCTCGCTCATCGTAGTTATGGACCTCGCCCGAAACGGCCAATGGCGGCTCTTTCAGTGAGGGATGCTCTTTCCACTCGCCATAGCTATTTGGCTCGTAAGAAATCGTGCTACCTGCATTGTCATCAGTGCGCATCTGTCCATCACGATGGTAGGAGTGGAACGGACATCGTGGGCGATTTACCGGTATAAGGTGGTGATTTACACCCAAGCGGTAGCGTTGCGCATCGCCATACGAAAACAATCTGCCCTGCAACATCTTATCGGGCGAAAAACCTATGCCGTCGATGATATTCATCGGGTTGAATGCCGCCTGCTCAGTCTCGGCAAAGAAGTTCTCGGGGTTGCGGTTAAGTTCCAAGATACCGACATCGTGCAACGGAAAATCGCCGTGATACCACACTTTTGTAAGGTCGAAAGGGTTTATGTGATACTCCTTCGCCTGATCCTCCGTCATCAGTTGAACTTGCATAAGCCAGCGAGGATATTCGCCACGCTCGATAGCCTCGAACAAATCTCGCTGGTGCGACTCCCTATCTTTGGCAATCACTGCCTCCGCCTCCTCATCAGTCATATTCTTGATGCCCTGCAAAGTGCGCAAGTGGAACTTCACCCAAGTACGCTTATTGTCGGCATTGATAAAACTATATGTATGACTACCAAAGCCGTGCATATGGCGAAACGAGTAGGGAATACCTCGGGGCGACATCGTAATCGTTACCTGATGCAACGCCTCGGGCAGCAGAGTCCAGAAATCCCAATTGCTGTTTGCCGAGCGCATACCCGTACGAGGATCACGTTTAATGGCGTGGTTGAGGTCGGGGAATTTCAGGGGATCACGCAAGAAAAATACAGGCGTATTGTTGCCTACCAAATCCCAGTTACCCGTGTCGGTGTAAAACTTCATCGCAAAGCCACGAATATCACGCTCGGCATCGGCTGCACCACGCTCTCCCGCAACAGTTGAGAAGCGGACAAAACAGTCGGTTTTCTTGCCCACCTCCGAGAAGATCGAGGCTCTGGTATAGGCGGTAATATCGTGCGTAACGGTGAATGTGCCGTATGCGCCCGAACCTTTGGCGTGCATACGCCTTTCGGGAATTACCTCACGGTCGAAGTGTGCCAATTTCTCTGTTAGCCACGGGTCTTGCAAGGTTACAGGGCCTCGCACCCCTGCGGTCTGCGTGTTCTGATTGTCGGCAATGGGGCGACCATTCTCGGCTGTCAAGTGCTTTCTACTCTTTTGACTCATATCGGATAGTTTTTTTTTGATTGACTTATACCGCAATTTCCAAAACTGTGCCAAGAAGAGATATAGAGAAAATTGTTGATAAATATTTCTACGAAATATGTTGCAAAATCAGAAAAAAGTGTATTTTTGCAAAGATTGGTATAATGTGCGGTTGTTGGGCTCCGAGGGAGCGAAATAGCCCTAAAAACTTAAATTGAAACTATGCTGACACTTATTTTTGCAATTTACACACTCGTCATCCTGACCATCTTTACGACTTTGTCGTTTGTGGCGTTGATAGTTTGCTATCCGTTCGACAAGCGTCGTCGTGTGGTACACGAGATTTCGCGCTGGTTGTGCTTCTTTTGGTGGTATGTGCCACTAACTTGGAAGCGCAAGATTTCGGGTTTGGAGAATGTCGATAAGAACAAGCCTTACGTAATCGTTATCAACCACAACTCGATGGTGGATATTATCTCGCTCTACTTCGTGCGCCTCAATTTCCGTTGGGTGTCGAAGCAGGAGGTGTTCCGCATTCCGTTTATCGGCCCGATGTTGTGGATGCACGGCGATATCGCCATTCAGCGTGGTCGTGTAACCGAGTCGATGAAGAAGGTAATTCGCGACGGTAAGATGTGGATAGATCGTGGTGTGTCGGTAGCGATATTCCCCGAGGGTACTCGCTCGAAGAGTGGCGAGATACAGCGTTTCAAGAGCGGAGCGTTTGTCTTGGCAAAGGAGGCCGGTGTCGAGATATTGCCTGTGGTAATGGATGGCACAACCGAGATTTTCCGCCCAAAGAGCATATTTTTCAACTGGAAGCACTGCCTTACATTGAAGGTGCTGCCGCCAATTTCTGCGGAGAGAGTTGCGGCAACAGAGCCTAACGAAATGGCGCAAGAGGTGCAGCGTATGATGGTCGAGACTCTTGCTGAAATTCGTAAAAATAAAAACTAAAAATATAAAAAGGCTAATGGCTAATTGCTAACGGCTAACAGCAAACAGAAATATGGCAGAATTGATTAAATCACCGTTGACTTACGACGAAGACTCCATCAAGACGCTCACTCCGCGTGAGCACGTTCGTATACGTCCCGGTATGTATATCGGAAAACTCGGCGACGGAACTATGTCGGACGACGGTATCTATGTGTTGATTAAGGAGGTTACCGACAACTCGATAGATGAGTTTATGAATGGCTTTGGTAGTCGTGTCGAGATTACCATCGAGGATAATGTGGTGTCGGTGCGCGACTATGGTCGTGGTATTCCGCTCGGAGCGTTGGCTGCTGCGGTGAGTGTGATGAACACGGGTAGCAACTACGAGGAGGATGGAAAGAAGACCGTAGGTTTGAACGGAGTCGGCGTTAAGGCGGTAAACTATCTTTCGAGTGAGTTTTTGGCTCGTTCGGTACGTGATGGCGAGGCGCATACGGTGATGTTTGCAAAGGGTATCCAAACCGACGAGAAGTGGGAGAGTGGTGTTAAGGAGAAGAACGGTACCTTCATCCGCTTCCGTGTAGACGAGGAGGTTTTCGGCAAGTACAACTACAACTTGGAGTATGTAGAGCAACTGCTCCGCAACTACACCTACCTCAATAAAGGTTTGGTTATCACGTTGAATGGTACGCAGTATGTGTCGAAGAATGGTCTGCTCGACCTCGTGAACGACAACCTCTCGGAGGAGCCTTGCTATGCTCCTATCCACCTTTCGGGCGAGGATATCGAGGTGGTTATCACTCACGGAACGCGCTATGGCGAGACCTACTACTCGTTTGTCAATGGTCAGTACACTTCGCAGGGCGGTACCCATCAGGCGGCATTCCGCGAGGCGGTGGTTAAAACCTTAAAGGAGTTCTACCACAAAGATTACGACCCTTCGGATATCCGCTCGTCGATTATTGCGGCTATCTCGTTGAAGGTGTCGAAGCCGTTGTTCGAGTCGCAGACCAAGATTAAACTCGGCTCGAAGGATATGTGGAACGGAGGCCCAACTATTCGTCAGTTTGTAGGCGAGTTCCTCTCGACGGCATTGGACAACTACCTCCACAAGAACCCCGAGGTGGCACAGGCTATCCAGCGCAAGATTGTAGAGAACGAGAAGGAGCGTAAGGAGATTGCGGGTGTGCAGAAGAAGGCACGCGAAACGGCAAAGAAGGCGCTCTTGAACAATAAGAACTTGCGCGACTGCAAGATACACCGTACCGACAAGCACGAGTTGGCAGAGCAGACAATGATATTTTTGACGGAGGGTAATTCGGCTTCTGGTTCTATCACCAAGAGCCGCAATCCGCTTACGCAGGCGGTGTTCTCGCTGCGAGGCAAACCGCTCAACTCGTTTGGTATGAAGAAGATTCTCGTATATAGAAACGACGAGTTCAACTACTTACAGGCGGCACTCAATATCGAGGAGGATATGGATAATCTCCGCTACAATAAGGTGATTATCGCAACCGATGCCGATGTCGATGGTATGCACATTCGATTGTTGCTGCTGACCTTCTTCTTGCAGTTCTTCCCCGATTTGATACGTCGTGGACATCTATTCATTATGCAGACACCACTTTTCCGTGTGCGTAACAAGAAGGAGACCTACTACTGCTACTCGGAGGAGGAGCGAGTGTCGGCAATCGAGAAGTGTGGCGCAACGGCAGAGATTACCCGATTCAAAGGTTTGGGAGAGATTTCGCCCGACGAGTTCGAGGGCTTTATTGGCGAGCAGATGCGTCTGGATAAGGTGCGCCTGACCAAAGACGATCCGATTATGGATATGCTGACTTTCTATATGGGTAAGAATACCTACGACCGTCAGCAGTTTATTATGAGTAACCTGCGAATCGAGGAGGACAAGGTTGAAAGTAGTTTTGATTAGTTCGCTGTGATAAGGGCGTAAGTTCGGATAATTGATAATGAAAAGGCTAATGGCTAACAGCCAATAGCCAATGGCAAAAAATATATGGAAGAGAAAGATATACAGGAAGAGTTGTTGAACGAAGAGGAGATTGTCACCTCGGAGCCGGGTAAGTACGATGCGTTGATGGCGGAGCAGAGTGCAAAGCGATTGACGGGTATGTACAAGAATTGGTTTTTGGACTACGCCTCGTACGTTATTTTGGAGCGAGCAGTGCCTCATATCGACGATGGTTTGAAGCCTGTGCAACGTCGTATTCTGCACGCTATGAAGATGGTCGATAATGGCTCTCTCATAAAGGTTGCTAACCTTGTGGGACAGACTATGCAGTACCACCCGCACGGCGATGCTTCGATTAAGGATGCGCTGGTGCAACTCGGTCAGAAGGAGTTGCTGATTCATTGTCAGGGTAACTGGGGCAATATCCTTACGGGCGATGATGCTGCGGCAGCCCGATATATCGAGGCACGATTGTCGAAGTTTGCGTTGGAGGTGGTATTCAACAAGAAGACAACCGAGTGGATGTTGGCATACGATGGTCGTAAGGAGGAGCCTGTTACATTGCCTGTGAAGTTCCCGTTGCTGTTGGCGCAGGGTGCCGAGGGTATTGCCGTAGGTTTGGCGTCGAAGATTTTGCCACACAACTTCAACGAGTTGATTTCGGCATCTATCGCCCATCTTAAAGGCGAGGAGTTCCAACTCTATCCCGACTTCCCGACGGGAGGTATGATTGATGTGTCGCGCTACAACGACGGCTTGCGAGGCGGTGCAGTGAAGGTGCGTGCCAAGATATCGAAGTTGGATAAGAACACTTTGGCTATTACCGAGATACCATTCTCAACCACTACCGAGAGCATCAAAGACTCCATATTGAAGGCTAACCAGAAGGGTAAAATCAAGATACGCCGTGTAGACGACAACACCGCACGTAAGGCGGAGATTGTTGTGCAGGTGGCAGCAGGCGAGTCGTGCGATAAGACTATCGATGCGCTCTATGCCTTTACGCTGTGCGAGGTATCTATTTCGCCAAATGCGTGTGTCATCAGAGATGGCAAACCTGCATTTATGGGCGTTAGCGATATTCTGCGCCACTCGACAGAACATACGAAGGCGTTGCTGAAGAAGGAGTTGGAGATTGCGTTGGCAGAGCATAACGAGGCTTGGCACGCAGCGTCGTTGGAGCGTATATTCATCGAGAACAAACTCTACCAACTCATTGAGGGTTGCAAGACCCGCGAGGAGGCATACACCGCAGTGGATAATGGATTGGAGCCATTCAAGAAGTTGTTGCGCCGCGAGGTTACGTTAGAGGACGTTCAACGCCTTACGGAGTTGAAGTTCATCCGTATATCTCGTTTCGACTCGGATAAGTCGGATAACGAGATAAAGCAGATCGAGAAGGATATCAAGCAGGTTAAGCACGACTTGGCACACCTTACCGAGTATACTATTGCCTACTTCGAGCATATCCGCGAGAAGTATGGTAAGGATAAGGAGCGTTTGACCGAGATTCGTGAGTTCGACTCTATCGAGGCTACGAAGGTTGCGGTGTCGAATGCGAAACTCTACGTTGATAGAGCCGAGGGCTTCTTTGGTATCGGCAAGTCGATGAAGGATGCGGAGTTTGTGTGCGACTGCTCGGATATCGACGATGTGATTGTGATTTTGAAGGATGGTCGCTACGTCATCACAAAGGTTGCCGAGAAGAAGTTTGTGGACAAGAATATATATTATATAGGTGTGTTCAAGCGCAACGACGAGCGCACCATCTACAACATCCTCTATCGTGATGGTAGGGGAGGTGCCATTATGATGAAGCGATGCGCTATAAAGGGCATCACACGCGATAAGGAGTATGATTTGACAAAGGGTACGCCAAAGAGCGAACTTCTCTACCTTTCGGTAAATCCGAATGGCGAGGCAGAGGTACTCAAAATATACTTCCGCCCACGCCCACGCCTCAAGAAGATGATTTCCGATTTGGATTTCTCGACTTTGGCAATCAAGGGCCGTCAGTCGCAAGGAAATCTATTCTCTCGCTATCCAATCAACAAGATTGTGTTGAAGGAGAAGGGCGTTTCGACCCTCGCAGGACAGAATATATGGTGGGATGAGGATGTGCGCCGATTGAATATCGATGGTCGTGGCGTGTTGCTCGGCGAGTTTAAGGGCAACGATAAGATTGTGGTGTGGACAGCGAAGAATCTCGCCTACATCACAGGCTTCGACACCCAGCAGCACTTCCCTGACGATACGGTGCGTGTCGAGCGATATGTTGCGGGTAAGGTCTACAACCTCTGCTACTTCGATAAGGAGCAGGGCTACTTCTATATGAAGCGTTTTGCGTTGGAGCAGACCGACAAGACGCAGTACTTCCTCGACGAGGATGGCTCGTGTCGTTTCGAGTGTATCTCGAGCGCGAAGGGTGCGAAGTTGCAGATTACCTATAAGGGAGCGCACGAGAATCGCCCTGCCGATATGGTTGATGTTGAGGAGTTTGTGGGCGTTAAGTCGAGTAAGGCGAAGGGCAAGCGATTGACAACGTTCGATGTCGCTACGCTCACCTTCATCGAGCCGGAAATCGTAGAGCCGGAGGAGCCGGAAGAGCCGGAGGGGGACTACGATGACGTGGAGCCAATCGAGGGCGAAAACTCGGCGGAGGAGACCTCAAACACCATCCTTCCGGTGGATAATAGTGGCACTCCGATAGAGATTGTCCGCAACAATATTGATGAGAGCAACTCGGAGCAGTTAAACCTGTTCTAAAAATAGTTCCTATTTGAAGTACGGAGATGAAAGCCATTAGGCGCAGTTAAGGGTTGTTAAGGGGACAGAAATAATTTTTAATTTAGCCAAAATGGCTAATGGAGCGTATGCGATTGTACTTAATGGGTTATATGGGTACCGGAAAGAGTACTATTGGTCGTAAGGTTGCCAAGCGTACCGAACTCCCTTTCCTCGACACCGACAAGATGGTGGAGGAGGCGGAAGGTGCGGAGGTTGCCGACATCATAACCTATGCCGGTGAGGAGTATTTCCGCAAGGCAGAGCGTGCTGCGCTTGAAAAGACGGCAGTAGAGCAGTGCGCTATCATCTCTACGGGAGGAGGTCTGCCTGTGTGGGGCGACAACTTGGCAAAGATTGCCGAGTATGGAGTATCTGTCTACTTGAAGCGTACGCCCGAGCAGATAATCTCGCGATTGTCGCCGTATGGAAGGTATAAACGTCCGAAGTTGCGTGGGCTGAACGATGAACAGTTGTTGGCGGTTATGCGTGAGGGCATTGCCGAGCGTGAGCCGATATATGCAAAGGCTGATATTGTGATTGATTGCTCGCTTATGAGCGACGAGGAGATTGTCGTTGCTCTGTGCGAATATATAAAGAGTGGCAAATGGATAGGCCGATAGGAGTATTTGATTCGGGTATGGGAGGTATCTCGGTGTGGCAGGCGTTGAAGGATGCACTGCCATACGAATCACTCATCTACCTCGGCGATGGCGCACGATGCCCCTACGGCTCACGTAGTCGCGAGGAGGTGCTTCGCTTTACGGAGGAGGCGGTAGAGAAACTTTTGGGCGAGGGTTGCAAGATGGTAGTTATTGCCTGCAACACCGCTACGGCGATGGCGATTTCGCATCTGCGCGAGCGATACCCGCACGTACCATTTGTGGGGCTTGAACCTGCCGTAAAACCTGCGGCACTCACAACTCGAACAGGTGTTATTGGCGTGTTGGCTACCGAACGTTCGTTGGAGGGCGACCACTTCCGCCGAGCCGAGGCGAAGTATGGCAGCGATGTGAAGATAATAAAAGCCGTTGGCGAGGGCTTTGTCGAGGCGGTAGAGCGCAACGAGGAGCATACCGAGCAGACGTTGGAGTTGGTGCGACGTGCGTTGAAGCCTATTTTGGAGGGTGGAGCCGATAAGATAGTGTTGGGATGTACGCACTATCCGTTTTTGCGTGATGTCATAGAGCAAGAGGTGGGCGAGAACGTGGAGATTGTAGATTCGTCGGAGGCTGTGGCACGTCGTGTGGCAACACTGCTTGCCGAGAATGATTTTGCCGCTGCCGAGGGGAGTAAAGCGGAGTATCGCTTCCTGACCTTTGCCGACGAGAAGTATGCCGAGAAGTTGAGAGAAAAAGCGTTTCAAAAGAGATAAATTATAGTAGAGAGATATGGAAAAAAATAGCAAAACCGTTGTGCGCGAGGATAAAAAACGTGCAACCAAACGACCTGCAAGCAAAGTTACGCATCGTAGCGCATTGGAACAAGCACGCTTGATTGCCGGTGCGATAGTGATACTGTTATCTCTCTTTTTGCTTGTAGCCACCGTTGCACACCTATTCAGTTGGCGCAACGATGTGTCGGCTGTGGCACACGATCCGTTTGGCGACAACGTGGAGGTGGACAATATCTGCGGTCCATTGGGTGCAGTTCTTGCTAACTATCTGATTGGTAAGGCTTTCGGTATATTCGGAGTGCTTGTGCCTCTCATCGGATTGCTGATTGGTGTGGCTATGTGTTGGAAATCGATGAAAGCACCTTGGCATACATCGCTCTCTATTGTGTTTTTGACCATCTGCGGCTCGTGTACGTTGGCTGCTCTGCCGTGGGGAGCCGATGTGTATGGCAGTAGTTTGGGTGGCGAGTTCGGACTCAAAATCATCGAACTGTTAGAGGGAAAAGCGGGTGTTATGGGTGTAACACTGACACTTATTTTGGGCTGGCTTGTTACGGGAGTAGTCGTGGTGCCTAACTTTATCGACATCTTGGAGCGTACCACTGCAAATGGCGTAGAGCAGGGTAGTGGACTTTGGGATATGTTTACGGAGTTTGTGGCGAGAAAGCGTGACGAGTATATCGCTCGCAAAGAGGCACAGCGACTTGCCGAGGATGCCACACCTGCGTCGGATACTGTTCGTACCATAGGCGAGGAGTCGCCGCAACCTGCGGACACTCCGCTACAGACTGAAACACCGAATAACACACCGACTGCTACGCCAACTAATGACAACGACGAAGGTGGGGCAGACGATGTGGCGGACTCGGGTGTTGAGCCTGTGGCAGATGCCGACGATTCTGCATCAGGGGATGCTCCAAAATCGAATATATCGAAGGTGACAGTCTACGAACACGAGGATGGCACACTCTCTACGAAGGAGATAAACAAGCGTCGTGCATACGATCCTGATAGTACGCCGGACTACACATTCCCGAAGGTGGAGTATCTGCTAAAACACGAGAATGGTGCCGAGGTGTCGAACGAGGAGATAGAGCAGAAAAAACAGCGTATCGAGGAGACTCTGGGCAACTTCGGTGTGCCTATCGAGTCGATGACAGCAACTGTTGGCCCTACTGTTACCCTCTACGAGATTGTTCAGCAGGCGGGAGTGAAAATCTCGCGCGTGCAGCAGTTGGATAAGGATATTGCGCAGTCGTTGAAGGCGCACGGCATACGTATCATTGCCCCAATTCCGGGTAAGGGAACTATCGGAATTGAGGTGCCAAACATCGAGCGCGAAACTGTATCTATGCGTTCGGCTATTCAGTCGGAGCGTTTCCAGAACTATAAGGCGGAGTTACCGGTGGTTATTGGTCGCACCATCCAGAACGAGAATTTTGTGTTCGACTTGGCAAAGATGCCACACTTGCTTGTAGCGGGTGCTACAGGTCAGGGTAAGTCGGTAGGTTTGAATGCCATCATCGCATCGTTGCTCTATCGTAAGGACCCTTCGCAGTTGAAGTTTGTGCTGATTGACCCAAAGACCGTCGAGTTCTCGCTCTACGAGAAGTTGGAGAATCACTACTTGGCAAAGATGGAGTCGGAGGACGATGTTATTGTCAAAGATCCGAAGAAGGCTCTCTATACGCTCAATTCGCTCTGCATAGAGATGGAGAATCGTCTTGCCAAATGTGGTAAGATTGGCGTGCGAAATATCGTTGAGTACAACGAGGAGGTGCGCAAACGTAAGGTCGAGGACGAGGATGGAATTATGCCATACATCGTGGTTATCATCGACGAGTATGCCGACCTTATTATGGCGGCGAAGGAGGTCGAAAGACCTGTTATGCGTTTGGCGCAGAAGGCTCGTGCCGTAGGTATTCACCTTATTGTGGCAACGCAGCGACCAGATGTGAAGGTTATTACCGGTACGATTAAGGCGAACTTCCCTGCCCGTATCGCATTCCGCGTGATGCAGGGTATCGACTCGCGTACTATTCTCGACCAGATGGGCGCACAGCACCTTATTGGTCGTGGCGATATGCTGATGTCGGTGAATGGCGAACTCACACGTATCCAGTGCGCATTTGTCGATACTCCGGAGGTGCGAAGCATTGTCGAACACGTGGCAAGTCAGCCTATGCCATATCCAAGTGGCACATATCTGTTGCCTGACTACGAGGACTCTGCCTCGTCGGGTGCAGCCGACAGTTCTAACTTTGGCAGCGAGAGTGGTGCGCCAACAAGGTATGATGAGTATTTTGCCGATGTGGCACGCGATGCTGTGGCGAGTGGCAAACTCTCAACTTCGTCAATTCAGAGCGTCTATGGTGTTGGTTTCAACCGTGCAGGTCGAATTACCCGACAGTTGGAGAAGGCGGGTATCGTAGGACCACCGAATGGCTCGAAGCCTCGTGATGCACGCATCCACGATATGTTGGAGTTGGAGGCGTTGTTGCAGGAACTTGGAGTGGAGTAGCGGAAAACGGAGAGAAATGCAAAATGCAAAATTCAAAATGCAGAATTATTTCCCCAGTAACCCCCAGTAACCCCAAGTAAGCACCGAAGGAGCCCCCCCAGTACCCCCCCCCAGTAACTCTAAAAATTTTGATTTTGAAAAAGGTACTGTTAATATTGTTATTATTTGTGAGCCTCTCTGCTTCGGCAGATGAGCGTGGCGAGGCTCGCTTCGATGCAATATCGCGCCACTACTCCTCGTTGGGAAGATACGAGGTGTCGTTTGCGTTGCGTGCAGGTGGTGCCGAACAACGAGGGCGAATGTTGGTAGATGGCAAGAACTCATATCTCAAAGTTGCTCGTATGGAGGTATTTGTTGTAGATTCGTTGCGCTACGAGGTGCGAAATGACAACAAAGAGATAATTGTGGATAGGGCAGATGCCTACGAGAAGGAACTTCTCAACTCGTTGAACGGCTTTGCTGCGATTGCTGCCGACTATGCGATTGAGGAGTGCGAGGTCGACGGCAACGTTGCGGTGCGACTTGCTCCCAAGCGTACGGGCGAACCTATATATATTATTATGGGTAGCGATGGCAAGAGTGTTGCCAAGTTGCAATATGGAGTAGGCGAGGGGCGTGTAGAGGTGCGTGTTACTGCGAGTAAAAAGAGCGACGAAAGCCTCCCTATATTTTCGAAAGAGCGATACAAAGGGTACGAATTGATAGATTTTCGATAAAAAAGAGCAAAATTTTGAGTTAAAATTTGGCGGTTTGGCAAAAATGCACTATATTAGTAGTGCGAAAGAAAAACAATCAAAGAAATAACACTTAAAATTTTCAGTTCTATGATTATTACATTTAACGAGTTGCGCCGTATCAAGGATAGACTTCCAAGCGGCAGTTCACAGCGTATTGCAGATGAGTTGGGTCTCGATGTAGAGACCGTGCGTAACTATTTTGGCGGAAAGCATTTCGACGCGAAGGGTTCGGTAGGTGTTCATTTTGAGCAGGGTCCCGACGGTGGCGTTGTAACGCTCGACGACACCGCTATTCTCGATGCTGCAATGCGTATCTTGAACGAGTTGGAGAAATAATTATCATTGTTTGATTTAAGGGGTTGTTCTTTTTGGGACAACCCTGTTTCTATAATTTAAGACCACTATGAAAAAGTTTTTGTTAGCAGTTGCGTGCGTGGCAATGGTGCTTACCTCCACAGCGCAAACAAAGAAGACTCCGAAGGTTGATTTTGTGGATGCAACACAACTCACTCTTATCGGAAAATTGTGCCAGACAACCAACCCTTACCACCGTGTCGAGACCGACATAGTAGAGGGTATCAGCAAGGGCGAGGCAAACTTGTTGCGTATGGCTTCGGGTTTGGCCATCGTGTTCAAAACCGATGCTAAATCTATATGGGTAAAGGCGCAGTATGGTCCTGCAACATCGTGGAATGCGTATGCTCCTCTCGCAGCGACCACAGGTTTCAACCTCTTTATTAAGAACGAAAAGGGCGAATGGACTTGGGCTGCATCGAGGGTGCATAAGATTACTCCTCATCCAAGTCGCTACGAGAAGATGGCTGCACCGTTGCGCATTGTCAATGGCTTGGTAAGTGGCGAGAAGGAGTGTATACTCTATCTCCCTCTCTATTCGGAACTTGTAGGGTTGGAGATTGGTGTAAACGAGGGTGCTGCAATCGAGAAGTTGGAAAACCCGTTCCACCACAATATTGCTGTGTTCGGCTCGAGTTTCACTCACGGCTCGTGCGCTTCGGGTGCGGGTTTGACTTGGCCTGCATTCCTCTCACGCTCAACCGGTTTGCACCTCTGCTCGTTCGGTATGTCGGGTAATAGTAAGTTGCAACCATACCTCGGAGAGGTGTTTGGTGCAACCAAGGCTGATGCGCTTATCTGCGATGCCTTCTCGAACCCTACCGTAAAGCAGATCGAGACTCGTATCCGCCCATTTATCGAGGCAGTGCGCAAGGGCAATCCGAATATGCCTATCATATTCTTGAATACAATCTATCGCGAGAGTCGCAACTTTGTGCCAAGTACCGAGAAGAAGGAGCAAACTCGCATCGATTATGTCGAGAAGGTGCTTGCCGATGTTTGCAATGAGTACCAATATGTATATTTCGTAAATGTGCCAAATCAGACCGGTACCGACCACGTTACCTCCGCCGATGGTACTCACCCATACTCGTATGGTTACCACCGCTGGGCGCAGGCGATTGAGAAGCCGATTCTTAAAATTCTCAAAAAACACAAAATCAAATAAAAAATCATTCTGATTGGTGAATTTTGCACCAATCTGCAATAAGCGAGTTCCTCACATACGCCCAAGTATGCTGCGGACTCGCTTTTTTTGTTTGGCACAAAATTCCCTCAATCATCTCTGATTTTTTTGTGGGCAAATGCAACCATCTGCCTAAAATCAATTTTAGAGTGCGCTGCCATTTAATGCCATTAAGGGCGATAGCCCGAATGCCATTCAATGCCATCAATAAATTGGTGCAAAAAAGTCAATGGCTAATGGCTAAAAGCCACCCCCCCCCACCCACAAACTCGGGTATCGAAAACAATACCCATCACTCAAAGAGGACACTTCAACTCACATAGGTATCGAAAACGATACCCATCACTTAAAGAGAATAATCCATACCCACCCTCGAATGGAGAGTGTTATTTATTGCTATTGAGTGCCATTTATTGCCATTGAGTGTCATTGTGTGCCATTTTGTCACACATTTCTACCATAAAATATCTTTTTTGGCAGAAATTAGCCGAAAAATCGCTTTGGCAAGAGGTTTGCTCTACCTATAAGCAAACGAAATTTACAGATTTTGGCAAACAAAACAACAAACAAATAAAAACATTACAACTATGGGAAAGATTATTGGTATTGACTTGGGAACCACAAACTCGTGTGTTGCCGTTATGGAGGGCTCGGAGCCCGTTGTTATTCCTAACTCGGAGGGACATCGCACCACTCCTTCTATTGTAGCGTTTACCGATGGTGGCGAGCGCAAAGTAGGCGATCCTGCAAAGCGTCAGGCTATCACCAACCCAAAGCGTACGGTGTTCTCTATCAAGCGTTTTATGGGCGAGCAGTACGACAAAGTGTTGGGCGATGTTGAGCGTGCTCCATACTCTATCGTGAAGGGTGCAAACAACACCCCTCGTGTCGAGATTGATGGTCGCCAGTACACTCCACAGGAGATTTCGGCTATCATCCTTCAGAAGATGAAGAAGACTGCCGAGGACTATCTCGGACAGGAGGTCACGGAGGCTGTTATTACCGTGCCTGCATACTTCTCCGATTCGCAGCGTCAGGCTACAAAGGAGGCTGGCGAGATTGCCGGTTTGAAGGTGCGTCGTATCATCAACGAGCCTACTGCGGCAGCGTTGGCATACGGTATGGACAAGAAGAATAAGGATATGAAGATTGCCGTATACGACCTCGGTGGTGGTACTTTCGATATCTCGATTTTGGAGTTGGGCGATGGTGTGTTCGAGGTTAAATCGACAAATGGTGATACTCACCTCGGTGGCGACGACTTCGACCACGTGTTGATCGACTTTATGGCAGAGGCATTTAAGGCGGAGCACGGCGTAGATTTGCGTCAGGACCCTATGGCTTTGCAGCGTTTGAAGGAGGCTGCCGAGAAGGCAAAGATCGAACTTTCGGCTTCGCAGTCTACCGAGATTAACTTGCCATACATTATGCCTATCAACGGCATTCCGCAGCACCTCGTGATGACATTGACTCGTGCAAAGTTCGAGCAGTTGTGCGACCACCTCGTGCAGAAGACTATCGAGCCTTGCCGCAACGCTTTGCGCGATGCAGGTTTGTCGGCTTCGCAGATTGACGAGGTTATCTTGGTAGGTGGTTCTACACGTATTCCTGCCATCCAGAAGGTTGTAGAGGAGTTCTTCGGTAAGGCCCCTAACAAGGGTGTAAATCCGGACGAGGTTGTAGCCGTAGGTGCTTCGATTCAGGGTGGTGTCCTCACAGGCGAGGTTAAGGATGTGTTGTTGCTCGACGTTACTCCGCTTTCGCTCGGTATCGAGACTTTGGGCGGTGTGTTCACAAAGTTGATCGAGGCAAATACCACTATCCCTACCCGCAAGAGCGAGGTGTTCTCGACTGCTGCCGACAATCAGCCATCGGTTGAGATTAACGTATGTCAGGGCGAGCGTCCTTTGGCACGCGACAATAAGAGTATTGGCCGCTTCCACCTCGATGGTATCCCTGCTGCACCACGTGGTGTACCGCAGATTGAGGTAACTTTCGATATCGATGCCAACGGTATCTTGAACGTTTCGGCAAAGGATAAGGGTACGGGCAAGGAGCAGAAAATTCGTATCGAGGCTTCGAGTGGTTTGACCGACGAGGAGATTCAGCGTATGCGTGACGAGGCGAAGGCCAACGAGGAGAAGGATAAGTTGGAGAAGGAGCGTATAGAGAAGATTAACGCTGCCGATTCGAATATCTTTGCTACCGAGAAGCAGTTGAAGGAGTATGGCGATAAGATTCCTGCCGACAAGAAGTCCGCTATCGAGGGCGCACTCGCAAAGTTGAAGGAGGCGCACAAGAATCAGGATTTGGCGGCTATCGACACTGCTCTCAACGAGTTGAACGCTGCTTGGCAGGCTGCATCGCAGGAGATTTATCAGGCGCAGCAGGCACAGCAGGGCGCACAGGCAAACCCTAATGCAGGCGCACAGCAGGGCGGAGCGCAGCAGGGTGGCACACAGCCGGAGGATGTTGAGTTCGAGGAGGTTAAGTAGTACTCGAAATTATAGATTGTTAGAGGTTGGCGATGAATTGTCGCCAACCTCTTTTTTTAGATAGTAGATAATAGATGGTTCATTGCTTCTCTATCAACTCCTCCCTTTTACGCTCTCAATTCTCAATTATAATGCTTGCGGAGTTGTTTATTGAATTTTTTTTGCTATCTTTGCACGATTTATCGTATGTGCGCGAGCAATGTGCGTGCGTACGAGGGACGACAAAACTAAATTACAATAATATTAACTAATTAAATTTTTTAACTCAAATGCAAAGCAAAGGTTTTATTAAATGGGTGGCCATTCTGTTGTGTTTGGCCTGCGTCTACGAACTTGCGTTCACTTGGGCAAGTAAGAGCGTCGAGAAGGATGCCGTAGAGTATGCCGAGGCAAAGGCTTCGCAGTTCGCCGTTAGTGCGGAGGAGAAGAGTGCCGTAAGCGAGATTAAAAAGAAGGAGTCCCTCACCGAGGAGGATTATGCGTATATCGCATCGGTTGAGGCAAAGGAGGCAAATTACAAGCGTGCGCTTGCCAATGCCGAGATTTTCTATCTCGACTCGGTTGAGAACTTGCCAACTTACAACTTGGGCCTCGTTAAGTTCACCTACAACGAGTGCAAGGAGCGAGAGTTGAACCTCGGTCTTGACTTGAAGGGTGGTATGAACGTGATGCTCGAGATTCAGGTTCAGGATGTAGTTAAGGCTTTGGCAGGCGAGAGTGTGAAGGATCCGCACTTCGCTGCTGCTCTCGCTGCTGCCGATAAGGCGAACGAGGAGGGCGACGACTACATCGAGTCGTTGAAACTCGCCTACAACAAAGAGTCGAATGGTCAGCCTCTCGCTGCTATTTTCGTAGGTCCCGACAGCCGTATCAAGCCGGCTATGACCGACGATGAGGTGGCTGTAATTTTGAAGGAGGAGACCGAGGCGGCTATCGATGCTTCGTTCGATGTTATCGGCAAGCGTATCGACCGCTTTGGCGTTGTTCAGCCAAACATTCAGCGTGTAACCAACTCGAACCGTATCTTGGTGGAGTTGCCGGGTGTTAAGGATCCGGAGCGTGTTGAGAAGTTGTTGGAGGGTGCTGCATCGTTGGAGTTCTGGACCACTTATAGCGGTAACGCCGATGCAAAGGATTTGGGCGTTATCCTTCAGGCGTTGAATGGTGCAGAGATCGTAGTTAACCGTCTTGGCGAGAATGCTTCGTTGCTCGCACTTTTGGACACCAGCCGTGCAGGTGGTGCCGTAGTTGGTGCTGTGTCGGAGGCTGATATCGAGGTGGTTAAGGAGTATCTCGAGATGCCGGAGGTTAAAAACTGCTTCCCAAGCGATGTTCGCTTTATGTGGAGCGTTAAGGGCGACAAGAACCACGATGGTAAGTATCTGCTCTACGCTATCTCGGTATTGCGTAACGATGGTCGTGCGCCACTTACAGGTGCTGCGGTTGTTGATGCTCGTGCCAACTACTCGGAGCAGGGTGCTACTGCAAAGGTTTCGATGACGATGAACTCGGACGGTATGTCGGAGTGGGCGCAACTCACAGGTGCTAACGTTGGCAAGTGCATTGCTATCGTTTTGGATGGTTATGTATACTCGGCACCTGTTGTAAACCAGAAAATTGAGGGTGGTAACTCGGAGATTTCGGGTGATTTCACCATACAGGAGGCAGAGGACTTGGCAAACATTTTGAAGTCGGGTAAGGTACCTGCTCCTGCACGTGTTATCCAGAAGGCTGTGGTTGGTCCATCGCTCGGTCACGAGTCGACTGTTGCAGGTCTGTTGTCAATCGTTTTGGCGTTTATCCTCGTACTTATCTATATGGCGATATTCTATCGCACTGCAGGTTTGTTCTCGGATATCGCACTGATTGTAAACATATTCCTTTTGATTGGTTGCGTGGTATCGTTGGGTTCGGCATTGACTTTGCCGGGTATCGCAGGTATCGTGCTTACAATGGGTATGGCTGTGGATGCTAACGTTATCATCTACGAGCGTATCAAAGAGGAGTTGCGTGGTGGTAAGGGTATCTATGCCGCTATTAAGGATGGTTTCTCGAACGCTTACTCTGCGATTATCGATGGTAACTTGACCACAATCATCACCGGTGTTGTATTGTTCTTCTTTGGTAGCGGTCCTATCAAGGGTTTTGCAACTACGCTCATCATCGGTATTTTGACTTCGATGTTCACTTCGATCTTTATCACTCGTTTGTTGATTGATAAGTACGTAGCAAAGCGTGGCAACATCTCGTTCTCGTGGAAGTGGTCGAACAACTTGTTGTCGGGCTTCAAGTTCGACTTCATCAGCAAGCGCATTTGGGCGTATATCGCTTCGAGTGTAGTTATCATCGCCGGTGCTATCTCGCTCGCAGTTCACGGTTTGAACTTCGGTGTTGAGTTCACAGGTGGTAGCGCATACGTTGTTCGTTTCGACAAGACTGTACCTGTAGACGATGTACGTTCGGTTTTGGATCAGGCGTTCGCCGAGGTTGGTGCCGACGCTGCCAACTCGTCTGTCGAGGTTAAGCAGTATGGTGACGACAATCAGGTGCGTATCGTAACACAGTACAAGCCGGAGGAGAACGCTACTGTAGGCGAGAACGAGGCAAAGGATCAGATTGCACTCATTCTTCACGGTGCATTGAAGGGCTTTTACGACTACGACATCTCGTTCGAGGCGTTCAGTGGTACCGATAAGGATTTGAATGGTATCGTTTCGTCGGAGGAGATTGGCCCTGCAGTGGCTAATGATATGACTCGTGGTGCGGTGCTTTCGATTTTGTTCGCACTCATCGCTATCGGTCTTTACATCATATTCCGCTTCCGCAAGTGGCAGTGGGCTGCAGGTGCAACTGTTGCACTCGTACACGATGCCTTTATGATTATCGCAGTATTCTCGATTTTCTACTCAGTAATGCCATTCAACCTCGAGGTTAATCAGGCATTTATCGCTGCGATTTTGACCATCATCGGTTACTCTATCAACGATACAGTGGTTATTTTCGACCGTATCCGTGAGTACATTGGCCTCTATCCAAAGCGCGATTTGAAGGGTACAATCAACGATGCGTTGTCGTCAACATTGATGCGTACTTTGAATACTTCGGGTACTACACTCATCACCCTCTTGGCAATCTTTACCTTCGGTGGTGAGGCTATTCGTGGCTTCGTATTCGCATTGATTATCGGTATCTTGGTAGGTACCTATTCGTCGGTGTTTATCGCATCGCCACTCGCATACGATATGCAGAAGAAGGGTTTGAAGAAGTAACTCTAAATAACCTATAATAGAAAAGCCGATGCCCCGACAAAGGGTGTCGGCTTTTCTTTGTTTGTCATCTATCTTTTGTTCTCGGTTTTGTTCTCTCCATACGCTTTGCATTTCGGAATTATCTACTTTAGGCGAGTAAAACCAGAAAGTCATCCCGAGCGAAAGGAGTGAGCGTGGGGATCTCCTACCTACATTTAAGCGAGGAGATTGCCACGTCTTGTACCAAGACTCGCAATGACGCGTACACGCCTAA
>JAZQML010000046.1:0-94138 GCA_045543395.1 Alistipes sp. | reverse complement strand
AAGGGCTATGGGGGAACTGGGGGAACTGGGGATTCTGGGGGAACTGGGGAAAAATACACGATATAGTACATAGCATCTATTCCCTAGTACCCCTAGTACCCCTAGCACCCCTAGCACCCCAGTAAAACCCCTAGTACCCGCTATCGCACAAAAAAAAGCCCGACCACTCGTTAAGAGCAGTCGGGCGAAATATCAGATAATCAAATGTTGATTACATAAGCGGAGCAGCTGCACCACCTGCATCGTAAACTACAACATCCTTAACCTCCCAAGTTGCGGCAGCCGAAGTCGACGAAGTGTACTTGAAACCAATCTGAACCTTCTTACCTGCCCAAGCCGACAAATCAACAGCAGCAGTAACAAAGGTGTAATTTGTGTTAGTTCCGTAAGTAGGGATTGTTACCTGTGTCCACTCAGCAGCACCATACTCCTTTACCCACAAAGTAAGTTCCTCAGCAGGAGTACCTGCAAACTTGTGAGTGTGCGAGAACTGAAGACCTGGCATAGTTGCAGCAGAAAGGTCGATCTTTGGAGATACCAACCAACTCTCGCTCTCCTTTGCGCTACCTGCAAAACCCGAAGCCTTCATATAGTAGCCATACTGACCATTCTCGTGCTTCCAAACATACGACAAACCGCTGCCAAGAAGAACATCGTTGATAGTGAAGTTACCAATACCATTCTCGAACGACTCCTCGTAAGGGAGAGCCATACCAGGGTTTTCAACCTGGGTAAGACGTACGGTTGGAGTTGTGATACCCCACATATCATCATCCTCGTTAGTGTACTTGAATGCTACATTTATGTAGTGATAGTTCTTTGCTGTATCGAACTTGTCAATCTTCAAAGTTACAGTACCGGCAGCGTTATCGATTACAGGCTCACCATCTACAACATTGTAACTGTCATAGAGAGAAGCACCATTTGTCTTAAGGGCTGCGCCCTCAACAGGATTCTCAACATTGAAATAGAGAACTACGGTCGAACCCTCTACAACTTCGATGTCGTAGCGATCTGCGTTCTCGTTCCAAACGATACCGCTCTTCTCAACATTCCAAGTAAGCACAGGCATATCGCTTGTGTCAATCTTTGTAAGAACCGAAGCAACCTCACCAATCTGTGCAGTTGCAGCAGTACCCTCCGCGTTCATTGTTACAGCAAAACCGTATACGTAGTAATCGTAGCCATACCACTCGTAGTTCGAAGGGTTCATCTTGATTACATAACCGGTCTTATCGCCCTGAAGGAACTTTGTCTGACCTGCATAAGAAATGATATTCTCGGCCTCGGTAGTCCAATCAACCTCCAACGGAGCACCTGTCTCCCAATCAGTTGGCTGTGCCAAAGTGTTCAACGCATACCAAGCGTTGTCGTCCGAAGAGTCGATATCAACAACGATGCTGTTGAAGTGAGTCTCCTTAACAGTGATGTTAAGAGTAATTGCAGTAGCCTCTGAATCCTTCTCCTGAATAACTGTTACCTCGAATGGGTTAGTCCACCAACCATACTGAACAGCGATCTTTGCACGACGAGAAACAGCAGTAGTGTTAGCGTCGTAAGCGATAGTAAGTTTGTTGTCAGCCCAAGTTGGGTGAACCCAAGTAGCCTCGGTCGAAAGAGTTACCTCCGAACCATCGCTCAAAGCGTTCTCCAAAACGCAATCGAGAACGAGTTCACCGGCAGCAGCCGAAACATTGTTTGTCAACTGTGCCTCTGGAACAGTAACAGTTGGGTAAGGCAAGAATGGAACCTCCCAAGTGTGTACCGGAGTAAGGTTATTAACAGTGATAGCCGGCATACCGGTCGCTGGATCAACCTCACCAACAGTTACAGAGATACCCAATGCGTAAACAGTAACGGTATCCTCTGCGCTGAAACGAGAAGCCTCCTTTGGCATCTCGGTAGTAGCACCCTTGAATACAAGCCAGCCATCAGCCTCGCCTGAAAGCACATTATTATTAGCCAAAAACTCAACGTAGTTCTTCATCAACTCTTGTGGAGTCTCGCCCTGAACACCATACTGGCCCAAGTCCTGACTGCTTGCCAAGAGGTAGAGCATCTCGTTGTCAGCAGGAGTACAAGTGTACTGTGCAGAACCACAAGTTACATTCAACCACTCAATCTCGAACGAAGAAGTCTGCGAATCCTGCTTAACAGAAACAGTTACAGGATCGAAGCCCTGATACTCGAAAGTGATGACAGCAGCACGTGGCTCCGAGCCTGGAGCGTCGGTGTTAGCGTCATAAGTGAAAGGAACGGCATCAACACCGATCTCACCAACGTGCAACCAAGCAGCGTCGGTTGTAACATTAAGTTGTGCGGTCAACGACGCACTTGGAAGTGTGTAGTTCAAAGTGAACTCACCACCCTGTGCTGAAAGGTTTGCCTCCGGAACACCGGTTACAGTAACACCCTTCACTGCAGGGCCATTGTCGTCACCATTGTCTGGTGTACACGACACGATTGTAAGCGCAGCGCATACAACCGCCCACATAAGTGTAAATAATTTTTTCATAATGCAATGAATTTAAAGTTAAATAAAAAGTGTTAAAATGTATAAGTTACCAAGTAAATCTTACTGTTATATTTTCTGTTATAAGCCTTTTTTGTCGGCAAAAATAGAAAATTTGCCCATTTACTCAATGCAAATATAACCTCTGATTTTTGTTTATCCAAATATTTTTTGAGATTTTTTAATAAGTTGTGAACAATTTATAACTCAATGAAATATTATGCAGAATATATGCAAGAAAAGGGAGGGAAAATCCCCTATAATATAAAAAGATGGGTATTAAAAACGATACCCATCAGTACAAAGGAGCAAAAATCGTCGATGATTTAGGGAATTTTGTGCGAGGATAGGCATTGAGTCCGCAGCATAGTCGGCCTATGTGAGCATTTCAACGACCGACGCATCGTGCAAAATTCACCTATCAGTACTCTACTTGCCCAAAAAATCGTCAATGATTGAGGGAATTTTGTGCGAGGCTAGGCGTTGAGTCCGCAGCATAGTCAACCTATGTTAGCATTTTGCTATCCGCTGCATCGTGTATGATTCACCAATCAGAACTCTACCTGCCCAAAAAATCGTCGATGATTGAGGGAATTTTGTGCGAGGCAAGGCGTTGAGTCCGCAGCATAGTCGGCCTATGTGAGGAACTCAACGACCGCCGCATCGTGCAAAATTCACCAATCAGAACGATTTTTTACAGTTTTTCGCCGAAACAAAGATCCCCCGCATCCCCCAAACCGGGAACGATATATTTATGCGGATTGAGAACGGGATCGACAGTGGCTACCCAGACATCCACCTCTTCGGGGTTCGTGTGTTCCAAAACGAAATCTACGCCCTCGGTACAGCCGAGAACCGACACGATATGGGTGTGAGCCGGCTTTCCGCCGTGAGCAACCAATGTTTCGTATGCCGCAATCATCGAGGAGCCAGAGGCGAGCATTGGGTCGCACAAAATCAAAGTCTTGCCTTCGAGCGAAGGGCAAGCGATATACTCCACCTTAATCTCGAAATCGCTCTCGTTGAGGTAACTGCGATATGCCGACACAAAGGCATTCTCGGCATCGTCGAAGTAGTTGAGCAAACCCTGATGCAGAGGCAATCCGGCACGCAAGATTGTTGCAAGCACCACTTTGTCGGAGATGCACTCCACCTTCGCCTCGGCAAGAGGCGTCTGCACCGCAGTTGTGGCATAGTTCAAAGTTTTGGAGAGTTCGTAGGCGGTACACTCGCCAATACGCTCCAAGTTGCGACGAAAACGCATCGAATCCTTCTGCACATCAATATTACGCAACTCCGCAAGGAATTTATTGATGATAGTGTTCTGTTTGTCCAGAATGTAAAGCATACCTATATATTATTATAATGTTTGCAATTAGCCGTTAGCCATTAGCCATTGGCTTTTTTTTAATACAAGAAGTTGTTGAATGGGTAGCGACCGCAGTGAATTTCGCGTACCATACCATAGAGGTCGCTACGGAACTTCTCGATATTGATGCGCTCGGCTGCCGAGATAAATATGCACGGCGTATTCTGCTTTGCAAACCAACTCTGTCGGAGGTCGTCGAGCGAGCGATTCTCCTTGGTTGCCGGCGTTAGGTCGTCCTCCTCCTTTGGTGTGTAGGTGTAGGCATCAATCTTGTTGAACACGAGATAGACAGGTTTGTCGCCCGCACCTATATCCTGCAAGGTCTGCTTCACGACATCTATCTGCTCCTCGAATTGAGGGTGCGAAATATCCACAACGTGGATAAGCAAATCGGCCTCACGTACCTCGTCGAGCGTAGATTTGAACGACTCGATAAGTTCGGTAGGCAACTTACGGATAAAGCCTACGGTGTCGGAGAGCAGAAACGGAAGGTTGTCGAATACCACCTTTCGCACCGTTGTATCGAGCGTTGCAAAGAGTTTGTTCTCGGCAAAAACCTCGCTCTTCGAGATCAAATTCATCAAGGTCGACTTGCCGACATTGGTGTACCCCACCAACGACACTCGCACCATACCGCCACGATTGGAGCGTTGCACCGCCATCTGCTTGTCGATTTTTTTGAGGTCCTCTTTGAGTTTGGCAATTCGGTTGCGGACAATACGACGGTCTGTCTCAATCTCGCGCTCACCTGCACCACCACGAGTTCCCGTACCTCCTCGCTGTCGCTCGAGGTGGGTCCACAAACCCGCCAAACGCGGCAACATATACTCGCACTGCGCCAACTCCACCTGCGTCTTTGCGTAGGCAGTCTGCGCACGCTGACGGAATATGTCGAGAATAAGGCGAGTGCGGTCAATCACTCGGCACGGCATAGCCTGCTCGATGTTGCGAGTCTGCGAAGGGGAGAGTTCGTCGTCGAAAATCACAACATTTATCTCGTTCTCCTCGCAGTAGGCTGCAATCTCTTCGAGTTTGCCCGGGCCTACGTAGATGCGTGACGATGGTTGTGAGAGTCGTTGTGTGAAGCGTCGCTCGGTCTTTATCGCTGCCGTTTCGGCAAGGAACTCCAACTCATCGAGGAACTCCTCCGCCTGACGGGGCTCCTGACCATCACGAATTACCGCCACCAAGACAGCACGCTCCTCACGCGCAACCTCGACAACTACGCCCTTCTCTTTTTTATCGTTTTTAAGTTCTGACATTTTCGTTTTGTTTAATAAAAGCCGAGCGTTTGATGCTCGGCTTTTTTTGACTTTTAGCCATTAGTTCTCAACGTGTGAGCAATTAAAAGTGAGCGTAACGCAGAAATCGCCCATTCTGTGGATTTAGTTCTGGATACGGAAGTCGATAGGCAATGTGTACTTCACACGCACCGACTGGTTACGCTGCTTTCCTGGAGTCCACTTTGGAGAGGTCTTCAACACACGGATAGCCTCGTCAGAAAGCGACGAATCCGGAGTTTGAAGCACCTGAATATTGGTAAGCGATCCATCACGCTCGATGACAAACATCAAGAGTACACGACCCGAAATACCGTTCTCCTGCGCAATCTGCGGGAAGCGAACTTTGCTCTGCACCCAGTTGCGGAAGGTCATCAAGTCGCCACCCATAAACGATGGCATCTGCTCTACCTTCACGAATGGCTGGTCGTCCTCGATATTCTCCTCCTCGACTGCCACCTGCTGGATAATCTCCACATCCTCGGCAAACTCGGCGAAGTCCACATCGGTGGTAATCTTCTCGTCATTGGTTACAATGTTAAGCACATCGGTGATAACCTTAATCTCGGTACGCTTTGGAGGCTCCGGTGGTTTCTGGTCCTGACGGGTAATCTCAACGATCTCCTCCTCAACGACCTCAACAGCCTGTACAATCTCCTTTGCCTCTTGCTCCGACTCGGTGTAGAGGAACGCAGCAACTACTACTAGCAATGATACCAACAAACCAATCTCCAAGAGGAGGAAGCGTTTGTTTTGAACATCTACTTCGGGGTTCTTTTTAATCTCCATTATTGTGTAATTTTTAATTTATTTTCACGTCTCGAATAACGATAAGATTACGCTCACCGCCTAATCAACGACAAATATAGGTATTATTTTTGAAATAATACCACATTCGTCGAAAAATTTCGCTCAAAAACAGAATTACCCAAAAAGTTCGGAGAGATTTACTCGCAAATAATCGCCTCAACAACCGTAGGACGATGGTCGGAAATATTAGCAATTTCCGGCACCCAACTATCTATAATCGTCGCAACAGCACCCCTACCCGTGTAAAGACAGATGTAGTCAATCTCTTGGGTTGGAGCATCGGATGGGAATGTTTCAATCGGCGCACGCTTATCAAAAATATGGAAAGTTTTTGCCATATTGCAATGCTGAATTGCAAATTTTATCTACTTTTGCGGTAAATTTACGAACAATGGCGAAGGAATTTCTTTATGGCAAGAGTTTGAGCGAGTTGCAAGCGGTATGTGCCGAGTTGCAACTACCTCGTTTTGTGGCGAAGCAGATTGCCGATTGGCTCTACCGAAAGAGCGTTCGTTCCATTGACGAAATGACAAATCTCTCGAAGGCGGCTCGTGCAACGTTAAACGAGCGTTTCGAACTCGGTTTGCGTGCGCCAGAGGGGGAGCAGACATCCTCCGACGGCACCAAAAAATATCTCTATCGCACCGCCGAGGATGAGTTCGTAGAGTCGGCATACATTCCTGATCGTGAGCGTGCTACGCTCTGCGTATCGTCGCAGGCAGGTTGCCGTATGGGTTGCAAATTCTGCGCTACGGCACGACTTGGTCTACACCACTCACTTTCGACGTGCGACATCCTCAACCAAATAGCCTCGTTGCCCGAGCGAGATAGCCTTACGAATGTGGTGTTTATGGGGATGGGCGAACCTTTGGACAACCTCGACAACGTGCTGCGTGCGCTCGAAATAATGACATCGGAGTGGGGCTTTGGCTGGTCGCCAACACGCATAACACTCTCGACAGCGGGCGTGGGTAAGGAGTTGCGTCGCTTTCTCGATTCGACACAGGTGCATCTTGCCATTTCGCTCCACAACCCATTCCACGAGGAGCGTGAGGCGATTATGCCGATAGAGCGTGCCTACCCTATCCGCCAAATTGCCGACATTTTGCGCGAGTACGACTTTACACATCAACGACGAGTGTCGTTCGAGTATATCGTTATGAGTGGTTTGAACGACTCGCCACGACACATTAAGGAGTTGTGCCGACTGCTTGACGGTATAAAGTGCCGTATAAATCTGATACGTTTCCACAAAATTCCCGATTCGCCATACTTCTCCCCTTCCGACGAGAATATGATTGCCTTCCGTGATGCACTGACACAACGAGGTATTATGACCACCATCCGAGCCTCTCGTGGCGAGGATATCAAAGCCGCCTGCGGACTACTTTCAGCGGAAAATGGGAAACGGAAAACGGAAAACTGACAAAAAATGGGGTGGTTACTTTGCAGCAACCACCCCAACTTCAAAATCGTAAATGATTAGGCTATTTTGTGCGTTACGCAGTGGCGGAAAGCGCAGCATACTAATCGTATGTGAGCATTTACGCCGCAAGTAAGGTGCAAAAAGAGTCAATCAAAACTATTTTCCTACAATTTACGCAACTTCACTGTGAAGTGACGCATCAACTCCGCCTCCCAAACAATCTCCACACCACGAGTAATCTCGTTGCGACGATCGAATACATTTTTGAGAGCGGCTGCGATAACACGCATATGATTGTCGGTGTAGACACGACGAGCAACGCAAAGGCGGAGAAGGTCAAGACCTCCGAAGCGGTTTTCGCGTGTTACAGGGTCGCGGTCGGCGAGGATATAGCCAATCTCGCAACCACGAACACCCGCCTCGAGATACAACTCGATAGCGAGAGTCTGTGCAGGGAACTCCTCCTTTGGCACTTTTGTAAGCACCTTCGAAGCATCTACAAAGAGAGCGTGACCACCCACAGGACGCTGATAAGGGATGCCATACTCGTCGAGTAGGCCAGCAAGGAACTCAACCTGATGAATACGTGTTTCGAGGTTGTCGAACTCGGTATTCTCGTCAAGACCTACCGCCAAAGCCTCCATATCGCGACCATTCATACCGCCATAAGTGAGGTAGCCCTCGAATGGGATGCAGAAGCGTTTTGCCCCCTCGTACCAATCCTCGTGGCGAGTAGCGATAAAGCCACCCATATTCACAATACCATCCTTCTTTGCCGACATCGTCATACCATCTGCCAACGAGAACATCTCCAAAGCAATCTCTTTGATTGTCTTATCGGCATATCCCTCCTCACGAGTTTTGATGAAGTAGGCATTCTCGGCAAAACGAGCCGAGTCGAGGACTACACGCTTGCCATATTTGTCGGCAATAGCACGTACCTCGCGCAAGTTCTGCATCGAAACAGGTTGTCCACCTGCGGTGTTGTTGGTTATGGTTACGATGATAAACGGCACATTCTCGTGATGCTCTGCCAAGGCCTTCTCCAACTTCTTCGGATCGACATTACCCTTAAATGGTATTTCGAGTTGGGTATCCTTCGCCTCGTCGATAGTACAGTCGAGAGCAGTAGCCTTGCGGCTCTCGATATGGCCCTTTGTGGTGTCGAAGTGCGAGTTGCCCGGAACAACCGAGCCGGCCTTTACGAGGTGCGAGAACAACACATTCTCGGCAGCACGGCCCTGATGTGTAGGGATAACATACTCGAAGCCTGTGATTTTGTTGATAGTCTCTTTGAGGTGGAAGAACGACGACGAGCCTGCATAACTCTCATCGCCCATCATTACGGCTGCCCACTGGCGGTCGCTCATTGCACCAGTACCCGAGTCGGTCAAGCAGTCGATGTAGACCTGCTCCGAACGCAACTGAAAAAGGTTGTAGTGCGCCTCTTTAATCCACTGCTCGCGCTCCTCGCGAGTACTCTTTTTGATTGGCTCAACCATCTTGATTCGCCAAGATTCTGCAAAAGGAAGTTCCATAGTTGTTATATTTTTAGGTTCAAAGTTTAATTACTCGTTGGCAAACGATTTGAGTTTTGCAATCTCCTGCGCCCAAATCTCCTCATGTGGCGTTTCGAGCGTGAGAGGAATCTCCTCGAACAGAGGCGATTGCGCTATGAAGCGGAAGCAGTCCCAGCCGATAAAGCCCTCGCCCAACGAGGCGTGGCGGTCTACGTGCGAGCCGAGCGGCTTCAACGCATCGTTCAGGTGCATACCGCGCAGATATTTCAGGCCGATGATACTATCCACCTGTGCAAAAGTTTTTTCGCACGCCTCAACGCTCGAAAGGTCGTAGCCGGCAGCAAAGGTGTGGCAAGTGTCGATACAGAAGCCTACACGCGACTTATCCTCCACTTTATCTATTATGTGCGCTATATGTTCCCACGCAAAGCCGAGGTTGGAGCCTTGTCCTGCGGTGTTTTCGATAACTGCCGTTACGCCATTTGTGCGGTCGAGAGCCATATTTATCGATTCGGCAATGCGGTCGAGCGACATCAGCGTAGTAATCTTGCCGAGGTGACTTCCCGGGTGGAAGTTCAACCTATCCAAGCCGAGTGCCTCGCAACGAGCCATCTCGCCAAAGAACGCTTCGCGCGACTTGTCCAACCCCTCACGCTCGGGGTGTCCGAGGTTGATAAGATAACTGTCGTGAGGCAAAATCTGTTTCGCCGTATATCCGCACTCGGCACACGCCGCCTTAAAACGTTCGCACTGCTCCTCGGTGAGTGCCGGAGCAAGCCACTGTCGCTGATTCTTGGTAAAGAGCGCAAATGCTGTCGCACCTATCGCTTTGGCGTTGTGCGGAGCATTCTCTACTCCACCCGATGCGCTAACGTGAGCACCAAAATATTTCATATTCAATTTAATTATACTAATCCTTCGACATTACCGTCTTCTGCAAGGCGAATATTTACCGCCTGAGGAGTCTTACTCAATCCCGGCATACGCATAATATCACCTGCCAAAACTACGACAAAGCCACTTCCGGCATTTAGTTCGATGTCCTTGATTTTAAGGGTAAAGCCCTCGACGCTACCATACAACTTGGCATCACCGCTAAACGAGTACTGCGTCTTTGCGATACAGATAGGCAATTTGCCCATACCCCACTTTTCAAGCAGAGCAATCTCTTTTTGAGCCTTCAAACTAAATTCCACCGAGCCGGCACCATATATATTTTTGGCAACCTTCTCAATCTTTGTCATAATGCTATCTTCGAGATCGTATGCATAGGCAAGAGGTGCCGATGGCTGATTCTCGATAAGTTCTACTGCGGCTTCTGCTAACTCGGCGGCACCTGCACTACCCTCCATATAGGCGTTGTTGATTACGCAACGAACACCCAACTCGGCACAGTGCTCCATAACCAAAGCAATCTCCTCATCGGTATCGCTGGCAAAACGATTAAAGCAAACCAACACAGTCTGACCGAACTTCTGCAAGTTGGCTATATGGCGATCGAGGTTTGCAAAGCCGCGCTTCAATCCCTCGGCATTTGGTAATTTGATCTCCGTTTCAGCCACTCCACCGTGCATTTTCATCGCCAAAGTCGAGGCAACCAAGACTGTTAAGTCGGGTTTCAACCCCGCTTGACGGCACTTTATATCAAAGAATTTCTCTGCACCGAGGTCTGCACCAAAGCCTGCCTCCGTAACGGTATAATCCGACCACGACATTGCCATACGGGTTGCAATCACCGAGTTGCAGCCGTGAGCAATATTAGCAAAAGGACCACCGTGGACAATTACAGGGTGATGCTCGGTTGTCTGCACAAGGTTTGGATTTATGGCATCTTTCAAGAGCGACACAACCGCACCCGTAACACCCAAATCCTCAACCGTAAATGGGGTATCATCGTAACGCACACCAAGTACTATACGACCAATGCGTGCATACAAGTCATCGATATTGCGAGCCAAGCACAAGATAGCCATAATCTCCGATGCCGGAGTGATGTCAAAGCCCGTTTCGGTAGGCATTCCGTTGGCCGAACCTCCTAACCCCGACACAATATGGCGCAAGGAGCGGTCGTTCATATCGAGAACTCGTCGCCACATAACCTTCTTCAAACCCACCTGTTTTGAGCGATTGTGATATAGATAGTTGTCGAGCAATGCAGCAATAAGGTTGTTTGCCGAGGTTACCGCGTGGAAGTCGCCCGTAAAGTGGAGATTTATATCCTCCGAAGGCAGCACCTGTGTATAACCGCCTCCTGTCGCTCCTCCCTTCATACCGAAACAAGGTCCCAACGAAGGCTCTCGCAGTGCAATGATAGTTCGTTTGCCAATACGATTGAGTCCCATTCCAAGACCTATGCTAACGGTAGTCTTTCCTACGCCTGCTTTGGTAGCAGTAATTGCCGTTACCAAAATAAGATGACTCTTGGCTACCTTTTTGCTATCAATGAGTTTGTACGGAATTTTTGCTATGTACTTACCATAGTTAAAGACTTCATCCTCCGGAAATCCTACCTGAGAGGCTATCTCGCGGATGTTCTTCAATTTTACCGATCGTGCAATTTCGATGTCTGATTTCATTTTATTATCTATTTATCAATTTATTCTCTTTCTTTTTTTGCATAATACCCTACAAATATACAAAATTTATAGTTAATTCAAAGCAGCAACACAACAAAAAACGCTATCTTTGCAAACTATTTTGCTTTTTATGAAAGAGAAAAATTCCATCATAGGGCATATTGCGTGCTTTACGGCATATCTGATTTTTGGTCTTAACATCGTAGTCTGCAAAGATTTGACATCGAGCAACGCCATCTCGCCACTCGCACTCTTTACGTTGCGTTCGTTGGGTGCAGGCATACTCTTTTGGTTTATCTCGTTCTTTAAGCCAAAGGAGAGGGTTGAGCGGAGCGACCTGCCAAAGATTTTCGCAGCATCGGTGTTGGGTTTCTTTCTCACGCAGATAACCTTTCTGATGGCCATCTCGCAAATCACACCAATGGACTGCTCCATCGTTGCATCGCTATCGCCGCTCTACACGATGTTCATTGCGGCATTTGCAATCAAAGAGCCTCTGTCGGCAAAGAAAATTGGAGGCGTAACGTTGAGTCTTTGCGGTGTTTTATATCTGATTATCAACAGTGTAACCACTACCGATACAGCCATTCAAACCACCCCCGTAGGAGTATTATTGATTGTTGCAAATTCGCTGTGTTTCTCGCTCTATCTCGGAATTTTCAAACCCACAATCGAGAAGTACTCGGTCGTAACTTTTATGAAGTGGATATTCCTGTTCGCCACGGTGATGAGTTTGCCGTTCTCGGCAAAGGAACTCGTTGCCGTTGATTTTGCGGCTCTACCACTCTCCTATATCACAGAACTCGGTTTTCTGATTATCTGCGCCACATTCGTAACCTATTTTCTGATTCCGATAGGACAGAAACGGCTGCGCCCAACGCTGGTGAGTATGTACTCCTACGTTCAACCTATCGTGGCGATTGTAGTGAGTATCTGCGTGGGTATGGACACGTTGAGTTGGCAGAAGGTTGTTGCCGCCGTAACCGTATTTTCGGGCGTAATTATCGTATCGCGCAGTAGGCATAAAAATGTAGCAAAGTAAAATTATAGTGCAGTTCGTATAAATATACGAAATTTTCTCTATATTTGTATGTTCAAACGCAAACACAAAAACAAAAACACAATACTATGAAGAAATTTTTTACACTTTTTGCAATGTCTGCATTTGCTTGCATAGCCACTGCAAGCGCACAGGCAACAGTAGAATCTGCCACTCCACAGGAGCAGGTTACATTCGCCAACGAGATTAAAACCGAGAAGCAGGCCCCTGCATTCAAGAGCGAGGCTCAACTCAAAGCCGAGAAGGCTGCAATCCGCAAGGAGCGCAACACCATTGAGTTCAACGCTACACTCAACGCATCGCTCTCGCACTTCAACGGCTACTGGCGTGCCGTAAATGGTAACACCAACTCGTTGAATGGCGTAGGCAACATCCTCTTTACCCACCAATTCAAGAAGGGTAAGTTCGTTTTGGACAACAAGATTACCGGCAAGTTGGGTTACACCTACAACTTCCTCCCCGAGAGCGAGGGTTCGAGTTCTGTAACCAAGAGCCAAGACGAGTGGTTTGTATCAGCTGCACCGGCATACACCCTCTCGAAAGATTGGAACGTTGGAGGTTCGGTGTCGTTGCGTTCGCAGTTTGCAAACGGATATAATGGCGACAACAAACTCACAAGTATGGGCTTTGCTCCTGCCTACCTCACTCTCGCAGCAGGTTTCACCTATGTATGCCCTAACCAGAAGTTCCCAATCAAGATTAACATCTCGCCTATCTCTATGAATGCAACCTACGTTACAAGCGAGAAGGTACGCGAGCATTTCTATGCCGAGAAATTTGGTGCAGGCGTTGACCAGAACACATTGACACTCGACCAAAAGAACACCCCTTATGCTTACGGTTTGACTCTCCAGAATGGCGTGCAACGTTACGAGGGTGGTTCGTCTATTCAGATCGATTTCGATAAGACATTCGGAAAGAAGGGCGTATTCCGCTACCGCACCACACTCTACTCATTCTACGGTTGGATCAACCAAGTATCGCAGCAGAGCGAGAGCAAGAAGTGGAACAGCAATCCTGCAAATGCGGGCAACCCACTCAACTACGAGAGCATCGCTCCTACCGTTCGTTGGGAGAACACCATCGACATCAAGGCAACAAAGTACTTCTCGACACAACTCTATTTCCAACTCTACTACAACAAGGCACAAAACAAGCACGTGCAAACACAAACCGTACTTGGCGTAGGTCTTGCATATACGTTCAAAAACAAATAAAACGGTTGGGAGTAACCAACGCCTAACGGTGTATAAAAAAAGTCGAAATGAAAGAGGTTGGTAAGCACCTGTTGAGAGGTATTGTCCTCATTGTCATACTACTTGTAGGTTGGTTTGTCGGAGTATTCTCCGGCAAACAACTTGCAAATGATCAGGTGCGTATCTATCTCAATAATTACAACTCCCACAACGACAAACTCACGCGAGTATTGTCGATGATCGAGAACGAGTATGTCGATTCCATATCGCGCGACTCGTTGGCAGAGTTGGCTATCCCTGCCATACTCCACAAGTTGGACCCCCACTCCGTATACCTGCCTCCAAAGCAGTTCGAGGAGGCCGACGAACCTCTCAAAGGTGAGTTTGACGGTATCGGCGTAGTATTCAATATGGCAACCGATACGGTTATTGTCCTCAATGTTATACCATCGGGCCCAAGCCGCAAGGCCGGCGTGCTGGGTGGCGACCGCATCATCAAGGTTAATGATACGCTCATCGCCGGAAAGAATATGTCGCAAATATCGGTTATGAAACGCCTACGAGGTCCGCGTGGCACACAGGTAAAACTCTCAATCGAGCGCAAAGACATCGAAGGTCTGGTCGATATTGTTGTTACGCGCGATGCCATTCCGTTGCATAGCGTAGAGGCATCGCTTATGCTTACCAAAGATGTCGGCTTCATAAAGTTGTCGCAATTTTCCCGCACCTCCTATTCGGAGATTAAGAAGGCTCTTGCATCGCTACGCTCACAAGGTATGAAGTCGCTGATTTTCGACCTGCGAGGCAACTCGGGAGGCTTCCTCGACCAAGCAATTCTTATCGCTAACGAGTTTTTGCCTGCCGGCTCATTGATAGTCTATACCGAGGATCGCAACGGCAAACAAATACGCCAATATAGCGATGGTAATGGAGGCTCGACAGACCTCAAAATGGCGGTTTTGATAGATGAGGCAAGTGCCTCGTCAAGCGAGATTTTGGCGGGAGCATTGCAAGATAACGACCGAGGAACCATCATCGGCCGCCGTTCATTCGGCAAGGGTTTGGTGCAGTCGCAGACACCATTTGAAGATGGCTCGGCTCTGCGTCTTACCGTAGCACGATACTATACCCCGACAGGCCGTTCCATTCAGAAGCCCTACACCGCAGGCGAGGGCGAGTCATACGAACACGATATTATAGACCGCTTCAATCGCAACGAATTTTTCTCGGCAGATAGCATTCACTTTGCCGACTCACTCCGCTTCACGACGCCAAAGGGTAAGGTTGTCTATGGTGGCGGAGGCATAATGCCCGACATATTCGTGCCGTTGGACACAGTGGGTGTAACCAAATACTACACCGAGGTTAGCGCACGCAACCTACTCTACCGCTACACGATAGAGTACGCCGACCGCAATCGCAAAAAGTTGGATAGCGTGAAGAGCCTCACCGAGATGAAGGCTCTGCTCGATAGCGACACGAGATTGATAGACAACTTTGTGCGTTATGCCGAGCAGCAGGGCGTAAAGCCTAATTGGAGGGATATTGCCACCTCTCGCAACATTATGAGGACACAGTTGCGTGCATATATCTCGCGCAACTCCGACCTCGAAAGCAACGCCTTCTACTACTTTATCTACCCTATCGACCGAACCATCCTACGAGCAATAGAGGAGTTGAAAACGGAAAACGGAAAGCGGAAAACGGAAAACTTTTAGTTTTTTCGGTTTTCGCTTGGAGTTGGAAAACGGACCCGACGACAAACCGAGAGCAGAGTGGGCTTGCGCACTTTGCCGAGGTGCGAAGGAGGAAAAGACTGCGAAGCAGGGTTAAAGCGGAAAACTAAAAGATTGCTTTTGCATTTCGACCACTACATCTTGTGGGTGATCGAGAAGTTGGAAAAAATAGAAAAATAGGCGAGAATCTCGCCTATTTTTTTGCTATTAACCATTAGCATTTATATCCTGCCACAACCACACCTAAAAATTGAATTTTAAGGAGGTAGTTGCAACGCTGTCAATAAAAATGAGATGGGCGCATACTAGGCGTATGTAACCATCTCATTTTTTGAAGACAAGGAAGCAAATGCCCCTTAAAAACAATTTTTACTTCTTGCGGCTTTTCTTCGCAGCCAACGCCTTCTCCACCTCAATCTGGAAGTCCGACAATACGTTCATATAGTTGATGAACGCCTCGTAAGAGGAGCCGTAAGGGTTGAAGTAGGAGTGAACGTCGCCATCCGACAACCACTTGGTAGCCATATAGTAGAAGTGATCCGAAGTCTGCATAAAGTTCCACACATACTCGTAGTCGGCACTCTTCAACGAGCGTACCTTATCCTTCATTGCATACAACTTACCAAACGCCTCGTTCTGCAAGTCGTTGCCCAACCAAGCGGTGATATCGCGCTCCTCGTCAGCCCACGACATTACGTGAGGACAGTGAAGAACGGCTACCGGCTGATGCTCGGCAGCACTCTCCGAAACGGTTGCGAACTTCAAGTCGCCACGTCGCAAGATTGCAGCAGGAAGGCTCTTCATAAAGTCGAATATACCGGTCGAAGCCTTCTGGTGCTCACCAAAGGTCTCGTAATCCATAAAGAGGTTGATAACCTCGCCCTCCGACTCCGAAAGCCAAGCAGCATACTTGTCGGCTGTGAGTGGATACTCATCCCATCCCTGATTCGAGAAACGGAATGCGATATCGTCCGAGAGTTTGTAGTTGCGGAGCAAAAGACGAAGGCTCTGGTCTGCCGCACCTGCATATACGAAGTCCGGCGACTTCCAACCGAGGATGTGCTTTGCACCCTCTGCCAACATTGTCTTAAATCCGAGTTCGCCCACTGTCTCGCCAATCTCGTCCGAGTAGATCAACTCGGTGTTGCGGAACGCCTTTGGCTTAACACCAAACTCCGCCTTCAACATTGCGGTGTGCTTCTTTACCTGATCCTTGAAATCCTCCTTCGACGAGAGAGCCGCCAACGAGTGCGAATAGGTCTCTGCCAACAACTCCACGCAACCTGTCTCGACCAAAGCGCGGAACGAGTCCAACACCTCCGGAGCATACGCCTTGAACTGCTCAACAACAGTACCTGTGAGCGAGAACGAGATACGGAATGCACCCTTATTCTCCTTGATGAGTTTCAAAAGGAGGGCATTCATTGGCAAATAGCACTCACGCGCAATTTTCTGCATAATAGCGCGGTTGGTCAAGTCATCGAGGTAGTTGTGATCCTTACCGATGTGGAAGAAACGGTAGGTCTTCAAACGCCAAGGCTGATGTACCTGAAAATATAAACAAACTGTCTTCATATTTTTTATGTTTTTGTTTTTCGTTCCTGTTTATTTCATTGATGCAATAGCATCCTCGTAGACTGTCTTAATCTTCTTGGCAGCATCGTTCCATTTGAGGTTGGTAACCTCCTCCAAGCCCTTCTGTGCGAACATCTTGGCAAGTGCAGGATAGGTTATCAGACCATAGATGGCATCCGCCATCGAATCGACATCCCAATAATCGACCTTAACAGCGTAGTCCAAAACCTCCGCTACACCCGACTGCTTCGAGATAATCGAAGGCACGTTGGCTCGCATTGCCTCCAATGGCGAGATACCGAATGGCTCCGACACCGACGGCATAATATATACGTCGGAGAGTTGGAACATCTTATGCACATCGTCGCCCTTCAAGAAGCCCGTGAAGTGGAAGCGGTCGGCAATACCCAAACGAGCCACACGACGAATCACGTGGTTCATCATATCGCCCGAACCCGCCATCACAAAGCGCACGTTAGGAACTCGCTTCAACACCTTGGCAGCAGCCTCAACGAAGTAGTCAGGGCCCTTCTGGAAGGTGATACGTCCGAGGAAGGTAACAATCTTATCCTTGACACCACGCTCCGGCACCTCGTTCTCGTTCTCGGCAAAACGCACAGCATTGTGAACCGTAACAACCTTCTCCGCAGGGATGTTGTACTTCTCGATAACGATGTTGCGAGTGAGGTTCGACACAGCGATAACCCTATCGGCTGCCGCCATACCTGTACGCTCAATCTCGTATACTCGAGTGTCGATATTATCGCTCGACGAACGGTCGAACGATGTAGCGTGCATATGCACTACCAACGGCTTGCCCGACACACGCTTTGCAGCGATACCGGCGTAGTAAGTCAGCCAGTCGTGTGCGTGGATAACATCGAACTGTCCCTCCAAATCTTTTGCTACCTGCGCAGCCACAATGGCATAGCGGGCTACCTCCTCCATAAGGTTTGCACCATACTTGCCCGAGAAGGTGTAACGCTGGCTCCAAATATCGCTCGTCTCCCAACGCTTCTCACCGGTCTTTACAAACTCATCGTGATAAGTCTCGTAATCCTCCGGCGAGAGGTATGGCACGAGGTTGGAGTCCACGTGGATAAACGACATCTTGTCGATAATATCGGCAGCGTCCGAACTAACATTGCCGAATACGGTCTCGATATCGCTCGCATTTACTACGCGGATGAAACGCTCATCCTCATCGCCCGAAGCACGAGGCATAACGAATGTAACTTCGACATCGTTACGAGCCAATCCGCGAGTCATTCCGTAACAGGCTGTACCAAGTCCACCCGCAATGTGCGGAGGAAACTCCCAGCCAAACATCAATACCCTCATCTTACTATATATTTACTATTTCTTAACACTCTTTTTTGCTGTTGTGCGCTTTGCACCGCACTTTGTGCCACACTTCGTCGTGCGCTTTGCACTCGCCTTCTTGTACTTCTCGACAAGTTGCTTGATGTAGAGAACACCACCTACGCTCCAAGCCTGCGAGATAGCACCGCGAGGCGCAAATGGAGGGTTGGCATCGTAATACTCGGCAACCGAGCCAATACAGTAGGTCTGGATATTGTCGTCGAATGCGTCCAATATCTCCTCGGCAATAGGCAAGAAACGCTTACCATCGAGTTTCAATGCGCACTCTACGTAGAACATCAACGGCCATACCCAAACTGCTCCATTGGTTGCAGCAGCCTCCTGCTCGATAGGATTCTCCTTATAGGTAGACTCGAACATAGGATTACGAGGCGACAACGAACGCAAGCCCGCAGGAGTGAGCAAGTGCTGACGCACTACGCGCAATACATTCACAATCTGCTCCTCGTTGAGCATTGTATACTTCAAACCGCAAGCGATAATCTGGTTGCAACGAATAAAATCGTTCTTTCCGTGCATATCTACGTAGTCGGCGAGATAACCCTCATCCCAAAGGTAGAACATATCGACAAACGACTTCTGGATTTGAGCAGGAAGTGCTTTCCACTCCTTCTCGAACTCCTTATCGCCCATCTTTTTAGCCAACTCCAACGTATACGATACGGCATTATACCACAAAGCGTTTATCTCTACGGCATATCCTGCACGCGGAGTAACCGGCTGACCATTCATCACGCAGTCCATCCAAGTCAAAGCAACGCCATCGCGAGCAGCCCAAACAAGACCGTTGGTGTGCATTGCCACACATCCTCCGAAGAAACCACGACGATATGCTGTCAAGATACTCTTCATCGCTGCGCCATACTTCTCCCAAACTGCCTCTGCGCCGATATGCTCCTCCAACTGCTGCAAAGTCCAGAAGAACCAGAGTGGCGCATCTGCCGACACCTCTGCCGAAGCCGAGCCGGCAAAGTCGCCATTGTGCATATCGCCAACCATAGTGTCGAGAACGGCGATGCAGTCCTCCTTATAGCCCTGCTCCAAAGTCAAACCCGGAAGCGAGATGAATGCCGAGCGACCAGCCTTACCATACCAAGGGTATCCCGACATAACCTCTGTGCGGTTGCCCGGACGACGTATGATAAACTGACGGGCCGAGTGGTGCAAACAACTCTCGAAGTCTATCTTGTGAGTACGACGAGCCACCGAAGTCTCGTAGGCCTCGCAGATAGCCTCGCCCGAAGGCATTTCATCGACCGAAGCGGAGAATATGACGCTCTCACCCTTCTGTATTTTCATCTCGAAATAACCCGTAGTGAGAAGGTCCTCGTAGCCTTCGTAGCCACGCTCCAACTCCTTCTGGTACTCGAAATCGTAGTACCAATCGGGGGCAGGAATAAACTTCGCATCAGCCTTCGACAACTGCATATGCAACCAAGGGAAACCGTCGTAAAGGCGATTCTTCACTCCATTTGTAACCGGGTAGGAGCGAACATTGGCGTACATATTAGCCTTTGACAACTCGTGCTTGTTGCGGAATGCGAGGAAAGGACGCAAACGCAATGTAGTCTCGGAGTGAGCATCCACGAGCGTATAGCGAATCATCATCTGCGTACGCTTGTGAATCCAAAGAATCTCCTTGCGGAGAATTACTCCACCGACACGGTAAGTGATGGTTGGACACGGAGTATACTCGAAATCGGTGATATACTTGTGTCCTCGTGGCTCATATACACCACGGAAGCGGTGCAAAGCCAAGTTGAACGACTGGTCGTGCTGCACTATGGTCTCGTCCAACGACGAAAGCAGCACATAGGCATTGTTGCTCGAATCTATCGGGGCAACAATCAAACCGTGGTACTTACGAGTGTTACATCCTACGATGGTGGTACTCATATAACCGCCTCGACGGTCGGTAGCCAACATCTCACGCTGTAACGAGTACTCCAAGTTACCAAGTTCTTGTTTGTCAAATTTTAATCCCGGCATAATTATTTTGTTGTGAAAATTTATTTCCGTTTTGTAAAGTTAATAAAAATTTCGTCTAATTATTCAAAAAAAGTCGAATTTTTTTATAATAAAGGCAACTTTATCTACTTTTTTCGACCAAATCGCCTATTTTGTAGGCTCTGCCAATCGCTCTTCGCAGACGAAAGACGAGAGAATCTTAACTGAGAATTGATAATCAAAAAATCTACTCTCTACTCTCTACTAACTACTCTCTACTCTAAAATTGGCTTGCGAGGTGTTGAGTGCGCAGCATAGTAGACCTATGTGAGCAACTCAACATCCGAAGCGTAACGCAGAAAATACCCGCTAAAACAATTTTAAGCCCATTTAACGAGAGCAAAATCCATACGATATGGCAACTTCTCGTTCTTTGGATATACACGCAAAGCGAGGTCGAATGCACCGGTGCGATTAGGTGCGAGGTCGAGAGCGTAGGTAGCCTGTGTACCCTCGGTATGAACGAGAGACAACTGCTCGGTGGTAACAACCTCCGGAGCCTGCTGACCTACCATCTGCTTTGCCACGACGAGTTCTACGCCAATCTCCTCCGGGAGAAGGTTTGCGATGTCGAGTTTAACCTCGAAGTGATACTTCTCGCCGAGTACCATCGACTCCTTATCGACACGAACACGCTGCGAGTCGAGAATCCTAACGCTATCCCACGCAGCCGAAACCTTACGCTTCCAAGCGGCAATCTCGCGAGCGAGGATATAGTTGTTCGACACGAGTTCCTTCTTGCGTGCTGCCAACTTGTTGTAAAAACGCTCCTCGTAGTCGATGAGCATACGGTTTGTGGTGAAGTTCGATGCGATATCCGAAATACACTTCTTAATCGAAGCAACCCAATCGGTTGGAATACCACGCTCGTTGCGAGCATAGTACTTCGGTGCAATCTGCTCCTCGATGGTGGTGTAGATCATCTCGGCATCCAACTCATCTTGGAATCCCTGATCGGCAAATGTACGCTCCATAGGGAGAGCCCAGCCGCCATTCTCCTTGTAGCCCTCAACCCACCAGCCGTCGAGTACCGAGAACTGCATAACACCATTCATCACACACTTCTCGCCCGAAGTACCCGAAGCCTCCAATGGACGAGTAGGAGTATTCAACCATACATCCACACCCTGAACCATACGGCGAGCCAACTCCATATCGTAGTTCTGCAAGAATATAATCTTACCTACGAACTCCGGCATCAACGACACCTCTACGATACGCTTAATCAAATCCTGACCCGGCTTATCTGCTGGGTGAGCCTTACCTGCAAAGATGAACTGAACAGGGCGCTGCTTGTTGTTTACGATAGCCGACAAACGCTCCAAGTTCGAGAAGAGGAGGTAAGCACGCTTGTAGGTTGCGAAACGACGCGCAAAACCGATAGTGAGAACCTCCGGCTTGATGCGGTCTGCCACCTGTACCATCTGGCTTGGGCGGTCGAAACGCACCTGTGTAGGGTCGGTGTAGCGACGCTTGATGGTCTTGATGAGTCGCTGTTTGAGGAACATACGCTCGTTCCACAACTCCTCATCCGGAATATTGTAAACCTTCTGCCACTCCGGAATGTTGTAGGTGTGTCCCTCGAAGCCGGCAGGGAAGTAACGCGAGTAAAGACGGCGCATATTCGATGCTGTCCAAGTTGGGAAGTGAACACCATTGGTAACGTAGCCGATATGCAACTCCTTCTTGAAGTATCCCGGCCACATATTGCCGAGGATATCCTTCGACACCTCGCCGTGCAACCACGATACGCCATTAACCTCCTGCGAAAGGTTGCAAGCGAGTACCGACATCGAGAAACGCTCGTTCGGATCGTTCGGATTAACCTTACCGAGGTTGATATATTGATCCCAAGTGATACCGAGGGTATCCGGATAGTGCGACATATACTGACGAATCATCGACTCCGGGAAGGCATCGTGACCTGCAGGCACCGGAGTGTGGGTTGTAAAGAGCGACGACGAGCGTACTACCTCCAACGCCTCCGAGAACGAGAGTTTCTTGCGCGACATCAAGTTGCGAACACGCTCAATGCCGATAAATGCTGCGTGTCCCTCGTTGCAGTGGTAAACCTCCTGCTTGATACCCATCTTATTGAGGGCGCGGATACCACCGATACCGAGCAAAATCTCCTGCTTCAAACGATTCTCCCAATCGCCACCATAGAGGTAGTGAGTTACCTGACGATCCTCCTCGAGGTTAGCCTCGTAGTCGGCATCGAGCAAGTACAATGGAGTACGTCCTACCTGACAACGCCATACACGTGCGCTCAACGTACGGCCCGGCAAAGCCACCTGTGTGGTTACCCACGAGCCATCCTCCTCACGAACAGGCAAGATTGGCAACTTAAAGAAGTTCTGTGCCTCGTAAGTAGCCTCCTGCGCACCCTGTGCCGAAAGACGCTGTGTGAAGTAGCCGTAGCGATACAAAAGACCAACCGCCACCATTGGGGTATTTCTGTCGGATGCCTCCTTCAAGTAGTCGCCCGCCAAGATACCAAGACCGCCCGAGTATATCTTCAACGAGTGGTGCAAACCATACTCCATCGAGAAGTATGCAATCTTCGGAGCCTTTGGATTTGGCTTCTCGTTCATATAATCTTGGAACTGCGCATATACAGCATCCATTCGTGCGAGGAACGCCTCGTCTTTCTCGATCTCTGCCAAACGTTCCATCGACAACTTATCGAGCAATGCGATAGGGTTGCGATCAACCTCTACCCACAAATCCTTATCGATAGTCTCGAACAAATCGCGTGCGCCGAGAGTCCAACTCCACCACAAGTTGCGCGACAACTCCTCGAGCGGGCGCAAACGTGCAGGCAACGACTTCTCGACCATTACACGCTGCCAACTTGGACGCTCAACAAAGAGTTGCTGACGTACGAAGTTGATCTGCTCGTGCGATGCACCACCGTCGCCCATAACTGCACGGTTGGTACGTGCTACACAACTCTCGATTGCGCAGTCGTAAGCCTTGCGATAGTACGAGAACAGGTTTTCCCAAAGTGCATTCTTCGACATCTCCAATGCCGCAGCACGAACCGCCTTAACCTCCTTATCCGAGAGCGCGAGGAAGCGAAGCACTGCATCTGCTACCGCAGCAACAGCCTCGGCAGTGTTATCGTCGTTACGCTCAACAACCACCACGCCGTTGTTCTTCTCCTGCTCGGCTGCCCACACGCCGAAACCGGCCAATGTGGTGGTGATAGTAGGCACCGAGAATGCGATAGACTCGAGTGGAGTGTATCCCCAAGGCTCGTAGTACGATGGGTAGATGGTTACATCCATACCCACGAGCAACTCGTAGTAACTCTTGTTGAAAATGCCATCGTTCTGGTTGAGATATGTAGGAACGAAGATAACCTTAACCTTCGACTCTGCCCTGTCGAGTACGCTGCCATTGATAGCATTTACAACCTGATCCCACGCCTGATACTCCAACACGTGTGTCGAGTAGCGATACTGCGAAGCGTCGATTGGTTGCGACTTATCCTGCAAGTGAGCCTGCAAGTCGTGGCGTGCGCCGAGATTTGCAGCAGGTACGGTAACATAAGCCAAAATCTCGCGGTCGAGTTTGCCCGACACCTCGAGTCTCTTCAATGCGTCGAAGAAGAGATCCAAGCCCTTATTGTGGAACTCATAGCGACCGCTTGTGCCGATGATGAGTGGCTCCTTCTCGAACTTATGCGAAAGGCAAGCCTCTGCCACAGCAATCATAGCCTTACGAGCCTCCTTACGTTTTGCGTCGTACTCCTTACCCTTCCAAACAAAGTCGTTCTCGAAGCCGTTAGGCGTTACAACATCGACCTCCTTGCCGAGCAAGTGTGCGCACTCGCGAGCGGTAATGTCGCTCACCGAGAGGAAAGCGTCGTGGTTCTTCGCACCCATCTTCTCGATAGAGTGCTTTGCCATAACATTGAACTGACGAGCCAAGTCGTCTGCATTGAACTGCTCCAAGTTGCCATAGAGAGGAAGATTGTTACCTGCGATGCAACGGCCCATAACTGTTGCGTGGGTACTCATCACAGTAGCGATATACGGCGAGTGCTTACGCAAGTAAAGACCTCCCGAGCAGGTCATCCACTCGTGGAAGTGAGCCACAGCCTTCTCGGTAGTAGCGCAGAAGTTATCCACATACGACTCGATAACCTTACCTGCCAAGTATCCGAACAACACAGGCTCAACATAGTCCCACTGTCCCGAAATAGAGTCTACACGATAGTCCTCCCACAACTCCTTCAACACATCGTCTTTGTTTGCAAAGAGTGTGGTGAAATCTACAAGAATTGCGATAGGGCTACCGCACACATTCCAACGACCAATACGAACACGAATACCATCGTTATAGAGAGTCTGACGCCAAGTCTTCATCAACATTTGATCCTCAACAAACTCCGACACTTCGCTATCCTGCGAGAAATCGGGACCGATAGTGATATATCGATCGCCTAACTGCTTTGTAACGGTCAAAGCCTTTGTTGCCAACACAGTGTGGATACCTCCAACTTTGTTGCATACCTCCCAACTTACCTCAAAGAGAACATCCGGGTTAAATTTTATTTCACTCATAATTATCTGATAATTTGTTGTTTTTTATCTCCTAATTTTGCCGCAAAGATACGACTATAAAATTACAAAACAAAGTATTTATTAAAAAATTTTAATAATTTATACCAATATATATAATAGAGCGCACTACAACGCCATTAAAGCGGTTATCACCAAGTCGGAAAGAAGCATATTTTCGGGTGCAATTTTCAGACTATCCTTCTCGATAATCAATAACCCTTCCAACTCTTCGCTTGTCGCCTCACGCTCCAATCGTTTGCGATAGTCGATGCCGAAATCTCTCTCCACCTTTGACAGCGACATCCCCTCGACACATCGCAGTGAGGTCATAACATACTCGTTGAGTTTATCTCTTTCGGAGAGAATCTCTGAGCCATACTCTACCCCACCTACATACTGTTCCACCGACTGTTCGCACCAGCGGCGCATTGTGCCGTTGAACGAGTGCGCTCCGGGGCCCACACCGAGGTACTCCACACCCTGCCAATACGACGAGTTGTGCTTGGATCGGAAACCTTTGCGAGCGTAGTTCGACACCTCGTAGTGTTCGTAGCCCGCAGCAGTCAATGCACGATGCACCCACATAAAGTGCGACTCGCTACTGCACTCATCAATCTCCTCGAACTCGCCCCTCGCCATCATTCGGCCAAAGCGGGTATTCTCCTCGATAGTGAGGTGATAAGCGGAGATGTGTTGCACATTCATTGCCACAACACCCTCCAACGTCTCCACCAACTCCATAACCCCAAAGTTAGGGATGCCGAAAATCACATCTACCGAAATATTATCATATCCTGCATCCTGCAACATTCGCACTGCATCGATGGCTTGCTGTGCCGAGTGTCGTCGTCCCATAAACTGCAAACAACCATCGTTGAGCGACTGCACACCTATCGAGATACGATTTACCGAGGTCTTGCGTAGTTCTGCAACATATTCGGCAGTAACATCGTCGGGGTTAATCTCTATGGTTACCTCCTCCAACTGCGAGCAGTCGAACTGCGAACGCACCTGCTCCACAAAACTCTCAATCTCGTGCGGAGCGAGCAGCGATGGTGTTCCTCCTCCAAAGTAGATTGTACGAATAGTTTTATCGTGCAGAAACGACTGCTGCTCTGCCAATTCGGCGTGCATAGCCTCTACCACTTGCGGCATATAGCGCAACTTGACACTGCGATAGAAGTCGCAATATCCGCACAATCGCTTACAAAATGGTATATGAAAATATATCGCAGCCACTGCCCTTTTGCTTTATCCTAACAAAGATAATAAAAAAAACGGAAAACGGAAAACGGAAAACGGAAAACTTTTTAAGATTTTTCAGTTTTTCGTGTGTAGTTAGAAAAACCACTAACTACGCCGACTCCACCAACACCTCTAAAAAAACTATGCTCTTAACTTGGAATTAGTGAAAAAATAGTTACCTTTGCAGTCGCAATGCCCAGATGGCGAAATGGTAGACGCGCTCGTTTCAGGTGCGAGTGCTGCGAGGCGTGTAGGTTCGAGTCCTATTCTGGGCACTTCTAAAAGGGGTTTTCTTCGGAATACCCTTTTTTGTTTTACAATTTATGATATTGAACCAACTCCAAGCGAAAAAACTAAAAGTTTTCCGTTTTACGTTTTACGTTTTACGTTTTTTTTCCTACCTTTGTCGTTGATGAGCAACGAAAAATTGATTTTCCTGACCAACGACGATAGTTACCGCAGCAAGGGTTTTGCTGCTGCGATAGAGATTGCACGACAGTTCGGTCGTGTGATTGCCATCGCACCCGACACTCCACAAAGCGGTATGAGTCAGGCTATTACCATCCACAACCCTCTACGTCTGCGCAAAGTGCAAGAGGAGGATGGCGTGTTGGTCTACTCGCTCAACGGCACCCCTGTGGACTGCGTAAAGATGGCTTTCGACCACCTCTTTGCCGACGAGAAAATCGATTTGGTAATTTCGGGAATAAATCACGGCTCGAATGCTGCGGTGAATGTGCTTTACTCCGGCACTATGGGTGCGGCAATAGAGGCGGCATTCTACAACATCCCGAGCATCGGCCTTTCGCTCACCGACCACGACCTCGAAGCCGACTTCGAGGGGGCTGTAAAGTATGGTAAGCAGATTGTTAAAGCGGTATTGGAGAACGACTTACCTCTTCCGCTTTGTCTAAACGTAAACATCCCAAACATACCATGCAACGAGATTAAGGGCATACGCATATCCCGGCAGACGAGGGGTTATTGGCGGGAGGAGTTTTTCAGGCGTACCGACCCGCACGGCAGAGATTACTTCTGGCTCACGGGAGCCTTCTCGAATGCCGAGCCGGATGCCGAGGAGAGCGACGAGTGGGCATTAGCAAACGGATATGTTGCGGTAGTTCCCGTACAGGTAGATATGACCGCATACGACAGAATAGAGCATCTAAAACTCTTATTATAGGAGATCGGAACGATGGTAAGCCTTGGACTGAAAATAGCAATGGTAATTATTATGGCCGTTCAGTTATTAGCCATAGGCTACGCAGCGCACCTCGTAAGACGTACCAAGTACAGCATCATCTGGATACTGTGTATCATAAGTTTTGCAACCTCGTTTGCACAGCACCTGCTCCACATATTTTCGGAGGGCCCTGTGAATTACAACCTTTTCATCACCTTCGATGTTATCCTCTCGGCGTGTCTTGTGGTGGCGGTATTCTTCGCCAACAAACTTGTAAATCATATCAACGATTTGAATGCCCAGCGTGAGCGTTTGAGTAAGCAGTTGCTCTCAACGGTACTCCGTACCGAGGAGCGTTCTCGCTCGCAATTTGCGAAGGAGTTGCACGACGGTATGGGGCCGTTGCTCTCATCGGCAAAGATGTCGTTGTCGGCAATATCCACCGAGAATATGAATGAACGCCAGCAGGAGATTCTGCAAAATTCGCGTTTTGTGATAGACGAGGCGATTCGCTCGGTGCGCGAGATATCGAACAATATGTCGCCACAGGTGTTGATAGACTTCGGACTCTCGCAAGGCATTCGCAACTTCATATCCCGCATAAAGTCGCTGCACGATGTGGATATAGCATTCGACACCAACCTCCACGAGGAGCGATTTGATGGCGACATCGAGGTGGTGCTGTATCGTGTGGTATGCGAGTTGATAAACAATTCGTTCAAGCACTCCGAATGCTCGAAAATAGAGATATCGCTTCTGCTGGATGGCAACCTATTGAAGTTGCGATACAAGGACAACGGCAAGGGTTTCAACATAAAAGCGGGCAACGCCACAGGCGGTATGGGGTTATCGAACATCACCTCACGCATAAATTCGCTCAACGGTACGCTCAAAATAGTGAGCAACGAGGGCAACGGTATGCAAGCATCGGTGGATATAAACACCAAGCCGGAGGAGAAAAAGACAAATCAGAGGAAAAGACGATGGAAAAAGAGATAAAGATAGTGTTGGTAGACGACCACGCACTATTCCGCAATGGACTGCGAGGGTTGATTGATGGCAACCACTCGTGCAGAGTTGTTGCAGAGGCGAGCGACGGCAAAGAATTTTTGGAGAACAAAGAGGCTATGAGCGCAGACGTGGTGTTTATGGATATCGCAATGCCTACGCTCTCGGGCGATAAGGCTACCGCTCTGGCATTGGAGCAAAACCCCAATTTGAAAATCATCTGCCTCTCGATGTTTGGCGACGAGAACTACTACTCGCAGATGATGGAGGCGGGAGCAAAGGGCTTTCTGTTGAAAGACTCCTCCATAGAGGATGTATTTGCCGCTATTAAGGCAGTGATGAACGACGAAGAGTATATCTGCAACGAGGTTATGCAGGCCCTCTCGGGCGCAATGCGCCGCAACGAGGATGTGGGAATACTCTCCGAGCGAGAGATGGATGTGCTGTTTGGCATCTGCCAAGGACTCTCCACGCAGGAGATTGCCGACAAACTGTTCCTATCGAAGCGCACTGTGGACACACACCGAGCCAACATCCTCGAAAAAACAGGCTCGAACAACACCGCAAGCCTCGTGGTCTACGCCATAAAGAACAACCTCGTAGAGGTGTAAGAAACGGGAAAGCGGAAAGCAAAGAAATAAAGAGTATAAAGTTTAGTATAAACACTTAATTTCCAGAAAATTATGAAAGTCAACGAGATTATGCTCGATTTGGAGCGCAAGCACCCCGGAGAGAGCGAGTACCTGCAAGCGGTACGCGAAGTTTTAGAGTCTATTGAGGAGGTTTACAACCAGCACCCAGAGTTCGAGAAAGCAAAGATTGTTGAGCGCATTGTTGAGCCTGACCGCATCATCACCTTCCGTGTAACGTGGGTTGACGATAAGGGCGAGATTCAGACTAACCTTGGTTATCGTATTCAGTTCAACTCGGCCATTGGCCCTTATAAGGGAGGTATCCGTTTCCACAAGGCGGTAAACCCTTCGATGTTGAAGTTCCTCGGCTTTGAGCAGACATTTAAGAACGCTCTGACCACACTCCCTATGGGTGGTGCAAAGGGTGGCTCGGATTTCGATCCTGTAGGTAAGAGCGACGCCGAGATTATGCGTTTCTGCCAAGCCTTTATGTTGGAGTTGTGGCAGAATATCGGCCCTGACACCGATGTGCCTGCGGGCGACGTAGGCGTGGGTGGCCGCGAGATTGGTTATATGTACGGAATGTATAAGAAGTTGGCACGCGAGTACAACACCGGCGTATTGACCGGTAAGGGCCTCACTTGGGGTGGCTCGTTGATTCGTCCGGAGGCAACAGGCTTTGGTGCGTTGTACTTCGTTGAGCATATGCTCCACCGTGCAGGCAAGGAGTTGAAGGGTGCTACAATCGCCATTTCGGGCTTCGGAAACGTGGCTTGGGGTGCAGCGAAGAAGGCTACCGAGTTGGGCGCAAAGGTTATTGCAATCTCGGGACCTGATGGTGTAGTTCTCAACCCTAACGGAATGAACGACGAGAAGATCGCCTATATGTTGGAGTTGCGTGCTTCAAACCGCAACATCGTTGCTCCATTTGCAGAGAAGTTCACCGATGCTACATTTGTTCCGGGCAAGAAGGCGTGGAGCGTGAAGTGCGATATCGCACTCCCTTGTGCATTCCAGAACGAGTTGACAGGTGCTGATGCCGAGGAGTTGTTGGCAAACGGCACTTGGTGCGTTGCCGAGGTTTCGAATATGGGATGTACTCCGGAGGCTATTGCAGCATTCCAGAAGGCTCGCATCTTGTTCGCTCCGGGTAAGGCAGTAAATGCCGGCGGTGTAGCCACTTCGGGCTTGGAGATGACACAAAATGCTATGCACATTTCGTGGTCGGCAGCCGAGGTAGACGAGAAGTTGCACTATATTATGCAGTCTATCCACGAGGCTTGCGTTAAGGCGGGCGACGAGGGCGACTATACCAACTATGTTAAGGGTGCAAATATCGCCGGCTTCTTGAAGGTTGCACAGGCAATGCTCGAGCAGGGAATTGTATAGTGCAAGCACTACACAATTTAGTGTGTTACCTATCCCCCAACCCCCTTTCTGTAAAGGGGGCTTTTTTTTTGGGGGGGGGTAGGGAGTTTAGAGAATTTAGGGAGTTTAGAGAATTTACCACAAACTATTCCAACTCTATTCTGCCACACCGCCACCAACTGAACGAGTTCATTTAGACGCAAAAAAAGAGATTGCCACGTCGCTTCGCTCCTCGCAATGACGGCTCGGCTTCCCTCATACAAAAGATACTCGAACGACCGCAGCAGTAGAACAAGCAATAGATTGTCGGAATTGCCTATTGGCAATAAACCATTGAGGGAATGGATATTGGGTGCTTGCACACATATATACATACGCTCGATGGTTTGTAGAATGCGAAGCATTTGCCCGACAAGATATTGCTGCTACGCCACAGGTTGACCGAGTCCATTTAGACGCAAAAAGCGACTGCCAATAGACAGTCGCTTGTGCGGATAAGGGGACTCGAACCCCCACGCCTCTCGGCACCAGATCCTAAGTCTGGCGTGGCTACCAATTACACCATATCCGCCTTTGATGCGAGTGCAAAGGTAACCATTTTTTCAGAAAACACAACCTTCGTTTCGCTTTTTTCGCCGAATTTTACGAAAAAGTGCTAAATTTGCACATCGTAACACTTTTGGTATGCCAAAGATTGTAAACCTTACCCTATCGCCCAAGCACGCCTCCGATGCGAAGTTCTACACTCCATTGGTGGCGCGTGAGTTGCGCATCAAAGAGAGCGACATTGCTTTGCTGCGCATAGTGAAGCGTTCGGTAGATGCACGACGTGGTGCATTGAAGGTAAACCTCTCGCTCGAGGCATACATCGACAACGAGGAGCAACCGGCACCGCTCAACTTCGACTATCCATCGGTTGTGGGCAAACCTGAAATTGTAATTATTGGAGCAGGTCCTGCGGGATTGTATTGTGCGCTACGACTTATCGAGTTGGGTTACAAACCTATTCTCTTTGAGCGTGGCAAGGAGGTTGTCGAGCGAGGTAAGGATATCGCAAAGATTCAGCGCAATCAGGGTGTAAACCCCGATTCGAACTACGCCTTTGGCGAGGGTGGTGCAGGAACATTCTCTGACGGCAAACTATTCACTCGCAGCAAGAAGCGTGGCGACTACAATCGTGCTTTGCAACGTCTTGTATTTCACGGTGCTTCGCCCGAGATTCTCTACGAGGCGCACCCTCATATCGGCTCGGACAGACTCCCTCGCATCATAGCCAATATGCGAGAGGCAATTCGCACGGCGGGTGGCGAGGTACACTTCGAAAAGAGGGTTGAGGAGTTGATCGTTCGCAATGGTCGTGTCGAGGGCGTTATTGCGGGTGGAGATAGGGTTGAGGCTCGTGCGGTGGTTGTGGCTACGGGACATTCGGCACGCGACATATACTATATGTTGCACCGCAGTGGCGTACGTCTTGAAGCAAAGGCCTATGCTATGGGTGTGCGAATCGAACATCCGCAGCAACTCATAAATAACATACAATATCATCGCTCGCCCGAAATGGAGTATCTGCCTTCGGCATCCTACTCCTTGGTGGCACAAGTGGGTGGGCGAGGAGTCTATTCGTTCTGTATGTGTCCGGGCGGTTTTATTGTGCCGGCACTCACCGACGAGAGCGAGTCGGTGGTAAATGGAATGTCGCCATCGCACCGCAACTCGCCATACGCCAATTCGGGCTTTGTTACCGAGATTCGTGAAGAGGATTTTGCCCACTTACAAGAGCAATATGGGGCGTTGGCAGGTCTGGTGTTTCAACAAGAGTTGGAGCAGGCAGCACGAGCGCAAGCACCAGAACATCAGAAGGCTCCGGCACAACGTGTAGCGGACTTTGTGGCGGGGCGCACATCGACGTCGTTGCCTAAATGCTCCTTTGTTCCGGGCATTGTGGAGTCGAGATTGGACGAGTGGATGCCACAATTTATGTCGTCACGCCTGCGTGAGGCGATATCGGTATTCGATAAGAGGATGAGAGGCTATCTCACCAACGAGGCGGTGGTTGTAGGCGTTGAATCACGCACATCTACCCCGGTACGCATTCCTCGCGATAGGGATACGTTGCAACACCCCGAAATTGCAGGCCTCTACCCCGCTGGCGAGGGTGCAGGTTTTGCGGGAGGCATAATCTCGGCAGCCCTCGATGGCGAGCGCATTGCCGAAGCGATAACCAACACAAAGTTATAGTATGGAGAAAATCTACAAATATCGTCTTGGAAAGCGAGTACCCTACACGTCGGCAATATATATTGCTGTTATAGTCGGTTTGGGTGTCGTTATCGCCACCGTCTACGAGGGTGGCTACATCTCGGCGTGGTTTATAATGCTGATTTTGGCGGTGTTTGCACTGATGGTACTCTCCATACCTCGACGTGTGGTGGTAGACGAGGAGGGCATCGAGATTCAGTGCATAGCCGAGGATACCACACTCGCCTACGAGGATATCACCAACATCCGCAAGGTCGAACGACGAAAGATGAGTGCGTGCGTGCCGATTTTTGGTGCTGTGGGTTTCTTTGGACACTACGGTCGTTTTTTGAACCTCCGCACGATGGAATTCGTGCATATCTACGCCTCTCGTTGGGGTAAGTTCGTGGAGATTACCGACATCGACGGCAACAAATACTACTTCTCGTGCGAAGAGCAGGAGGATATAATAAAGCGTGTCGGGGAGTACATCAACCCCCACGACACGCAGGAAAATCTATAAAGCAAATCTATCGTTTGCTCTCCTTTACCAATTTTGCCACCCTATCGTTGTACTCCGTAGCACCGAGCAACTCTTCGAGCGTAAGGTGCATACGATATCGCCAATAGTGGTTAGCCACAGCAGGGATATTGATGCGTTCACGTTCGATATCGTCGCTACGTAGTCGCTCCGACAACGACAGCCAATCTTGCAAAGGCAGTATCGTCAGCATCGCAGGCGAAGCGAGGTGACGTGCAACAATATTCTCGCACAACTCGGCGGTAGCCTCCACAGGGGCATCGCCCTCCAAACCAAGCACCTCTTTATAATAGGTATCGTGTTTTGCCTCGTCGCGCCACCACAAACGAAGTGGCGACATATCGTGCGTAGAGGTCGAACAAACCGACAAATATGGGTAACGTGCAGTATCGCCATACGCCACACCATAGGCCTTCGGCATACGCTCAATCTCGAGCGAGAGAATATGCTCGTCGCGCATAACTTGTGGCACACACGCCGGAATCATTCCCAAATCCTCGCCACACGCCAACATCTGCGTTGAGGCAGTGAGGCTCTGCAATCGTGTTGCACCCGTTTGTCCCCAATAGGCGTTGTGGCGATTGTAGTAGAAATTGTCGTGCAGACGCACAAAGGCCTGCTGTTGCAACTTCGGAAGAGCCTCGAATCGTGGCGTTGCAAATGGCGAAATACGTGGTACAAAGCCATTGCCATACGACAACCACAACTCATTATCATCTTTCAGGCTCTTTGCCACATCGCGTTTCTCGTCGAAGTCGAAGCCCTCGCAACGGATATCCGTAGCCGAGTATGGCAGCGATGGCACAAACGCACCCAACAGCGCATTTTTCGCACCCTGCGGCACAGCCCAGATGCGGAAGAAGCCGAGAATATGGTCTATGCGATAGGCATCGAAATAGTCCGCCATCTTGGCAAAGCGGGCACGCCACCAAGCGTAGTCGTTCTCCGCCATCTTCTCCCAATTATAGATTGGGAAGCCCCAATTCTGTCCCTCCGCCGAGAAATCATCGGGCGGAGCGCCTGCCGACGAGGTGGTAACAAAGAGTTCGGGGTTTTGCCAAACATCCACGCTGGTGCGGGATACGCCAATCGGAATATCGCCCTTCAACACCACCCCCTTCGAGTGGAGATAGTCACGCACCTTACGCAACTGGCGGTCGAGGTGGTACTGCATATAGTAGTAGAAGCCCACCTCCTTCTCGTTGCGCTCGGCAAAGGCTGCACAACGTTTCTCGGCAAACTTTGTGAAGGTTTCCCACTTTGTGAAATCTGCCGTTTTATACTTGTCGCGCAGCACCGAGAAGACCGCATACGGCATTAGCCACGCACGATTTTGCTTCTCGAAATCGCGGAACGACTTGCTATCCATACAGCGTGCGCCCAACTGCTCGTACATCTTGCGGAGATACTTTATCTTGGCATTCACTACACGCTCGTAGTCCATCTCGGGTAGAGCGTTCAACTCCTCCTTCAACGCCTCCATCTCACGACGATCATCATCGCCACGCAGATAGCCCACATCGCTCAAACGGATGTAGAGCGGATGCAACGCAAAACTCGAAACGGTATTGTATGGGTAGGAGTCGTGCCAAGTCATCGACATCGATGTATCGTTGATTGGCAAAATCTGAATTATGCGCTGACCTGTCTTGGCGCACCAATCGCCCAAGAGTTGCAAGTCGGCAAACTCGCCTACACCAAAACTTTGCTCCGAGCGCAACGAGAATAGAGGCACTGCAACGCCCGCACCTCGCCACTGCACACTATCGCGCAGACGCAAACCAAAAACAAGTTGCATATTGTTGGCAGGTTGCAACGAGCGATTTTCGCCCTGCTCCCAACGCAAAAACTCGCCCTCGGCGGTGGTTACCACAAACTTATACTCTGCATACCCACGCTCACGCAAGGCCACACCCCAACGATAGTTGCCGAGATAGGTCATTTGCAACGACTTCGATGTGTTCCACTCGCCTAACCCCTTCGACGAGCCGACAATGGCAAGTCGCTCGGTTGGTGGCAACACCGCCTCGACCTCGATGTAGTGGGTGGAGCCTTCAACAATAGGAGTATGCTCGACCGGTCGAGCAAAGATACTTTGGCGGAACATCGACGAATGGAGAGGTCTGTTCTCGGGCATATCGCTCCAATGATCTATGACTTCGACCGCAGGGCAACCCGCAATCTCGGTCAATGAGTGCTGTTCGCCCCACTCGTTGCGAACAACTCGCCTACCCTCCATAACTCGGTAGGCATAGCGATATGGGCGGTCGGAGTGCAATTCTATGGCTATACTCCAATAGCCACCCTCCTCACGTCGCATATCCACAGCCTTACCCTCGGCAGGCACAATCTGTAACTTGGCACCCTCGGTGGTGCAGTAGTGTAGTCTTAAAGTTGCTTTCATAATTCAAATATATGCATAATATTCGAGATATGCAACACCAAAAGATGTAGGTTTTCAACAACTTATTATACCGACGAAAGTAAAAGCCGAGCGAATTGCTCGGCTTTTACTTTTAGGAGTTATAATACGTAAGGGTGAAATTCCTTCAATCTACCCCACAAATCAACAAACTATTTGAGTGCAGCAAGTTGCGCCTCGATAGCCGTAATCTTCGCCTCGGCATCACGCTTCTTGGCATACTCCGTCTCGACAACCTTCTGCGGAGCCGACGACACGAAACGCTCGTTGGAGAGTTTCTTCATAACGGTTGCGAGGAAGCCCTGCTGATATGCGAGATCCTTCTCCAACTTGGCAATCTCCGCCTCCTTATCGATATTGTCGCCCATAGGAACGAAATACTGCGTAGTCTTAACGATAAACGCCACATCCATAGGGTTCTTTTCGGTTACGAATGAAACAGCCGCGAGGTTTGCCATCTTTACAATAACAGCCTCATACTCCGATGGGTAGTTATCGTCACGCACAACCTTCAACTCCAACGCCTCCTTCTGTGGGAGATTCTTCTGCTTGCGGATGTTACGCACAGCCGAAACAACCTCTTGTGCGAGAGCAAAGCGTGCCAACGCAGCCTCGTCTGCCGCCTGTGCCTTTGGCATTGCTGCAACGCAGATAGATTCGCCCTCCTTGCGCTCTGCCAAATCCTGCCAAATCTCCTCGGTTACGAATGGCATAAACGGATGCAGGAGGAGCATCAACTGCTCGAACATCTGCTTGGTTGCAGCCATTGTGACTGCATCGCAAGGCGAGCCGTACGCAGGCTTTATCATCTCCAAGTACCAGCCACTGAAATCGTCCCAGAACAGTTTGTATGCCACCATCAGCGCTTCCGAGATGCGGTAGTTTTTGAAATTCTCCTCGATCTCTGCCAACGCTGCGTTGAAGCGGTTGGTAAACCACGCCACAGCCTGCTTCGAGCAGTCGCTCTGCGCCAACGCGCCATCAACCTGCCAGCCATTGATAAGGCGGTAGGCATTCCAAATCTTATTTCCGAAGTTACGGCCCTGCTCGCAGAGAGCATTGTCGAACATCAAGTCGTTACCTGCCGACGAGCAGAGCATCATCGCTACACGCACACCATCTGCTCCATACTCGGCAATCAAATCGAGCGGATCGGGCGAATTACCCAACTGCTTCGACATCTTACGACCAATCTTATCACGCACGATACCGGTGAAATATACGTTTCCAAATGGCTTCTCGCCACGATACTCATATCCCGCCATAATCATTCGGGCAACCCAGAAGAATATGATATCCGGACCTGTTACGAGGTCGTTGGTTGGATAGTAGTACTTAATCTGCTCGTTGTCGGGGTTGCGAATGCCGTCGAACACCGAAATTGGCCACAACCACGACGAGAACCAAGTGTCGAGTACGTCGTCATCCTGACGCAAGTCTGCCAACGTAAGCGACGCATCGCCCGTCTTCTCCTGCGCCAAAGCCAACGCCTTCTCGGCACTCTCGGCTACGACATAACCACCCTTTGGAAGGTAGTAGGCAGGTATGCGCTGTCCCCACCACAACTGGCGCGAAATACACCAATCTTTGATATTCTCCATCCAATGGCGGTAGGTGTTCTTGTACTTTTCGGGAACAAAGCGGATGATATCCTCCAAAACCGCCTTTGTGGCAGGCTCGGCAATCTCCTTCATCGACATAAACCACTGCATCGACAACTTTGGCTCGATAGCCACACCCGTACGCTCCGAGTAGCCCACATTGTTGGTGTATGCCTCAATCTTTTCGAGCAGGTCGGCATCTGCCAAGTCCTTCTCGATCTGCTTGCGGCAGTCGAAACGATCAACGCCGACATACATACCAACCTTATCGTTGATAGTGCCATCGTCGTTGAATATATCGATGGTTTCAAGGCCATACTTCTCGCCCAACATATAGTCGTTCACGTCGTGTGCCGGAGTAACCTTCAACGCTCCTGTACCGAACTCGATATCTACATACTCGTCGCGAATAATCGGAATCGAACGACCTACGAGTGGCACAATCACACGCGCACCCTCCGGAATGTCGGCATAGCGAGGGTCGTTCGGGTTGAGGCAGACTGCAGTATCGCCCAAAATGGTCTCGGGGCGGGTGGTAGCGACAATGATATTGCGGTCGGTACCCTCCAACTTGTAACGCAAGTAGTAGAGTTTACCCTGCGACTCCTTGTATATTACCTCCTCGTCCGAAAGGGCGGTCTTTGCCGATGGGTCCCAATGCACCATACGCACACCACGATAAATTTTGCCCTTACGATAGAGGTCGCAGAAGACCGAAATCACGCTCTCGGTACGCTCCGCATCCATCGTAAAGCAGGTACGATCCCAATCGCACGATGCACCCAACTTACGCAACTGTTTGAGAATGATACCGCCGTGCTTCTCCTTCCACTCCCAAGCGTGGGCGAGGAACTCCTCACGAGTTAAGGTCGATTTGTCGATACCCTCTGCCTTCAACTTTGCCACAACCTTCGCCTCGGTAGCAATCGAAGCGTGGTCTGTTCCCGGCACCCAGCAGGCATTCTTGCCGAGCATACGGGCACGACGTACCAAAACATCCTGCAAAGTGTTGTTGAGCATATGTCCCATATGCAACATACCCGTAACGTTTGGTGGCGGAATAACGATGGTGTAGGGCTCGCGAGCATCAGGCTCCGAGTGAAAAAGATTTTTCTCAATCCAGTAGTCGTACCACTTCGACTCAATCTCTTGTGGTAAATACTTGTCTGCAATCGCCATACTTATATCTGTTTTTGTTTTATAATCACGTGTTTCCAATCTGCAAAAATAGCAAAAACTTTTGGTAATACGATATTTTTCGCCCTATTTCTGCCCAGAACAACCGCTTTTGCAGAATAATTGCACGGATTATGCTCGTTTTTACTAAAAAAATAACTATATTTGTAAAACAAAAAGTAAGAGCAATATGAAAAAGTTACTATCCCTATTGGCGATTGTTTTCCTACTCGCCATCGCACCGGCAACAGCAACTGCCGACGAGGCAAATGCTTCGGCTATTGTAAAGATTACGAACAACAACTACGACGCTATAGTTGCCAAAAACAAGTTGGTAGTCATCGACTTCTGGGCTACGTGGTGTCCTCCGTGCGTGAAATTAACCCCCATCCTCGAGGAGTTGGCAAAGGAGTATAAGGGCAAAATTGTGGTAGGTAAGTGCGACGTAGACAACAATCGCGACCTTACAACCAACTTCGGCGTGCGAAGCATCCCCGCTCTATTCTTTATCAAGAATGGCAAAGTGGTGGATCAACACATCGGTTACAGCGAGAAGGCGGCACTCAAAGAGAAGTTCGAGAGCCTGCTGAAATAGCCTTAACTGCATATTTATTACGAGCAAGGGTATGAAAAATAATAATTTTTCGTACCTTTGTCGCGTTATGGTGGATAGCAACACGAAACATATCTCCATTGCCATTATCGGCAACCCCAACTGTGGCAAGACCTCGCTCTACAATCGTATAACGGGCGAACACGAACACGTCGGCAACTACAGCGGCGTTACGGTGGAGGCGCAGAGTGCTTCGTGTCACTACAAAGGCTACAACATAACCATCACCGACCTTCCGGGTGCCTACGCCCTTTCGGCAGACTCCCCTACGGAGTTGTATGTGCGAAATCATCTTATCGAACACACCCCCGACATTGTGTTGAATGTCATCTGCGCATCGAACCTTGAGCGCAACCTCTACCTCACCACCGAACTTATCGATATGAGTCAGCGTGTGGTAGTTGCGTTGAGTATGTACGACGAGTTGGAGCGCAACGGAGCGGCACTCGACCACGACCTCTTGGGCAAGATGATGGGTGTACCGATGTTGCCCGTAGAGGGGCGTAGTGGCAAAGGCGTAGAGGAGTTGCTGGATACGATAGTGGCAATCTACGAGAATAAGGATGAGCGAGTGCGCCATATCCACATCTATCAGGGTGTAGTCGAAGAGAGCCTTATGGCACTAAATCAGGAGTTGCGAAAGCATCGCAACGAGTTGCCGAAGTGTTTTCCGCCACGCTACTTTGCGATGAAGATGTTGGAGGGCGATGCAGATATAGTAGCGATGATTGCCCACTGTCCGCACTTCGAGGAGTGGAAACGCATCTGCCAACGCGAGCAAGAGCATCTGCGCTCCGACCTCGGTGCTTCGGAGGATATAGCCACAACAATGGCTAACCAGAAACGAGGTTTCATAGTCGGAGCATTGCGCGAAACCTTCACCAAGGGCGAGGCCCGTTTGGAGAATATATCGCACACGATAGACCAAATCGCCACCCACCCCATACTCGGCTACGCCATATTCATATTTGCGGTGTGGTTGATGTTCTACTGCACATTCAGCCTCGGTGCCTACCCTCAAGCGTTGCTCGAACGATTGATCGATGCAGCAAGCAACGCCTTCGATGCGTGGCTACCCGACGGAATACTCAAAGATATGATATGCGACGGTGTAATCGGTGGTGTGGGTAGTGTCTTTGTGTTCCTGCCAAACATAATGATTCTCTACCTCTTCATATCGTTTATGGAGGATTCGGGATATCTGGCTCGTGCATCGTTCATTATGGATAGGTTTATGCACAAGATTGGGCTGCACGGCAAATCTTTCATACCGCTCATTATGGGCTTTGGATGCAACGTACCGGCGATTATATCCACCCGCATAATCGAGAGTCGGAGCAGTAGGCTCATCACCGCCTTCATCATTCCGTTTATGTCGTGTAGCGCACGATTGCCGATATACATAATTCTCGTCGGCACCTTCTTCGCTGCGCAATCGTCGTGGGTGATGCTCGGACTATATCTGCTCGGCATAGTCGTGGCAATGATTACTGCAATACTGCTGCGTAAGTTTCTATTCAAGAGCGATGAAACCCCATTTGTTATGGAGTTGCCACCATACCGCATACCTACGGCAAAGGCGACGCTGTCGCATATGTGGGCGCGATGCTACCAATATATCAAAAAGATGTGGGGTATGGTGCTTGTGGCTTCGATTATAGTGTGGGCATTGGGCTACTTCCCTCGCCAAGAGGCCGATATGAGCAAAGCAGAGCAATTCGAGCAGTCGTATATCGGGCATATCGGGCATCTCTGCGAGCCTGCATTCGCACCACTCGGAATGGATTGGAAGGTGAGCATTTCGCTCCTCTCGGGCATCGCAGGCAAAGAACTTATGGTCAGCACATTAGGCGTACTATATAGCGACAACAATGCCGAGGATAGTTCGGCGCAGTTGAGCGAGAATTTGGCAAAGAGTGGCGATTTCAGCACGCCATCGGTATTGGCACTATTGATATTTACCCTACTCTACCTACCGTGCGTTGCCACCATAGCGGCAATATGGTCGGAGTGTGGCTGGAAGTGGGCTATCGCCTCGCTCCTTTACAACACCTCGGTGGCGTGGTTATGCGCCTTTGCGGTATATAGAATTGCACTACTATTTGTTTAGCGTATGGAGTGGCACGAAGTGGTGGCGTGGGTGATTATCGTGGTGGCGTTTGCAGTAGCCGCAGTGTGGTATGTACGGCGATTTTTGTGCCACGCATCGCAGTGCGAGAGTTGCGAGAAAACCTGTGCCTTCAAACGAAAAACGAAAAACTAATTAAAATTTATAAAAGATGAAGAAATTTTTACTGATTTTGTCGGCGTTGTGCATCGCAACAATAGCATTTGCACAGACATCGCGCGAGGAGATTGATGCTCGCCCAAATTTGGCAATCTCCACCCACTCGGTTTATGCAGGCGCAATCTACGCAAAGCCTATTGCCGAGGCTCCAAAGGGCTACGAGCCATTCTACATCTCGCACTATGGTCGTCACGGCTCACGCTGCGAGGCACGCGAAACGTACTCCGCAGAGTTGGTTAAGGCATTCGATTTTGCCGAGCAGAAGGGACTTTTGACCGCCAAAGGCAAGGAGGCGAAGGCTCTGGTCGAGAAGATACACGCCACTCAAGAGGGCCGCTTCGGCGAACTCACACCTGCCGGTGCCGAGCAGCATAAGGCTATTGCACGCCGTATGTACCAACGTTTCAAGCCGCTATTCAAGCGTGGCTCGATTATCAGTTCGCGCTCGTCTACCTACACCCGTTGCATATTGAGTATGGCGGCATTCAACGAGTCGCTCAAAGAGTGTGAGCCTCTCATCGAAACTCGCCTCGTTGCATCGGAGAGCGACCAAAAGATGATTCGCCCAACCGGCCCTATCGCAAATGAGTACCACCACAACATCCGCCACGAACTCCGCCACGACTGGAACGATATCTTGGATGTGTGGGCAGCAAAGCAGGACTTCTCGCACGCAACGAACGCTCTATTCACCGACATCGAACCTGTCTGCGCTCATCTCGGCACAAGCAAATTAGAGTTCATCTCATCCATCTACAAGCGTATGGCATTTATGCAGAACCTCGGTTGGCACGACCGCTCGTTAATCGATTCGATCTTTACACCGGCAGAGCGTCACGCCATCTACAAATACGAGAACTACCGCATATTCTGCACCTATGCCGGCACCTCGTTGAAGGATTCCGACCGCTACTTTGCAACGATGAATCTGCTTGTTGATGACATCGTTAAGTATGCCGACCTCGCCATAGCGGGCAAGAACAACGCTTCGGCAGACCTCCGCTTCGGACACGACTACTATCTGCTCGGTCTGCTTGCTACGGCAAACTTCAACGAAATTCGTATGGACTACGACTACTCCGACGTAGATAAGTTGGCAGAGGTTTGGCGTAGCCACCAATTCATCACGATGGCATCGAATATTCAATTTGTATTCTACCGCCACAAAAAGAGTGACGACGTGTTGATGCGCATACTCCACAACGAGAACGACGTAACGCTCCCTATTGCGAGCAACACTGCTCCGTTCTACAAGTGGGAGGATGTTCGCAAATACCTCAACGACCGCGCTGCATCGTTCCGTAAATAGTCGATATCGGCACAAAGAAATATGGGGCTTCCACAAAAGGAGGCCCCATATATATTATAGGTGGTATACTTTATAGATGCTCTAACGTATAGTCTATCATCTTTTGGCGCACCAGCGTCGTAGCCGATGGGCGCATAGAGTGATTTTGGTCGGGATAGACCATCATATCGTACTGCTTGCCCGCAGCATTCAATCGGCGGCACATCTCCATAGAGTTTTGGAAATGGACATTGTCGTCTGCCGTGCCGTGAATTATCAGCAACTGCGTGCGTTCTGCCAACTTCTCGGCGTGCGAGAGCGGCGAATTGTCGTCGTAACCCTTCGGGTTGTCTTGTGGCAATCCGTTGTAAATCTCGGTATAGATGGTGTCGTAGTATCGCCACGACGTAACCGGTGCTACCGCTATTGCCATACGGAACAGCCCCTCGCCGTGCAGGGCGCAGTTCAGAGCCATAAAACCGCCATACGACCAGCCATATATTCCGATACGCTCGGCATCGACAAACTCCTGCTTGGCAAGGAAACGCGCAAACGAAATCTGATCCTCGACCTCCTTACGACCGAGGTCGGCATAGGTGCATTTCTTGAACTCTTCGCCCCTGAAACCCGTACCACGACCATCGCAGCACGCCACAATATATCCATCGTGAGGCAGCGCATCCTCCCAATCGAGCGACCAGCGATTGCGCACCGACTGCGAGCCGGGCCCCGAGTACTGCGTGAGCAACACAGGGTATTTTTTCGACTTATCGAAGCCAAACGGCAACTGAATATAGTAGTTGAGCGTGTCGCCTCGCTCGGTAACAAACTGCTTGAACTCACGCTTTGCCCAGACACCTCGCTCGGCAACTTTTGCTCGGTTATCCACCAAAGTATCAACCACTTTGCCCGACAACTGATGTATTGTAACGATGTTCGGCACGTCGGCAGTCGTAGCGGTGCGGATATAGTAGCGCATACCCACCGACGGCTGCACAGCGTAGAATGCCTCCGCCTCGGTGTGCAACCTCTTGCCCTTGCCATTCAGCGCAACCGAGTACAAATCACGACTCAACGGAGAACGCTCGGTCGAAAGGTAATAGACTCTGTTTTTCGCTACACCCACAACCGACGTAACCTCCCACCTGCCCGAAGTTATGGCGTTCAAACGACCTTTTTCGATGCTGTGAAGGTAGAGATGATTGTAGCCCGCAGTGGTCTCCTCGCTTACTATAAATCGTTCGTTATCAATAAATTGTATGGTAGCCGACGAAGGGCGTTCCACATATTTTGCGCTACGTTCCTCATAGATTGTGCGCACCCCATTAGCCTCACACAACAACACCTCGAAGTGGTTTTGCAGGCGATTGACACGATAGAACGACAACTTGCCCGATGGTGTCCACACCAGATTAAAGATATATTGGTCGCTATCGTCGCCCGTAGGTACCTGCTCCACTTTGCCCGTATGCACATCGTAGAGGTGGAGCGTAACGACGGAGTTCCTATCGCCCGCCTTCGGGTATTTGAACGAGTAGGCTCTATTGTAGAGGCGGTCGTCGTAGCGCATCATCTCGAAGGTTGGAACTTCGCTCTCGTCGAAGCGCAGATAGGCAATCTTTGCTCCGTCGGGCGATACGGCATACGCCTGCGTAAAGCCATACTCCTCCTCGTATACCCAATCGCTTGTGCCGTTGATAATCTTGTTCCACTCGCCATCAGCAGTTATCGCCTTCGACAACGAGGTGGCAATATCGTAGATGTAGAGATTGTTCTCTTTGGCGTAGACGAGCGACTTTCCATTGGGCATAAACTCCACATCGCGCACCTGCTCCAACACTTTTCGCGCCGTGCCACCCACCTCTGCCAAATAGTAGTCTGCCGTAGCCGAACGACGATAGATTGGTTTTACGCTACGGGCATCGGAGAGCAGCAGTTGCTTCTCGTCTGCCGAGAATGCGTAGGTGCCGATAGCAAAATCACCTTGGTAGACCACCACGCTATCTGCTCGATTGGCGTAGTTGCACCTTACGATACGTTTGCCCTCTATAATTGTAAAATGCTCGCCATCTGCCATCGAGCGCACGCCATAAATCGCACCATTTGCGGCACGACATCTGGCTATCTCCTTATACTCGACGGTGGAGCCGAGTGCAAAGACAGTAGCGCACAAAGTCGCTACTGCCCAAAGAATTGCTCTTTTCATATATCTCAATATGCTCTCTTTTGCCACTAAATATCGTCTACATTAAAGTCGTAATCGAGTCGCTTACCTGTAATAAACTTCGAGTTATCCATCTTGGTATTGAACTGCTCTACGGTTACTCGTTTGTTGGCATCGTACGGCGGGGTGAGCAGGTCGAAGTTGAGCGCATAGTTAATCGCAGCCTCCAACACAGCAATAAGGCTCTCGCGCGAGATGGCCTCCTTGCCGAAACTCATTGCACGCACCAACGTCTGACGCTTACCCTCAACGAAGAACATCTTTTCGCGGTTGATGAATATGCGGCCAATAAGGTAGCCCTCGTCTGCCGAGCGGTTGAACTTGAACGAGTCGGAGAGGAAGTCGTAGATGTCGATAATTCCGCAGTAGGAGTTTGCCTTATCGCTCTGCACATAGTCGTTCTGCCAGATGATGTGGTTCGAGTCGAAGTTGAAAACATCGGTGTGCATACGCACAATAAGCAAATCGGAGGCAATTTGGAGTTGCGCCTCGAACTTACCTCTATCACGATACTCGATACGCACACGACGGTCGAGTTTGCCATCCAAAGCGTCGTCAATCTCCGATGCCATCTCCAACAAAGTATCTTTCAACTCGCCAAATACGGCAAATGTATTGTCAAAAACTCGCTGCTTGAGCGACGACTTGTCGATAATTGCCGACAAGATTTTCTCACGAAGTTCTACCATATTATTCAGTGTTTTATCTCAATCTTACAATATCTCCCTTTTTTACCTCCTCGTTTAGGCGCATACGATTGAGTTTCGCCAACGATTTGAGGCGGATGCCATACGACTGCGACAACGAATAGAGATTCTCGTCGCGCACCACCTTATGCTGCATTACATTGCCGAGCCACTGTGTCTTTTTGCGCTCGATATAGACGATATCGCCCTTTTTAAGTTCGCCATCCTTCGCCACATCGTTGAACTTACGCAACATCTTTGGCGAGATATCGAAAATTCTACCCAACGACTCGAACGTATCGTCTTGCTTCGCCACCACATAGAAGGTGTGGTTGGTGCGATATACGCCATACCCCTTGTGCGAATTTACCGTTACACGAAAGGCGTTCGGGTTAATCTGCTCGTCGGAAGTGGCTATGTTGCTCTCCCACCACTGCTCGGTATTTGCCGTAGCACTCTTGGCTGCCACATAAATCTTGTTGCCGTTCTCCTTATCGAGCAAGTACAACTTCATCGACTCGATAATCTTGACCAATCGCTCGGCATAGTCGGGTGCTGTGGCGTAGCCCGCAGCCTTCAAACCACGCGCCCAACTGCGATAGTCGTCTGCCGGATAGGCGAACAACGAGTCGTAGCGAGGCGACTGGTCGAGGAAGTCGGCGTGGTCCTGATACGACGCTTCGACCGACGGATATGCTCTAAAACACTCTCCCTTTGCATCGTCGTCGTGATATACCCTATCGCCCGTCCACGACTTCTTGCACTTAATGCCGAAGTGGTTGTTCGACGAGAGCGAGAGGCGGCTATTTCCGCTATCCGACTCCAAAATACCCTGTGCCATAGTGATACTCGCAGGGATGCCGTAACGCTCCATATGGGCTATGGCTATCGCCTTGTACTTTTCGACATACTCCTCACGAGTTTGTCGCTCCGCCGCACTCAACGATACCACCCCTACCGCCAACAGCAATATTACGAAAAGTCTCTTCATATCTTTTCTCTACAAATTTACATTTCCCACCAAAGTCAAACCCACGTCCGTGTGTGGCTTGCCGTCGAAGGTTACATTCTTAAATTTCACACCATATATTCCGTAACCCTCTACATCCGACGGAGCCTTCATATAGATAGGCATCACCACCTTGTTGAGGTTGCGGAAGGTTATATTCTCAAAGAGAATATTCTCGATACGGTAGCCTTGCGACTCACGATACGAGGTCTTCGAGTTATCACGCACAGCGATATGTATCGGCTGACCATTGTAGCCCTTGGTCCACTCGACATCGATATTGCGGAATGTGATGTTTCGCACAATCTGCTCGCTCTGCGACAAGATACGCATCATACCGCTCCAAAAGGTGCGGGTATTGTAGCGTTTGAATGTGAAGTCGTCCTCGTAGTGGAGCGAATTTACCATACCGATAATCTCGACTCCCTCCACCACAATATTCTCCATAACGCAGCGAGGCTCCTTTGCCCCCGTAGCGTGTCCGCCAAAGACAAAAGGACGGCAATTTGTCCATACCACCGAGTTTGTCAATCGAAGGTCGGAGGTTGGTGTACCCTTTATATATTTGTTGTCATCCCACAAGAAACGGATGCTGTCGCAGTTGTTGTAGCCGCAGAAGCAGTCGTCTTGGCTATGGATGTAGGAGTTGTTCACCCAAAGGTGTTGAGTATTGATTACATTCACGCCATCGCCATTTTGTGCCGACGAGAACATCTTTACATTCTCGACGTGAATACCCTCGGCATTGCGGGCTGTTATGCAACGGAAGTCGGTGATGATGGTTACGTCCTGCACCAGCACATTCTCCGCATTTTCGTGGATATAGATTGCCGGCACCACATTCTCGCGGAATGCACCCAAAATCTCGCCCTCGAAATTCCTCTCCGCGCCATAGCAACGGTCAATCAGGTTTATATATCCTCGTCCCGAAATGCGAGTACCCTTTGCGCCTCGAATATCGATGGCCGCACACAAGTGCGCTCCCTCCTCCAAGACAATCATCGTATTGTCCTCGCGAACGGTTACTACCGGTGCGCCATACTCGTTGAGTTTTATATGAGGATTATTTGCCGCAGTGTGGTAACCCTTTTTGAAGCGGATGATATGGTCGAAGCGACGCATATTCAGTAGTGGCTTCGAGTCGTCGTCCACAAACAACGAGAGAGTTCTCACCACATCGCCATCGGGCACTAACATCAACTTTGCACCACCCTCGACCGAAAATACCGCCTTACCCTCGACCATTGTAGCCTTCACGCCACACCTCTCGGGCGAGATTGTTATCTGCTTTGCCGTAGGGTGCGACACTCTGAACCACACCTTCTGCGATGCGGAGAGTGAAGCAATGGCACACTTATCGAGATATGGAGCCTTCGGATATCCGCCAAACTCGGCAAACTCCTCCGCCGAGAGTCGTTTGTGTCCGCGCCCAATCGAAACGAGAGTCATAACCACAGGCACACGCTCCCACTTTGCCGAGTCGGCACTGACCTCAACCTCAAACATATCGGTCGTGCGCACCTCCTGCGGCACGGGGTAGATGCGGTATGGCTTCGGCTTTGCCTCTGCCACAGCAACCGCAACCACGGCACACAAAATAAGCACAAATCTCCGCATAATCGCTCCTTCTCTACGAATGAAGGTACTACCCCACCATTGTGCGGAGTAATACCTTCTGCTCTATTCTCTTTTCTACTTCTCGAATGGCACGAGCGAGAGGTACAACTCCTCCAACTGCGCTGCATCGATTGGCGATGGGCCATCGAGCATAACGTCGCGACCGGCGTTGTTCTTCGGGAAGGCGATAAAATCGCGAATCGAATCTACGCCACCAAACAACGAGCAAAGGCGGTCGAAGCCGAATGCCAAACCTCCGTGTGGCGGTGCGCCATAGCGGAAGGCGTTGATAAGGAAGCCGAACTGCGCCTCAACCTGCTCCGGTGTGAAGCCCAAGCACTTAAAGATAAGCGACTGCAACTTTGGATCGTGGATACGGATAGAACCGCCACCAATCTCGGTACCGTTGCAGACAAAGTCGTAGGCGTTGGCACGCACTGCGCCCGGATCGCTCTCCAACTTATCGATATCCTCCGGTTTTGGCGAGGTGAATGGGTGGTGCTTTGCGTAGAAACGCTCGGTCTCGTCGTCCCACTCGAACATTGGGAAATCGACAACCCACAGCGGAGCAAACTTCTTCGGATCGCGCAAGCCCAACTGCTCGGCAACCTCCAAACGAAGTGCGCACAACTGTGTGAGAGCCTTATATTTCTTACCGCAGAGAATCAAACACAAATCGCCCGCCTTTGCACCCAAACGCTCGGCAATGGCCTGCAACTCCTCTGTCGAGAAGAACTTATCGATGGAGGACTTGATACCACCCTCCTCAACACGTATCCAAATCAAACCTTTGGCACCCACCTGCGGACGCTTAACGTAATCGGTCAAAGCATCAATCTGCTTACGGGTGTACGAAGCACAACCCGTAGCGGCAAAACCTACCACATACTCCGCATCGTCAAATACCGAGAAGTTGTGGCCGTGTGCCAAGTCGGTAATATCCGAGAACTCCATTCCGAAGCGCAAATCGGGCTTATCCGAGCCATACTTCTCCATAGCCTCGCTCCAAGGCATACGACGGAATGGCTCCACGAAGTCGATATCCAAGACGTTCTTGAACATATGCTTTGCCCAACGCTCGAATATTTCGAGGATATCCTCCTGCTCCACGAACGACATCTCGCAGTCGATCTGCGTAAATTCGGGCTGACGGTCTGCACGCAAATCCTCATCACGGAAGCAGCGCACAATCTGGAAGTAGCGGTCGTAGCCCGACACCATAAGCAACTGCTTCAATGTCTGTGGCGACTGTGGCAGAGCGTAGAACTCGTTTGGATTCATACGCGAAGGCACCACGAAGTCGCGTGCGCCCTCCGGAGTAGACTTAATAAGATATGGAGTCTCTATCTCCAAGAAGCCCTCCGAGTCGAGGAACTTGCGAATCTCCTGCGCCATCTTGTGGCGGAGAATCATATTGCGCTGCAATGGCGGACGACGAAGGTCGAGATAGCGATACTTCATACGCAAATCGTCGCCTCCATCCGAGTTCTCCTCGATGGTAAACGGAGGTATCACCGCCTGATTCAGAATATTGATCTTCTCGGCAACAACCTCGATATCGCCCGTAGCCATCTTGGCATTCTTCGACTCACGCTCGATAACTCGACCAACAACCTGAACAACACACTCACGGCCGAGTTTTGCAGCCGCAGCCTTTGTCTCCTCATCGGAGTGCTCCTCAACCACAATCTGTGTGATGCCGTAGCGATCGCGCAAATCGATAAAAGTCATTGCTCCAAGGTTGCGCACCTTCTGCACCCAACCCGCTAATGTTACTGTCTGTCCGACATTTGTGGCACGTAGTTCACCACAAGTATTACTCCTGTACATAGTTTTGTATATAATTTTTGTATCTTTGCCATCAAATAACCCACAAAGTTACGAAAAAATATGGAAGAATTGCGCGAAAAAGATGAAAAATATATGCGTTTGGCGATAGAAGAGGCAAAACTTGCCCTCGAAGCCGACGAAGTACCCATCGGAGCCATCATTGTAGTGGGTGGTCGCATAGTTGGTCGCGGACACAATTTGGTGGAAACTTTGGTAGACGTTACCGCCCACGCCGAGTTACAGGCCATCACCGCAGCCGCTTCGACCATAGGCGGAAAATACCTCAACGACTGCACCTTATATGTAACCGTCGAGCCTTGCCCAATGTGTGCCGGAGCGTTGGCGTGGAGCCAAATCGGACGCATAGTTTACGGCGCATCCGACACAAAAAGAGGGTTTTCCACCATTTCGGACAATATTCTCCACCCTCGCACCGTTGTTACTTCAGGAGTGCTTCGCGATGAGTGCGAAAGACTTATGACCGATTTTTTTGCAAAACTCCGATAAGTTTCTTACCTTTGCGGGCTGTAAAGGGAAACAAAAACAATAAAACATAAAAGAGTATGAAAAAGTTATTTGTAACAATGTTTGCTCTTCTCGCCGTAGGTTTTGCATCGGCACAGAGCGAAGTTATTGTAAAGTTCAACGAGGGCGCAAAGGCTCTTCAAAGCAAGAACTACGCTTCGGCAATCACACTGTTCGAGAGCGTAATCGACAAGGGTATGGACTCGGAGGACCCAAAGATTTTGAACTGCGTAGCAACTGCAAAGAAGTATCTCCCAACAAGTTATCAGGGAGTAGGTCTTACTGCCGCTTCGCAGAAGAACTACGATAAGGCTGTTGAGTATTTGACCAAGGCTGCCGAGATTGCCGAGTTGTACGGCAACACCACTGCAAAGCAGAAGGCTAACACCATTCTCGCAAAGGTTTATCAGGTGCAGGGTGGCGAGGCTTTCAACTCGAAGGACTACGCTACTGCCGTAACCGTATTCGAGAAGGGCTATAAGGCTAACCCTCGTAACACCGATATGGCTTTGAACCTCGCAACATCTTACTGCGAGTTGGGCAAGTACGAGGAGGGTATGGCAATCTACGACAAGATTTGCAAGATGCCGGCTGACAAGTATGCTGCCGCTATCGCAAAGGCAGAGGCGAACAAAACCCTCTACACCAACAATAAGGTGGCAAGTTTGCAGCAGGCCGGCGACTTCGATGGCGTAATTGCAATGGCCGACAAGTTGCAGGCAACAAACGTTGCTTTGGCAGAGAAGATTCGCATCGAGGCTTACAACGGCAAGAAGGAGTACGCAAAGGTTATCGCTTTGGGTGACACCGCAGCCGCTGCACAGGCAAACGACGAGGACAAGAGTGCAATCTACTTCTTGGTAGGTGCTGCCTACAACGCACAGTACAACGCAAGCGGCAATAAGGATATCGCCCTCCGCGAGAAGGCTATTGCAACTTTGAAGAAGGTTGTTGCCGGTGGTAGTGTTGAGGCTGCGAAGGCTGCTTTGGCTGACCTCGAGAAATAGTCCGATAAATGGCAATATAAAATGGGAAACTTTTGCTGTTTCCCATTTTTTTTGTACCTTTGGATATGGATATTGTCGATTTGCGTGAATATATCTTATCGCTCCCGTTGGTCGAGGAGTGTCAACCCTTTGGCGACGACACGGTTGTCTACAAAGTTGGAGGCAAGATGTTCTTATGTTGCGTATTGGAGTACGCCGAGCGCATAGCGGTAAAGTGCAACCCCGAGCGTGCGGTGGTATTGCGTGACGACTACCTTTCGGCAATAACTGCGGCGTGGCACTTCAACAAAAGGCATTGGAACGACATCTACTTCGAGCGATTGCCTCGCGAGATTGTAGAGCGCGAAATTCGCCACTCCTACCTCACCGTAATCCGAGAGAACGTAACTCCGAAGGCGTTGCGCGAGGAGATTATGGCGGTAGTGCGTGAGGCGCAAATTGAGGATGCCGAAGCGATGGAATAGACTTAAAAAACTTAATAAAATGAGAGTAACAAAACTTTTACCGATTCTCTGTTTTGCACTGCTTGCGCCTTTTGTGAAGGCGAGTGCAAACTACCAACCGCAATTCTCTACTGCCGGTTTCTACACCGTTGCCGACTCCCCACGTGAGGTATTCTCGATGAACCCTGCGTGGCGTTACCACAAAGGCGAGGTTGAGAATGCCGAGGCTGTGGCGTTCGACGATTCGCAGTGGAGCGTCGTTTCGTTGCCGCACGGCACCGAGTATCTGCCCACCGAGGCGAGTGGCTGCATCAACTATCAGGGCGTAGTGTGGTATCGCAAGCACTTCGACCTAAACAAAGCCCTCAAAGGCAAAAAGTTGTTCCTGCACTTCGAGGCTATTATGGGCAAGAGCAAAGTATTCGTAAACGGCAAGCAACTCGCCGAGCATCTCGGCGGTTATCTGCCTGTGGTGGTGGATATTACAGACGCTGTGAATTGGTCGGGCGAGAATATCGTTGCCGTATGGGCAGACAATAGCGACGACAAGAGTTTTCCTCCGGGTAAGGCTCAACGAGTTTTGGACTACACCTATTTTGGCGGCATCTATCGTGATTGTTGGTTGGTTGCGCACAAGAACGTATACATCACCGATCCCAACTACGAGCAGATAACCGCAGGTGGCGGCCTTTTCGTTGCGTTTGATAAGGTTAGCGAAGAGTCGGCAGATGTGTTGCTCAACACCCACATTCGCAACTCGAACAAGACACCATTCAAAGGCTCGTTAGCATACGAGATACAATCGGCAGATGGCGAAGTTGTAGCCAAGGCCAAGAGTCGCATCGCAATCAAAAATGGCGCAGCGATGAGTTTCTCGCGCAAGATTTCGGTTGCCAAACCACAACTCTGGACTCCCGACTCGCCTACCCTCTACAACCTCTATGTGCGCATTCTCGACCAGAAGGGCAATGTGGTGGATGGCTATCGTCGCCGCATCGGCATCCGTTCCATCGAGTTCAGAGGTAAAGAGGGCTTCTTCCTCAATGGCAAGCACTACAATGAGCCTCTGATTGGCGCAAATCGCCATCAAGATTTTGCCGTTGTGGGCAACGCAGTAGCCAACTCTGCCCATTGGCGTGATGCAAAGAAGTTACGCGACCTCGGTCTGCGTGTAATCCGCAACGCCCATTGCCCGCAGGACCCTGCGTTTATGGATGCGTGCGACGAGTTGGGACTCTTCGTTATCGACAACGTTCCGGGTTGGCAATTCTGGAATAAAGACCCTCGATTTGAGCAAGCGGTATATAGCGATATACGCAACCTTGTTCGTCGTGATCGCAACCACCCTTGCGTATGGTTCTGGGAGCCTACACTGAACGAAACACGCTTCCCTGCATCGTTTGCAGAGAATGCCTACCACTACATCAACAAAGAGTACCCTTACAAGGGTGCCTACTCGGCCTATGATATGCAGGCACGCACAGCATCGGCAATCGTCTACCCTATTCAGTTTGCGCACCCTGCCGAAGGAGAGGGTTCAACCTACTCGAAGCCAAAATTTGCTATGCGCAACGATGTAACATACTTCACACGTGAGTGGGGCGACAATGTAGATGATTGGAACTCTCACAACTCGCCAAGTCGTGTGGCTCGTAATTGGGGAGAGATTCCTATGTTGGTTCAAGCAGAACACTACGCAAAACCTGCATACCAATGCACCTGCTACGATGTGCTTTACCGACTCTCCAATGCTCATATCGGAGGTTGCTTGTGGCACTCGTTCGACCACCAACGTGGTTACCACCCCGACCCATTCTACGGAGGTCTTGCCGATGTATTCCGTCAGCCAAAGTACTCGTACTATATGTTTATGGCGCAACGCCCGCCTTTGAAGCAGGAGAATCGCCTCTACGAAACGGGCCCTATGGTCTACATCGCACACGAGATGACTCCATTCTCGCCAAAGGATGTAACAGTATATTCCAACTGCGACGAGGTGCGATTGACCTACAACGCCAATGGAAAGACTTGGACCTACCGCAAACCAAAGAATCAGGCAGGTATGCCTTCTCCAATCATCACATTCAAGGATGTGTATAACTTTATGGACGACAAGGCGTTGAGTTGGAAAAAGCGACAGAAGGATGTATACCTCTTGGCGGAGGGATTGATAAATGGCGAGGTTGTGGCAACGCATAAGGTTTGCCCTGCACGCCGCCCTTCGAAGGTTATGTTGTGGCTCGACAACGAGGGCAACAACCTCGAAGCAAATGGCTCGGACTTCACAACAGTTGTGGCTGCCATCACCGACCGCGACGGCAACATTAAGCGACTTAACAACTACTACATAAAGTTCCATATCGAGGGCGAAGGTCGCATCCTCGGTGGTGCGGGCGAGTTGGCAAACCCTGCACCTGTAAAGTGGGGAACTGCACCTATCGTTGTGCAATCGACACTCAATGCGGGCAAGATTCGCATCACCGCCTCGGTGTTGTTCGAGGGCGAGCAGATGCCTATCAGCGGAGTGCTTGAATTCGAGAGCAAGCCTACCACGCAGAAGTTGATTTATAAGGCGAGCGAGGCCGAGAAATTAGCCACAGGCTCCGACTCGTCGTTCTCGGCAGCCTCGGCAAAGAGCGATGCCGACATCGAACGTGAGAAGGCTATAAGCGCAGCGAATGCCGAACGACTCAAAGAGGTCGAAAAACAACAAACCGACTTCGGCGAGAAGAGATAGAAAATTCGTGCAACAAAGCAAAGAGAGCCTGTCTAACGTTAGACAGGCTCTCTCTTATTCAAAATCGTAAATGATTAGGCTATTTTTGTGCGTTACACAGTGGCGTAAAGCGCAGCATACTTGGCGTATGTGAGCATTTACGACGCAAGTAAGGTGCAAAAGAGCCATTCAGAACGATTTTATAATGCAAGTTTCTTGCGAATAGCCTTTGGTATGGCATTCTTATTTACCATAATCTCCATAGTCTTGTACTCTACGTACGGACGAGAGAAGTAGTAGTAGCCATCGTATGGAGGGCGTACATCCCACGAATTCTTAACCTTGAAGAATGGATTGCCATTCTGGTCGGTTGCAGTACCGATAATAACCATTCCGTGATCGTCGGTATTCTCGTAGTTGTCGAATGCCTCCTGACGCATCTCTTGGGTAATCTTTTTCTCCTTAACAGGCTTATCGAAAGAGTACAACTCCTTGGCACGCTCCTGTGCCGAGAGGCGTCCCCAACGCTCTGCCTCGGTACCGCTCATACTCTCGATATTATCCTCCGGAATAATACCGATAGCCTTGGTACGATGAAAACCCTTCTCCGAAACATCGGCTGCCCAACCTACCGAGTAGTCGTTTGCGAGGGCGTTATCCACAATCTGCATCAACTCGCCGAGTGGCACATTGTAAGCCTTCTCCCACATCCAGTTGTCCGGCACCTCCACGATATACTGCTCGTAGAATGGATGGTGCGTGTACGATGTTACGAACGCATAGTCCGACATCTTGATAGGCAACGACTCGGCAAACGAGTGAGGTGTGTACTCCTTACCCTTCCACGTAAACTTCTCGGGCATCTTGCCAAAGTAGGTGTCGAGGATAGCGTTCAAACCATCCTTCCACGCAGTAGTGAGTTTGCGGTTCTTGTTCTTTACCACAGCCTCGACATACGCCTTCAAAATGGCATCAATCTCGCCAAACACAGGCTTATCTGTGCCGTAGTTCAAACCCTCGTAGACCTCTTGCGGCACGATACCATACTTCTCGATACCCTTGGTTACGTCGTGGAATGCTCCACCAACCGCCATATTCAGGTGTCCGTGCAGACGCACATACTTCACCGCCTTCTCGAAGTAGATGTTGCGAACAATCCACATCTCCGACAAATCCATCTCCTCGCCTCCGGCACGCATAATCTCGTTCTCCAAGAACGACAATGCCGAGAAGCACCAACAGGTGCCACTGCGAAACTGATTCTTCACCGAAGTGGTCTTAACGAGTTTGCCATCGGTAAACTTATAACCCTTATCCTGTGCCGAAGCCGATAAGACGAGGGCTACACACACTATAAATGCAGTGATAAATCTCTTCATGCTATCTATTTCTTTGTTGCTTTAATAATATTCAAACACTCCTCGTAGGTTAGCAACTCCGCCTTTTTGCCACGAGGGATACGGTAGTTCTTGCCTTTGTAGGCAACGTAAGCACCATAGCGACCATTCTTAATCGCCATATCGGCATCCTCGGCGAAGGTCTTAATCGGCGTAGCAGCGGCGGTAGCGCTATTTTTCTGCGACTCAATCAACTCCAACGCACGCTCGTAGGTCAAAGAGTACGGATCGTCTGCCTTTGTCAATGATGCGAAGTTGTTGCCATAGCGGACATACGAGCCGAACTTACCAATGCCGACAATAACATCCTGCTCCTCGTACTTGCCGAGTGTGCGTGGCAGCGCAAAGAGCGACAACGCCTCCTCGAGGGTTATTGCCTCGATGAGTTGTCCCTTTTTGAGCGATGCAAAACGAGGTTTCTCGCCATCGTTACTCTCAATCTCGACCATAGGACCAAAACGCCCGATACGAGCCTTAACAACGTGTCCGCTTTGAGGGTCGACACCGAGTACTCGCACCTGTGTATTCTTCTCTACCTGTGTGGTAATAGCCTTATCCACAAGCGAATGGAACGACTCGTAGAACTCGCCAATCATACTATTCCAACCCTGCTCGCCATCGGCTATGCGGTCGAACTCCTTCTCCACCTTTGCTGTGAAGTTGTAGTCCATAACGATGCCGAAGTTCTGCTCCAAGTAGTCGTTCACCACCATACCTATATCGGTTGGAGCCAAGCGATTCTTCTCGGCACCATAGTTCTCCGAAGCGACCTTTTCCGTTATGTTAGACCCCTTCAAAGTGAGTTGCGTGTAGGAGCGTTTCTGCGCCGGCTTGTTGCTCTTCTCGACATAACCACGAGTTATGATTGTCGAGATTGTCGGTGCATAGGTAGAAGGGCGACCAATACCCAACTCCTCCAATCTCTTTACGAGCAATGACTCGCTGAAGCGCATAGGCGGAACAGAGTGACGCTCGGTGGCGGTAATCGTCTGCGCCAAGAGGCGTGTACCATCATCCAAAGCGGGCAAAAGGGCTGCTTCGTTCTGCTCGGTAGGCTCCTCGTCGTGCGACTCGGAGTAGAGGCGCAGAAAACCGTCGAATGCCACAACCTCGCCCGTAGCAACAAACTTCTCGGTGCTACCCGACATATCGATAGTGATTGTGGTGCGATTGATATCGGCTGCCACCATCTGCGATGCAATAGTACGCTTCCAGATAAGTTCGTAGAGGCGTTTCTCGGCTGCCGTACCTTCAATCGTATGGTTGTTCATATAGGTAGGGCGAATAGCCTCGTGTGCCTCTTGCGCACCCTTACTGTTGGTAGTGTAGTTGCGACGTGCCGAGTAGTTATCGCCAAACATCTGGCAAATCTCCTTCTTGCACGCTGCGAGAGCCAAGTCCGAAAGGTTTACCGAGTCGGTACGCATATAGGTAATCAAACCTCGCTCGTACAACTTCTGCGCTACGGACATTGTCTGCGACACCGACATCGAGAACTTACGGCCCGCCTCCTGTTGCAAGGTCGAAGTGGTAAACGGAGGTGCCGGATAACGCTTCGATGGCTTCATCTCGCTGCCCTCGACTGTAAATGTTGCACTCTTGCAACGCTCCAACATAGCCAACGCCTCCTCCTTCGTAGCAAATCGCTCGGTATACTCCGCCTTAAACAGCGTCTTTGTGGCATCGTCGGCAGGATAGAACTGCGCAACAACACGATACGACGAGGTAACCTTGAAGTTGATAATCTCGCGTTCGCGCTCTACAATCAATCGCACAGCCACGCTCTGCACACGGCCTGCCGAAAGTGCGGGGCGCACCTTCTTCCACAAAATTGGCGAGAGTTCAAAGCCCACAATACGATCCAACACACGACGAGCCTGCTGTGCATTCACACGATTCATATCCACCGTACGCGGATTGGCAATAGCGTGCAAAAGCGCATCTTTGGTAATCTCGTGAAAAACAATTCGTTTGGTGTTCTCCAACGACAAACCCAAGACCTCGGTCAGGTGCCAGGCAATAGCCTCTCCCTCGCGGTCTTCATCGCTTGCCAACCATACGGTCTTTGCCTCGGCGGCTGCCTTTGTCAATTCGGCTACAAGTTTACTCTTCTCCTTTGGTATCTCGTAAGTGGGTATAAAGCCATTTTCGATATCAATGCTGAGTTCCCTCTTCGGAAGGTCGCGGATATGACCAAAACTCGATTTTACGACAAACTCTTTGCCCAAAAACTTCTCTATGGTCGGCACCTTCGCAGGGGACTCCACAATTACTAAATTCTCTTGCATCTCTTTTTATATATCTTTTCAACACCGTACACCAATCGTGGTGCAACGTGTAAACTACTTTACCAATGTATATGTCAAATCAATCTGTATCGGGGCATCATTGTTGTCATCGTCTTGACCCTGCAACACACTCTCGGTGAATGCGTATGGCGACGAAGCCTCCGTTCCGATATACAAACTACGCAACTTCTCGTCGGTCTTTGAAATGTCGTAGGTGCCATCCTCTTGACGGATGCTGTTGAACAACTTTTGGATGTGAGCCGTAATGTTCAACACATAGCAACCACGACTGCGATCGAGATATCCGTGATAGTTAATCTCGGTATCGTAGGTATTCTCGTAGACATAGTCGTAATCTATAATCGGCGAGAGAGTGTTGTAGTTCAAATATGTACCCAAACGGGTAAACGAGGTGTTCAGAAGCGGTGTCAATGCTTCGGCACGGCTCTGTGTAACGCTCCAATCGTAGTCGGCACCCACCACATAAATCGTGAGCAGGCACTGGTTGATACCCATACGCGAATATGTTGCCGACTCGGTGGTTTCGAGCGCAACCAACTCCGTCAAAAAGTCGTCGGTCAGGTATATCTCGGTTGCCGGGCCTCCCAAGCCCTCGACATAGGCGGTAGATACACGAGTACGCTCCTCTCGCGACTTTGCGCCATCCATCTCTATGTTGCCCAACAACGGTGCACCCGTAAGGCCCTGCGTGTAGTCGTGCTCCACCTTATTTACCGAGGTGTTAATCTCCGAATCCTTGTCGTAGAAGTAGTAGTACATACCCACCGTATCCTTAATCATCGCAGGGTCCTGTGGGTTGCGGCTTCTGCCCTGCAACATCACGCCCGAGGCCGAGAGATCCAACTCGTACATTGCGCCACGACGATTCTGCGGAGTGTTCGCCACATCGGGCTTTATATACAAGCCGTAGAACTTTTCGGTCCACTTCTTGTCGTCGGTATAGCACTCCACATCAGTACGGCCATAGCCATCCCAATCGCTGTCGGCATCGGCGTAGTTGTCGGGAATAAGCATCAAACGACGAGCATAATCCCACGAATACTCGGTATTCTCCATCGGAATCATCAACGTCGAAGGGCCCTCCTTCAACTCGCTCTTTGGGAATGTAAACTCGAAAATAGGCTTCGACTCGTCGTACACACCACTCAAATCGCAGTTTATGTAGGCGATAGAGTCCTTATCGCGCTTCTCATCATATTGCAACACATTCTCCGCCAACGGTTTTATCAACTCGTAGACCTTATACCGTACGGGTGCGAGTGTGTCGCCACCATAGTTCTTGACGGAAAGCACCAACTTCATCGTATCGAAAATTGGTTTGTAGCCAAAGCCCTTCTCCTCGTCTATGGCGTTCATATAGAGTATGGTCGAGGCAAAGCCCGCTGTGCGCACTCCGAGCGTATCGCTACGGCGCACACCCATATAGCCCTTACCTATGTTTGACGACAAGAGCGAATCGGTACGATAGAGGCGTGTTTCGAGGAAATTCTTACCTTCGAGCGAAGCATCAACAACCTCGTTCTCGCCCGTAGCAACATTGAGGCGGACAATCTTATTTCCCTTAAATTTCAGATGACGCATAACCATAACCTGCTCCTCGGGCATCATATTCGAGCCGAGTGTGGTATCTGCCGTCATTGTGCAACCGCCCAAAAGAAGTGCGACTGCCACAATCAGCAGCGATATGGCCATACCAAATCTGTTAGAAAAGTTCCTCATAGAAACGATCGTAGTTATCAAAAAATCCCTCCTCGTCTGGCGATTGGTAGTCGAGTACCTTCTTGCCGCTCTGGCGAGCAAAGTCGAGCAGATTCTTATCTGCCTTCTCCGAGCCGGCAACCACGCCATCGACATTCTCTATAACGAAGCGCATCAGATTTTCGTATGAAGTATCCTCCATTTTTGCAACATCTGCCTCCGGCGCGCCCTCATTAACGAGTTTCTCGGTGAGTTCCGCATTGAGCGGTGTTACGAACTTATCCTCGTAGAGCGACACCACAATCTTCGAGTCGCAAAGCAGAGGATCATCTTTGAACATATTACGCAAATAGATAGGAGCAATCGCCGAGAACCAGCCGTGACAATGCACCACACTTGGCTTCCATTGCAACTTCTTGACTGTCTCCAACACGCCACGTGCAAAGAACATCATTCGTGCATCGTTATCCTCGAACTCCTTACCCTCCTCGCTCGTAAGAACTGCCTTACGCGAGAAGAAGTCGTCGTTGTCGATGAAGTATATCTGAATACGAGCCGACGGAATAGACGAAACCTTGATAATCAACTGATGATCATCGTCGTTGATTATCAGATTCATACCCGACAATCGTATAACCTCGTGCAACTGATTGCGGCGTTCGTTTACACAGCCATAGCGAGGCATAAATGTGCGAATCTCATTGTTACGCTCCTGCATAGCCTGCGAAAGTTGTCGGCAAAGTCGCGACTCCTCGTTCTCGGGGAGATAAGGCATAATTTGCTGACAGATGTACAATATTTTGTTGTTCGCCATCGCTTTCGGTTTTTATGGTTTTTAACTAAATTATTCTCTTTTTTAGAGGATTAACATCGCATCGCCGTATGTACCAAAGCGATATCCCTCCTCTACTGCCACCTTGTAGGCGTTCATCACAGTGTTGTAGCCACCAAATGCAGCCACCATCATCAACTGCGTAGAGCCCGGAGTGTGGAGGTTCGAAACCATAGCATCCGCTACGGTAAAGTCGTACGGAGCGAATATAAACTTATTGGTCCAACCCTCCTGCGGGGTAACCATTCCGTGCGTCGAAACAACAGTTTCGAGCGTACGCATAACGGTAGTACCAATAGCCACAACCTTATGATTCTCTCGCTTTGCCTTATTGATAGCCTCGGCACTCTCCGGTGTTACGAAGAACTGCTCCGAATCCACCTTATGCTTCGACAAATCCTCAACATCTACGGTGCGGAAGTTGCCCAAACCTGCGTGCAGAGTGATAAAGGTCTTTTCGATACCGAAAATCTCCATTCGCTTCAGCAAGTGCTTCGAGAAGTGCATACCCGCCGTAGGAGCAACCACTGCACCCTCTTTCGCTGCAAATATGGTCTGGTAGTTCTCGGCATCCTCCGGTTCTACCTTCTCGCGCACCCACGATGGGAGCGGAGTCTCGCCCAAACGGAACAGCACCTCCTTAAACTCCTCGTGCGGACCATCGTAGAGGAAGCGGAGAGTACGACCACGCGAAGTGGTGTTGTCGATAACCTCGGCACCGAGGATATCGTCCTCGCCGAAGTAGAGTTTGTTGCCGATACGAATCTTGCGAGCCGGATCGACCAACACATCCCACAACTTCAACTCGCGGTTCAACTCGCGCAACAGGAACACCTCAATCTCGGCACCCGTCTTCTCCTTATTGCCGTAGAGGCGTGCAGGAAAAACTTTGGTGTCGTTGAGAACGAATGTGTCGCCCTCTTCGAAGTACTCGATAATGTCCTTAAACAATTTGTGCTCGATTTCGCCGGTGTCACGATGTACCACCATCAATCGAGCATCATCACGATTTATCTCCGGATATTTGGCAATCAAATCCGGATTAAAATCGAAATCATAGTGTGAAAGTTTCATATTTTTTTATAAAAGTGTTTCGCTCTTACAAATAGATTTTTGCGCAAAACAATGCACAATAATCATATATACTACGAAAAAATTACTCTTTTGTTTCGTCTATGGACAATTTTTTTAAGAAATCGTCCAACGAGATGGCATCCGCCTCCGAGAATTGTCCATTTCGGGTGCGACGCAACGAGGTAAGGTATGCCCCACTCTCCAACGCTTCACCAATCTCCTGCGCCAACGAGCGGATGTAGGTGCCTTTGCTGCACTCCACCCTGATACGCACCTTCGGCATATCGTACTCCTCGAGCGTTATCGAGTAGATGTTTATCAACGCCTTGCGCAACTCCACCTGTTCGCCCGCGCGAGCCAACTCGTAGGCACGCAACCCCTCGACCTTCTTTGCCGAGTAGATTGGCGGTGCTTGCAGACGTTCGCCCGTAAGCGAGAGCAATGCCGCCTCCACCTTCTCGCGAGTGATGTGGTCGGTCGGATAGGTCTTATCCACCGGATGCTCCATATCGTAACTTGGCGTTGTAGCACCGAGCATCAACTCCGCCACATACTCCTTACGCTCCGCTTGCAGCGCATCCACCTGCTTGGTTGCCTTACCTATGCAGACCAACAAAATGCCCGTAGCCAACGGGTCGAGCGTTCCGGCGTGTCCCACCTTAATTTTGCGGTAACCCATCTTGTTGAGGCGGAATTTTATCTTTCGCACCACATCCGACGAGGTCCATTCAAGCGGTTTATCGATTACGGCGATGTAGCCCTGCTCCTTCAAATCTATATTTTGGAAATCGGTCATAAGACTAAATAAACGATGTTACTATTGCTACAATACCCGCCACAGCGCAGTATGCGGCAAACCAAATCAACTTTCCGCGTTTGACAATTTCGAGCATAAATTTGCACGCCAAAGTTCCTGTAACAAACGCTGTTACGAAGCCTGCCACCAATGGCCACAACTCCACTCCACCGCCAAATTCGCCCTTCATTATGTCGAGCAGTGCGCTACCGAGAATTGGCGGCAGCACCATCAGGAACGAGAAGTTGGCCACCGCCTCCTTCTTGTTGCCGAGCAACAAACCCGTTGCTATGGTCGTACCCGAGCGCGAAAGTCCGGGCATTGACGCGCACGCCTGCGCGATACCTATAATAATAGCGTCGCTATACGAAATAGTCTCCTTCTTGCGTTGCTTGGCTTTGTAGGCAAAGGTGAGCAATGCCGCAGTGCAGAGCAACATCACACCCACCACCCACACGTGGTCCGACAACGTGTCGATATAATCTTTGAAGCAGAAGCCGACAATGCCGATAGGAATCATCGAGAGGATAATTTTGAGGATGTAAGATTGCTCCTCGTTAATTTTTCCCGAGAATACGAATGCCCCTTTGAGTAGTCGCCAAATCTCGCTCCACAGCACCACGATAGTACTCAAAACTGTTGCTGCGTGAAGTGTAACGTCGAAAGCGAGGCTCTCGGCAATATTCACCCCCATAATCTCGCGTGCGAGGCAGAGGTGCCCACTGCTCGATACGGGCAGGAACTCGGTCAGCCCCTGCACAATACCGAGGATAATTGCTTCAATAACTGTCATAATTTCACAAAAGTTCGAAAAATCGTACAAAGATAGTGAAAATAAGCGTAAAACGGAAAAATTTTGTTTAGATAGTAGTTAGTAGAGAGTAGAGAGTAGTTTTATTTAATTCAAAATGCAAAATGCAAAATGCAAAATGGAGAATTACCCCAGCGCACCCCATAAAGGGCGGAACGCCCGCCCCCAGTAACCCCCAGTAAGCACCGAAGGTGCGCCCCCAGATACCCTATTGCGCCGAGTTTTATGGCATTGAATGACATTCGGGCTTTCAGCCCTTAATGGCACTGGAATGGCAGCGCACTCCAAGGAGTGCTTAATGACAGGCGCTTATGCCATTCAGCGAGTGCAGCGAGCGATTGCCATTTTTTGCCATTCAGCGACCATCGGGAGCGAATGCCATTTTGCTAACGCAACAAAGTCCCCCTCACAAGAGATAGGGAATTTAGGGAATTTAAGGAATATAGGGAGTTTAGCGATGCGACCCTAAACTCCCTAATCTCCCTAAAAAAGCCGAGCATCGCTCGGCTAATAATTCTGCATTTTGCATTAACCCCTCTTCGAGGGCTTTTCCTCCTTCTTGCAAGGCATAGTCTGCAAGCAGCCTCTGCTCTTGCTTCGTGCGTCGGTTCTGCATTGATTTACAAAAAAATTGCGGAGCCCGAAGGCCCCGCAATTTTTTTAGTAAATAAGGTCGTCTTCCTCCGAGCCGAAGCCGGGGAGCGACGTTCCGGTGCTTACGATGTAGCCACGCTCGGCTACAACCTCAAAAACATTTACCTCCGGAGCAGAATAGGTCAAAATTATATTTTTCTTCATAGTCAAATCAATTTTAATCGGTTAAACATTTGCTCCTGTTTATGCTTCATTAGGTGCTTGATCCGGAGCAGATGGGTCTGCCGTACAGTTGTCGCAGTTTGTAGCCGAAGCCTCTGCCCAAGTACCACCATAAATCTTTGCCCAGAATGGGAGGTAGCCAGGAAGAACATACTCATCGCCACCGGCATCCACATCCTTAATCTCCACTGCCGAGATAACCTTGTAAACCGGTGCGCCACTCTCCTCTTCCATAGCGAGGCGACCACCAACAACACAACCATCAGCCTGCGGAGCAGTCGATGAACGGTGCGAGCCGATAATCATACCTACACCTACGATTGGAGCAGCAGCCGACTCGGTAAAGCCGATAGCAACAACATCGCCTGTCATCTTTGCACCGGTAATTGTCTTGGTTGCACAACCTGCAACACCACCGATATATGCAGCAGTTGTATAAGCACCCTCGGCGTTACGCACATCTACATTACCCTCATTAACAAGAGTTACATCACTTGGAATAGCCGAAACATTCGCTGCGACACCTCCTACATACAAAGTACCGGAAGCCTTTGCAACCTTGATTGTTCCATCCTCGTTTGTGATATAGTTTGAAATTGTACCGGTATTCTTAACCACAGTTTCTACACCTTCTCCTTTGAGGACTTTAGCCAACGCTGGCATAATGCCACCAATGTATATATCCTTTGCAATACCTGCACAGGTGATATTTCCGCTATTGGTGTATGAGCCTTTGATTGTAATATCGGCACCGGCTGTACCACCCATACCTGCAATAGTAATGGCTTCAGCGGAAGTACCTTCACAAAGAACATTACCCGAGTTGCTGCAATTTGTTAATGTACCACCAATAGAACGAGAAAGAATACCTACCGAAAGAGCCTTCTTCGAGTTAGCAGTAGAGGTAACGTGGATATTTCCCGTATTGGTATAACCCGACATTGTTGGCGTACCTGAATAAACTCCGGCCGAAACGAACATATTCGCCTCGGTTGTACCCGAAACTGTTATATTTCCCGAATTAGTAAAGTTCGTATATACTTTATTTGATGATCCGGTATAGTTGTGAGCACAAGCATACAGTGCTGCACCAGACTTTACCGAAACATTCAAATCTCCCGCATTCGAGCAGTCAGTTGAATTCTGAATAAAATATGCTGCAATACCCGATATACCGATATTTGCACCTACTGTACCTCCAACATTTATATCACCACGAGCGCCATTTGAACTAGTTGTAGTCACTGCATTGATGAAGCCACCCAGACCTCCGACAAAGTTACTTGTGCTAGATTCTGCATTTGCCGCTCCGTAATAATTAACTGCACAGTTGTTCATACAACCATCAACACTCTTCACATAGGCATAACCGAAGATACCGCCCAAATTGATATAGTTTGCAGAAGTAAACTGATCTGTTATAGTTACAGCAATATGAGCATCATCTGTATCGCCAAGATTATAGTTTTGCAAACCACTTACAACTCCAGCGCTTGTGTTATACGCATATCCAACTACGCCACCAACCATAGGACATTCTTTTGTCGAGTTTGCCACAGTTGCAGTGCCAGTAGAGCCGCTTACTTCTACATTACCGTGATTTTTGCAATCCTTCAATGTATTTGCGTGGCACTCTCCTGCAACACCGCCAACTCGCACCACTGTTGCAGTCGCTACATCTACCGAGATAGTATTTGGAGCCGTGGTATTCTCATAACCATTAGTACAGCCTTCAAGTACAGCATTAGTTGTCTTTGTCATACTTCCAACAACACCACCAACATAGGCTGCAGTGGCCATTTCATCTGCATTCAGCGAAATATTTGCATAGTTTTTCGAATTTTTGAGGCTCAAACAAAGATAGTTTCCTACGATACCACCGACGTGCGCACCGGCAGTACTCTTTGCCAATGTAACCGAAATCGAATTAGGAGTTTTGGTAGCATCTCCGTTAGTACAACCCGAAATAGGGCGATTTGTATCAGTCGAGAGAGTTCCGACAATACCTCCTACCCAAACACCCGCAACAGATGCGCTGTTGACCGTAATATTACCGGTGTTTTTACAAGTAGAAATAGAGAACGCCTTCTTTCCACCATCGCCCAGGATACCACCTACATAATAGTTACCCGAACAAGATGCTTCTGTTGAAATATTTCCGTGATTTTCGCACCCTACGATATCGCCTGTTGCTTGCATACGACCAGCAATACCCGCAATATAAGTAGCAGAAGCAGCACCGTCTGCGGCAAGAACAAGATCTCCATAGTTTTTAGCACCATTTATGGCAGTATCAGTAATGAATGCTGCAGTACTGGTATTACCTATAACACCCGCCATTTGGTTATAAGTTACCTTCTTTTTAGCGTGCAACTTACCATAGTTGTAGGCTCCGTTCACATTAATGGCAGACACCATTCCACAAACACCGCCCCAATAAGGACAGTACGAAATCGCCTCGAGAGTGATGTTTCCCTTCGTATTAACACTCTGTGAATCGCCATTGGTAACATTTGTAAGGTTTACATACAACGCGCCACCAACAACGCCACCGAGTGCCGGAGAGTTCTTGCTATTATTCTTCACATTTGCTCCCAAAACTATATTGCCAAGATTCTTACAATTCGAGATAGCAGGCATTTCGGCAAGCGAAGCAGGAGCGGCACTCGCCTCTGCGTGACCAAACAAACCGCCTACTTGTGGGTAAAACTGTGTGCTTGATGTAGCATAGAACTGATTGATTGTAATATTTACCTCGTTAGTACAATTTGTAGCAGATGTATCAACCAAAAGACCAGCCATACCACCAATTGACATTGTTTCGTCCAAGTTGCTATTCTTGGTTACGGTATAGGTTGTATTGTTGTAGGTCAATGTTCCCGCTGCCGAGCAATTATTGATAGTAGCCCCATTTGCGTGGCATACAAGCGAGCCAACGTACAAACGCTCGGTCTCGGTGATGGCAACATCGGTGAGTTTTACGTTCTGGATAGTTGCACCCTCAACTGTGCCGAACAACGGAGCCTTCAAGCCACTGATAACATAGCCAGCCTCGCTACCACCATCGAAAGTGATTGCAGGGAAGAGTTCGATACCGTGCCAATCGGCAACCTCCGACATATCGATAGAGGCAGCAACACGCACCGAAGTAACATTACCGAGCATTCCGTTCTCCGACAACTTTGCCAATCGCTTCATACCCGCAACATCGACAATAACGAGTTCGCCCTCCGGACCAGCACCTGCATTAGGAGTATACAAGAACTCGGCAAACTCCTTTACGATACCTGCCTCAACAGGATGGAAGTCGCTGTTGAAGCGAACCACCATAGTCTCGTCATTGGTGTCGGTGAGGGTGATGGTGTAAACACCGTACTCGCCAGCAGGAACAGCCACATAGATTGGAATAGCCTCCTCGGTGAGTTGCAAGCCCTCGCCAAAGGTTACGGTAACACTATTCAACGCATCCTCGTGAGCAGTCAAAGCACCGGTAGCGCAGTCGATGTCGAAGTTTCCTGCGATTTTGCCATCGGCAGCAGCAACAGTCATCGAAACCAACTTGTGAGTACCCTTAACAGCAAAGCGAAGCGCACCAGCAAGGTGATTGAGTTGCAATGGCTCTGCCTCCTCGCCCTCGGCAGGAGCAGCAACGTAGCCATACATAGGCGCAGCGCCCGAAGCAAATGTGCCAACAGTGTAAGGCTGTGTTGCCATAAATGTTACAGGGAGCAAACCCTCGGCAGCAACAACACCCGCTGCAGGAGCAGGATATACCGCATTCAACGGATAAGCCACCTCCTGTGCAAACGAAAATACCGCTGCAACCTTGCCGTCGTAACTCTCCGACAAAGCAGTCGAAGCAACGCCATTCACAGCGATAGCATCGCCCTCGCTCCAATAGAGAGGATAAACACCGTCAGCCTTCTCGCCAAGTTGTGTACGAGAGTTCTCCAACGATACTGCGATCTCCGAAATGCCAGATTTTCCAATCTGAACACCGAGATCCTCGGTTGTGTCAGTTACGCACGAGAATGCGAGCAAACCGGCAACAACCGCCGTGAAAATTTTTGTCAAATTTTTCATCAGTTTTTTTGTTTTTGTTGTTAATAATTGAATGTAAAAAGTATATTTGGTTAATCTTTTGCTTTAATCAACCGCCGTAAATCGTTGATTGTCAATATATTAAACCTCAAAATCCCCCCCCCGAAAAATCGGGGAGGGGATTTGGGTACACCGTGCAATTATCAATGGTGCAAATATATAAATAATTTTTTAATATAGGTATTTTTCGACAAAAAAAAGTCGCAACTCTTATCGAATTGCGACTCATACATAAGTAGATAAGCGTTTTATTCCACCATCTCGAACGCCTGCTCTCCGTCGCCAACAAAGCGAGCCAAAAGCAGCGTTGCGCCCCTGCCCTGTTTAGTTTTGAGCGGCTTTGTGAGATAGAAATAACCATCGCCCAATGCGCAAATTCCGCACGAGCCATACTTATTATGCCAGCCACGAATTTTGGAGTTATTCGGATCTTTCGCACCGAGTTTTGCGAGTGTGAGCAAATCGCCTTTCTTCTGGTAATCGACTCCTCGCAACGACTTGATTTTTGCCTTTTTCGCACCATCCACACAGAATAACGAGTAGTTGGCAAAGTGCGGTTTCTTGCCTGTGTAGCACGCTAAAAACCAAAGATTGGAACTCTTGTCGTATTCGAGATTTTGCACACCCCACGAGGTGTTTCCGGTATAGACAAAGTATTTGCCGTAAGGAGAGTCGGGACCATTGCGATGCAACGAACTCTGCGAATGGATGCTCGCATACTTCGCCCAATCGGCAACATCGTACTGCAACAGCACTTGGTGGTCGTTGTCGGTGCGGGTTTTGTCGCTATAAACGCCATACGCCACAGTCAGCATTCGCTTGCCCGAGCCATCGAAAGCAGGACCAAACGAGATACCATCGAAGCCGGCACATCCGTAGCGATGTTTGAGCGTTACACCCGATTTGGTAACAACCTCCGCCTCGAAATCCTCGACGATGGTTTTCAGCAGCACACTCTTCATCACACCATCCTTCTCGGCACTCATATTTACACGATTTATCTTCTCGACATCGAATATCGCAACATAGAAACCGGTCTTGAACGCTTTTTTCACACCCTCTTGGCGCAGAATTCCCTTACCGATAGCGTCGTTTTTGTACTCCAACGAGCCATAAAGACGACCATCCTCCTCGTTAAATTCGAGGCAGCCCAAATGTCCTAAAAGTCCCGTAACCGTTCCAATAACATTGCCCTGCATATCCAACTTTACGAGCATTGTCGTAAACGAAAGATAGAGATACTCGTGCTTGGCATCCACCGCAATTCCCTGAACGTGGCCCGCCTTCCAGCCCTCTGTATGCAACTTTTTAGGGAGATTAGGTGTTGGAGTAGATGCAAAAACCGCTGTTGTCAGAGCCACGCCCAACAACGCAAAAAGCAACCGTTTCATATAGTTTATTTATTTTGGTTAGAATGTTCAATATCACACCCTGCGCAGTTTCCGCTACAAGGGTTGTCGTCGCAACTTTCGGCAGCCATATCCTCGCGAGTCTCCTGCACCGCACACTTGATGCCGAGGCGTTGCATATCCTTATTGGTCGATATCTCGGAGTCGATATGATGTCCCTTGAAAATCAGCGTCAGCGACATTGCCAAAACAAAGAATGCCACCATACCTACCGCTATCAATATCACCGTCAATGTTGTTCCCATACTCCACAATTTTAACTCTGCAAAATTATTGTTTTTTGTCCTATTTCCCAACATTACCGAGATGAAATTTCGTAAATTAAACTGTTTTTTTTATTTTTGCACCAAATATTATTTGGTAACTATGTACGAATACATAAACGGACCGCTTGCCGAGGTGGCACCCGCCTATGCTGTGGTAGATGCAGGAGGTGTCGGCTACTTCATAAATATTTCGCTTCACACCTACTCCGAAATCGAGAAGGCAGAGGTGGTAAAACTCTACATCCACCACGTTGTGCGCGAGGATGCGGAGATGCTCTACGGCTTCTCGTCGAAAGAGGAGCGCGACCTGTTTCGCCTCCTTATCAGTGTTTCGGGCGTGGGAGGCAACACCGCACGAATGATACAATCGACCTACTCGCCGAAGGAGTTGCGCAACATCATTGCAACAGGCAACGCCACGTTGCTCAAAAATGTGAAGGGTTTGGGGCTGAAAACAGCGCAGAAAATCATCGTCGATTTGAGTGGCAAGATGCTCGACCTGCCGTCGCACAACGCAGCCGACAACGCTTTGGCGGCATCGCAACGCTCGGAGGCATTCGACGAGGCTTTGGCGGCGTTGGTTATGCTTGGCTTCACGAAGGCGGCATCGGAGAAGGTACTCCAAAAGGTATTCAAAGCAGATGCCTCGCTTGGCGTCGAGGAGGCCATCCGCAATGCGTTGAAACAACTATAATGCAATTTTTTAGCAACAAAAACATAGTTTTTGCATAATAATCCCTATCTTTGTCCGTTTCTTGGCTATGAAGAAGTTTCTGACCATACTGTTTTTGCTCCCGCTCTTTGTCGGTTGCGAGCAAGAGGACACGCTACTTTCGGAGCGTGACCAGATCGAGAAGTATCTCACCTCGTCGCGACGTATGGTTGCCGAGAGCGAGTTGGGGGGCGTTATCGAGAATGAGCCGAAGTTCTACACCCTATTCAGCCGTTACGCCTACCGCCACATCGTGAACTACTACGATGTGGGGCGCGAGGATAAGCCCGTAGTTGAGTGGGGCGACAAGTTGGCAATTCGTTTCAACGCCTACACATTTACAGGCTCGGAGCCTTCGGAATCGGCAATCTATTGGTCGAATATTCCCGAAGTTATCCAAAAACTCGGCACAACAAGCAGCAACACACTCGATTGGCCTACCGAGCCATTCGAGATAACACTCGGCACGACCGACATATTGAAGGGGTTGGAACACACCCTGCCCGGCTGCCACGAGGCGGACTCGGTGCAGGTATTTATGACATCGAATCTCGCCTATGGCAAGCAACTTATAGGCGTAGTGCCGAAAAATTCGATGGTAGCGTGGTATTTGAAGATTGAAAAAGTTACAAAATAGGATATGAGATTTACAAAAAATATAGCGAAAGCGATTTGGGCGTTGGCAGTTGCGACTGTTGCGCTCACTTCGTGCATTAAGGAGGAGAGTATCTCCAACGAGGAGCGTGAAAAAATATCGCTCGAGTCGTGGATTCGCCTCAACAAGCCCGAACTGCTCGACAACTACCAAGAGGAGGGAGGCTACTACGTAGAGATTCTCGACGGCGACAAAAACGAAAATCTGCCCGTAGATGGCAACGACTTCGGTTCGGAGCCACTTATGGATCAGGACACCTGCTGGGTATACACCAATATGACGGGTAGGGACATCAACGGCACAATATGTATGACTCGCAGTGGCGAGTTGGCAGATATGTGTGGTACATTCTCCTACTCCACCCACTACGTTCCATTCATCAACTACTGCGGAAGCAACAATATGGGGCTTTTGGAGGGAACATACCTCGCAATGCGACACGAGTTGAAGATTGGCGACCAGACCTACAAAATGCGTCGTGGCTCGAAGGTGCGACTCTACCTCCCATCGACCATCGCCTATGGCGAGAACGGCACCTCAACCGAAGGTGGCTACGAAGGTCAATACTCGCTCGATGCCTCACGACCATTTGTGTTGGATATAGAGGTGTTGGGGGCAATCAAAAACCCATCCGACAAGGAGTTGGATATGATTAAGAGTTACGTCGGCTGGGAGGGCTATTGGACACAGGCAACCAAAGACGAGAGCGAGAAGGTCGATGAGAACGACGACTTGACACTCAAAGGTTTGTACTACAATCACAAATACAACCCTGCGACCGACGATGTGTATAGTTATCGCTATATGCAGCCACACCTGAAAGGTTTGAACAACCCATACACCGACTCCAAACTCTACAAGGCGGGCAGTATGGCAAACCTCAACAAAAAGATTAACGAGATACTTCTCGAGCGTTTTGGCGAAGGCTTGAAGGCGTCGGAGCGCAGCGATAAGAACCTCGTAACAAAGGATGGTCGTGCAAATGTGTGGTATATTTTGCGCTTCCTCGATGGCTTTGTGGTGGATAGCAACATTGCCGAGATTCGCAAACTCGTTTTCGACGAGAAAAACCCTGTATGCGAGGTGTTCAGTTATAGCCCATCCGACGACACAGGTAAGGGCGAGAGCGAACGACAAGCCATAGGAGCGTGGTTCTACTGCATTCCGCAGATGCACTTCGGTGGCTACGGACAGATTGTAACCACTTCGGGCTACGCATACGGCGCAGCGGGTTTGTCGGGAACGACCACCACCGAAACCACCTCGACAGGAAATAGTGCGGCGAACTACTATAATATGATGAACTACTACAACTACTACAACTCGTACTATAACTATTACAGTCCGTACTACAACTACTACGATTATAGTTATTACAACTATAACTACAATTACGATGCCGAGGAGGAGACTACAACAAAGACAACCATAAGCACAGAGATTTTGCCATATACGCCATTGGTATTTACAATCTTTGTTGAGCCAAACGAATAGACGATGACCAGAGCAAAGATATATTTACGACGAGGCAAAGAGGAGTCGTTGCAACGTCGCCACCCGTGGGTATTCTCGGGTGCAATAGAGCGCATAGAGTGCGAGGGCGAGAGCATTGCAGAGGGTGCGGTGGTTGACGTCCTCACCCAACGAGGCGACTACATCGCTCGCGGACACTACCAGATTGGCTCGATTGCGGTACGCATTCTCACCTTCGAGCAAGAGGAGATTGATGCTGCGTGGTGGCAAAAGCGCATTGCGAGTGCTTACGACGTGCGTCGCACACTCAAACTCACCGACAATCCGCAGACAACCTGCTACCGACTCGTTCACGGCGAGGGCGACCTATTGCCGGGTTTGGTAGTCGACATCTACGGCACTACGGCTGTGGTGCAGTGCCACTCGGTGGGTATGTACCACTCGCGCAACTCCATTGCCGAGGCGATACGACAAGTCTATGGCGACAAGATTACTGCCATCTACGACAAGAGTGCGCAGACAGTGCCTTTCAAAGCGAATTTGAACGCTGTGGACGGCTACCTCTACGGCTCGGCAGAGAGGGATAACGTAGTGTTGGAAAATGGTCATAAGTTCCTCGTAAATTGGGAGGAGGGACAAAAGACCGGCTTCTTCATCGATCAGAGATTCAACCGCCACCTCGTACAAGAGTATGCCAAAGGGCGCACAGTGCTAAACACCTTCTGCTACACGGGAGGCTTCTCGGTCTACGCTTTGGCGGGTGGAGCGAAGGAGGTCTGCTCGATCGACGCATCGGAGCGTGCAGTACGACTCGTAGACGAGAATATCCGCCTGAACTTTGGCGAGGATGCGCCCCACACCTCGTTGGCGTGCGATGCAGTGGAGTATCTGAAAGATATTGGCGATAAGTACGATATGATTATCCTCGATCCGCCTGCATTTGCCAAGCACCACAAGGTGTTGGGCAACGCTATGCAGGGCTATAAGCGACTCAATGCAAGGGCTTTGTCGCAGATTAAGAGTGGAGGTATACTTTTCACCTTCTCCTGCTCGCAAGCGGTATCGAAGGAGTTGTTCCGCACCACCGTATTTACGGCTGCGGCCATTGCGGGGCGCAAAGTGCGTATCCTGCACCAACTAACACAACCCACCGACCACCCTATCAACATCTACCACCCCGAGGGCGAGTATTTGAAGGGGTTGGTGCTGTACGTTGAATAGCGGAAAACGGAAAACGGAAAACGAAGAACGGAGAACGAATAGCAGAGAACGAATAGCAGAGAACAAAGAAAATCACTAAATTCTCTAAATTCTCTAAACTCCCCAAAAAAAGGATTTTTAATTAGTTTAAGTAGTGGCAACCTATACGAAGTTATCCATACACGCTACGGAGGAGCAGGGAGAGATTCTTGCTGCCTATCTTGCGGAGTTTCCGTTCGATAGTTTCGACTACGTGGAGGATATGTTCAACGCCTACATTCCGCAGAGCGAGTTGGAGGGTTGTCAAGAAAAAGTCGAGCAGTTGCTCGAGGAGGAGGGTGTCCTCGACTACTATTTCGAGGATATCGAGGCGCAGAATTGGAATGCACTATGGGAGAGCAACTTCGATGAGGTAGAGGTACGCGACAAAGTGTTTATACGCGCACCATTTCACAATGCTCGCCCCGACTATAAGGGGTTGGAGATTATCATCCAGCCAAAGATGTCGTTCGGCACAGGTCACCACGCCACCACACGACTGATGGTGGAGATGTTGCTCGGCGCACACCTCAACGGCAAGCGCGTACTCGATATGGGAAGTGGCACGGGCGTATTGGCGATTGTGGCGGCAAAACTCGGTGCCGAGAGCGTGTTGGCGGTGGAGATCGACGATATGGCGGAGGAGAGTGTTCGGGAGAACATTCTGCTGAACGATGTTGGCGAGAGAGTCAAATCGGTATGTGGCGATGCAAGGGCTATCGAGGGCGAGAAGTTCGACCTTGTGTTGGCGAATATCAACCGCAATGTGCTGCTTGCCGATATGGCGGCGTACGCTTCGACACTCTCGAAGGGTGGCGAACTCGTTATTAGCGGCTTCTTGGCGGAGGATGTGCCAATGTTGCAACGAAAGGCGAAGTCGCTCGGACTGAAAAAAGTAAAACTCCTCTCGCACGATGAGTGGCAGGCCGTGCAATTTGTGAAGTAAGAGATAAAATTAAAGTTAAATAATATGAAGATTTTTAGAAGACTATTCGTAATGCTCCTTTGCGTAATGCCACTGACGGCATTGGCGCAGAACGAGAGCGTTGTAAAGTGGAGCAACTCCGTAGCGGATAAGGGCAACGGAATCTACACCATTCAGTTGAAGGCGAACATCGACGAGGGTTGGCACATCTATGTTACCGACCCTGCCAAGGCATTCAACTTCACCGACATCCAATTCGAGTTGGGCGAGGGCATAGCCAAAGAGGGCGAGTTGCGCTCGTTGTCGCAGGCGAAATACGAGGTTGACGAGTTCCTCAATATGGAGATTGGCCACCACGAGAAGGAGGCTATATTCGAGCAGGACTTCAAAGTGGAGAAGGGTGGCGACGTGAAGGTTGCAGTAACCTATCAGGCGTGCAACGTAGGCACCTGCCTCTCCCCCGTCACCGAGGAGATTGTGGTTTCGATTGATGCGGAGCCGGCATCCTCAACCGATTGGGGCGGCTTGTGGGGACTTATCCTCGAAGCGATAATCTGGGGCTTTGCTGCGTTGCTCACCCCTTGCGTATTCCCTATGGTGCCGATGACGGTGTCGTTCTTTATGAAGACTAGCGGCTCGGCAGCGCGTGGTCGTCTGAACGCTACGCTCTACGGCTTGTTTATCATCGCACTCTACACTCTGCCTATCGCTGCACTTATTATCATTACGCGCGTAGCGGGTGGCGATGCCGTAACAGCCGACATATTCAACTGGCTGGCTACACACTGGTTGCCAAACATCGTATTCTTCGTGGTATTTATGATATTTGCCGCTTCGTTCTTCGGTGCATTCGAGATTACGTTGCCGAGTGCGCTTGTGAACAAGAGCGATGCAAAGTCGGATAAGGGCGGTATCGTGGGTGTATTCTTTATGGCTTTGACACTCGTCTTGGTATCGTTCTCCTGCACAGGCCCTATTGTAGGCTCGGTGCTTATCAAATCGACATCGGGAGAGGTGTGGACACCAATAATCACTATGCTGGCATTCTCCACCGCCTTTGCTTTGCCATTCACAATCTTTGCCTTCTTCCCATCGTTGTTGAAGAAGTTGCCAAAGAGCGGTGGCTGGCTCAACTCGGTAAAGGTTGTTCTCGGCTTTATCGAGGTGGCTCTCGGCTTCAAATTTTTGAGTGTTGCCGATCAGGTATACCACTGGAATCTGCTCGACCGCGAGGTGTATCTCGCTATCTGGATTGTGGTATTCACGTTACTCGGACTCTACTTGTTGGGCAAACTGCGCTTTGCTCACGATAGCGAAACCACCCATATCGGTGTAGGTCGTCTGGCGTTGGCTATCGGTGTATTCACATTTGTGGTTTATATGATTCCGGGTATGTGGGGCGCACCTTTGAAGGCGTTGTCGGGCTACTTGCCACCACTCTCGTCGCAAGATTTCGTTATCGGGAAGAGCGTTTCGGTGGCAGAGAGCAACGAGGCGAATGCCGGAGGCAGAAAATATAGCGATGTTTTGCACCTTCCACACGGTTTGCAGGGCTTCTTCGATATGGAGGAGGCAGAGGCATACGCAGAGGAGGTTGGCAAACCAATATTTATCGACTTTACGGGACACGGATGCGTGAACTGCCGAGAGATGGAGGCACGTGTTTGGGCAGACCCTGCGGTGTTGCAGATTTTGCGCGACGACTATGTGGTTGTGGCACTCTACACCGACGATAAGATGAGGTTGCCAAAGAGCGATTGGGTAACCACCGAGGGCGGTAAAACGCTGAAAACATTGGGCGAAGTGAACGCCAACTACGCACTCAAACGCTTCAATGCCAATGCTCAACCATACTACGTTTTGCAGGGCAAGGATGGCAAAGTTTTGTGCGAGCCACGAGGCTACGACCTCTCGGTAGAGGGCTTTGTGGAGTTTCTGCAAAAGGGACTTGAAGAGTACAAAAAATAGTTAGGAGATAGTAAAAAGTGGCAACCCGAAAAGTTGCCACTTTTTTTTGGGGACGTTTAGGGAGTTTAGGGAATTTAGTGATTTTCCGCTTTCTCTCGTCTTTCGTCTAATCTCGCATAATTATTCCATATTCCACCCCTTTGCCTACGCGCGAGGGCATAATACGCAAGCGCACGAGAAAAATATGGGCAAAATCATAAATTTTCCAAAAAAAATCACTATCTTGCGCCCGATATTTAGAGATTTATTTTCATTCATTTAATACACATTCTATGAAAAACTTATTCAAATCACTCTTGATCTGCGGTCTTGTTGCAATGATCAGCGGATTGATGTCGGCCTGTACGCCAGATATGGGCGACGACGACTACAAAGGCCCTCCTGTATTGAAGGTCGGCACACCGGAGGTTGTTTCGGCTATCGAGGTAAACATTCCTCTCGACGCCAAGAAATTGACTTCGGTAGGTTACAAACTTGTAGAGAAGGTTAATGGCCAAGAGCCAACCGCCCCTGCAAGCGCAATGTTGCTCTATCGTGGCGGTAAGAGCGTAGATGGTTGCCCAAGCGCCATCAAACTCACCGGTAACGACGGTCTTAACCGAGGCAAAACATTCGTAGTATTTATCGCTGCGACTATCTCGGACACCGAGTTCTACAACAATGGCGAGATTTTCTCGGTAGAGTTCACCACTCCTGACCACTTTGTTGATAGCGATGTTCAGGTTCTCCGCACTCACTACGAGGGTGCCGACGTGGAGGTTATCGTACCGGAGCGCATCAAGCAGCAGAATCGCCGCATCAAATGGGGTATCACAGACTACGCCGTAATCGAGTACTACGGTCAGGCTCCTGATCCGGAGAAGTTGCACTCGAACGATGTTATATACCCTGCATCGCTCATCAAGAACGACACAACACTCCAAATCAACCACTACAACGCTTATCGTCGTACCAAGGATGGCGAGATTGGTTACTACTACTTTGTCGGCAGCAATCCTGATGGCACTACTATTGAGGGTGTTTGCGGTCCGAACGACCCACGCGTTGAGAGTGGCGAGGCTACGCCTACACAGTACTACCCTCTCTTCCAGCCGGGTGCGCCTCTCGTACTTTTGTTGTCGGAGGTTGCCTATGCCGATTGTCCGTACATCAACGCATTGGAGGGCGATGCTTACATCAACCACTTGACTCAATGCGACGAGAATTGCCCAGAGGGTTGTACCGCTCACACCAACTGCCCTCACCTCCACCCAATGATCGATTGGGGCTGGGGTCCGGGTTACTATTGGTACCCATACGACTATGAGGCGTACGTAAAGGCTAGGGGCGGCGACCGTGAGCCGGGCGAGTTGCCAATGCCTGGTGTAGGTGGCGGAAACGACAACAACAATATCGATTTCGACCAGTTCTGGCACGAAGGTGCTTGGCACAAGCACATCGAGATTCGCTTGCCTGGTCCGGAGGAGTTCACAACAGGAGATGTTACTGTAAACATTTCGGGACTCCGCCCAGATGGTGGCAAACTCACCTTCACCCCAACAGGCGACACCTACGCATACTTTGTATATATCTGCCCAGAGACAAGTGGAGTGGGTGCAGGCTATGTCGATTTGTTGAAGTTCGTGAGAAACGACCCAAGTTTGTTGCAGTGGCTCACCACTTCGGAGGTCGGAATGTGGTTAGGTATCTTCCCTTATGAGGGACAGACCATTATAAACCTCGAAGAGTTCCTCTACGAGATCGAGGCTAATATGAGATATCACGTTATCGTAAATGCTGTTCCGGGCAAGATGGAGAATGGCGATATGACACTCGATATTACAAAACAGAAGTTCCAGCACCTCACATTCACATTGCCAAAGTACACCATCGACGAGCCGGAGTTGGTTGTAACGCCTATGGAGGCTTACTCGCCATACAAGGTTAAGTTCAATGTGAAGAACGCAACACCTAACATCCCTGTTAAGAAGGTGGCTTACGCATTCAACTACTCGCGCGACTTCTCGTCGTATATGAGCCAGACAGGCTACACCTACGAGGATATCGTATTGTCGAACGACGGTTATGCAAACCTCACCGCGGCAGAGGTTGAGCAGGTTAATTCGGACTTCGGTTGCGAGATCGAGTTCGATGTTCGCGAGAACTCGCTCTCGACACTTGCTGTTATCGGTTGGAACGAGGAGGGACGTCCAAGTTCTATCGGCGAAGGCTCGAAGGCTGTTGCAGAGGCTCGTTCGTTGTCGATGCCTGCGGCAGATCCACTCGATATGACCAAGTTGAACGCTTTGAAGGGCAACTGGACTGCAACTGCAACTATCAAGACCGTAGATTACAACACCGGCAACACAACCACTTCGCAGAAGTCGTGGGGCGTAACCATCGGCGACTTGAAGACCGACAACGCACTCACAGCCGAGCAATACGCAATCTTCGAGAGCGTAGGTGTTCAGAAGGAGGCTGCCGACGAGTATCTCATCGAGTTCAACAAGCAGGCTGCCGACTACAACGCAGCAGTTCTCGGTCAGAACCGCGTACTCTGTCAGGGTTGGGACGTTTCGGGTGAGCGTGGCACAAGCACCGCATCGCCTTGGGACTTGTTCCTGATGACCGACTACAACGCATCGTTGGTTGACTACCTCTTCTACGACTTCGGTCCAAAGTGGTACTTGCAAACCGATGCCGAGGGCAACATCTTCGTACCGGTTAATTACAACGTAGTTCCACCGATGATGTTGTGGTACAACGGTCTGGAGCATTACTTGTGTAGCGGTAACTACGAGAAGGGTATCGCAAACTACATTAAGAGTTTGAAGCCGGCCGACGCATTCGACGTTCAGTCGGTAGGTATTCCTGTCGAGATTTCGGAGGATGGCAACACCATCACTTTGAAGTCGGTAGTTGTTCAGCACACCAACGACAGTGGCGTAACCGAGGATATAACCCTCTACCCTACTATGATCTACAACAACCAGGGTGCACTTGCATTCTACACTCCTTACGTTGTTTCGGAGGTTGTATTGACCAAGGGTGCTGCTTCGACTGCAAGCACAAAGAGCGCAGTTGTAGGCAAGGTTGGTTTCGGCAAGAATGTAGTAAACAACGCTGCATTCAAGGCTCCTGCAAAGCACCACAGCCGCACCGTAATGGTAGAGAAGGTTAAGAGCAACAGCACCAAAGTCAATGTCGTAACCAAGAAGGTTCCTACCAAGGAGGAGATCCGTAAGGGTATGGAGCAGATGGGTAAGCGATTGGGCTACTTGCCTCGTAAATAGTTGAAAAACGATTGCACTTGGGGGGAGCCTTCTACAAAAGAAGGTTTCCCGAGGTGCGATTGAAAGAAAGGAATATTATGAAAAGACTTTTTTCGCTTTTATGCCTCGCTTTGGCAGTATCGTATGCCTCGGCACAGCAACTCCCCGACGTAAAGGTGGAGAATGCGCAGGGCAAAATCGTTTCGGTGCGCGACCTCTCGCAGGGTAAGCCGCTGATTATCGCATATTGGTCTATCGCCTGCAAGCCTTGCATTCAGGAGTTGAACGCCATAAACGATGCTTTGGCAGATTGGCGTTCGGAGGCAGATGTGGATGTTATCGCCGTATCGGTGGATGACGCACGTTTGAAGGCTTCGGCAAAGGCTATCGCATCGTCGCGTGGCTGGGAGTTCATCTGCGTTTACGACGAGAATCAGGAGTTGAAGCGTGCGATGAATGTGTCGCTCACTCCGCAGTCGTTCGTTGTGGATGCCGAGGGCAACATCATCTACTCACACTCGGGCTACACTCCGGGTAGCGAGCAGGAGTTGTTCGACAAGGTTGTAGCATTGAAAAAGGGACAGAAAAAGAAGAAGTAAAAGATGAAGCGATTAACTCTCACTCTCGTTGCTATTTTTGCGCTTTTGGCATCGGCCTCGGCACAAAAGGTACTCGGCAATGGTCAGGTATCGGGTAGTTTCGAATCGTCGTCGATTTACTACACGCCCGACAGCAAGATTTACGCCGACGACCCTCGTCCCGAAGACCGCTTTGGTTCGAACAACTACATAAAGGTTGATTACGCCAATGGTCGTTTCTCGGCGGGTATTCAGATGAATGCCTTTTTGCCTGCACTTATCGGCTACGAGGATTTGGCTGACGGCTACAAGTTCTACCTCGCATCGAAGTATATACAGTGGCGCGATAAGAACTTCGAGATTTTGGTGGGCGATATATTCGACCAATACGGAAGTGGTTTGATTTTCCGCTCGTTCGAGGATCGCCAACTCGGTTTGAACAACTCGTTGGAGGGTGTGCGTGCAGCCTACAACTTTGGTCGCTACGTAACCATCAAGGGTATGTATGGTCGTCCACGCTTCTACACCGACTACTCGAAAACGTGGGTGCGTGGTGCCGACTTGTCAATCTCGATTGCCGATATTATCAAGGCTCCCGTAATCAACTTTACGGTAGAGGGTTCGTATGTAAATCGTTACCAGAGTGTAGGAGGCGACAATGCGCTGACTGCCGAGATGTACGGCATCGTGCCAAACCTCAATATGGCTTCGGGCCGTTTGAACTTCGGTTGGAATGGTTTGAGTGTGCGTGGCGAGTATGTTCACAAGAGCAAAGACTACACAAGTGGCGAGTTCGCAACATATAAGGGTTGGGCTGCACTCGGAGAGGTTGGTTACAACTACAAAACGTTCAGTGCAATGGCTACATTCCGAGCATTGAGCCGTATGAAGACTCCGATGGATATGTTTGCAAAGAACAGCATCGGCAATAACATCAACTACCTCCCTGCTCTGACTCGTCAGTACACCTATATGTTGGCAAACCTCAACCCATACGAGGTGCGTTGGATAGGCGAGATGGGTGGTCAGATAGATTTGTGCTACTCCTATCGCAGCAAGACCGACCGCTATCGCTATTGGAACTTCCACGCCAACTTCTCGACCTTCTACTCGCTCGATAAGCAGCCTTGGACAGACAATAAGCGAGAGTTGTTCTGGCGAGATATCAACGTCGATGTAGAGCGTCAGTGGAACAAGAAGTGGAAGTCGTTGATTCTCTACTCGTTCCAAGACAACGGAGGACACCAGTCGCATATATTCGTGGGCGATGTAACGCACAAGTTCAACCGCAAGATGTCGTTGCGCTTCGAGTTGCAGTATCTCCTCTCGGGCGACGACAAGAGCGAGTGGGACGGCATACACAGCGAGGGAGATTGGGTTGCAGCACTCGTAGAGTTCAGCCTTGCGCCTCGTTGGAGTTTCTACGTTCAAGATATGTACAATATCGGAATGCGCAAGACTCACTACTACAACGGAGGTTTCAGTTACACCTACAACCGCACCCGTGTGCAGTTGAGTTATGGTCGTAACCGTGCGGGATACATCTGCTCGGGCGGAGTTTGCCGCTGGTCGCCTGCATACTCGGGCATCAACCTTATGCTGACTTCATCGTTCTAACACAGAGAAAGTTTAACAATTAAAACAATAAACAACTATGAAAACATTAAAGACATTAGCACTCCTTTTCATCGGTGCATTGGCGTTCGTAGGTTGCGAGCCTAATGGTAATAACGATGAGCCTTCGAGAAAGGGTTTGATTCTTGTTGCCGACAAGACCACCATCTACGACAATGGCGTGGATTGCGCCACCTTCACCGCTTATTGCGATGGCGCAACTTTGGCGCAGGGCTTCCAACTCTATATTGGCGATGAGCCAATCGAGGGTAACACATTCTCATCTACCGAACAGGGTACATTCAAAATTTGGGCTTCGTACGGAACTCTTATCTCGCCGGAGGTATCGATCAATGTTATCCCTACCCCACCACCGGCACCTGCTGCTCCGGCAGACCCAGAGCCAACAAAGACAAACTTTGTTCGTCGTGTGTTGCTCACACAGTTCACAGGTACAGGTTGCGGCTACTGCCCATATATGATCAATGCTCTCTATCAGGTTGCTAACGACGCAACTTTGAACAGCAAGGTTGTATTCTCGGCTGCTCACCTCTTCAACGATAGCGACCCTGCATATTTGAGTGCATCGGCAACTTTGGACAACGCAATGGGTATCACCTCGTTCCCTAACCTCGTTGTTGATTTGAACAAGAACACAAAGAACGTTCAGCCAATGTTTGTTGATATTTCGAATGCTATCAACACTGCATTGAGTCGTGTTGCAGTTAAGGGTGGTATCTCGGTAAGCAGCAAGTACTATGCAGATGAGGAGTATATCGTTGTAAATGCTACCGTAAAGGCAAAGGAGGCAGGCGAGTTCCGCGTAGGTGCTTGGTTGTTGGAGGACGGCATTAAGGCCAACCAGGGCAACAATGGTATCACTGCTCTTCCGGGCGTAGATTTCAACACCCACAACAACTGCATCCGCATTGCCGATAGCCAGGCTACTGCAAATGTATTCTCGGGCTATACACTCGGCAATATCGAGGCAGGTGCAACTGCTTCGCGCGAGTTTGCTTTCAAGTTGAAGCCTAACGGCACAGGTAATAAGAAAAATTGGAACCACGACAACCTCCGCGTTATCGTGTTCATCACTACCAAGGAGGGCGACAACTGGTATGTAAACAATGTTGTTACCGCTCCGAAGGATGGCTCGGTGGCATTCGAGTACGCAGAGTAAATAGTAACTCTCAATCACAAAAAACGCACAGGAACAATTCTTGTGCGTTTTTTTTGTCGGTAAACGTAAAAGGCGAAAGGGAAAACTTCGTTTTTTAAGAATTTTTATATTACTTTTGCGTAGCAAAAAAATGAGCAAGGTGCTATTCACCGATATCATATATGGTCCTGTACGTTCACGCCGTTTGGGTATCTCTCTCGGTGTGAATTTGTTGCCGCTTCACTCGAAGTTGTGCAACTTCGACTGTATATACTGCGAGTGCGGTTGGAACGAGGATAATCGTACCGAGAAGGTGCGCTTCAACTCGCGCGAGGATATCCGTGAGGCACTCCGCGCAACCCTCGCAAAGATGGCGGCAGAGAAGCAACTTCCCGACGTGATAACCTTTGCGGGAAATGGCGAGCCAACAATTCATCCCCACTTCGAAGGCATTATCGACGACACGATTGCTCTGCGCAATGAGTTTGCTCCCGAGGCAAAGGTATCGGTGTTGAGCAACGCCACACAGTTGCATCGTGAGGATGTGTGTCGAGCATTGCGAAAGGTGGATAACCCGATACTGAAACTCGACTCGGCGATAGACTCGACAGCACACCTTATAAATAAGCCGTGCGGCAACTACTCGGTCGAGGAGGTTGTGAAAAACCTCAAAAAATTTGGCAGAGAGTTTGTGTTGCAGACGATGTTTCTGCGTGGCGAGTACAATGGCGAATACGTAGACAACACCACCGAGCGAGAGTTCTTGGCGTGGGCGGCAGTGGTAGAGTCATTGCACCCTCGAAGCGTTATGGTCTACTCGATAGATCGCGCTACTCCGTGCCAAACTCTCGAAAAGGTTTCGCGCGAGGAGTTGGAGAAAATTGCCGAGAAGGTACGCGCACTTGGCATTGAATGTTCTGCGGTGTAATTCACGATTAACACCGTAAGAGCAACGGAAAACGGTGTTAAAGATTGATTTTGAAATGCACAATATAGAACCATACTTGCTGATTCCCTTTGCGATAATGTTGCTCTCGATAGCGATATTACCGCTTGCAGTACCCCGATTCTGGGGCAAAAACTCGAATAAACTACTCTACGTACTGCTCGTGTCGGTGCCTACGGCGATTATGTTGTCGCGCGAGGGCTTGGGCGAGAACTTGGAACATCAGATGTTGTACGACTATGTTCCATTTATCACGCTCTTGGCGGCACTGTATGTGGTTACGGGAGGTATACACATAAATTACTCCACCACCCCACGCCCTACGGTAAACGCTGCGATTATGTTTATCGGCTACGGCTTGGCTTCGATTGTGGGTACTACTGGTGCAGCGATGTTGCTCATTCGTCCGCTGTTGGAGATAAATCGCGACCGCACATATAAGGTACACACCATACTATTCTTTATCGCTATGGTGGCGAACTGCGGCGGCGTTCTCACTCCGCTGGGCGATCCGCCATTGTTCCTGCTCTATCTGCGTGGCGCAGAGTTCTCGTGGTTCCAGACACTCTTCCCACAATGGGTATTCGTAGGCTCGATATTGCTCTTTGTTTATGTGGTTATCGACACCTATATTTGGAAGCGTAAGGAGTTGATGGGCGTGCGTCCTCGTTCGGAGAATGAGACCGATGAGCCTATTAGAATATCGGTGTCGGGTACGGTAAACATATTCTACCTATCGGCTATATTGCTGGCAGTGGCATTTATCAACCCATCGCAGATTCCTGCTATGGCCGCCGAGGATGCAGCGTGGTATATTCGCTTCTTGCGCGAGATAGTTCTCGGCGTGATTATCCTCCTCTCGCTCATATCTACACGCCGCCGTGTGCGTAGGGATAACCACTTCTCGTGGGAGCCTATCACCGAGGTGGCGATACTCTTTGTGGGTATATTTGTTACGATGACTCCGGCACTGCTCTTTTTGAACGAAAATGCAGCATCGCTCGGTATCACAGAGCCATCGCAGTTTTTCTTTGCATCGGGAGCATTGAGTTCGTTCTTGGACAATGCGCCTACGGCAGTGGCGTTCCATTGCGTAGCGCAGGCTCTGCCCATAGCCGAAGGTACACCGATTGTTGCAGGCATCTCCAATCAGTTGCTGACTGCCATTGCACTCGGCTCGGTGCTGTTTGGTGCAATGACCTATATAGGCAACGGCCCCAACTTTATGGTTAAGGCTGTGGCAGAGAATGACGGCGTGCGAATGCCATCGTTCTTCGGCTATATATTCAAGTTCTCGCTGATTGTGCTGCTGCCTACCTATATTTTAATGGCATTGGTGTTCTTTTAGCCATTAGCCATTAGCCATTGGCCATTGGCTAAATTTAACGCATAAAAGACGGGTATCGTTTTCGATACCCGTCTTTGTTAATACTTGCTTGTCGCGGTAATGATGCCAAAAAATTGCTTTTTTTTTGGGGGGGGGTGAGGAAATTTAGTGCTAAACAAGAAAGCGAGTCCGCAACTTCAATCATTATTTCTTGTCAGAAGTCGTGAGATGCGGTGCATCGCAAACGAAAGGTCTTAACCAAAAAATTGCTTTTGGGTGAGGAGATTTAGTGCTAAACAAGAAACCCGAAGCGCAGCATAGTAGACCTATGTGAGCATTCGGGTTATCGCAGAGCAGTGCTAAATTTACCGCTCAAAACAATTTTCTACTCTATTTCCCAATCATAACCATCCTTCCGATCCTTAACTCGGATGCCGATGGCGGTGAGTTTGTCGCGTATCTCGTCGGAGAGCGCCCAATTCTTATCGGCCTTCGCCTGCATACGCATATCGAGAAGCATTGTTACGAGTGGCGAGATCATATCCTTACCACCGGTAGCCTCTGCCTTCTCGTTTTCGAGGCCGAGAATCTCGAACACCCAACGATTGACGATAGATTCTGACTTTGCCTTATCCTCGGCTGTGAGGGTTTGCTTGCCCTCGGAGAGTTGGTTGAATAGGCGCACATAGTCGAACATTGTGGAGATTACGATTGGCGAGTTAAGGTCGTCAGCCATAGCCTCGGCACAACGGGTTTCAATCTCATCAACATTGAACGACGAGGTTGCCGATACAGGAGCCTTGTGGAGCGCCTCGATGCCCTTCATAAGGCGGTCTAGTCCCTTCTCTGCCGCCTGCAAAGCCTCGTTCGAGAAGTCGAGGGTTGAACGGTAGTGGGCCTGAAGGATAAAGAAGCGAACGGTCATTGGCGAGTATGCCTGCTCGAGTGCCGGGTGGTCGCCATTGAACATCTGTTCGAGGGTTATGAAGTTGTTGTAGGACTTACCCATCTTCTTGCCGTTGATGGTAATCATATTGTTATGCACCCAATAGCGTGCCGAGTCGTGTCCGAGTGCAGCGGTAGATTGCGCAATCTCGCACTCGTGGTGCGGGAACATCAAATCCATACCACCTCCGTGAATATCGAACTTCTCGCCGAGGTACTTGGTACTCATAGCCGAACACTCCATATGCCAACCCGGGAAGCCATCGCTCCACGGCGAAGGCCAACGCATAATATGCTCGGGCGCAGCCTTCTTCCACAACGCAAAGTCGAAGGAGTGTTTCTTGTCGTCCTGACCATCCAACTTGCGGGTATCGGTAACGATATCGTCGAGGTTACGGCCCGACAACACGCCATAGCGGTGGTCGTGGTTGTACTTCTCGACATCGAAGTAGATTGAACCATTCGACTCGTAGGCGTAACCTGCATCGAGGATGCGCTGCACGAAGTCAATCTGCTCGATGATGTGTCCCGATGCGTGTGGCTCGATCGGAGGGGTCTGCACGCCCAACTTATCCATAAAAGTTTTGTAACGCTCGGTGTAGTAGTGGGCAACCTCCATAGGCTCCAACTGCTCCAAACGAGCCTTCTTTGCGATTTTGTCCTCGCCCTCATCGGCATCGTGTTCGAGGTGGCCTACGTCGGTGATGTTGCGAACATAGCGCACCTTATAACCCTCCGCCTTCAAATAGCGGAACAGAAGGTCGAAAGTGATGGCAGGGCGTGTATGTCCGAGGTGTGGGTCGCCATATACGGTTGGTCCGCAGACATACATTCCTACACGTCCTTCGTTTATAGGCTTGAACTCCTCCTTGCGACGAGAGAGTGTGTTGTAGAGATTTAACTTTGTCATATCTTTTGTGTTTTTATAATTGCTCCTTTGCTTTACCCTCTATGCCGAGTGAATCTTTCTCACGCTGTGTGAGTATCAAATCCTTATCCTCGGCACCCAATGTGCGGTAGTAGTTGTTGATGCCATAGACCACATCCTCGCGGTTGTAGTAGGCGGCGAGGTAGTATATGCGCGACAACTCATCCATCTTGTCATATATGGTGTTGTCCACCATATCGCCCTGAACACCCTCGAACTGCAAGTAGTACTCGATGTACTCCACTATCGTCTTGCTATATTCGAGCAGCAGTGCATCCGCCTTATCGTTCAATCCGAGGTCGTAGTAGCACTCTATAAATGGTGTGGTGTTGGCCTCCGTAAAGCGAATTTGCGAGGTTGGCAACACCTCCAAACCACGATCGAGCAACTCTTCGGCACGCTCGTAGTTGCCTCGCTTGATGTACTCGCGGGCAACACGTGCAAACGCCTCACGAGCGCGCGAAACCTTCAGGTTGTACTGCGTGAACTCATCCACATATACCCGCTCGTCTGCCAAGTTGCCATAGCGGAAGGTGTTCATCAGTTTGTCGTAGGCGTAGTCGGCATCTATACGACCTATGCTCCACGAATCTTTGTACGGAGTGAGGATTGGCACAAAGCGGTAGGCATAGCCATCGAACTGCAAGTAGTCCAACAGACCAAACTTCTGCAACACATACACCTGCGTGAAGTATATCGGGCGTTTCCAATCGAAGTGTGCCAACATATCGAGCATCATCAACTCCGAGCGCGACAACGACGAGGCCTTCAACTCTATGTAGATGGTATCAACCATCAAATCACGATCCTCGGCTCGCACAATGCCCGAGGCGATAGCCGCATCCTTATCCACAGGCAAAGCGATACGCTTCACAGGGATGTAGTCGGCAGCCGCATCGTAGCCCGTATCCATCTTTGAGCGAGGGTCGTCGCTACGCACAAACGCCATAACCTCCTTTGCCGTAAGCACCGCATCCATCTCGGTATCGACCGGTATCCAATCGTTCTTGAAGGTGTACTTATGGCTCGGCAACGAGAATGGAATGCCCTCCGCCTCGTTCGCCTTACACTTCATCTCATCGACATACCACTCGCCATCGAGGTAACTCGAATTCATAATGCGTACATCGGTGCGCACACCATCCACCTCCTGATTGAACCACAACGGGAAGGTGTCGTTATCTCCATAGTTCACAATAATCGGGCTTACACCCTCCACCTCGGTTATGGAGGAGAGGTAGTTGTAGCCGATATCGCGTGCCATAGTGCGGTGCGAGCGGTCGTGATCGTCCCAATTTTCGGCACACAACACCCCCGGCACCACCATAGCCACAGCAACGGATACGGTAGCCAACGCCTTTTGGTGCTTCTTGGTGAGTGCAGACAGAAGGTTGTAGAGTGTCAACACTCCCAAGCCTATCCACATCGAGAAGGCGTAGAACGAGCCTGCATATACATAATCTCGCTCACGCACCTCACCGGGCGAGGTGTTGAAGTAGACCACCAACGCCACACCCATCATCACAAACAACCACATCACCACGATGAAGTTGCGAGGGTCGCGTTGCAGTTGGTAAATCAAACCCACCAAACCGAGCAGGAATGGCAAGAAGTAGTAGGTGTTGCGAGCCCTGTTCTCCGCCATTTCGCGAGGAAGGTTGCTCTGCGGGCCTACAAACATCTCGTCGATAAAATCGATGCCCGATATCCAATTTCCATTGGTTATGGTGTGTTCATCGGGCTGTATATCGTCTTGGCGACCAACAAAGTTCCAGAGGAAATATCGCCAATACATATAGTTGAGTTGGTAGGTGAAGAAGAACTTTACATTCTCCATAAAGGTTGGCTCAACAACCTTATCGCGATGCACCACACGACCATACTCATCCTTAACTTCATACATCACCGTGCGGCCAAAATCCACAACCTCACCACGCTTTGGGCGACCATCTTTGCCGTAAATGACCTCGCCATTCTCGTCGCGCAGAAGGTCTATCTTGGTGCGGTAGGCTGCCCACTGCTTATACTCATCCGCCTTTTTCATATGGTTCCACATACGCGGAAAGAGGTGCAGGAACTTCTCGGCATATACGTAGTCATCGACCGTACTTTTCTGCTCGTACTTCTTGGTCGCAGAGTTGTAGTAGTAGAACTCCTTTGTGGTGTAGTCCTCGACGGGCGAGGCATACGACGGCCCATAGAGCAACGGGCGGTTGCCATATTGGTCGCGGTTAAGCACCGAGAGCAGCGCCGTAGGGTTGTCGGGGTTGTTCGAGTTCATCGGTGGGTTTACCGAAGCACGAATGGTTACGGCGGCATACGACGAGAAGCCGAGCATAACCATCGTTACGCAGACAACAATGAGGTTGGCTATTCGCTTACCTTTACGGTGGGTGGTGTAGATACCTACGCCCAACGCCACAAACATAGCCAGCACAAAGAGTACAATACCCATATTCACAGGCAAGCCCAACCTATTCACACAAAATACATCGACCAAAGCACCGAGATGCACGGTGTATGGGATGATTATGCCGTTGAGAACAAGCAGTATGGCGCACGCCAAAAGCGTCACAAGCGTGAGGCCGAGCATCGACACATTCGTGTATTTGCGGAAGTAGTAGACGAACACCAGCGCAGGGATGGTCAGCAGGTTGAGGATATGCACTCCTATGGAGAGTCCCATCAAATAGGCGATTAACACTATCCAGCGTGCCGAGTGAGGTTCGTCGGCCTCCTCCTCCCAACGCAACATCAGCCACACCACCAACGCCGTAAACATCGACGACATAGCGTAGACCTCGCCCTCGACAGCCGAGAACCAGAAGGTGTCGGTGAAGGTGTATGCCAATGCTCCCACAGCACCCGCTCCGAGGATGGCTATGGTGTTAGCCACCGAGAGCGCACCGCCATTTCGAGTGATGAGGCGGCGTGCAATGTGGGTGATTGTCCAAAACAGAAACAGAATGCAGAAGGCACTCGCCAATGCGTTCATCGCATTCACCATATGCGGTACGTAGTATGGCGAAGGGGCAAACATTGTGGCAATACGTGCCAAGAGCATAAAGAGTGGCGCACCCGGAGGGTGTCCCACCTCCAACTTATACGATGTGGCTACAAACTCGCCACAATCCCACAGCGACGATGATGGCTCGATAGTGAGGAGATAGGTCGTAGCCGCTATGGCAAAGACCACCCAACCCACTATTCTGTTCCATCGTTTGAAAATATTTTGTTCCATACGAAATTGCGCGTTTATGTTATAAACGCACAAAGTTACAAAAAGTTATTTGAATAGTGCGTTTTTTTGCGATTAAAATTAGAAATATAGAGATGTTTGGCGTGGAGCGAGGCGAAAGCGGAGGTTGTTAAGGGTGGAAAAAGCGAAGGTTGGCAGTAAAAAAAATGGCAACCTTTGACAGTTGCCACCTCTCTTATGCGAACGCCTAACTACTCACTTTTCTTGTCACCATCCTTCTTGGTGTAGAGGAAGCGACGAATCTTCTTCGTAGCGGTCTTCTCAAATCCATTCTCCTCCTCGACAACCTCGGCAATCTTGGAGTTGCGGTTTACGCGCTCGTTTACGAACGCCTTAATATCCTTCATCATCTCCTCCTTGAAGAGTGTGAACTCGTGCTTTTTCTTGTGCCACGTATCCACCAACTCGGAGTACTTCTCTTCGAGCGCCTCGGTATCGAAGTGTACCAACGCCACCAACTTGCCATCCATCTCGGTAACCACCGACTCCGAGATAAAGACGTGCGAGTTAAGCACATTCTCGATATCCTCGGGGTAGATATTCTCGCCACTTGGGCCGAGAATCATATTCTTGCAACGTCCTTTAATGTAGAGCCAGCCATCCTCGTCCAAACTGCATAGGTCGCCTGTGCGGAAGAAGCCGTCCTCGGTGAATGCAGCAGCCGTAGCCTCGGGGTTTTTGTAGTAGCCCACCATCTGCGAAGGACTCTTTACCAGCAACTCGCCAATGCCATCCTCGTTCATATTCTCCAAACGATACTCTATGCCCTTTAAGATTGGTCCCGTAGAGCCAAGGCGCAACATTCCATCCACAGCACCCGCAATCAGCGGAGCCGTCTCGGTCAAACCGTAGCCAATGTCGTAGATGAATTTAGACTCGAGCAGGAACTGCTCAACCTCGCCATCGAGTTTCGCTCCGCCAATACCGAAGAAGCGGATGCGGCCACCAAATGTTTTGGAGAGTTTCTTGCCCGCAATGCGATGCAGATAGCGACGTATGAAGCCCACGCTATAGAGCGAACGCATAAATGCGTTTGAGGTAAACTGCTTCTTGACCTTACCCTTATAGATTTTCTCGATGATAAGCGGCACAGTGAGCATAACTGTTGGGCGAACATCCTTCAACGCAGGCAACAATACCGACACGGTAGGTGCCTTATCGAGATACGCCACGTGCGCTCCGTGATGGAACGCCAAAATAAGTCCGAGCGTACACTCGTAGGTGTGCGCCATAGGCAGTACCGAAAGGAATATATCATCCTCCTTTACGAGAAACAACGGGTCGATAAGCCACATCTGCGATGCGAGGTTGTAGTGCGTAAGCATCACGCCCTTTGGAGCCGACGTGGTACCCGAAGTGTAGAGAATGGCAGCCAAATCGTCGGGCTGCGGAATGGTAATCTCGCCCTCCTCGTGAACATTCTGCGACAACACCGAGAGATTCTTGGTGCGGATAATGATGTTGAGTTTCGACGACAACTCCTTCGAAATCTTGGTAAAGAGTTTGTCCGACACACACATCGCCTTCGCCTCCGAATGCTCGACTATGCGGTCGAGGTCTGCCGAGGTAAAATCGGGCAATACAGGAACTACTGTGTAGCCTCCCGTAGTAATAGCAAAGTAGCAAACGCCCCAATTAGGCATATTGCTACTCAACAACACGACTTTGTCGCCCTTTTTAAGTCCTGCCGAGCGGAGCAATTCTTGTACCTCGGCTACCTTTTCGCCCACCTGCTTGTAGGTGTAACTACCACCCTTCCACAACGAGAAGGCTATACGCTCCGAGAAATTCTTCACGCTGTTATGAAGAATTTCGTAAAGAGAATTCAGTTTATTCATAAATTGTTAAATCAACTGCGAGGGTGGCCAACCATTAGCCCTTTTCCCCTTACAATTTTGTGCAAAAATACATTTTTTTTATTAAAATAGGCTATCTTTGTGATAAATTTTTCGCTGTTATGTTAAATTTGGCACACATAAAGCAACTCGCTCACGAGGTCGGATTCGACCTTTGTGGCGTTGCCAAATGCCGAAATTTCGAACAGGATAGGGGCTTTTTCGAAGGATGGATAGCCAATGGTTACGCCTCGACACTCGACTATCTGAAACGCAACATCGAGTGCAGAGCCGATGCCCGACATTTGGTCGAAGGGGCAAAGAGCGTCATCGTATGTGCCGTGTCCTACAAAAACCACGTTAGCGAGGGCTACCCTGCCGACCACTGCGCAAAGGTGGCATCCTACGCCTGCACCACCGACTACCACACCACCATAAAGAGTATGTTGCGAGAGTTGTGCAACCGCCTGAAAGCGGAGGAGCCAACACTCTCGGCACGCTGCTTTGTGGATAGCGCACCCATATTCGAGAAGCGTTACGCCGTAGAGGCGGGATTGGGGTGGATAGGTCGTCAGTCGCTGCTCATAACACCCGATTATGGCTCGTTTGTGCTGCTTGGCGAGGTGGTGATGAGTGCCGAGTGCGACGAGTATGATGCACCCTACGAAGGCGTTGGATGTGGCGAGTGCCGCCGATGCGTGGATGCTTGCCCCAAAGGTGCTGTCATAGAGCGACATATCGACACTTCGCGCTGCATTTCGTGCGCAACGATAGAGAGCAGATGCGAGAACGAGGATAGCGATTTGCACGGCTGGATATTTGGCTGCGACGAGTGCCAAACGGTATGCCCCTACAACCGCAGAGCGCCCCACTACACAAACCCGAAGTTCGCACCACTATTCAACCCCGTTGCGATGTGCGCCGAGGAGTGGGCATCGCTCTCGAAGGAGGAGTTCAAAGAGCGATTTGGCACTACCCCACTGATGAGAGGAGTTCGACGAGGGTAAGTTGGAGATAGTCGGAGGCTGTTGGAAGGCGGTCCGCTTTCAGTTTTGCGAACTCCTACCCATATCACGGCGCAGTGATTCTGGGGTTACTAGGGGCGCACCTTCGGTGCTTACTAGGGGTTCTGGGG
>JAZQML010000045.1:0-45479 GCA_045543395.1 Alistipes sp. | reverse complement strand
CCCCAGAACAGTTGCGCCGTGAAAAGCGTCGGAGTTCGTAGTTGGTAGCGCCCCCAGAAACCCCAGTACCCCCTCCCTTTCGCAAAGCGGCTAATTAACGATGTAACACTGATTAGACAAAACAACAAAACACAAAAAGATATTATGAAAAAAGAGTGGAATGATGTGAAAGAGTTTCATGAGAAGTTCGGACATCCGGTAGCGGAGCAGCCGGTGATGATTGCCAAGAAGCGTGCGTTGTCGCGTGCAAAGTGGATGAACGAGGAGGTTGCCGAGTTTCTGATTGCCGAGGATATCTACGAGCAGGCAGATGCGATGATCGACCTTATGTACTTTGCGCTCGGCACAATGGTAGAGATGGGCTTGGAGGCAGACGAGTTGTTCGACATCGTGCAGAAGGCCAATATGGCGAAGTTGTGGCCCGATGGAAAACCACACTACAACCCAAAGGATAATAAGGTTATCAAGCCTGAGGGCTGGGAGGACCCTGCACCAAAGATTAAGGCGTATATAGACTCGGTAATTGCAGCAAAGAGCAAATAGCGGGTGAGCATAGGCACAGAGTATGGAGTTGGTTTTAGAGATTATAGTAGAGTATCTGCGTGGAAATCGTCGCTTGGTCGTACCCAATTTCGGCACCTTTATGGTGAAGGAGTCGGGCGAGAAGGTCTTTTCCGACCTGTTGCGCACCGACGATGGCGTGCTGGGCTCGTTGCTTCGTGAGCGGGGACTTACCGAGTTGGAGAGTGCCGTCACGATAGACCGCTTTGTATTCCACGTGCGTCGCGAGATTGAGCAGAATGGCTACTGCCGTTTGGATAACTTGGGAACACTCCGTATAGAGCCGGACAAGAGGGTTATTCGACTCTACGAGCCTGTGCGAAGCGAGGTAAATGTGGAGATACCCTCCACGCCCTATATCCCCGAGCCTGTGTCGGTGGCGGAGGCAGCCTCCATCGAAGCAGAGGCAAATGAGGCGGAGCGAGTGGCAGAGCGGAGTGGTGCGGTAGATGGAACGGGACAGGGCTTATTGTCGCTCTACAACGAGCCACAAGAGCCGAAACACGATGTAGAGGTGGTTGTAGCGGAGCCGAAGGTGGAGGAGCATCCGACCACGAAGCCGACAACACCGAAGCCTGCAATGCCGAAGCCTTCGACCACGACGCCTTCGACCACGACGCCTTCGAGCGAACAGGCGCAACCAAAGCCTCGCAAGAAGTTTGATGTAGTGATGTTGTTGGCCATAATTATCGTGGTTATGGCGTTGGCGGCAATCGCTTATGGATGGTATGTGGGAAGTCTTGCCGACTATTCGGGTGCTGCGGCAGACGATGCACTGATGAATAGTCTGCGCAGAGGAGAATAAAAATAGGACAATATGGCAAATAGTGAGATGTTGCTCTCGGTAAAGCAACGATTGGGTATAATAGGCAACTCACCGCTTTTGAACAGAGCGTTGGAGGTGGCGTTGCGTGTTGCTCCGACCGACCTTACCGTACTCGTTACGGGCGAGAGTGGTGTGGGTAAGGAGTTCTTTCCGCAAGTCATACACAGCAATTCATCGCGTAAGCACAACAAGTATGTTGCTGTGAACTGCGGTGCCATACCCGAGGGAACCATAGATTCGGAGTTGTTCGGACACGAGAAGGGCGCATTTACGGGCGCAATAGATTCACGTAAAGGCTACTTCGAGGAGGCAGATGGCGGAACCATATTTTTGGACGAGGTGGGCGAACTGCCGTTGGCAACGCAGGTGCGCTTGTTGCGAGTGTTGCAGACGGGCGAGTATATGCGTGTAGGCTCGGCAAAGGTGCAGAAAACCAATGTGCGAGTGGTGGCAGCCACGAACTCCAACCTTATGAAGGCTATTGCGGAGGGGCGTTTCCGTGAGGATTTGTACTACCGATTGAATACGGTGCCAATCACGGTGCCGGCACTGCGCGAGCGTCCCGAGGATATATATCTGTTGTTCCGTCGCTTTGCGGCAGATGTGGCAACGCAGTATAAGATGCCGGCCATAGTGCTTGACGACAACGCAAGAGCAATGCTCGAAAACTACTATTGGCGAGGCAATATACGCCAATTAAAGAACGTTGCCGAGCAGATATCGGCAATAGAGGAGAGCCGCGAGATAACGCCTCAAATCTTGGCTAAATACCTCGTAGACGAGTCGAAAGCACAGTCGCCAACTCTTGCTTCGTCGTCGAATATGGAGGATATGAACCCCGAGCGTGAGTTGCTCTACAAGATACTGTTCGATATGCGCAGCGATATCAACAACCTCACCCGAATGGTTGCCGATTTGCATAGCGGATACTCGTCGTATCGCACTACATCGACCGCATCTGCCGAGTCGGGCGAAATGAAGGCTTTGCTGCCTCATACGCCTGCTATATTGCCCGTAGCGGATGAGGAGTATGCCGAGAGTGAGGTGGTGGAGGATGAGCCGCACGAGATGACAAAGGCGGATGTTATGCGCGATCAGATTATACGTGCGCTCCGCAAAAATAGCGGTAGCAGACGTGATGCAGCACGCGATTTGTTTATCTCGGAACGCACCCTCTATCGCAGAATTAAGGAGTTGGGAATCGAGGAGTAGAGAGAACGGAAAAACGGAAAACGGAAAACGGAAAACGGAGGGAAATGCAAAATGCAAAATGCAAAATTCAAAATGCAAAAAGGAGAATGGAGAACAGATAGCGACACAAAATAAGTTGGTAGCGCACCCCAGTAAAGGGCGGAACGCCCCCCCCCAGTAAGCACCGAAGGTGCGCCCCCAGTACCCCCAGAACAGTTGCGCCGTGAAAAGGGTAAGAGTCCGCACTTGGTAGTACCCCCAGTAAACCCCAAAACAAAAAAAACTATGAAAAAGATAATTTTTGCATTGTGTGCCGCAGCACTCTTGGTAGCGGGTGGTTGCACAGTTAAGTATACGCTGTCGGGCGCATCTATTCCGCCCGATGCAAAGACCTTCTCGGTGGCATATTTTCCGAATAATGCCCCTATGGTTGCGCCAATTTTGAGTAGCACCCTCACCGACGAACTCACACAGCGTTTTGCTACCCGAACACGTTTGGTGCAGGTGCCGGAGGGCGGCGACTTCGCATTCGAGGGCGAGATTGTGGGCTACACCTCAACAACCTCGTCGGTGTCGAGTGGCGACTACGCATTGCAAAACCGATTGACAATCACCGTGAAGGTGAACTTTACGAACGTTGTAGACGACAAAGCGTCGTTCAAAGCGAGGTCGTTCTCTGCCTATGCCGACTACGACTCCACGAAACTCCTCAACGAAGTTGAGAGTACGCTCATACCCGAGATTGTCGAGCAGTTGGTAACCGATATTTTTATGGCAGCAGCCTCGAATTGGTAGAGAATCGAAAAAGCGAAAAGCAAACAACCCCAAAAAGATGATACCGGAAGATAGAATATCAGAACTTATAGCGAGATATCCGTGGTTCTCGGCAGCACGAGCGATGAAGGCTCGAATGGCTGGCGAAAGGTTGCGCTATGATGTTGATGCAGAGGTTATTGCCGAGGAGACCGAAGGCGAGATTATACGCCGTTTCTTGCGCCAAACCGACCTTCGCATTGTGGCGGATGACGAGGCGTTGGAGAGCGATGTACGCACCGAAGCCGATATTGACGACGAGGATGATATTGTGACCGAGGAGTTGGCGGAAATTTACCTCGCACAGGGGCTAAAATGCGAGGCAATAGCGATATATCGCAAATTAAGTTTGCTAAATTCGGAAAAAAGTATTTACTTTGCCGAGAAAATCGAAAACATCGAGAAAAATAATTAAAAAACAGATAAACTATGGGAACATTTTTGATTGTATTGATCACTATCACTTGCGTGTTGTTGGTGCTTGCAGTATTGGTGCAGAACCCAAAGAGCGGTATGGCCTCTAACTTTGGCGCATCGAATCAGGTAATTGGCGTTCGTCAGACTGCCGATTTCTTGGAGAAGTTCACTTGGGGTGCTGCTGCTGCAATTTTGGTTTTGTCGCTCGTGGCAACCATATTCTTGTATTAGACCAACCAGTGTAACGAACAGGCCGAGCAATGCTCGGCTTTTTTTGTGCATTATCACGAATTGTAACTTTTAAGGGTAATTAAGGGTTGTTATGGCTGAAACTCTTAAAAATTATATTTTTAATTTTTAATTCTAAATTTTATTTCGTACATTTGCCTAAATTAAGAAATATAGTGTTGCTATGTTCAGAAAAGGATGGTTTTTGCTACTTGCCGTAGCGGTAAATATAGGCGTTGCGAGCGCAGAGAATACCGACATCAGGCGCGAAGCCGAGCGAGCAGTATCGCTCATCGAACACGGCCGATATGCCGATGCTCGTCATTCGCTCACAATTTTGCGTGAGCAGGTGCCTCTCGACGACGAGGTGCTGATGCGCCATATCGATTTCCAGTTGGCACTTTGTGCTGCCGAGTTGCGCGACAACGAGGCGGAGAAGATTATGTTGGCGTTCCTGCGTCGTTACCCCGAGTCGGTACACGTGAACGATGTACGCTTTATGCTGGCTATGTACTACTGCGAGCGTGAGGAGTACAACACGGCTCGCAAGTATCTCGAAATGGTGTCGTACAAAGCGTTGACCGTAGATAATAAGGAGCGATACAATATGCGTTTGGGCTATATCGAGTTCGCTTCGGGCAACCACGATAAGGCATACAAGTTGTTCTCGACGCTCTCGCCTACGGGGAACTATGCCGACCACGCCACCTACTACAAGTCCTACATCCACTACTCACGTGGCGAGTATAAGGAGGCGTACAAAGGTTTCGACTCGCTGCGTAATAGCGACAACTACTCGAAGGTTATCCCATACTATCTGTTCCAGATAGAGTTTGCTCGTGGCAACTACCAATATGTTGTGAAGAGTGGCGACGAGTTGCTGAAAAAGTCGGTGGAGGTTGAGCGTACCGAGTTGATGCGAGTAATTGCCGAGGCGTGGTATCGTCTGCAAGGCTACAACAAGTCGTTCCTCTATATGTCTATGTATCAGCGTTCGGGCGGAAAGATGGGGCGTGAGGAGAACTATATTCTCGGCTATTCGGCATATCGCTCTACCGACTATGCTACGGCTATCGAGGCTCTGCGTAAGGTGGTGGAGGGTAGCGACGAGTTGTCGCAGAACGCATCGTACCACTTGGCTGACTGCTACATCCGACGTGACGATAAGCGACAGGCAATTCACGCCTTTGCGATGGCTGCCGACGAGAAGTACAACAACGAGATAGCGGAGGATGCGCTGTTCAACTATGGCAAGTTGCTATTTGAAACGGGTGGCGGAACATTCAACGAGTCGATAAATGTACTTACTCGTTATGTTACGAAATATCCCGATTCGGAGCGAGCAGACGAGGCACGTGAGTTGCTGATTGCTGCCTACTACAATTCGCACGACTACGAGATGGCGTATAAGGCGATTAAGGCGTTCCCTAACCCCGATGGAACACAGCGTGCAGCGTTGCAAAAGATATCCTACTTCAACGGCTTGGAGGCGTTCAAAGCGGGCGATTTAGCGAAGGCAAAGGCGGCACTCGAGGAGTCGCAAAAGATTGGCGTAAGCCCGAAATACAACGCATTGTGCTTGTTCTGGCTTGGCGAGATTGAGTATAAGGAGGGCAACTACGCAAAGGCTATAACCTACTACGACTACTATCTGCGTCGTGCGCCAAAGACCGAGTATGAGTACAAGATGGCTCTCTACAACCTCGGATATGCCCATTTTGCGCAGAAGCAGATGGCAAAGAGCCAAAAGTCGTTCGAGGGTTTTGTGTGGTTGTATAAGACGGCAGACCGCTATCGTGCCGATGCGTTCAACCGTTTGGGCGATGCGCAATATTCGCAACGTAAGTATAACGATGCAGTCAAGAGTTACGAAGGTGCAGTTGCTCTCGGAACGGCAGAGCAGGACTATGCTAAATATCAGCGTGCTATCTCGCTCGGTTTGGCGGGTAAGACCAATGCCAAGATTGGAGCGTTGAAGCAGATGCAGGGCGAGAATTGCGGCGACTACAACGACGATGCAGCCTATGAGTTGGGGCGTACCTATGTGTCGCTCGGTCGCTACTCCGACGGAGCCAACGTGTTGGAGCGATTTGTGGAGAAGTATCCGCAGTCGCCATACTACACCCCTGCGTTGTTGGATTTGGGTTTGGTTCATTTCAATTTGGGCAATAACGACAAGTCGCTCAACTACTACGATAAGGTTATTACGGCAGCACCGCAGTCGGCAGCAGCGAGGGATGCAATACAGAGCGTGCGCGAGATTTATGTGGCAAAGGGGCAAATCAACGACTACTTTGCCTATGCCGAGCGTACGGGTGTGGAGTGCGATTTGAGCATTATGGCACGCGATTCGTTGTCGTTCCGTACGGCTCAAAACATCTACCTCGCCGACCGCAAGACGGAGGCTATTGCGCAGTTGAAGGGCTATTTGAGAGATTATCCGAAGGGCTACTACACCAACGATGCGCTATTCTATTTGAGCGATTGCTACCTCAAATGCGACAGTTTGGATAGTGCTGTGTCGAGCCTGAAATTGTTGGCAGAACAGCCACAAAATCAGGATACGGAGCCTGTGGTCGATATGTTGGCATCGGTAACCTTCGAGAATAGGATGTACGAGGAGTCGGCTCCGGCATATCGTCGTATGTACGAGGTGGCTGATAGTGCAACCAAGCGTACCGAGGCCACAAACGGATATGCAGAATCGGTGCTTTTGCAGAAGAATGACGATGCGTTGTTTGCTATGGCAAACGATTTGGATACTCTGGCGGATGTCGATGCTGCGATGTTGCGCAGGGTGCATTTCGCAAAGGCTAACGCTCTGACTTCGCGCAACGAGGTGGATGAGGCTCGCAAGATATATGAAACACTCTCTGCCGATATGACCACCGCCGAGGGAGCCGAGTCTGCATACCGCATCATCGAGGCGTTGTTCAAAGAGGGCAAACTCGACGAGTGCGAGCAGAAGGTTTACGCATTGGCAGATAGCAAAACACAACATACCTATTGGTTGGGTAAGGCGTTTATCACGCTGGGCGATGTATATGTGCAACGCAACGACACGTTCCAAGCGAGTGCTACATATCGTAGCGTGGTCGATGGATATACTCCTGCCGACGATGGCATTGTTGCCGAGGCGCAGTCTAAACTCGAAAAATTGAATTAGGATGAAACGATATATAACAACTCTTATGCTCTGCGTGGTGTCGCTTGCGGCATCGGCACAGGTTGCGAAACAGGTGGAGGTAACAAAGAACTACGTTCCCGAAATTGGCGAGGCACACAAGATGGATATCACCCCGAATATGGTCGATACCATAACATTGCGCCCCGAGATAGATTACAGCGTTACACCGCGTTCGTTTGCCTCTACACTCGGTACACACCGCTTTAATCCCGCTACGGTAACCTATTGGGAGTATCGCCGCAACTATCCGTTCTATTTGAAGGTGGGTGCAGGCTATCCGCTTAACTCCGAGGGCGATTTGTACGCTACGGCACACCGCGCCGACGTGGGCTATATTACGGGCTACATTAACCATCGTGGTCAATATTCGAAGTTGAAGTATACGGATGGTTTCGAGAACAAAGTCTATAAGGATAACCGCTCGATGCAGATGAACAACAAGTTCGGCGTTATGGGTGGCAAGTACTTTGGTCGCTACACGTTGGAGGGCGATTTGTTCTATGCAATGAATCTCTATCATCGCTATCCGTTCCACAATCAGTTAGATGCGGAGAACAACCCTGTATTGGAGTACAAACGACGTAGAATAGATTACGACAATGTGAATCTGTCGTTGGCGTTTGGCGACTCGTTTGCCGATTATAGCCACCTCAACTTTAAGGTCTATGCTTCGGCAAATCTCCACAACGACAAGTCGGAGAACTTTATTGCGGATGACCGCTATCAGCAGATGAATGTTAGGGCCGGTGCAGCGTTGGCTCGCGAGATAACCAAGAGCAGTGCGTTGTCGTTCGACCTCAACTACGAGGGTTACTACGGAATGAAGTCGCTCAAAGCGTACAAGAACTCCGTTGTGGGCTTCGATTTGCGCTATCGCTACCGCTCGGGCAGGCTCCTGAATGTTACGGCAGGTGCGAAGGTCCTCTACGACACCAACCCCGCAGATGCTGTGAAGCAGGATCGTTGGCACGCCTTCCCATATTTGACTATGACGTTGAATATCAACGATAAGGGCGCATTTGTGCCGTATGTCGAGGTCAATGGCGAGTTGCAAAACAATAGTTACTACTCGCTGGTGCGTCGCAACCCTTATGTCGCAATTTTGGGTGCGGGAAATGGTATGCTCACCGCAGAGTCGGCACTTCCGAATACGGAGTTGTATAATGTCCGTTTTGGTGTGTCGGGACACTCGTCGAATAGCAAGTTTGCCTATCGTTTCTACGCCAATATGTCGTTTATGAAGCACGCTCTCTATTGGTACAACGTAAACCAGATATTCTTTGGCGTGGAGAGTGCCGACCGCAATATTTGGTCGTTGTGTGGTGCTATCGACTACAAGCCTATCTCGCAGTTGCTGATTACGGCACAGGTTAAAGGCTCGTTGTATAGCAACTTCACCGAGGTTGATGGACATCGCAAAATCGAGGATGCAATGCCACCTGTGGAGGCTTCGTTGAAGGCGCGATATACCCACAAGAAGTTCACCGTAGGCTTGTCTGCCGAACTGTTCGGACCAACCAAGTGGACCTGCATACGCGACTATACACTCTTTGTTCCGACCTCGACTCTGCCAGAGGAGAGAGGTGTGTTTAAGGCTCCAACATCGCTCGATTTGAGCCTCTATGGCGACTACCACGCAACCAAGACGTGTACGGTCTATGCCGAGGTGAATAATATGATTGGCGATGTGTTGCCAACCTATCGTTGGGCATTCTATCGTGAGATGGGTGCATCGTTTACCGTGGGAGTTAAGGTGCAATTCTAATGGCTAATAACTAACCTATGGAGAGCAAGAGTTTCTATACCATCCCGTTTGTGTGGAGTAGGCAGTTGTGGATAATGACATTTGCCTTCTTTGCGCTGTGGGTAGGTGTGTCGGGGTGGATGCTCTACGAGATTGTGGTGGCGGAGGATGCCACCTCGTCGCTCGTGTCGCTGATACTGTTCAATGCGGTTATGTTGCCTACGATGTTGTTGTGCGAGGGCTATGCTCCGCAACGTTTGGAGGTGGGGGAGTCGCAGATTGTCGTTTTGCGCCGCTACAATAGCGTTGTTATATCTCGCAACGAGATAAAGAGTGTGGAGCGACTGCCCGAGAATGCGTTGCGTGGTGCAATTCGCACAGGTGGCGTGGGCGGTTTGTTCGGATATTATGGCAACTACTACAGCCGTAATATCGGCAAATTTACGCTCTATGCCACAACTTTCGACAATCTGTTCCTTATCCGCAAGTGGGATGGCAACAGCGTTGTCATCTCCTGCGCAGAGCCCGACAAGATGGAGGGGTTTTAGTCTTTGACTCTGGCTTTTTAGTGAATTTAGTGAATTTAGGGAGATTAGTGAGTTTTTGTATTGGCGTATCGCTAAACTACCTATATTCTCTGAACTCCTTAAACTCTCTTGTCTCCTGCGCCAAGTTTCTATCTGTTTTTTTATTCTAAAAAAGTTGGTTTATTAAAAAAATTATTCGTACCTTTGCACGCTCGCAAAGTGCGAGGTTGGATTACAAATTTATTTAACAAGTATTAGATGGATTCATTAAGTTACAAAACTATCTCGTTGAATGCAGCGACAGTCAACAAGGAGTGGGTTGTCATCGACGCTACTAACGAGGTATTGGGACGCTTGGCATCGCAGGTCGCAAAGATTCTCTGCGGTAAGAACAAGCCGGGCTACACCCCTCACGTAGATTGCGGTGACAATGTTATCGTTATCAACGCCGAGAAGGTTAAGCTCACAGGTAAGAAGTTGACCGATAAGGTCTATGTCCGCCACACCGGCTATCCGGGTGGTCAGCGTTTCGCTACTCCTGCCTTATATTTGGCAAAGAAACCTGAATTCGTAATCGAGGAGGCAGTTCGCGGTATGTTGCCAAAGAACCGTCTTGGCGAGGCTATTATCAAAAACTTGAAGGTTTATGCTGGTGCAGAGCATCCTCACGCAGCACAGAACCCAAAGCAAATTAAGTTAAACGAGATTAAGTAAGAATTATGGAAGTTGTAAACACAGTTGGTCGCCGTAAGGCAGCTGTTGCTCGCGTATTCGTGAAGCCAGGAACTGGAAACATTACAATCAACCACAAGGCTCTCGATGTCTATTTCCCATTGAACATCTTGCAGTACGAGGTTAAGCAGCCATTGCTCGTAACCGAGACTGCCGAGGCATACGACGTTGTTGTAAACCTCGTAGGTGGTGGTATCAAGGGTCAGGCAGAGGCTGCTCGTATGGGTATTGCTCGCGCATTGTGCGAGATCAACGCAGAGTATCGTCCAATCTTGAAGAAGAACGGATTCCTTACTCGTGATGCCCGCGAGGTTGAGCGTAAGAAGCCGGGACAGCCTGGTGCACGTCGTAAGTTCCAGTTCAGCAAGCGTTAATTTATATTTCGTAAGCGGACTAACATTCGGCAAAGCACGACAAGGGTTAATCAAAGCAAGCAAGACCACATATACTTATATATTATATATAGGGCTGATGCAAAGCGCATAACAAACAGCCACAAAAAGTGCTACTTCGCTGCTTGCCCTGTCGCGGAAAACTCTTCGGACCGACAAGGTCGCTACCGCAAGAGTTGAAGTAAAGAGAATTAAAATTACAAAAAAAGAAACAAAAATGTCTAGAACAGATTTTAATACATTGTTGGAGGCTGGCGTTCATTTCGGTCACTTGAAGCGCAAGTGGAATCCTAAAATGGCTCCATATATCTTTATGGAGAAGAACGGCATCCATATCATCGACCTTCACAAGACTGTAGTGAAGTTGGATGAGGCAGCAGCAGCACTCAAGAATATCGCAAAGAGCGGTCGTCGTGTGTTGTTCGTTGCAACCAAGAAACAAGCAAAGGAGATTGTTGCCGATAAGGTAGCAGCCGTTGGTATGCCATACGTAACAGAGCGTTGGGCTGGCGGTATGCTCACAAACTTCCCAACTATACGCCGTGCTGTCAAGAAGATGGCTACCATCGACAAGCAGATGGCAGACGGCCTTTACAACAACTTCTCGAAGCGTGAGAAGTTGCAGATTTCGCGTCAGCGTGCTAAATTGGAGAAGAACCTCGGTTCTATCGCTGACCTTACTCGCCTTCCTGCTGCATTGTTCGTAATCGACGTGCAGAAGGAGCAGAATGCCGTTAAGGAGGCAAAGCGTTTGAATATTCCGGTATTTGCAATGGTCGATACTTGTTGTGATCCAACCGACATCGATTTCGTGATCCCTGCAAATGACGATGCTACAAAGTCAATCGCTACCATCCTCGACGTAGTATGTGCTGCTATCGCAGAGGGCGCAGAGGAGCGTAAACTCGAGAAGGAGAAGGAGGCTGTAGAGGCAGAGGCTAACACAGAGGCTCCTGTAAAGAAGACCACCAAAACTCGCGTTAAGAAGAGCGTAAAGGCTGCTGTTGACGCAGAGGAGGCAATCGCAGCAGAGGTAGTTGCAGCGGTTGAGGAGGCAAAGGCTGAGTAATTATTAACCACGAAAATCAGAGAAAACTATGGCAATAGAGATTAAGGCAGCGGATGTAATGAAGTTGCGTAAGATGACCGGTGCCGGTATGATGGACTGCAAGAAGGCTCTCGTAGAGGCTGAAGGCGATTACGAGCGTGCAAAGGCAATCATCAAGGAGAAGGGTAAACTCGTAGCAGCAAAGCGTGCTGACCGCGAGACTTCGGAGGGTGCTGTTATTGCAAAGGTTCAGGATGGAAAGGCTATTGTAGTAGGACTCGGTTGCGAGACTGACTTCGTTGCAAAGAACGCTGATTTCCAGGCTCTTGCACAGGCAATCGCAGAGGCTGCTATCGTAAACTTCCCTGCTAACAAGGAGGCCCTTATGGCTTGCACACTCGCTGACGGTCGCACCGTAGAGGCTGCTGTTACCGAGTTGACCGGTCAGACCGGCGAGAAGCACGTTGTTGCAGGTTATGAGGCTATCGAGGCTCCATACATTTCGTCTTATATGCACGTAATCACCGGCAAACTTGCTGCTGTTGTTGGCTTCAACAAGGAGTTCGACGCACAGGTTGCAAGAGGTGTTGCAATGCAGGTTGCTTCGATGAACCCTGTAGCAGTATCGGCTAATTCGGTACCACAGGAGGTTGTTGATTCGGAGTACAAGACTGCAATCGAGAAGACCAAGGATGAGTTGGTTCAGAAGGAGATCAATGCTGCTCTTACAAAGGCTGGTATCAACCCTGCACACGTAGATAGCGAGGATCACATCGAGTCGAACCAGTCGAAGGGATGGATCACCGCAGAGCAGGCAGCGCAGGCTCGCGAGATCATTAAGACCGTAGGCGAGGCAAAGGCCGCAAACCTCAATATGCAGATGATCGAGAACATCGCAAAGGGTCGTGTTCAGAAGTTCTTTAAGGAGCAGACTCTCGAGGAGCAGGGCTATCAGATGGGCGATGGTAAGACTCCTGTTAAGGATGTTATCAAGGCTGCTGATGCCGAGGCTAAAGTTCTCGTATTCAAGCGAGTATCACTTGCAGACTAATTAGGGTGTAACCCGATATGAAAGCAGCACGATTTTCGTGCTGCTTTTTTGTTGATTTGCGGATAATTGCAATTTTTATGCAGATTTTCCGCAAATTTCTTTATTATTATTATTATTATTATTATTATTATTATATTTGTCCTATGTAACACAATGTAATAATAACAATAATAATTATCCTATGAAGAAACTCTTTATGTTGGCACTTGTTTTGGGTGCAATGATGTTTACCGGTTGTGCAACACATATGTATCAGACCGAAAACAAGAATCTCTCGCAGACGGAAGTTGTACTTTCGCAAAAGAACTTTAAGGTAGTAGGCTACGCCGAGGGACACGCAAAGGCTACTATGATTTTTGGTATTGGCGGTTTGTCGAAGCAGTCGGTTCGTGCAAATGCTGTTGCCGAGATGTATAAAGCCGCAAATCTCAAAGGTGCGCAGACCATTATCAATATAAACGTGAAGCACGCGATTGTTGGCTTGCCTCCATTCTATGTGCGCAATATCTACACTGCTACTGGTACTGTCGTAGAATTTACCGAGTAGGGTAGTCTGGTTTATGCGAAATAGGCTAACCTTCAACGGGTTAGCCTATGTTTTTTAGTGGTGGTGATGCTCCAATACGGTGTGAGGAACGTGTCCGTGCGAGATAATCTGAATAGGGCAGTGGTAATTCTCCAACTGCTCGGCGGTTATGACGTTCGAGTCGTGGCGATGAACGGTGCGATTAACGCAAACAATGCTTTTTACCACGCTCGTTATCGTACCCAAATCGTGCGACACCATAACTATCGCCATACGCTCGTTTAGACGGTGGAGTAGGGTGTATAGTTCGTTTTCAAATTGGTTGTCCACGAAGTTGGTTGGCTCGTCAAGAATCAGCAATTTAGGCTCTAAAATCACTGCTCGGCAGAGCAATGCACGTTGCATCTGACCACCCGATATCTCGCTGATTTGACGCTCGGCAATAGCCTCAATGCCTGCCATTTCGAGCAACTCCATAGCACGTTTGCGGTCGGCAGATGTATAGCGCGAAAAAGCCCCTTTCTCCGCCTGCAACCCCGACATAACCACCTCAATAACCGATATAGGAAATGCTTGGTCGAACTCCGATTGTTGCGGCAAATAGCCTATCTGGCGGTGTCCGCGCTCAAAAAGAGTGGGGGAGTACTCCACCTCGCCAGAGTGCGGTATAGTACCTAAAATAGCCTTCACAAGAGTGGTCTTGCCACCGCCATTCGGACCTATAACGCCCAGAAAATCATCGGGATAGATGTCGAGTGACACACCCTCCAAAGCAATCGTCGCGTCGTAGCGTACTGCTACATTATTTAGTGAAATAATTGGCTCCATCTCTACTCGGTTATTAGTTTTGCGATGTGACGAATGTTGGCGAAAATATCCTCGTCTAATGGGTTGATTTCCACAGCAGTAGCGTTGGCATCCTTGCAGATAATTTCGACTGACGATGCTGGAAACTCCGACTGGTAGAATATATTTTTTACCCCCTCTTTGCGTGCCTGATCTATAATCTGCGAGAGATGTTTTGCACTCGGCTCTTTGCCCTCGTTTTCGATGGCGATTTGTGTTAGGCCATAGTCGCGTGCGAGGTAGGTGAGAGCAGGGTGGTAGATGATAAAACTCTTATGGCTGCTGTTGTTGCACATTTCGTACACCTCGTTATCGAGTTCTAAAATGTTGTCTTTCAGCGCATTGTAGTTGTTATCATACTTTGTCGAATCTGGCATCTCTTTCGATATGGCGTTGAAGGCATTTTCGGCCATCTTGTGGAGCGACTTTGGCGAGCACCAAATATGTGGATCGATGCCGTGAACGTGGCCGCACGAGTGGTGATGGTGTGCGTGCGAACAGGTGCCGCCAAGCAACTCAATTCCGTGTGAGAGGTCGATAATCTGCTCTTTACGAGCGACGCGGTGGAGTAGTTCCTGCTCGAATTCCAGCAGACCCGTGCCGAAAACAAAGCGTGCCGACTCAACCCTCTGCAACTGCTTGGATGTAGGCTCGAAGGTCTCCGGCGAAGCACCCTGTGGTACCAATACCGTAACTTCGAAGTCGTCGCCTAAAATGTTCTCAACCAGAGGTTTAAGAGGTGCAATCGAAACGATAGCGTAGTTTTCGACTTGATTGTTGCGATTGGTGCAACCACCGAACAAAATAAGTGTTGCAACCACCAAAAATATCCCAAATAGAGAGTTGTATCGATTATATGCCTTCATCATAGTTCTATACTCTTAATGAGTTCCTCACAAATAAAATTTAACATAATCTACATATTACACACCTGACTGACAGGGTAGTGCGGAGGAGGTCCAGTAAGTGTTAGTGGCTTTGATGGACCTCCTTTTTATGTTTTGCGATTACAAAGATAGAAAAATTTTGTCTTTTACAGCGTCTTTTCTTTAGTTGAAAAAGTTTTTGGTTGCGTTCTATGAAGTGCGTATTTATTGATTATTAGATAGTTAGCACGCAAAAACGGCGTTGCTCAACTCTCCGAGAATCGCATATTTTATTTTGCGCGAGAGATTGTGCGTGAATTTTATACCTAAAACGAGGCAAAATACCCATATATATAATAAGGTATAAAAAAAGGGTAGTCCGACTACCCTACATTTTCTTTGGCTTCAACTCCTCGAAGGTCTGGTCGTTGTAGACCACGATAATCTTTGCGATGTCCGAACGGGTAAGAGCCGAAGCGAGTGGTTGCACTTGTTGGTTGGGGTTAGGCTCCGACTCCTCGGTTGGAGTAAAGAGATTTCCTGTCGAAGGTAGCAAAGTCGCTGATGTTGAAATTGGCGCATTTTGATTATCTATCTCCTCTGCATCTCCAAGCAACCAGTATGGGTTGATCTGCGGAAAACGATTGATGATTTTGCAAATCAACTCGTAGCCCGGCTTGTTGCGTCCGCTCAAAATGTGAGATACTGCAGCCGGTTTTATTTCGAGAATTTCCGCGAGTCTGCTCGCTGTCAAATTCTCTCGTTGCATCAAAATACGCAATTTTTGGTCCATATTCGTAAGTTTTTACAAAGGTAAACATAATTTACGAAATAAACAAGTAAACCTATACAAATGTAAAATGTTAATAATTGTTAATAAGTGTTACATTTGTTAATATCGCAGAAATAGTTAAAACAACGAAATAAGAATATATGGTATTTTGCTTTATATTAAAATGCGTAAATTACTGATAATTCGGTAATAACAATATCCAATTATATTTATATGTGCTTATAGGGTTGCAATAGCGTTATACTTGTGTAATATCGGTGTAAATGACTTTATATGAATTTTGTAAATTACTGATATATAGTGCGTAACTATCCGACAATTCAACCAATGAACGACGTAGAATAAGGTTGCTTTTACGCCTGATATTGCCCTGTTTGCAGTTTTACAAATGTAATCATAATTTTAGGTTTTTTAACACTGTTAACAATTACAAATGTAAAACACCCTGCAACTTTACAGATGTTTATAATTTACATTTGTTAATTTTTGGATTGTAGTCAAGAGATTTTGTCGAAAAATCCGGTTACTTCTGGTAGTTTTCTACCCTACGACCACGATTTGTTGAGAAATCGACTATATTATGTTAAATAGATATACAAAATATGCAGAGAATGTGTTTGTATTTCTCTGCATATTAGTGTGTTACAAAGTTGTTAACACTCCCCTATTCCGACAATGCCGATGCGATTTCTGTGAACTCTTCCGGAGTTAAATTTAGTTTATCGCGGCTGAAATCTACATCCTTTTCGCTATTCATCGGGATTAGATGTATGTGTGCGTGAGGCACTTCGAGGCCTAAAACTACGGTCGCTACCCTATTGCAGCCGCTATATGACTTGATTTTCTTCGCAATCTGCTTGGCAAAGAGAATCATACCTTGCAGCGTCTCGTCGTCGAGGTCGTAGAGGTAGTCTACCTCCTGCTTTGGAACTACGAGTGTGTGCCCCTTTGCAAGTGGGTTAATGTCCAAGAAAGCGAAATAGCGGTCGTTTTCCGCCACTTTATAGCAAGGTATCTCCCCTGCTATGATTCGTGAAAAGATTGTTGCCATATCTGTCCTGTTTTATCGGTTTTCGTATTTCGCTGCACTACTACCCTATCCACTCGAAAGTTCCTTCTTGTTCTCGGGACTTTGTTGTTATTGCAGTGCATAATTTATATTTCAATAATGTTCGATTTCTCGCATTTGAACAACGCTCAACCTGCGAAGTCGTTAGTTGATATCGTTGTTTTCGATGCGTTTTACACTCTCCAAGCCCTTCATTTGGCGGAATTTGTCCATCAAGGCGTAGAGTGCATCAACACTTTTTACGTACAAACTCATCTTTCCTTCCACTATTCCGTCGTGGCTGCGTAGGTGAATCTCGCGCATATTGATACTGAAATCGTCGGAAACGATGTGCGTAATGTCCGAGAGTAGTCCCATACGGTCAATACCGCGTATTTCAATGGTCGAAAGGTATGCCGTTGCGCTATGTAACTCCCAGCGAATCTTCTCTTTAAGAATGTTTTTTCCGTATTGCGAAGCAAGGCGGTTAAGTTCGTCGCAATTCGCTTTATGAACGATAATTTTGTCGGTAATTGGGTCGTGGAAACCTACGACATTGTCGCCCGGCAGAGGGCTGCAACACGTTGCAATAGTGAAACTATCCTCGTTTGGCGTCTTCTGATCGTTGCTCTCCTTGATATCGTCGTTATCCTCCTGTCGCAACTCCCAGAACTTTAATCTCTTCTCGTTTGAAGAGGATTGAAGCACCTCCTCGATGTTGTCCAACGAGATGATGCCTGCGCCAATGCGGCTGTAGAATTCGTCTTTGTATTTGCAGCCATAGGCCTGCATTGCCTTGCGCAATACCCTACCGCTCATTGATATATTATACTCTGCTAACTTGCTCTCAAACAGCGCAATACCATTTTCGATATTGTTCTGCTGTTCTCGTTTCAGGAAGGCGGTAATCTTCTGCTTTGCCTTTGTTGTCGAGACTATCTCCAACCATTCTGCCTTCGGTTTTGCGCTGTCGGCAGTGATAATTTCGATCTGGTCGCCCCACTTTAGAGTCTTGGTTATAGGCTCGATTTTGTGGTTTATCTTTGCGCCAATGGCGTGGTCGCCAACCTTGGTGTGGATGTCGTACGCAAAGTCGAGTGCAGTGGCACCATTTGGCAGTTGTCGCTGCTCGCCTTTTGGCGTAAATACCGTAATTTCAGAGGTATAGAGCGATAGTTTGAAGTTGTCGAGGAACTCCACAGCACTCTCGGTTGGGCTATTCAACGCATCGCGAATCTTCTTCAACCAAGTGTCGAAGGCGTCGTCGTTCTGCGAGAGAGTAGCCTTCTTGTACTTCCAGTGTGCAGCGAAACCTCGCTCGGCAATATCCTCCATTCTCTCGGTGCGAATCTGCACCTCCACCCAGTGGCCATTAGGGCCCATTACAGTGGAGTGTAACGCCTCGTAGCCATTCGCTTTTGGCATCGAAATCCAGTCGCGCAAACGGTCTTGTTTAGGGGCGTAAATGTCTGTTATATTGGAGTATATCTGCCAACATTGACTCTTTTCGGACGAATTTGGCTTGGTCTTGAATACGATGCGTATGGCAAACAAATCGTAAACCTCCTCGAAAGGAATCTGCTTGCGTTGCATCTTGGTCCATATCGAGTAGACGCTCTTGATTCGTCCCGAAATCTCGTAATCTATGTCGTTGCGGTCGAGAGCCTCGATAATTGGCTTGCAGAATAGGTCTATGTACTCTTGTCGCTGCTCGGCAGTCTCGGAAATCATTGCACTAATCTGCTTGTACTCCTCCGGAAAACGATACTTCATACAGAGGTCCTCCAACTCGCTCTTTATTGGGTATAGTCCGAGTCGGTATGCCAACGGTGCAAAGAGGTAGATTGTTTCGCCTGTAATCTTAACTTGCTTGTTTAGAGGCATATACTGCAATGTTCGCATATTGTGCAGGCGGTCTGCAATCTTGATTAGGATTACGCGAACATCGTCCGAGAGGGTGAGCAGCACTTTGCGGAAATACTCTGCTTGCTCCGAGGTGTCGGCATTGAATACCCCCGACATCTTGGTTAGGCCATCGACCATAGACGCTATCTTTGGCCCGAATATGTGCTCAATATCCTCTACCGTGTAGTCGGTATCCTCCACAACATCGTGCAAGAGTGCTGCTACAACCGACTTTACGCCCAAACCAATCTCGTCCACGCATATCTGTGCTACTGCTAATGGGTGCAGCAGATATGGCTCGCCCGAGCGACGGCGTACACCTGCGTGCGCCTCCTTTGCGAGGAAGAATGCACGCCTAACACGGTTCCAACCATCTTCGTTTTTGCAAATCTTTTTGCACGATTCGAGAAGCCTTTGCCAAGCCTCGTTAATCAATTTCTCGTCTTCCGCAGTATAATCCATAACCTATACCTCTAAAAACCAATATAGAGAGTGGTACCGCCGAAGCGGTACGCTACTCTCGCTATTATGTGGGTGTAAAACCCTCTATTTCTGTGTCATAGCCTCGCGAAGTTTTGCTTCGATCTCGTCGCACAAAGCCTTATCCGAGGTGAGCAAATCCTTCACAGCATCGCGGCCCTGACCAATTTTCCTATCGCCGTAGGAGAACCACGAGCCTGACTTTTTGAGGATCTCGTAGTCTACAGCCAAATCAAGAATTTCGCCAATCTTCGAGATTCCTTCGCCAAACATAATGTCGAACTCTGCCTTCTTGAACGGAGGTGCAACCTTGTTCTTAACAACCTTCACGCGGGTGCGTGTGCCAAGTTGCTCGTCGCCATCCTTAATGACCGAGGTGCGACGAATGTCGATACGTACGCTGGCGTAGAATTTCAAAGCGTTACCACCGGTAGTAGTCTCCGGATTGCCGTAGATTACGCCAATTTTGTCGCGCAACTGGTTGATAAAGATACATACGGTCTTGGTCTTGGCGATGCTTGCTGTGAGTTTACGCAACGCCTGCGACATCAATCGAGCCTGCAAACCCATCTTCGAGTCGCCCATCTCGCCTTCGATTTCAGCCTTTGGAGTGAGGGCTGCTACCGAGTCGATAACGATGATGTCGATTGCGCTCGAACGAATCAACGAGTCGGCAATCTCGAGTGCCTGCTCGCCATTGTCGGGCTGCGATATGAGGAGATTCTCCACGTCTACGCCCAACTTCTGTGCATAGAAACTATCGAATGCGTGCTCGGCATCGATGAAAGCGGCGATACCGCCAGCCTTCTGCGCCTCTGCAATAGCGTGAATTGCGAGAGTTGTCTTACCCGACGACTCGGGACCAAAAATCTCAATTACGCGTCCTTTTGGGTAGCCACCCACGCCGAGTGCTACGTCGAGAGTGATGGAGCCGGTTGGAATTACCGGAACATTCTCTACATTCTCGCTCGACATCTTCATAATCGAACCCTTGCCGAAGTCCTTTTCGATCTTCGCCATTACTGCCTGCAAGACCTTCATCTTTTCGGCATTCTGTGTTGTCTTTTCGCTCATAGTATATTCTTTTTATTATTTGTTTCGTTCTAATCTCTTTTTCCAGAGGAAAAAACTTTCCTCAAAGTTATGAATTTTTTTTTGAATATAGGTGCAGTTTGGCCATATTTTTACCTTTTATTCTCGTTACAAGCGCAAATAATTGCGAGGACCACGCCAATGACGGCGAGAATCAATGCCCAGATATCGAACAACATCGATACCAATAAGCCCCCTAATATAATCAGTCCCATACTATTTCGATATTTAATGTAGCCACTCTACGCTGTTAGTCCCAACAAATGTGTTCAGCAACCTGCTCGTTGAACTCCTCCTCGGTGTTGTTGAGTCGCTTCATACACTGCGGGCAACGGATAGCCGTTTCGGTTTCGATGTGGCAAAAGCCGTTATCGCAGTCGAATTGTCCCATAAATCCAAAGCCGGTCAAGTGCATAAACTCCGTACCGCAATGTTTGCATCTGATAGTTTGTCCTGTTCCCATAATCTATACTATTTTAAGGTTGTACATTTACTTTCATTGTGTAGTTGGTCTAACGCTACTCGATTGAATTAGTTGTATCGTTTGCGTTCTATGTGAGAGTCTATTGCAATGGCAATTATGGCAATTATTAACTCTAAAAGACCAAAAAAACCACCGATAACAAGAGCAATATCAAACAATAAACTTAATAACCAAAACATAGTATTCTGTTTTTAATTGTTAGTACTTTATTTTACTTTCACGATGCAAAGGTACGGGGCTATTTTGACAGGTTGTGTCAAAACAAAAAAAAAGTGCGAAAATTTTTCGCACTTTTTCTATCAGTTATCAGTTTTTAGTTATCAGTTTTCAAGACTACCCTTTCGGCTACGCTGCGCAGATAGCGGGCAACGTCAGGGTTGAGTCGTACGGGTGTGTCCGCTTTGAAAGGCTCCTTAAATAGCGTCAGATACCCCACTGCGGCAGCAAGATAAGAGCCTGCATCGGATGGGTGTGAGCCATCCTTAACATACAACTCGATGTCGGGGCGTTCACGTCGAACAATCTCCCACGCTACGCCTACGGGCGAGAGTCCCATACCGAGTCTTCGTGCCATTTCGGTGGTGTTCTTGATGATTATTTTCTGCATAACATCGTAACTCGTAAAGAACTCCGGATGGGCGGTTTTGATGTCTTGCACGTTCTTCGACTTGGTAGCATTATCGCCATCTTTGCGCCCCCACGTCATCTCCACAATGCACTTTGCGTTAGGACTGTACTGCTCGACGCTCTTAATCATCTTTGCCATTTCGCCTACCACGTTGTTTTCGACGGAGGTGCCTATGCGCAGTGATGAAATGCTTTGGTCCTGCAAGAAGGCGTAGTCAAAGTTGCCCATCTCTACGGTTTCGCGCGAGATGTGGTCGGCAAGATGCTTTTTCATAGAGTAGCCTCCGTGAAAATAGAGGGCGCAATCGAGGTAATGCCCTTCATACCACGCCAACTCCTTCAACTGCATAGGATAGAGATTGCAGTAGGTGTAACTATTACCTATAAATAATATGCGCGTAGTATCGCTCGGGATGCTCTCGTCGAGGATAGCAACTTTGGGTGCTTGTCCCGATGTGCTACCGTAAAGAGAACTCTTTGTTACACCCTTGCCGCATTGACGCAGACGCACTTGCACGTCGGATTTTGCGACGTTGGCGAGTCGAATGGTATGCCAAAGCATACGAGGCCACTTCTTTGACTTTGTGGAGGTGCAGTTCGCTCCCGACTTGTCGGCAGGGGTTACAGGTACCCATTTTTTTCCGTCGCGATACTCGAAGGCATACGAGTGAGGCTCGTCGCTCGGCTCTGCCAAAAATGGTAGCCAAATGTCAATGGCAGTTCCTGCTTTTAGGTTTTCGACAGGGAGAGTCATCAACCAATAGTCGCCTTTACGGCTGTTTTCGACTGCCGGATAACCCTTTCTTATTCCTGCGGTTGCCGTAGCCTTTTTGCCTATAAACTCTATTACACCCTCGCCAACTGTGGCTTTATACTCGCCGCTTTCGATGTATTTGGCAGTGCGCTTTGTGTTAAATCGCCACTCGGTGTGCTTTGGTGTCTGTGCCGAGAGCGTAAACGCAACGGCCAAGATAGTAATGGTTAGTAAAAATCGTTTCATAAATTACTACTATTCAAAAGAGTGAATAACTATTCCCGAGCGCAATTTAGGCTCGAACCAAGTGGTCTTTGGAGGCATAATATTGCCTGTGTCGGCGATGTCTATCAACTGACGCATCGAAACCGGATAGAGGGCAAATGCCACCTTCATCTCGCCCGAATCAACGCGCGACTGCAACTCGCCAAGACCACGAATACCACCTACGAAGTCGATGCGGTTTGAAGTGCGCAAATCTTTGATACCGAGAATCTTATCCAATACCAAGTTGGACAAGATGGTAACGTCCAAAACGCCAATCGGGTCGGCATCATTATATCTGCCCTCCTTTGCTGTGAGGCTGTACCACTCCCCTGCCAAGTACATCGAGAAGTTGTGGAGAGCATTTGGTTTGTAGATCTCTTTTCCCTCTTTCTCCACTACAAAATCCTCTGACAAAGCAGCGAGGAGTTGCTCCTCGCTCAAGCCGTTCAAATCGCGAACTACGCGATTGTAGTCTATAATGCGGAGGTGTGACTCGGGGAATGTAACCGCCAAGAAGTAGCAGTACTCCTCATCGCCGGTGTGGTTGGGGTTGTTGCTTTTGCACTCTGCTCCCACTCTCGCAGCAGCGGCAGTACGATGGTGACCATCAGCAACATACAACGCAGGAATGGTGCTGAAAACAGTGGTTATATGCTCGTTATATTCGGTTGGCACAACCCACAACGTGTGACCAAAACCATCCGCTGCAACAAAGTCGTATTCCGGCTTCGATGCGGTTACCTTTGCAACGATTGCATCGATATCCTCGTGGTCGGGATAGGCGAAAAATACAGGTTCGATGTTCGCCTTTTGGTTGCGAACGTGGTGCATACGGTCCTCCTCTTTCTCGGTGCGAGTAAGTTCGTGCTTCTTGATAGCCCCCGAGAGGTAATCCTCGAAATGACAACACATTACAAGACCATACTGCGTGCGACCATCCATCGTCTGTGCGTAGATGTAGTAGTGCTCCTCGGCATCTTGTTGTAGCCAGCCTTCGTTGCGCCACTTTGCAAAGTTCTCTACCGCCTTATCGTAAACCTCTTGCGAATGCTCGTCGGCAATAGGCTCAAAGTCTATTTCGGGCTTAATAATATGGAGCAGAGAGCGTTCCGTAGCCTCTGCCTTTGCCTCTGCGGAGTTCAATACGTCGTATGGGCGTGATGCCACTTCGTGTGCCAACTCCTTCGGTGGGCGAATACCTTTGAAAGGTTTAATGCGTACCATACTCTATTTGTTTACTTGGAAACGTGTGTTTCCGTTTACAAAATAATCTACAATCTGTCGTGCAGCAGCCAAGCCTGCATTGATGTTTGCCTCGGCAGTCTCGGCTCCCATCTTTTTCGGTGAGCCGAAGTAACGCTTACCGAACTTCTCGGCATACTCCGCAGCAGCATCGGGTGCCACGTCGGTTATGTATTTTAAGTCCTCACGCTCCTCCAAAGCCTTTGCCAAGCCCACCTCGTCGATAACCTCCTTGCGAGCGGTATTTACGAGTGTTGCACCCTTCGGCATAGACATTGCGAGGTCGTAACCGATTGAGCCTTTGGTTTGCGGTGTTGCAGGGATGTGCAACGAGAGGAAGTCGGCGCGACGATACAACTCCTCCATCGAATCGACCTTCTCTACCCCATCAGCCTCGAATACGGCTGCATCCGAGATAAATGGGTCGTAGGCTATAACATTCATACCGAGAGCCTTACCTTTGCGACCTACCAATTTGCCCACATTTCCGTAAGCGTGAATTGCGAGGGTTTTGCCAATGAGTTCGTGGCCAGTGCCCGGTGTGAGTTGGTTGCGCGATATGTAGACCATAAAACAGAGTGCCAACTCCGCTACAGCGTTCGAGTTCTGGCCCGGTGTGTTCATCACCACAACGCCACGCTTCTTTGCTTCCTCGCAGTCCACGTTATCGAAGCCTGCGCCGGCACGAACTACGATTTTGAGGTTCTTGGCTGCATCCAACACCTCTTTGGTAACCTTGTCGCTACGCACAATAAGCGCATCAACATCGGCTACGGCAGCGAGCAACTCGCTCTTATCCGCATATTTCTCGAGCAGAACAACCTCGTACTCTGCCGACTGCAAAATCTCTTTAATGCCATTTACCGCCTCGCGTGCAAACGGCTTCTCGGTTGCAATAAGAACTTTCATACCCTTAATCAATGATGTGAAGTGTATAACTTTATCCTCTTTTTTCTCGTATGTGTACGGAACTATTGTTGCCATAAACCTACTTTGTTTTCAACTGCTCGAACTCCTGCATACAAGCCACAAGTGCTTCTACCGACTCCTTTGGACAAGCGTTGTAGCACGAAGCACGGAAACCTCCTACAAGGCGGTGACCCTTAATGCCTACCATACCGCGCTCCTTCGCAAACTCCAAGAACTCCGGAGCCAAATCCTCGTTGCCTTCGGTCATCACAAAGCAGATATTCATCAACGAACGATCCTCCTTTGCTACGGTTGGGCGGAACAACGAGTTGCGCTCAATTTCGTTGTAGAGCAACTCTGCCTTCTCGACATTGCGACGATACATCTCCTCTACGCCACCAATCGATTTCAGCCACTTCAATGTTTCGTTCAATACGAAGATTGGGAACACCGGCGGAGTGTTGAACATCGAATCGTTCTCGACGTGGGTATTCACATTCATCATTGTTGGCAATGGACGAACCACCTTCTCGAGCATATCGTCACGGATAATTACGAATGTAACACCTGCAGGGGCGAGGTTTTTCTGTGCGCCGCCATAGATGAGAGCGTACTTCGAAACATCGACAGGACGGCTCAAAATGTCCGACGACATATCGGCAAACAAAGGTACAGGACAGTCGATATCCTCCTTGTATTCAGTGCCATAGATGGTGTTGTTTGCACAGATGTAGAGGTAGTCCAAATCACTTGGAATCTCGAAACCCTTTGGAATATACGAGAAGTTCTTGTCCTCGCTCGAAGCCACAACCTCCACCTCTCCGTAATACTTTGCCTCCTTTATCGCCTTCTTGGTCCAGACACCTGTGTTCACATAGCCTGCCTTTTTGCCGAGGAAGTTTGCCGGAATGTGGAAGAACTGCGTGCTTGCACCGCCACCCACAAAGTAGATTTTATAATTTTCAGGAATATTGAGCAACTCACGGAAGAGTGCTTTTGCCTCTGCCAATACCGCTTCAAACTCCTTGCTGCGGTGTGAATACGAAAGTACCGAAATTCCTGTTCCGTTAAAATCAAAAATCGCTTTTGCTGCGTTTTCCAGTGCAACCTCTGGCAATACCGAAGGTCCCGCGCTAAAATTGTGCTTTTTCATACCTTTGAAAAAATTTAAGTTATTCGCTATATTGTAAAAAATCATTCCGATGTACCCTTTCGTACTCGCTACTTGCTTTTGAACTTTGCCCCTTCAACTCGGTAGCCGAGCAATAGGTCGCGTACCGCCATTCGCTTTTTGCCGGCAACCTGCAACTCCTCTATTGCGACCACTCCATCGGCACACGCCACCTTAATGTATGTTTTGTTGTCAGTGATGATTGTGCCAACCTCTGCCGAGTGCGCTTTCGCCTCGAAATGAGCCTTGAAAATCTTTACCGACAACTCCTCGTCGCCTCGTTTAAGGATGCTCCACGCTGCGGGGTATGGTGACAGTCCACGCACGAAATTGACAATCTGTATGCCATTTGCGTTCCAATTCACCTCGCACATATCCTTAAAAATCTTTGGTGCAGGGCGCAAATTTGCATCCTCTTGTGGCTGTTCGATAGGTTCGATACTGCCCGATGCAATCTTTTCTACGCTCTCCACAACGAGTTTGGCACCCATCGTCATCAATCTGTCGTACAACTCGCCCACACACTCCTCGTCGCCTATCGGGGTGCGTTGTTGGCCGATTATTGCGCCTTTGTCTATCTCGTGATTGAGCAGGAAAGTGGTGTTTCCACTCTCCTTATCGCCATTTATGATAGCCCAATTTATAGGTGCTGCGCCACGATATTCCGGCAACAACGATGCGTGAAGGTTGAATGTTCCGAAGCGTGGCATAGCCCACACCACCTCGGGCAACATCCTGAAGGCGATGACAATACCTAAATCGGGCTGTAAGGCTCGCAGAGCCTCCAAAAACGTCTCGTCACGCAACTTCTCGGGTTGCAGGATGGTCTGAATGCCCAACTCTTTGGCGGCACGTTTCACGTCGCTCTCTTGCAGGTGCATACCTCGCCCTGCTGCCTTGTCGGGCATAGTAACAACACCCACAACATTATAGCCACCCTCGACCAATGCCTTCAACGATGGCACCGCAAACTCGGGTGTACCCATAAATACTATGCGAATATCTTTTGCATCCATAATGCTCTATTTTTTGCTCTTTTTCTTGAACTTTGCCTCCAACTTGTCGCGCATATTTTTGATGCGGCCGGCATACCAATCCATATCGAACAGAGGCGAGTCGTTATTTGCTTTTTGCGACAGGAATATTGCCAGCGGTATCAATATCATTGCAGGGAACCACATTCCCGTAAGAGAACTCCAAGTACCCTCTTTTGCAAACTTTTCGCCCGATATGGAGATGATGTAGTAGACCACGAAGAACGCCACCGAGATAACAATAGGCATACCCAAACCGCCTTTGCGGATAATTGCTCCGAGAGGTGCGCCAATAAGGAAAAATATCAGAATCGACACCGGCAAAGTGAGTTTGCGGTGCCACTCGTTCTTGCTGCGGTAGAGTTGATCCAGCGCAGTCTTTGATGTGCTTTCGTCGAACGAAAACATATTTCGCGAGTTGCGAGCCGAACGCAGAGCCTGGTCGTAAATTTTGTCCTTTGTGCGGGTGTCCAACTTCGGAATCGAATCGATGAGTGCAGCGTTGAAACTCTTTGCCGAGCGATCCACCTCGATAGAGTCGATTCGTGCCACCGCATCGGGGTCTACTGCAAATATATGCTCACGCATAAGAGGTGTGTAAGCCGTTGTGGTGATGTTGTTTACGAGTTGCCCGAGCGAGTCTATGCTATGCTCCAACTGTACGATGTTTTTGGTCTGGCTATTCTCTCCAAACATACTCTCGTCGCTACGCTGAAAGTCGAATCCCGAAACCAAAATCTTGCCATCCTGACGGTCGAACTGATGGCGGCGCAACGAACTTTTGGTGTACCACTGGTGGTTGCGCGACTGTTCGTACGACTCTCCGTGAAAGAGTGTTGCCAACAGGTACTTCTTGTCGTCGGACAGGCGAATATAGCCCGAATCGGCGAGCGTAGTGGTCATATTGCCGTTGCGTGAGCGGTTGTCGTAGATAAGCACACCGCGAAGCAGTTTTGTCTCCGGCTCCTGCTTGTCTACACGAATGGTCATATCCTCGATACCGTTGAAGAATAGTCCATCTTGGAAGTCGAGTGCTTGGCTCTGTTGTTTGATGTCGTAGAGCGTGGTAAACATCTTTCGATTGGCGTATGGCACGAGGTCATTTACCACAAAGAAAGAGCCTACGGAGATAATGCCGATAACCCAGAACAGCGGCTTCATAATACGCATAAGCGACATTCCAGCCGACTTCATAGCCAACAATTCGTGATTTTCGCCCAGATTGCCCATTGTCATAATTGTTGCCAACAAGATAGCCAACGGCAAACCCATAGGAATCATATTTATGGTGGCATACATCAGCAATTCGACAATAACCATCGCATCCAGACCCTTGCCTACCAACTCGTCAATATAACGCCATACGAAGTTCATCATCAGGATAAAAATGATGATGAAGAAGGTCAGAATAAGCGGACCGAGATATGATTTTAGAACAAGTTGATGTATCTTTTTCATTATCGATTATGCGACTGTTTATGCCATTTCACCCACAAAGATAACAATTTCATTGTTAAAAACAACGATGTGAGGATAAATATTATTGCCGGACCCGAAGGTACTTCGGCGTGATAACTCAATACAAGACCTGCAACCCCACCGACTATGGCAATCAATACCGATAGGGGAATTATGCGTTTGTACTCTTTGCATAGCAGGTTGGCCGTTACTACAGGCATTGTCAGCAGCGAAATGAGCAGTACAATACCCATCGTGCGGATCGAAAGCACTATCGTGATGGCAGTAACCACCGCCATTGCGTAGCCGATAAACCTTACGGGAACACCCGAAGCCTCGGCAAAGTTGCGGTCGAAGGCTGCGAACATTATCGGGCGGTGCCATACTATTGTGCCGATTATCAACCCAATAGCAAGTATCGCCAACGCTACGATATCGCTGTTAGTTACAGTAAGGATGTTTCCGAAAAGGAAATTTGCCATATCGCCCGATGTATAACCCGGGCGCAGAGCGATAAAGAATGCGCCAATAGCCATACCTATACCCCACACCATTCCTATTGCCGAGTCGGGGCGAATTTTCGAGCGGGAGTTGCTCCACTCGATGCCGAGAGCCGACAAAACGGCAAAAATTGTCGCTCCGAGGATGGGGTTGGCGTTGAGGTAGAAGGCTATGCCCAAACCGCCGAACGATGCGTGAGTGATGCCTCCGCAGAGGAACACCATACGTCTTGCTACGATGTATGTGCCAATAATTCCGCAAGTTATGCCCGAAAGGATGCAGGCAATCAGGGCGTTCGACAGAAATTGATATTGTTGTATGTCGGCTATAAAATTCATCTATTCCTAAATATCACGCACAAATATAATAAAAAATCGGAAATCGGAAAACGAAAAACGGAAAACTTTTAGTATCTTTGTGCTTGATATGAGAAAGGTCAATTTTCATACACTCGGTTGCAAGTTGAATTTTTCGGAGAGTTCGACGTTGGCTCGCCAATTCGAGGCGGGCGGATTTGTGCGTGTAGGTACAAACGAGGATGCCGATATCGCAATTATAAACTCCTGCTCGGTAACGGCACAAGCGGACAAAAAATGTCGCAATCTTATCCGCAAAATTCATCGCCGAAACCCCGATACAATCATTGCGGTTACGGGTTGCTATGCGCAGTTGAAGCCCTACGAAATTGCCGAAATAGAGGGCGTGGATATTGTGCTGTGTAACAATGATAAAGGCGAAACATATAAACAAGTGCTTCAACTGACTGAACGAGGCAAAACAAAGGTCTTTTCGTGCGAAACTGACGAGATAACTTCGTTCTTTTCCGCCTTTTCGAGTGGCGACCGCACACGTGCCTTTTTGAAGGTGCAGGACGGGTGCGATTACTGCTGTTCGTACTGCACTATCCACAACGCTCGTGGAGCAAGCCGAAACACCCCTATTGCCGAGGCTGTAAAGCAGGCGGAGGAGATTGCTCGCGGAGGTCAAAAAGAGATAGTTATCACAGGTGTAAATACGGGCGATTTTGGCCGTACTACGGGCGAAAGTTTCCTCGATTTGTTGAGGGCGTTGAACGATGTTGAAGGTATTGAAAGGTATCGAATTTCCTCGATAGAGCCAAACCTTCTAACTGATGAGATAATAGCGTTTTGCGCCTCGTCACCTAAATTTCAACATCACTTCCATATTCCTATTCAGTGTGGCTCGAACAAAGTGCTTGGTTTAATGCGTCGTCGCTATACGGTCGAAAAGTTCGAGGAGCGCATAAATGCGGTGCGTCAGGCTATGCCCGATGCCTTTATCGGAATTGATGTTATAACCGGTTTTCCGGGTGAGGGCGAGGCGGAGTTTGAGGAGTGCTACAACTTCCTCGCAAAGATAAAGCCGTCGTTCTTGCACATATTCCCCTTCTCGGAACGAGAAAACACGCCGGCAGTGAATTTCCCCGATAAGGTGTCGCCCGAGGTTTCGATGGCGCGTGCAAAGCGTTTGGAGGAGTTGAGCAATCGTTGTCACTACGACTTCTGCAAACGCTATGTAGGCTCTACTGCAGAGGTGCTTTTCGAGAGTACAATGCGAGGCGGAATGATGACGGGATTTACGAGTAACTACCTGAAAGTCAAAGTGCCTTACGATAGGAAGTATATCAATCAAATTGTAAAAGTGCGACTGCTCGATGTTGAGCCTTCGACAGATGTTTTGGGCGAGATAATACGATAAGAAGAGGGGCGATTGATGTCGCCCCTCTCTATTCTATTGAACTTTGGTGTAGGTTACCGAAGTTACATATTTCCGCTTCATCTTTTCCAACTCCTCGGCGTTGGTCATTTTGAGCGTGTTTTTGCGTATCGAAATTTTGTAGGCAGTTGTGGATTCCTCTTCGGCATCGAACTCTTTGTATGTCAGATAGAGCAGATCGTCGTCGAGGGTGTATGTGCCTCGTATCCACGACGCGCCTACAATGCCGTCGTCCTCTACGCAACCCTCGCAACGAGTATTGGCGCCATTATCTGTTGCGCTGTTGTTGCTGTCGTTACGAATCTCTTCCGTTTCGATGTAGAATACTCCGTCGTTCTGGAAAATCAGTCTTTCGTATAAGGTGGTATTTGTTTCTACTCTTACTCTGGACTTCTGCCAAGTGCCGACAAGATCGGCAATTTCGAGGTCATATTTTTCGCACGATGTAAATCCCAATACTATCGCACACAGCGATAAAAGATGCATAAACTTTTTCATATTGCTCTCTATTTTGAGTTTGTAGTGCAAAGTTAAAAAAAAACTGCTGAAAAACAAGTGTTCGGGCGGAATTTTATAGCGAGAGAGGCTTTTTCCGTTTTATTTTTTAATTTTTAATTAAAATCTGCAAAATTTTACTACCTTTGTAGATTGAAACAGAGAAAATAATTTTTTATTCGCTATATGAAAGGTTTTGGAAAGAAGGTCTCGGTGGCATTTTTGAGCATTGTTACGTTGTTGGCGGTGTCGGGTGTCATCTCTTTGTCGGAGTTGAGCAATTTGAGTTACGATACCGACGAAATTCTTGTGGCAAGTAGTCGTGATATGGGGATTGCAAAGGAGTTGCTACGTGCTGCTCACGACCATAGTCGTGCTATGATAGATGTCGCTTTGTTCGACGACGAGAGTAGCCGCGAGGGGTGTCGCACTGCGTTGCAGGCGATAAACAACAATATCACTGTTGCTCGCTCGAAGGTGCCTGTTGCGGTATACAGCAGCCTCGATACACTCGCTTTCTACGGAAATGAACTACAACGTCTTGCCGATAGTTACCACAAAACGCGAGATATTGTGTTGGTAGATTCGTTGGGAATTAAAACGGTGGTTGTCGAGACGATGGTTGGTCGTAAGTGGTACTCGGAGAACTACGAGCCGGCATATAATTGCTTTGTAGACCAAATAAATCGTTATATGTCGTTGTCGCACGGCGAGTTGGAGCCTCGTGCCGAGCAGTTGTCTAAAAATGCCTATCGCTCGGTTATGCCGGTGTTGATATCGTTGGCGGTTATGATTGCCATTGTGTTGATGTTGTACTACTTTATCTACATCTACGTGGTGAAGCCTGTGCTTTCGATGAATCGTTCGCTCTCGGACTATCTTACCTACAAAATATCCTACAAGCCAAAGGCTACTATGGTTGACGAGGTTAAGAGTTTGAATGACGGTATCGAGCATTTGATCAACTCTTCGGTATCGGATATAAAGCAGAAGAAAGATGCGAATTAGTTTGATTTTGAAATATTCGGGAACGGTAATACTCGTTCTCGCTGCTTTTATGATGGTGTCGGCAGCCATCTCCTACGTGTCGGGGGATACGGGTTTCTATCCGTTGTTGCTCTCGGCATTGTTGGCTTTGCTGCTCGGAGGATTTCCGATGATATTTGTTCCACGTGCGGTGGATATCACCGCCAAGGAGAGTTTTATGATTGTGGTTGGCTCTTGGCTGATGTCGTGTGTAGTAGGAATGTTCCCATATCTGATTTGGGGCGGCGAGTTCACATTCATAAACGCTTGGTTCGAGAGTGTGTCGGGCTTTACCACCACGGGTGCGTCGATATTGACTGATATTGAGGCATTGCCTCGAGGTTTGCTATTTTGGCGATCGGTAACAAGTTGGATAGGCGGTGTAGGCGTTGTGATGTTTGCGCTGTTGGTGTTGCCGTCGTTTGGTACGAACAAGATGGAGTTGTCGGGTATCGAACTCTCATCGCTGGCAAAGGATAACTTCCGCTATCGTACGCAGAAAGTAGTTAAGATTTTGCTTGCCGTATATGTGGTTATGACAATCGTTGTCACCATATTGCTGAAGTTGTCGGGTATGACGTGGTTTGATGCTGTAAATCACGCTATGTCTGCGTGTGCTACGGGAGGATTCTCTACTAAAAATGCAAGTATAGGTTTTTTCAATAGCCAACTCATAGAGGTGATATTGATGGTGACAATGTTCATTGCGAGCATCCACTTCGGTCTTATATTTGCAACAGTTACGTTGAAGTCCAACAATATTTTCCGCTCGGAGGTAGTGCGCGTATATTTAGCAATTATCGTTGCGGCCACACTGATGATTGCTCTAAATCTCTACTCTACCGGTATCAATGACGATTTTCAGACATCGTTACGAGAGGCCTCTTTCCAGGTGGTATCGCTTATATCAACCACAGGCTTTGCGACGGCTAATACCAACCTTTGGACACCATTCGCCATTACCATATTGGTTATTCTCTCGATTATTTGCGGCTGTGCGGGTTCAACGTCGGGAGGTGCAAAGGTTGACAGAGTGTTGCTCTACTTTAAGGTGCTGGTGGCTCGTTTGCGGGGACAGCAACACCCTCGTGCCGTTATACGTATTCGACTAGACGGTGTGTTGCAAGGGGAGCGTCAGGTAAATGCCGTAACCCTCTTTCTCACGACATACTTTGCGTTGATAGCCTTTGGAACATTGACCAGTACATTGTTCGGTATGGACCTTCTTACGGCAACCTCTATGTCGGTGAGTTGTTTGGGTAATGTGGGCCCGGCATTTGGAGAGGTCGGCTCGCTTGATAATTATGCCGCAATACCTACCTACTTGAAGTTTCAGGATACTATCCTTATGCTGATGGGCCGTTTGGAGATATTCGGATTTATCCAGTTCCTCTTTATTAGAATGTGGCGATGAAAAGAGTTTTGATTTTTGTGGCGACTCTGCTGTGTTGTTCTGTTGTGCAGGCACAAGAGGTTGAAAAGGCTGCTCGGGCATTGGACTCGGTGGCAAATGTGTTGGCTCAACATCGTGCAAACTACGCCCGCAATGAGGCTATGCGCGAGAAATTAACCCCAACGATACTCTCGTTGGAGAAGGAGGTTATTCGATTGCAAGCGGAGTACGATAAGGCTGTTGAGGCGTTGTCGCAACGTGATGCAAAGGAGGCATTGGTAGCGTATGCCGATGCGTTGAAGAATAGTGCTACGCAGAAAAAAGAGAGTGCGGTGGTTGAGGAGCCAAAGGGTGGTCTAAATATTTCAGATAAGGCGCGAATGAGGCGCAATTTGGTGGCGAACGACTACTTCGCAAAGCGTCTTCCGCAGAGCGATTATGCCGCGCTTGTAAAGTCGCAAAGTCGTGAAAACGAGATAAAGGCGATGGTGGAACAAACATTTGCCGAGTATCAGACACTCGTAAATCTGCAACGCCAATATATGGAGGTGCCTACGAAGGCGGAGGCCGATAGTTTGGCGGTGCTTTTTGCTGCACAAGAGCAGGTTATTGCGAATTTGGATGCACGACTCTCTGCCGAGTGGTCGTCGCTCTACTACAACAAGATCTACGCCTACGACCTGCTTATGGAGCGTGATGGTAAGGTGGCTATGCTCGACTACTCTGCCGAGATGGCGACTCGTGCCGAGCGAGAGATAAACGACAATAGCGGACAGTATCAGTCGGATGCGTTGGTAAATTACTACGCCCGCAAAAAATCGCTTTCGGAGTATGAGTTGAATATTGCCAACGAGTTGTTGCTAACCACTGCGAGCGACTCGTTGAAGGTTGTTGTTGCCGCTTTGAAAAATCAGGACTATCGCCTGTCGAAACTATCGTTGGAGCGTCGCAGTTTTATCGACTACGAGGATATAGAAGTTAAGATTCCGTCTGTGTATAATGCCAATAACCCAATACCGCAGACACCTATCTATGACTACGGCACGGTCTATCGCATTCGTATAGGTTTGTTTAGTAAGAAACCGAGCATCTCGTTGCTGCGAGGAGTCAATCCGTTGTACTACTCTACCAATTATAACGATGGGTTGTATGCCTATTTTGTAGGTGGTTTCCGCACCGAGCAAGAGGCAAAGGAGGGTGTTGCACAACTCAAACGCATAGGCTTTAAGGACCCAATCGTGGTGGCGTGGGTTGATGGCGAATACTTCTCAACGCTCGAAGATATGCACCGCTCGCAAAATCAATACAACATTGAGATTTCGGGTGTTGAAACCCTTACCGACGACCTTAAGGCTGCGATACTCTCGCACAAGAGCGATTGTACCATTTCGCGTATCGGCTCGTCGTTTGTGGTGAGTGCATTCGAGGGTAAGTCGGCAGCCGAGGCTGTTGCTGCCGATGTGCGTGCGCTGAATGCGGAGATAAACGTTAAAATCGAAAAACACCAATAACTAAACCCTGACATAATGAAGAGATTATTTATCACTGTTGCAACTATTCTGTTGCCGTTGTTAGTCTCGGCGGCTAACTGTCCGAAGGCAGACGAAAAGGCACAGGTTATTGTGGGTAACGCTCGTTTTACGGTGCTTACTCCGCAGATGATCCGTATGGAGTGGAGCGAGGATGGTAAGTTCGAGGATAGAGCGACACTTACCTTCGTAAATCGTAAGTTGGAGGTTCCGCAGTTCAAGGTGCGCCAGACTCGCTCGAAGGTTACGATTACCACTTCGAATGTTACTCTGACCTATGTTAAGGGTACAAAATTCTCGGCAGAGAACCTCTCGGCAGAGATTTTGGTTGCGGGCAAGAAGGTGGTATGGCACTATGGCGATAAAGATACCCAAAACCTTATGGGTACAACCCGTACACTCGACCGCTATTATGGCTCGCAAGATAATCCAAGGAGCAATAGGCGACGCAGTTCGATGGAACAGGGTTTGCTTTCGCGTAGCGGTTGGAGTGTAATAGACGACTCCGAACGCCATCTGTTTGTGCCGGTTAATTCACATTGGAAGCAGTGGGTAGAGTGCCGTCCGGAGGGCGACAGGCTCGATTTGTACCTCTTTGCGTATGGACACGAATATACAAAGGCTTTGAAGGACTACACTCGTGTTGCAGGCAATATTCCGTTACCTCCGAAGTATGCATTCGGATATTGGTGGAGTCGCTATTGGCAATATTCGGATAATGAGTTGCGCGACTTGGTCGAGACTATGCGTTCGTTTGATATTCCTATCGATGTACTTATCATAGATATGGATTGGCACGAGACGTGGGGAATGACAAGCAAGAATCGCAAGATTGATGAGTATGGTCAGCGTGTGGGTTGGACAGGCTACACTTGGAAGAGGCAACTATTCCCTTCGCCCGAGAACTTTTTTGCGTGGTGCAGGAAACAGAACTTGAAAACATCGCTCAACCTCCACCCTGCTTCGGGTATTATGCCATACGAAGAGCCGTACAAACGTTTTACAGAGGCTTATGGCTGGAAAGAGGATGGCAAGAGCGTACCTTATAGGATGTCGGAGCAGAAGTGGGCAGATGCCTACTTTAATACCATACTCGGCCCTATCGAGAAGCAGGGTGTGGATTTTTGGTGGCTCGATTGGCAGCAGTGGCCTACAAGTAAGTATGTCAAAGGGTTGAGTAATACGTTTTGGCTCAATCACACCTTCGACCACCATATGGCGGAGAAGGGCAACGAACGTCCAATGATTTATCATCGTTGGGGAGGTCTTGGTTCGCATCGCTATCAGGTAGGATTCTCGGGCGATACCTACATCTGCTGGGAGTCGTTGCAGTATATCCATTGGTTTACACCTACTGCATCGAATGTTGGCTATGGCTATTGGGGACACGATATTGGCGGCCACTACTTCCACAAAGATGATAAGCACGAGGTAGATCCGGAGTTGTATCTGCGTTGGTTGCAGAATGGAGTATTTACCCCGATATTTAAGACACACTGTACGAAGGATCGTACCATAGAGCGTCGTATTTGGCAGTTCCCTAATCATATGTTCGATATGCGTGCGACAATGCACTTGCGCTACGCGCTTGTGCCGTATATATACGCTGCGGCTCGTCAGACATTCGATACAGGTGTTTCGATGTGTCGTCCGATGTACTACTCCTACTCGGAGCACGATATGGCGTATTCGGTAAAGTCGCAATATATGTTTGGCGACAATCTGCTTGTAGCATCGATTGTTACTCCCGCCGATAAGGTAACAGGCTTGGCAACACGAAAGGTATGGTTGCCGAAGGGTGAGAAGTGGTACAATATGGTTAGCGGAAAGATGTATGAGGGTAGCGGCGAGGAGATTGAAATCCACTGCACGCTTGCCGAGAATCCATATTTTGCGAAGGCGGGATCGATTATTCCGATGTATCCGAAGTCGGTACGCAATCTGCAACAGACAATCAACTCTTATGTGCTGACCTTCGTTCCGGGAGGTGATGGCGAAACCTCAATATACGAGGATGACGGCAAGTCGAAAGATTACTCCACTGCCTATGCTACGATTAAGGTTGCGAAGCGTACAGAGGGCAATAAGGTAACAATCACTATTGCTCCACGTCAGGGCTCGTATGAGGGCGCAAAAGCAACCACCTCGTATGAGTTGCGTATGCCTGCCAACTATCCTCCAAAGCGAGTTCGTGTGGATGGTCACGAGTTGCAGTACAATCGCTACGCCGAGTACAATGAGTGGGGCTATGATGGCTATTCGCTTGCACCTTATATCTTCGTAAATAATGTTGATAATGCGAAGGGTTGCGTAGTTGAGGTTGAGTTCGCCGAGGGCGATTTGGTAAAACAGGAGAAACTGTACGGAGTACAAGGTATCGCAAATCGTTGTGTGGCACTTACGGCAGAGTTTAAGGAGGCGTATGCCAAGTATGTCGATTCGAGCGCAATGCTGCCTGACTTCTATATGAACGTGTCGCAGACTCCAAACTTTATTATGGAGTATCCGCAGAATATCCACGAAAATATCGACAATTACCATAAGGCTTTGTCGGAGTGTATGCAGGAGATTGATAAGATTGACAAACTCACACCGGAGTTCCGCGAGAGAGTGAAATCGTTGTTAATAAAACAGTAGTGAAAAGATGCTTAAAAATATAGTTTTTGACCTTGGAGGTGTTGTGGTTGCACACAACGAGAAGAGTTTTGCCGAGAAACTTGGCGAGTTTTTTAGTTTCGTTTTCGGACCCGATATGAAGTGCGTGCCGCCGTTTTGGGTGGAGTACGACCTCGGAGTTAGAACGATAGATGAAACTGCTGCATCGGTGGCAGAATACCGCAAATGCAGCGTAGGGGAGGCAAAGGAGAATATGCTCTACGCCATTTCGTTACAAGAGGAGGTAGAGCCTACGGTGAGCCTCATCAAGGAGTTGAAAGAGCGCGGATATAAGTTGTATGTCCTCTCGAATATGTCGAAGGAGTATATCGAATTTCTGCGCAAGTTGTCGGTGTTTGAGTATTTCGACTACGAGGTAGTGTCGTGCGAGGTGCATCTTGGCAAGCCCGATAAGCGGGTGTATCAATATCTGCTCGACAAGTGCAACCTAAATGCAGAGGAGACGATATTTATAGACGACCGTCACGACAATGTTGAGGTTGCTGCGGAGTTGGGTATTACGCCTTTTCATTTCGATCGCCGCAACCCGGAACAGGCGTGCGCAGATCTGCGTAAAGTGATTTATGGCTTATAACGAATTGAGGATATGAAACGACTATTTTTATTTGTGTTGACCGCTGCGGTGCTACCGTCGTTGGTTGTGGCGCAGAGTCTACGCAAAGAGGTGCAGTTGGCAGAGGGTTGGCGTTTTTCGCTCGAAAGCGAGGCTATGAAGGCAGATGGCGTAAAGGTGGCTGCCGAGAACTACGACGATGCGTTGTGGGAAGTTGTTGCTGTGCCACACGATTGGGCAATCAAAGGCCCATTCGATGAGAAACACGACAGTCAGGTGGTAATGGTTGTCGAAGATGGCGACAAAGTGAAGAAACTCCGTACAGGTCGTACCGGAGCATTGCCATTTATTGGAGCCGGTTGGTATCGTTTGAAATTTATCGTACCCGAGTCGTGTGAGCGTGCCATTCTTACGTTTGGTGGCGTTTTTGGCGAGCCTGTGGTATATGTGAATGGTCAGTGGGCCGGCGAGTGGAAACACCCATACAACACCTTCAACGTGGATATCACACCATTCGTATATCGTGATGGTCGCGAGAATGTGTTGGCTGTTCGTGCCGAGAATCTTGTAGAGACAAGTCGTTGGTATCCCGGAGGAGGCATCTATCGCCCTGTATACCTTACAACAACATCGGTTACGGCGATTGATTGTTGGGGCTTGAATATGACTACCCTCTCGTTGAACGACGAGGGCGATGTTACCGCCTCGTTTGAGGCGCGTGCAACGGGCTATGCGGGCAAAAATCTTGTGGCTCGTTGGACAGTTGCGGGCAAGGAGTTTGAACAGACGATAGACAACGAGGGTAAGGCATTTACCGCCCATTCGTTCAGCGGTATAACTCCGTGGTCGCCCGAGGAGCCGAAACTCTACGATATGAAGGTGGAATTGATTGCGGTGGCGACAGATGGCTCTCGTCGTGTAGTAGATAGCAAGACCGAGCGTATAGGGTTCCGTACCATTCGTGTATCGCCCGAAAAGGGCTTCGAGTTGAATGGCAAGAGCCGCAAAATCAAAGGCGTGTGTATGCACCACGACCTCGGAATGTTGGGCGCAGCCGAGAATAAAGCGGCAATTCGCCGACAGTTGGAGTTGCTCAAATCGATGGGTTGCGATGGTATTCGTACTTCGCACAATATGCCTTCGAGGTGGCAGATGGAACTCTGCGACGAACTTGGCTTTATGGTTATGGCGGAGAGTTTCGACGAGTGGAAAAACGGAAAGATGGAGAATGGCTACAACCGCTTCTTCTCCGAGTGGTATAAGCGAGATTTGGCAAACCTTGTGAACAACCACAAGTTGCACCCTTCGATTGTGATGTGGAGTGCCGGAAACGAGTTGCGCGAGTTGTGGTATCGTCCAAAGAAGGAGGAGGTAAGCCTCAATCCGGGCGCATCCATTGCGAATATGCTGGTTAAGGAGTTCCATCGTTTGGACCCTTCACGCCCTGTAACTGCAGGAATGAATCAGCCACTGATTGATATCGAGATTGGTGCAGCACAAGTGTTCGATATTCTGGGTATCAACTACCATACGAACCAGTATGATGCAACTTATGCTCGTTCGCGCCACGGCTTTGTACTCGGTGCTGAAACCTCTTCGACCGTATCTTCACGAGGCGTTTATCACTTCCCTGTCGTGAATACTTGCCTTGTGGGTAGAGATAAGGCTACGCGCGATGCATTGAAGAAGGCTGGCATTTGCTACGATGACTACCATAACAGCAGTTACGATACGGAGGTTGTCTCTTGGGGCAACTTGCCCGACCACGACTGGATAGAGCAGGAGAAACCTTGGGTGATTGGCGAATTTGTGTGGACAGGTTTCGACTACCTTGGCGAGCCTACTCCATATAACGATGTGTGGCCGTCGCGCAGCAGTTACTTCGGAATTATCGACTTGGCAGGTCTGCCAAAGGATAGATACTATCTGTATCGTTCGCGTTGGAACACCAAGCAGCCTACCATCCACCTCCTTCCGCACTGGAATTGGGAAGGTCGTGAAGGCGAGGTAACCCCTGTATATTGCTATACCAACTACCCTACTGCGGAGTTGTTCGTAAATGGCAAGAGTCAGGGCAAACGCACCAAACGTACCGATGGCGAGGTACTCGACCGTTATCGTTTGCGTTGGAACGAGGTTAAGTACGAGCCGGGCGAGATTAAGGTTGTGGTCTACGATGCGAACGGCTTGAAAGTTGGCGAAAAGGCGATAAGAACAGCGGGCAAACCGCACCATATCGAACTTTGTGCCGATAGAGGTACGGGAGCAAAGGAACGCAGTTATGCCGATATGTATAATTCGTGCAACCCTTCGCAGTTCTCGTTGGGCGGCTATTTGAAGGCGGATGGCGAGGATATGTCGTTTGTGGCGGTGCGAGTGGTCGATAAGGATGGCAACCTCTGCCCGAAGGCATCGCATCAACTCGTGATGAAGGTTTTGGGAGAGGGTAAGTTTAAGGGCGTTTGCAATGGCGATCAGACTTCGTTGGAGGTCTTTGTAAACCCTACGATGAAACTCTTTAATGGCGAGTTGGTAGTTGGCGTTCAGACGACAAAGAAGGCGGGCGAAATGGTGCTGAAAGTGTCGGGTAAGGGAGTCGGCTCGGCTTCGATTACACTTAAATCGAAATAGTATATATAATAGAATAAGCCAATGGCTAAGAGCTAATGGCTAACAGCTAAATTTTATAGATGGAAGAGAATCTTGAATTGGAATTATCACATCCATATTACGATGTGGTTGTAATTGGTGGTGGTGCAGCGGGTTTGATGGCAGCAGGTACGGCAGCACGTACGGGCAAAAAGGTGCTACTGCTTGAAAAGATGGAGAAACCGGCACGTAAGGTGCGAATTACGGGAAAGGGACGTTGTAACCTGACAAATGCCCGCCCGGTCGAGGAGTTTGCCGAAAATGTACGTACGAATGGCGAGTGGCTGAAGGTGGCAATGTCGGAGTTTACCAATCGTGCGACTATGCGTTTCTTCGAACGTATGGGCGTAAAACTCGTTACCGAGCGTGGCGAGCGTGTATTCCCCGAGAGCGGTAAGGCTGCAGATATTGCAAATGCTTTGGAGTTCTACTGCCGTGATTACGATGTGGATATTCAGTGTCATAGCCGTGTAACCGAGATTTTGATTTCGGGCGATAAGGTCTACGGCTTGAAGTATATGAATAAGCGAGGTTTTATCCGCAAGATAGAGGTGGCAAACGTGATTATCGCTACGGGCGGAGTATCCTACCCTGCCACCGGTTCAACGGGCGACGGATATACCTTTGCCGATCGCGTGGGACACACGATTGAGTCGGTGCGGCCTTCGCTCACACCGCTTGTGTCTAACCATCCGCAGATTGAGTACATAAAGAACGTTTGGCTCAAAAATATAAACGCGCGATTGTTTGTTGCGGGCGAAATGGTGCGCGAGGAGTTCGGCGAGATGTCCTTCTCGGATAGAGGTTTGGAGGGTGCAGTGATTCTCCGTTTGAGTCGCGATGCTGTGGATGCTCTGCTCGACGAAAAGAGCGTGAAGATAGAACTCGACTTAAAGCCCGCTCTGACCGAGGATATATTGCGTGAGCGTATCAAACGCGAGGTCGCCGAGATGCGCCCCGAGGACTTTTTTGCCGAGTTGGTGCGCCGATTGGTGCCAAAACCGCTCGTTGTGCCTATCTGCAAGGAGTTGGATGTCCACTCGCGCCTCTATATCTCGAAGGTGTCGGATAAGGAGTTCGAGCGTCTTATTAAGGTGCTGAAAGGGTGGTCGTTCCCGATTTCGGACTACGCTCCATTCGAGTATGCTGTAGTTACTGCGGGTGGCGTAAGTTGCTCGGAGGTAAACGAATACACAATGGAGTCGTTGAAAATTAAAGGTATGTATTTTGCAGGCGAGGTGCTTGATGTGGATGCGAATACGGGTGGCTACAACCTCCAAATCGCCTTCTCGACCGGACACTTGGCAGGATTGCTGAAAAAGTAAGTATTATGAAGATTAGTGGTCGTAACCTTGGTCGCAGATTGCTGTTGCTTGGCAATAGACTCTCACGAATGAAACACCACAAAGGACACGGTGTCCATTCGCCGTTTGTCTATTCGCTGGTGCGTAAGGTGTTTATGCCAAAGAGCCTTATCGAAAATTCGGGTACTCTGCTCTACGACAACCTCGTTGCCGAAGGGTTGAAGGCGAAACGAGCAAGACAACTCCACAATCTACTCGTGCATATCGAGGGAGAGAACTACTCGATAAACGAGGTTGATGGCGATTTGTCGATACTCTTGGAGAACTATCCTACCGAGCAGTTGCGCGAGGCGTATGCACAGGCGCAGAATAAAGGTGTAACGCTGGCAATTTGCCAACCATATCTCACCCGAGAGCGTCAGAATGGTATTAAAGAACTTATCTCGATGCACAAATGCACGGCGGTGGACAATCGGGGTTATATCATTTTCTTCTTCGATAAAAAACTACCAAAACAACACTATCGTTTATGAAACTCTATACAAAAGGTGGAGATAAAGGCTGCACGTCACTCATTGGTGGCGAGCGCGTGAGAAAGACCGATGTGCGCGTGGAGGCGTATGGCTCGGCCGACGAGTTACAGGCGAATATAGCCTATTTGGCAGATAGAATGGCTCACGAGGCTGCTTTGGAGCCTTATGTTGAGGAGTGCCGTCGCATCTGTTCGTTGCTAATGACCACTTGCTCGTTGTTGGCTCTTGGCGAGTGTTGCAACGCAAAAGTACCACACCTCACCGACGAGGATATCGTTTGGTTGGAGGGACGTATCGATGCAATGCAGGCGGCGTTGAAACCGATAGAGAATTTTACTATTCCGGGCGGTTGCGAACTTTCGTCGTTGTGCCACGTCTGCCGTACGGTGTGTCGTCGTACCGAACGTAGAGCGATAGAAGCAGCAGAAAATTACGATATTGATACACGCCTTTTGGTGGTACTAAATCGCCTCTCGGACTACCTCTATGCCCTATGTCGTACCATTGTGGAGCGATTGGGTGCAGAGGAGATATTGTGGAAGCCTTAAATTTAATACCTAATATGAAAAGATTATTAACTCTTTTGACTCTTATTGTGGCCGTATTTGCAGCCGAGGCGGCAACTGTTCGTGGTAGAGTTGTATGTGTTGGACAAGGCATAGAGGGTGTGGTTGTTACCGATGGTATCCGAACAACTCTCACCGACAAGAGTGGTGCTTATAAGTTAAAGACTGATAATCAACGCTCACATTTTGTCTATATCTCGGTACCTTCGGGCTATGAGGTGCCTACATTGCGTGGCTTTATGCCCGATTTCTATCGTCCATTGCACCCAAAGCAGCGCGAGTATAACTTCTCGTTGAAGGCGGTGGACCAATCTAAGTATCATCTTATCGTTTCGGCTGATATCCATGTTCGCAACAGATGTATGACGCGAAATGAGCCTCTGCGCGAGATGCCGCTGAGCAATCCGGTGGGTGAGCTGGACTCAGCAACTTTTGCTCGTACCTATATGGTAACATTGCGCGACTATGTGTCTAAGTTGCCGTCGGGAACGAAGGTCTATGGACTCAATCTCGGCGATATGAGTAACGAATCGCATTGGAGTCGCTATGGTGGTGATTTGGAGAACTTTGTGAAGGTTTGTAGCCGCAGTGGAATGCCTATACAGACATTCACGGCAATCGGTAATCACGAGCACGATATGAAGGCTAAGGATATCTTCGATGACGACGACACCGAAGCGGAGTTGGAGTATATGAAGGTCTTTGGACCAACCTACTACTCGTTTAATATTGGAGGTGTGCATTATGTTGTGCTCGATAATGTGAAGTACTGCAACCATAAATCGGAGGGCAAGGATCGTAACTACGAGGTGCGTTTTACGCAAGACCAGATAGATTGGGTAAAGCAGGATGCAGCGTTGATGCCTAAGAATACAAAACATATCGTATTTGCTTGGCACTGCCCTTCGTATCGTCGATATTTAGGTGGCAAGGCGAAGCATAATGCAGACGAAATCGTGTCGAACTATGCTTCGTACAATTTGCCTATGACAATTCTTTCCGGACACAATCATCAATCCGAGGCGGTGAAGGTTGCAAATTATCCAAATACTACCGAGTATATCCATCCTTCGGTATCGGGCTCGTGGTGGTACTATCCGCTATGTAACGACGGTTCTCCGGCTACTTTCACTCGCTATGATTTCAATAATGGTGCTTTGACGGCTCGTGAGAGTGTGAATTTCACCGACCACGCTGAGCAGAAGTATCGCATATATAATAAAGGTGTAGTCAATAAGAGTGGCGAGCGAGTTATCCGCTTGAATATCTGGGATTGGCACCCAGATTGGCGATTCGAAGTATATGAGAATGGCGCAAAGGTGTCTAAACCTCAGTTGTCGAGAATTCGTGCTAAGGACCCACTCTATGATGAGATGCGCGAGAATACTGGTAATGGAATCAAAAAATTCAAATTTTTGAATACTGCAAATACTTATCACTTTTTCGAGTATAAGCCACAACGCTCAGATGCCGAGATTAGAATCGTTGCTACAGACCAATTTGGTAAGGAGTATTTCAGTGTTGCGACTCGTATGGAGTAAGAAGAAAATAGTGGGTTTGATAAAAATATATATGCAACTGCTTGTATATTAGAAATTTTTTATACTTTTGCACCCGCAAAACAGTGAAACATTAACAATTAAAGAATATAACTATGTATTGGACACTCGAACTTGCATCTAAATTGGAGGATGCACCTTGGCCAGCAACCAAAGAGGAGTTGATTGACTACGCAACTCGCTCTGGTGCTCCGCTCGAAGTTATCGAAAATCTCCAGGAGATTGAGGACGACGGCGAGGCATACGAGAGTATGGAGGAGATTTGGCCCGACTACCCTTCGAAAGAAGATTTCTTCTTTAACGAGGAGGAGTATTAAGAGGTTGAGAAAGGTTAAAAACCTAAATATCAACGATTTACAATGACCGATTGGGCAGTCCAGTCGGTCTTTTTTGTCAAAATACTGCCCAAAAACTACCCAAAATTGAGCGAAAACTGCCCAAAGACAGAAAAAGGACAAAACCGAAGTTCTGTCCTTATGTTAATATATGATGATTTGACTGGTGGATTTGGAACTTTGAATTATTGTTCGTATATTTGCGAACAGAAACAAGCATAGACACTATGGCGAACAAGGATTATACACTCCATCAAGAGCAAGTTGCACGCTTTGCAAAGGCGATGGGACACCCTGCACGCATCGCGATTTTGCAATTTTTGGCAAAGCAATCGACTTGCTATTTTGGCGATATTCACGAGGAGTTGCCCATAGCTAAAGCAACCGTTTCACAACATCTGAAA
>JAZQML010000044.1:0-73433 GCA_045543395.1 Alistipes sp. | reverse complement strand
AAATTTGGCAAAAATTTTCACTGTGGTTGTGGCGGGAATGCTCGCATTCTCGTGCGTTACCGACACAACCGAGGACCTTGGAGTAAACATCCAAGGCGACAGGGGGGGGGTTACTGAAGTTGTCCTTTCGATGGAGGCTGCGCGTACGCACCTCGGCGAGAAGGCTGACGGCGTTTACCCTCTCTATTGGAGCGAGGGCGATGCTATTTTGGTAAATGGCGTGGCTTCGAATCCGTTGGCAGGGGTTGGCGAAAGCGCCGCCGCTGCATTCCAGTTTAACGAGGTGGTAAACTACCCTTATTGCGTTGTCTATCCTGCTCCGGCAGCGGTGGCAGCAGAGGAGGCGGCAGAGCCTACAACAGTTTACCCTGTTACATTCCTCGCAACACAGCCTTACACCGAGGGTACATTTGCACCACAGGCTGCACCAATGTACGGTTATGGCGTTGCTCCTGCCGAGGGCGAGGAGGTTGCACCTATCGCAATGCAGCACCTCGCAGGTGTTCTCCGCTTTGCCGTTGTAGGTAATGGCGAGGCAGTTTCGACTCTCACCATCAAGTCGCTTTCGAGCAAACTTTCGGGTGCTTTCACCGTAGATTGCACAAATGGCACTTTGACCGCCGACGAGAGCGCAGCAAACACCGTTACCGTTACCTTCCCGGAGGGTACTGTTTTGGGCGAGGAGCCACTCGTGGTTTATGTTGCTGTTCCTGCCGGTAAGCACGGCGAGATTTGGGCTACTTTGCGCACTGCCGAGGACAAGATGACCGTTAAGTTCAACAGCGACGTTAAGCCGCTCGTTGCAGGCAACGTTCGTGAGTTCAAGCAGTTCACTTATCAGGCTAACGATGCCGACACCGATGCAAGCGTATTCGAAATCGACAGCAAGGAGGCTCTTATCGAGTTTGCACGCGTTGCTCCGGTATTTGCTCCACGCACCACTGCAAGGGTTGTTGCCAATATCGATATGAGCGGTTACGAGTGGAAGCCTATCGAGGGCTTTGGCGAGTACCTCTTCGATGGTGGTAAGGCAGAAGGTTTCTCGATCAATGGTTTGAATGCACCTTTGTTCGGCACAACCGCTGCAACAATTCAGAACTTGAACCTCACCGATGTAAATATTACCATTACCGACCGCACACAGGCAGGTGCTGTTGCTTGTCACCTTACCGGCGCAGCGATGACCAATGTTTCGGCTTCGGGTGCGTTGGTTGTAAACAACACAACCTTCACTACCACCGCTTCGATGGCTAATTTCGATGTTATCAACTATGGTGGTTTGGTAGGTATTGCAGGTGGCGTAGCATTCGAGAATTGCGAGAACCGTGTAAACATCACCGTTCAATCGATTGTCGATGTTGATTGGGCTGTTGCCGCAGTTGAAGCAAAGAGTGCTGCTGTGCCTCGTGGTACTATTGGTGGTGCCGTTGGTGCTGCTCACTCGAAGTCGTCGTTCACAAACATCGACAACTACGGCACTATAACTATCGCCAAGAGCGTATATTCCAACTACACCTATGTTGGTGGCGTACTCGGTGCGATGACAACCAACACAAGTTTGCCTGCACCTGCGGTTACAACCATCACAGGTTGCGACAATCACGGTAAGATTTCGACCGATGTTTCGGATGGTGTTGCAGCAGAGGGCGCAACTCAAATAACTCTCGGCTACCTCAAAATGGGTGGTATCTGCGCCAATATGGCTGCAAATATGACCGACTTCTCGAACAACCACAACCACGCAGCAATTCACCATAAGGCTTGGGCAGGCGAGACAGGTATGGCAGGTATTATTGCAACGCAGAACTATTCGGCAGTTGTTAATTGTACCAACAACGCCCCTATCACCAACTCGGGCCGCATCTCGTTCTTGCAGATTGGCGGTATCGTTGGCGACGATGGTCTTGCTGCTATCACCAACTGTACCAACAACGAGGCCGGCGACCTTACACACGAGGCAACATTGGATACCGGTATTGGCGCAAGTTCTAACGTATATATCGGTGGTATTGTTGCAGGCAACGAGGCTGCTCAAGAGACTATCGAAGGCTTGGACCCTGCGGCAAACGCCATTTCGGGTTGCTACAACAAGGGCGACATCACCCTTTCGGGCTATGTAAACTCGGTATTTTTGGGCGGTATCAACGCTCGTGAGTGCGGTCTTAATATCGTCAACAGCCACAACTCGGGTAATATCAAGCACATCGGCGTACACCGTAGCAACTTCTATATGGCAGGTATCTCGGGTCTCAATGCTCCGAGCGTCGTAGGCTCTACAAATAGTGGCGATATCACTATCTGCGGTACTGCCGAGACTCCACTTGCTCTCAACAACCAGTGTATCATTACAGGTATCTCTGCAACGGTATCGGGTGTTTTGAAGAACTGCTCGAACTCGGGCGATATCACAGTTGATTACATCAACCACACCAGCACCGACAACACAAATGTCTTTGGTATTGTAACAACAGCAAATTGCAGCACCGAGAAGATTTACAACTGCGACAATAGCGGTAATATCTCGATTGCCGAGACCGGTGCCATCACCAAGGCCGGCGGAACTGTCTATGTTGGCGGTTGCTTGGGTTCGGTTAACAACCAATTGGTTGAGGGTTGCGACAACACAGGAAACATCACTATTGGCTCGAATAGCCCGTTGCGCCCAACCTATATCGCGGGTGTTGTATATAAGGCAGCCAAAGGTATCTACGACTGTACCAACAAGGGTGCGATTACTGCTAATGGCAATACCGAGAACACTACAACCCAAGTAAATCTCTATGTTGGCGGTGTTGTAGACCTCGCATACGGCTATATGGCAGAGTGCGAGAACTTGACAGGTGGCGACATCACAATCCAGAACTATCCAAATATGACTATGCAGTTGGGTGGTGTGGCAGAGTATACGTATGCTACAACATCGTCGAGTTCTACCAATAAGTGGAGCAACAATAAGAACCACGCCAACATCAATATCAACAATGTAGGCGGCTGGAATAGCGACACCGTGTTCCGCGTTGGTGGTATCACCGCTGCCAATAATACAAGTGGCACTCTCACAGCCGACAATCAGGTTGTTCTCCACAACTCGGCAAACAACGGCAATATCACTTTCCAGAATCTCCACCCGGGACTTCATACAGACGGATACTTCGCTCGTCCTGTTCTTGCAGGATGTGTTGCCACATTGCTTGCAGGTCCGTTTGTTTTGGATAATGTGGATAACAATGGTGTAATCACTGTTAATACACACTCTTACCACAACACCTTTGTTGGTGGTGTCATCGGTTATTGGAGTATGACAGCACTGAGTGGCGTTGATTTCTATATCAAGAACTGCGACAACACAAAGAATATCACCGTTACCACCTCAAAACCTACTACGGGACTCCCTACAAAAAACAAGGGCGAGGGTATCTTGCTGGGTGGTATCATTGCAGGTAACTACAAGAATGGCGCTACCGGTTACGATATCACTGTAAGCGACTGTTCGAATAGCGGTAATGTTACACTCCAAGGTAACTACTTTGCTAGTGGCTCTTCGAGATATCAAGTTGGTGGAATTATCGGCGATGGTTATTCCTATGGTGCTTACACACGCTGCTACAACTCGGGAACTATTACTCTCGACACCGGCAATCAGACATTGCCAACCGTCGAGGTTGCAGGTCTTTTGGCGCGCCACGGTCCTCGCAACGATCAGACATACAGGTATGGTACTTACACCAACTGCGTAAATCAGGGTAAGGTTGTAGTAAAGAATATAAACGTTAATTCGAGTTTGTATGTAGCAGGTCTTATTGCAAACGATGCCCATCAGACAAATAAGGTTGCAACCTATACCAACTGCGCAAACTCGGGTGAGATATATATCGAGAAGGCAACAGTCTCGACAGGCAAGGCATTCTATATTGGAGGTCTTACCGGTCGTAGCAACTGTACTTCGCTCACCTACACAGGCAACAATGTTAATATCGGTAACATCATCTTGAAGGATTGCACATCTGACAACACCACAACATTCGTAGGTGGTATCAGCGGCATTGTTTCGAAGCCTATTACCAACTCGAAGGCTTACTGCGGTATTATGGCTCCAAACTATACTAACGTTGGTTGGATTATGGGTACTAACCGTGCATCCGGAAAACTCGCTTCGGGCTGCGGTATCGGCGGTAAGATTATTACAGACATTACCACCGAGACAATCTACGACGGTAATGGCGATCCTGATGGCGAGATAATCACTTATGAGGGTACTGATATCGATGCAAGCAACTACCTCTCGAAGGTTTATGGTGGCACAACTCCTGCTGAATCGGACGCAGAGGCTTCGCTCTTGTCGGAGGTTCCAACAGTTACACGACCAGCAGTTCCTGCAGAGTAAATAAACAGAATAGTGAAACGATTAAATTTGGAAACATTATGAAGAAGAATATAATTTTGGGCTATTCTGCTCCACAGGTCGAAGTTTATGAGGTTGTAGCCGAGCGTGGCTACATCGTAAGCACAGGTACGTCGCTCCCTGGCTTCGGCACAGAGGAAGACGATTTGATTTACTAAAAAATTTGCGGGGCCTTCGGGCTCCGCAATTTTTTTTGTAAATCGTGTGTTACCTATCCCCCAAACCCCCTTTCTGTAAAGGGGGGCTTTTGTTGCGTCGCACAAAAGCCAAGTGTGTTACCCACCCCCTAAATCCCCCTGACCTTCGTCTTCTTCCTTGCGGCTCGGCATAGTGCAAACAAGTTTTGCCCTCTGCTCTCGCTCCGCTGCGTCAGTCCCTGTGAGGGGGACTTTTGTTGCGTTAGCAAAATGGCATTCGCTCCCGATGGTCACTGAATGGCAAAAAATGGCAATCGCTCGTTGCACTCGCTGAATGGCATAAGCGCCTGTCATTAAGCACTCATTGGAGTGCGCTGCCATTCCAGTGCCATTAAGGGCTGAAAGCCCGAATGCCATTCAATGCCATCAACTCTGCGCAATAAGGTATATCTGGGGTGCTTCCTTAAACTCCCTATATTCCCTATCCTTTTGCGCCCTCTTTTTGTTCTGTTCGGTCGCGGTGGGTTGCCACTCGCGAAATCTGCCATATATTTGCCCTAAACATTATTATATAAATAGGTATGGTGGATATTTTCGAGAGGCTACACGATAGCACAGGAGGCCCCATAGGGCAATATATGAGCAGAGTACACGGATACTTCGCTTTCCCAAAGTTGGAGGGCGAGATTTCGCCACGTATGCGTTTTCGAGGTCGAGAGGTGCTGAATTGGAGCCTCAACAACTACCTCGGACTCGCCAACAACCCCGAGGTGCGACAAGCCGACGCCGATGCCGCCGCCGCATTCGGCTTGGCCGCCCCAATGGGTGCGCGAATGATGAGCGGTCAGACCAAATACCACGAGCAGTTGGAGCGCGAACTCGCCGCTTTTGTGGGCAAAGACGACGCCTTCCTGCTCAACTTCGGCTATCAGGGGATGATATCGATTATCGATACGCTGCTCACGCCACGCGACGTGGTGGTGTACGATGCCGAGTCGCACGCCTGCATTGTGGATGGTTTGCGCATACACCGAGGGCATCGCTTCGTCTTTGCCCACAACGACGAGCAATCGCTTCGCAAGCAACTCGCCCACGCCACCGACCTCGCCGAGAGGCAAGAGGGAGGTGTACTGGTCGTAACCGAAGGGGTGTTCGGGATGAAGGGCGACCTCGGGCGGCTCGATAGAATAGTGCGCCTGAAAAACGAATTTCACTTCCGCCTGCTCGTAGACGATGCGCACGGCTTCGGCACTATGGGCGAGGGTGGGCGTGGCACAGCCAACCACTTCGGCGTAACCGAGGGTGTGGATGTGTTGTTCAGCACCTTCGCCAAGTCGATGGCGGGTTTTGGGGCGTTTGTGGCGAGCGAAAGGTGGCTCGTAAATATCCTCCGCTACAATATGCGCTCGCAACTCTACGCCAAGTCGCTGCCACTACCGATGGTGGTGGGTGCGCTGAAGCGTTTGGAGTTGATACGTCGCCACCCCGAGTACCAAAAACACCTGTGGGAGGTTACCCACGCACTCCAAGAGGGGCTGCGCAAGAGCGGTTTCGACATTGGTGTAACGCAGTCGCCCGTGACACCCGTCTATATGCACGGCGGCGAGGAGGAGGGGACAAACCTTGTGGTAGACCTGCGCGAGAACTACGGCGTGTTCTGCTCGATAGTCATCTACCCCGTAATTCCGAAGGGCGAGATAATTCTGCGACTGATACCTACGGCAGCCCACACATTGGCAGATGTGGAGTACACCATAGAGGCGTTCAAAGCGGTACGCAACAAGTTCGAGTCGGGACACTACCGCTCGATGCCGATACCGCAAATGGCTGACGAGGGGTTTCGGGTACAGTAAAAATAAGGGGCGAGTATTTTACACTCGCCCCTTCTTATAGGCTAATTTTCAATGCTCACAAAACGAGCGTTACGCAGAAAACACCCTACGAAAACTTTTTTACACGGTCATAATCTCCTTCTCCTTCTTCTCAAAAGCAGCATCAATAGCCTTCGAGAACTTCTCGAGAAGTTTCTGTGCCTGTGTTTCGCCATCCTTGCTCTCGTCCTCCGGCATACCCTCTTTAATAGCCTTCTTGAACGCCTCAACAGCATCACGACGTGCGTTGCGCAACGAGATACGGGCATTCTCTGCCTCTGCCTTCGACTGCTTTACCAACTCCTTACGGCGCTCCTCGGTGAGCGGTGGCATCGAAAGGCGGATGCTCTCGCCATTGTTCGATGGGGTGAGTCCGATGTTCGAGTCGATAATAGCCTTCTCGATCATACGAATCATATTCTTGTCCCACGGCTGAATGAGGATGGTCTTTGCGTCGGGTACGGTAACACTCGCCACGCCCGAAACAGGGGTCTGCGAGCCGTAGTAGTCCACGAACACACCATTGAGAACGTTTACCGAAGCCTTGCCGGCACGAATGTTAGCCAACGACTCCTCCAAGAAATCTACCGCCTTCTGCATACGTGCGGTTGCATCATTAAGAATTGTTTTAGTATCCATAGTTCGATTTTTTAATTGTTTCCTCGATAAGTTTTATCAACTCGGCAAACTCCGCCTCGTCGTAGCCCACGCTCGCCTTTACAACCTTACCCTCCTTGTCGATAAGGAAGTTGCGCGGGATGTAGGTTACGGCATATTGCGAATAGATGCTCTTGTCGGTGTCGAGACCCATAGGGAAGGTGTAGCCCATCTTCTCACGGAACTCGGCAACAGTGGCACGCTCCTCGCCACGCGACACAGGCAAAAAGAGGAATGCCTCGCCCTTAAATCGCTCGATTACCTCCTTCTCGACACGTGCCAACTCTGCACGACACGGAGGACACCACGTAGCCCAGAAGTTCAACAACACAACCTTGCCCCTCTGCTCCGATAAGCGCACCTTCGTTCCATCGAACATTGTCAATTCGAAGTCGGGTGCTACGGCACCATCCTTAACAATGGTCGCCTCCTCGGGGGTTGGTCGCTCCTGCTCAACCGTAGCAGGTTGCTGTGGCTCCTCAACAGCAGGTGTCGGCCACCAAAATATAAACGCTGCAATGCCCAATGCCAAAACAAGCATTATGAGCAGTACCCAATTACTCTTTTTTTGAAGTCTACGTGCCATAATTTTTTCGCTATTAGCAGTTTATGTTTGCTATTTGTGTACCAAAGTACCGATATTCTCGCCCGTGAGAACCTTCATCAGGTTGCCCGGCGTGTCCATATCGAATACGATAATATTCAGGCCATTCTCTTTGCAGAGCGTGAAGGCCGTCATATCCATAATTTTCAAATTGCGAGCATAAATCTCGTCGAACGAAATCTCGTCGAACTTGGTTGCAGTAGGATCTTTCTCGGGGTCGGCAGTATATACACCATCCACACGAGTACCCTTGAAGAAGCCATCTGCCTCAATTTCGATACCACGCAAAGCCGAAGCCGAGTCGGTCGAGAAGTATGGATTGGAGGTGCCACCACCGATGATTACGACATAGCCGTCGCGCAGATATTCGAGTGCCTTATCCTTCGAGTAGTACTCGCCGATAGGCTCCATACGTATCGAGGTCAGCACCTTACACTTCACGCCCTCGTCTACCAGCACCGCTTGCAGTGCCAACGAGTTGATAATGGTTGCCAACATACCCATTTGGTCGCCCTTAACACGGTCGAAACCACGCTTTGCGCCCTGCAAACCGCGAAAGATGTTGCCACCACCAATTACGATACCTATCTCGGTACCGAGTGCTTGCGCCTCTTTGATCTGCTGCGCATAGATACGAGCCTGCTCCATCGAGATGCCATACTTCTGCTCTCCCTGCAACGACTCGCCACTCAATTTCAGAAGGATTCTTTTGTATTTCATACCCTACAATTTTTCATTCGTACTACAAATATATGAAATATAAATGAAAAATTAAAAAATAGAGATGAAAATTTAAGAGGAGTGCAGACCTCGGCCGAACGGCTACAACGCTCGCAACAAATCGCACGGAGCAACGGCATACTGCTCGGGCGAGATACCTCGCTCACGCAGAGCGTTTTGCATAACGGGGAAGCGCACCATAAAATGCTCGTTGATTCGCACCGGTGGGCAGAGTTCTATGCCCTGCTCCTTGTATATCAGCCACACCAACTCCGAGCAGTAGACTTCGTCGTTGTCGAAACTGAATTTCAGGTCGTACCATTTACCCAACCACTTCTCTTTGTCGATTGGTTGCGTAAGGCGTTGCTCGGGGCGTTTGATTATGTATTTTTTGCCCACCGAACGATTTATAAATCGCTCTATCGGCAAGATGCGCACCGTAGTGTCAGCCTCCATAATCTGCACACCCTCGGGCGTATTGACAGCAATGCCGCAATGGCTCCATATCGAGAGCATACCCATCTTTACGAACTTCGACTGGAACGACGTGGTTTCGATAAACACAATGTCGCCCTCCTCCAAAGCCGACAAATCGCCACCTTGGCGGCACGAACCGCACAGCAGCATCAAAGCCAATAGAATAACCACCTTTTTCATATCGATATACTATTTACCCCACTCGTAACGTTCACTCTCGATACCCAACATCGCCACCACACGCTCTGTAACGGTTTGGCACAACGCCTCCACATCCTGTGGCAACGAGTAGAACGAAGGTGTTGCAGGCAGAATCACCGCACCCGCCTCGGTAAGCGTGGTCATATTGCGAAGATGAATGAGCGAATAGGGCGTTTCGCGCACCACAAACACAAGGCGACGACGCTCCTTCAACATCACATCGGCAGCCCGCTCAATCAGCGTCTGCGACACCCCCGAAGCCACTCTGGCAATGGTACCCACGCTCGACGGCACAACCACCATAGCATCCCAGCGTGCCGAGCCACTCGCTATTGGAGAGAACATATCGCCATTGTCGTACTCCTCAATCTTTGGCGACGATGGCATCTCTTCCCCCTCGTGCGCCGCTACCGCACGAGCATTCGTACTATAAACGAGTGCCACACGCTCCACCTCCTCGCTCGCAATGAGAGCGGTGAGAAGTTGGCGTGCATAAATTGCACCACTTGCTGCCGTTATTGCCACTACAATCTTCATTACAACACTATTGCTTTAGATTTCAACCCAAGTTTCTCAATATGTTCCAACGTCTTTGGCAGAACATAACTCATATTTGCAAACGCCTTCTCGCTGTCGTGAAAGAGAACTATTGCGCCCGGCTTTATGTGGGGCAACACCTCCTTCAAGCATCGTTCACGCGAGAGTTTGTTGTTGTAGTCGAACGATATGACGCTCCACATCACAATCTTAAATCGCTGTGCTACGGCTCGCATCTGCGACGGCGTAACACGAGCATAGGGAGGTCGGAAAAGGTTGCTCTGCACCGAATACGAAGCAAAATCAATATCCTCCAAATACCCCTCCAACGACATTCCGAAACCCTTTTGGTGGGAGTAGGTGTGGTTGCCCACGCTATGCCCATCGGCGAGAATCTTTGCATAGAGGTCGGGGTATCGCTCGACGTTTTTGCCCAGCACAAAGAATGTCGCCTTTGCGTTGTGCCTACGCAACATCTCCAATATCCACTCCGTAACTCCGGGCGTTGGGCCATCGTCGAATGTTAGGTAGACACCTCGCTCGTCCTCGATATGCCATATCAAATCGGGGAACATATTGCGAATAAACTTTGGTGGGTTAATTTTCATTGCCAACGAACCTCTCTAACCATCTGCAAAGATAGGTATTTTCCCGTAAAAATTTGATTATTGCACAAAATATGCATAACTTTGTCTTGCTAATTTTGCTATATATATGAAACGTTTTCTTCCCCTTTTTATTGTCGCTACCGCACTCTTTTCTATGGTGGGGTGCGATGGTTTTTTCTCGTCTAAATCTGCCAAGCGCGAGGCGATAGGCTCGCCCTACGAGTTGGTTGTTCTCTGCGATGAGCAGAATTGGAAAGGTGCGCTCGGCGAGGAGTTGCGAAGTTATCTCCAACAACCCGTCGAGATGCTGAACCAAGAGGAGCCACGTTTCAACGTTATCCACACCACACCGCAATTCTACAAGCAATCGTACCCTTTCCATCGCAACGTCCTCAAAGTGGCGTGTTCGCCCGAGGCGAAGAGTACTGTGGCACTTGCCGAGTACGACAAGGATGCTGCACCGCAGATTGTGGTTACCTTTCAAGGCCCTTCGGTCGAGGCTATGACCGAGTACCTGAAAGAGAATGGCGACAAACTCTGCAAAGTGTTCGAGATGGCAGAGCGTGAGCGCACTTTGGAGGCAGCAAAAAAGCGAGGAGCCAAGGATTTGGAGAAGGTTATCCGCCAAAAATTCGGCATCGAAATGCACCTCTCCACAGGCTACGCCTTCCGCACTCAAAGCGACAACTTTCTCTGGGCATCGTACGAATTTCCACTCGCAAGTCAGGGCTTCTTCCTCTACTCGCACCCATTCTCGGGCAAGCAGAGCATCACAACCGAGGCGTTGGTTAAGGCTCGCAACAAGTTTGCCAAACGCATACCCGGCCCATCCGAAGGCTCGTATATGACCACCGTAACACGCATACCGAGCATCGACAACGATGGCTACGTCGAGTTTGAGCCGGAGCGCAAAGTTGTGAAAATCAATGGAGTCGATTGGATTGAATTACGAGGATTTTGGGAGGTCGAGGGCGACTTTATGGGAGGCCCATTCGTGAGTTACACCACGCTGGATAGGGCTACGGGCAAGTTGCTGACACTCGACTGCTACGTCTACTCGCCAAAGGACGACAAGCGCAACTATCTCCGCGCTCTCGAACACCTCGTTTACGGAGTAACATTTACCGAAAAACAATAAACCTATGAAGCGACTACTAACCCTATGTTCGTTGCTTATCGCAGTTGCGGTAGTGACAACAGCACAGCCATTGCCAAAGATGTTTGCTCACCGCGGTTGCTGGAGCAAGATTGTACCCGAGAACTCCATCCCTGCCGTATCGCGTGCTGCACAGCACGGCTATATGGGCATCGAGTTGGATGTTCGCCTTACGAGTGATGGCAAGATGGTTATTATGCACGATAGGTGGCTCAATCGCACCTGTCGCAACGCCTCCGACTACTCGAAACTCGCCGAGAAGGTGGCGGTCAAAGATATCACACTCGAGGAGTTGCGCGAGAACTACGTTTTGGCATCGCCAAATGAAGAGTATCGCACCCAGGTGCCAACCCTGGAAGAGATACTCAAAGAGTGCAAAAAACACAAAGTTGTGCCTATGCTCCACAGCAAATATGTCGAGTCGTACCGATTGGCACAGAAAATTATGGGCGACAACTGGATATGCTTCACCAACAATGTAGAGGGTTTGAAGGAGTGTCGCAAGTTCTCGAAGTGTTTAATACTCTACGCCATCAACAGCCGTACGGCAGATAGTGCAGAGAAGGTTTTGGCACAGTTGGGCGGTAAGTTGGGGGTATCGTCTATGGAGCGCGAGGCTCTCACACGCGAACGCATCAAGCGATTCCGCAATCTCGGCTACGAGGTACAGGCGTCGATATATCGCACTCCTCGCGAGGCGTACGCACTGCGTGATGGTGTTTCGATTATTCTCTCCGACTACGCACTTATGCCCGACCCAAACAACAAGCCTGTTAAGGTTGTGACGCTCGACCCACAAGATTTGGCACAAGGCGAAACCATCACCATTTCGGCAGACAAGAAGGTGGCAGATGGTGGTTGCGCCATCGAGATTGAGGCGGAGGGAACTATCGAAATTGCGATTGATAAAGATAGACTCTACTCTCTACACAACAATGGCACACATCGTGACCGAGTAGGTATGCGCTTCATCAACCGCAAGGGTTATGTGAAGTTGCACGGTATCGAACCTACCAAAATCAAATCGGCAACGATATATTTCTACGAATTCTAAAAAAGGGTTGCAATATACAATAGATGGGAGCAAAGTTGCTCCCATTTTCTATTTAAGATATCGGTCTAACCACCCGAAAAACTCCCTGTTCCAAACCAACGAGTTTTGAGGTTTGAATACTTGGTGTGCCTCGTTCTCGAACGACACCAAACGTGCCGGCACGCCCACCAACTTGGCGGCTGTGAACGCCTCCAACGACTGCGTGTAAGGGATGCGATAGTCGCGCTCGCCCGTAATAATCAAAATCGGGGTATCCCACTTCGCCACCGCCTTATGCGGCGAATTTTCGTAGGAGCGTACGGCGGTCTTGTTATTCTTATCCCAATACGAGCCGCCATAGTCGTTATTCACAAAGAACAACTCCTCGGTGTGGCCATACATCGACTCGAAATTAAAGATGCCGCAGTGGGCAATAAACGCCTTAAATCGCTTCTGGTGGTGACCAGCGAGGTAGAATACCGAGTATCCTCCATACGATGCGCCGACGCAACCGAGTCGCTCTTTGTCGCACCACTCCTCCTTCGCAACATCGTCGATGGCGGAGAGGTAATCACGGATATTCTGTCCCGAGTAGTCGCCCGAAATCTGATCCAACCACTCCTGACCGAACGACGGCACACCACGACGATTTGGTGCAACCACAACATAGCCCTGCGCCGCCATAAGTTGGAAGTTCCAACGATAACTCCAGAACTGCGATACGGTGCTTTGTGGTCCGCCCTGACAATAGAGCAGCGTAGGATACTTCTTGTTCTCGTCGAAGTCGGGCGGAAGGATAACCCACGTAAGCATCTGCTTGCCGTCGGAGGTCTTTACCCAGCGTTTTTGCACCTCGCCCAACTCGATATTGTCGTAGACAAACTTATTCACGTGCGTAAGTTGCGACTGCGTGCCACAGCAGAGGTCGAAGCAGAATAGTTCGGATGCCATCGAGATGGTCATCAACGAGCCTACGCAGCGTCCACCGCTAATCTCGAACGAGTTGATGTCGTGGTCGCCCTTTGTCAAAACCTCAACATCGCCCGCGCCATCCGCCTTAACTCGGCAAATCTGGTGGGTAGCGTGAATCGGAGCGACGAAGTAGAGCATCTCGTCGCCATCCCACACCACATTTGTTGCGTGGTAGTCGAAATTCTTGGTCAAATAGTTCACCTCGCCCGAAGCCAAATCGCAAACCATAAGTCGCTCCTTGTCCGCCTCGTTGCCGGCACGCTCCTGCGAACGGAAAGCAATCTTATCGCCCTTTGGCGACCATACAGGGTACTTGTCGTAACCCACAAATGGGAGGTGTGCAATATCTTTGCATAGGTTGCGGGTGGTGCCATTTTCGAGGTTGTAGATAAACACATCCGAGTCGGTAGATACGGCATACTCCTTTCCTACGAGCGGTTTGCAGGTATAGGCGAGTTGCCTGCCATCGGGGCTCCACGCAATCTCGGAGTGGTCGAAATATGGTGCAAGCGGAGCATCCCACGCCGACTCCTTGCCGATGATATCTATCCCCTCGCCAACGCTATTGTCGCAAAGGTCGGCAACAAAGATATGGAGATACTTGCCACTATCCCAATAGTCCCAGTGGCGCACCATCAAATCGTCGTAGATGCGGGCCTTCGACTTCGCCATATCGGCGTGAACATCTGCCGAATTGATATCCTTGGCGTGGACAAACTGTGTGTAGTAGATATGTTTCTCGTCGGGTGCAATGCCGAAGCCCTCGATGCCGCCTTCGATATGCGACACCTGCTCGGCGTTGTCGCCATCGGCATCCATTCGCCACAACTGCATATCGCCCGAGCGGTTCGAGCCAAACCAAATGCCCCTTCCGTCGGCACTCCACACGGGCGACACCGACGACGAGGAGGTGTCGGTGAGGTGCTTCTCCTTGCCCGTTGCGGTGTCGCAACTAACAATTACGGTAACACCCCTATTCTCCTCCATATCGTAGCGAGTGAGGGTGTAGAGAACAGTTTTACCATCGGGCGAAAGGGCGTGGGAGCCTATGCGCCCCATCTTCCACATCACCTCCGGTGTGAGGCGGGCAGCAGCCACCTCCTCGGCAGTGAGTGCATTGTCAATTTTTAGGGGCTCGGCGGAGTTGTTGTGTCCCACGCAGCCCGAAAGTAGCAATGACATAGCAATAAATAGTTTTTTCATCTTCATATTTTAACTTTAATTGTCTATCTTTGTAATGCTCAAAAGAAGGAATCAACAATGCGCACCGACATCTATTTCGCACATAAACTGCTCATCCTCACCGACTCGGCAGTCGAAGTTGAGGAGAGTTACCGTATGCCTTCGTCCGAACTTTCAAGGGCGAATGTACTCAAAATTTTCGAAACCGCCAATACTATCATCGTCATCGATGCGATGATCGAGTACTACAAAGAGGCGTTCTTTGCCGAGTTCAAATTTGTGAGGGCAGCGGGCGGTTTGGTCGAAAACGAGCGAGGCGAAACGCTGATGATATACTGCTACCGCCATTGGGATCTGCCGAAGGGGCATATCGACGAGGGCGAGAGTGCCGAGGTGTGCGCAGTGCGCGAAATTGCCGAGGAGACGGGTGTCGAAGGGGCAAAAATTGTTCGCTTTTTGTGCAATACAATCCACGCATTCAACGTTTATGGAGCGTGGGAGTTGAAGGAGACTTCGTGGTATCTGCTTTCGGCTCAAAGTTGCCCGACCAAACCGCAGGCGGAGGAGGATATAGCCGCAGCAAAGTGGTGTACGGCAGAGGAGGTCGAGGCAAATCTCCGCGAAACATACCCCACAATACGCAATGTTTTTGCCGCAAAAAACCGATAGATTATGGTAAAGATTCTCTGGGTAGACGACGAGATTGAGTTGCTAAAACCACACATTATGCTCCTGCAATCGAAGGGGTACGAGGTGGCGACCTGCAACAACGGCTACGATGCCATCGATATGGTGTCGGAAGTGGCTTACGATGTGATTATCCTCGACGAGATGATGCCCGGAATTACGGGCTTGGAGACACTGCCACTTATCAAAGATATCCGCCCTACAACCCCCGTTATAATGGTTACCAAGAGCGAGGAGGAGGATTTGATGGATAAGGCTATCGGCTCGAAGATTGCCGACTACCTCGTGAAGCCGGTACACCCATCGCAGATGCTGCCACTCATCAAGAAGCACGTACACTCGCAGCAACTCGTGAACGAAAAGAGTACCGCCGACTATCAGGCGGAGTTTGGGCGCATCGCCATATCTATGCTCAACGCATCGACCTTCCAGCAGTGGGCGACACTCTATCGCAAACTCGTAAATTGGGATATCGAACTCTCGGCAGGCGACGAGTCGATACGCGAGATTCTGCAACAACAGAAGGTCGAGGCAAATCGTGCCTTTGGCCGCTTCGTCTGCAACAACTATAAGGGGTGGATCAACTCGCGCGACGAGGATACACCGACAATGTCGCACACCCTTATGCGCAGCAAGATTTTCCCTGTGGTGGATAGCCACACCAAGACTACGCTGCTTCTGATCGACAACTTCCGCTACGACCAATGGCGCACCATAAGCGGAGCCCTGCGTGGCTACTTCGATATCGCCACCGACGACTTCTACTGCGCCATTCTGCCTACCGCCACGCAGTATGCCCGAAACTCGATTTTTGCGGGGTTGATGCCATTGGCGATAGATAAGTTGATGCCCAACAAGTGGCTGAACGACAATGAGGAGGGTGGCAAAAATCAGTACGAGGATGAGTTCCTCGCACGCCAAATTGCGCAGTCGGGCAAGCGTTATAAGTGGTCGTTCGACAAACTCGTGCGCCCCGAGGCAGGCCGCCGACTTATCGAGAATATGCAGCATATCTACGATGCCGATTTCTCGGTTATAGTCTACAACTTTTTGGATATCCTCTCGCACGCCCGCACCGAGACGGAGATTATACGCCAACTCACCGAGGACGATGCCTCGTTCCGCTCGCTTACACTCTCGTGGTTCGAGCATTCGGAGTTGTTCACGCTGCTGAAAATGCTCTCGGAGAGGGGCCATACGGTCATTATAACCTCCGACCACGGCACGGTGCGAATAGATAACCCCGTAAAGATACGAGGCGACCGCGAGACCTCGACAAATCTGCGCTACAAGACGGGCCGCAACCTCGCCTACGACAGCAAGTCGGTATTCGAGATTACTCGCCCCGAGGAGGTGCAACTGCCATCGTCAAACCTCTCGTCGAGTTATGTTTTTGCCTACAACAACGACTTCTTGGTCTACAACAACGATGCAAATCGCTATATCCGCTACTACCGCGACACCTTCCAACACGGCGGCATCTCGATGGAGGAGATGATTGTGCCGTATATCGTGCTGGAACCGAAAAGGTAACAGAATGCAAAATGCAAAATGCAGAATGCAGAATTGGCGCAGCAGAATGCAGAATGCAGAACCGACGCACGAAGTAAGAGCAGAGGGTGCTTGCATACTATGCCTTGCAAGAAGGAGGAAAAGCCCTCGAAGAGGGGTTAATGCAAAATGCAGAATTGGCGCAGCGGAATGCAAAATGCAAAATGCAAAATTACCCCAGTAAGCACCGCAGGTGCGCCCCCAGCAAACCCCAGTAAACCCCAGTAAACCCCCAAATTTGGCACAAAAAAAAAGATAGGTATCGTTTTCGATACCTATCAATTCGTGTTGCCCCATAAAATCGTACGGAATTATCTACTTTAGGCGAGTAAAACCAGAAAGTCATCCCGAGCGAATGGAGTGAGCGTGGGGATCTCCTACCTACATTTAAGCGAGGAGATTGCCACGTCTTGTACCAAGACTCGCAATGACGCCTACACGCCTAAAGTAGATAACCCCATAAAATCGTAAATGATTGAGGGAATTTTGTGCCAAGCAAAAAAATCGCCCCGCAGCATACTTGGCGTATGTGAGGAGCGATTTATTGAAGATTGGTGCGAAATTCACCAATCAGAACGCTTTTAGAACGCTTTTAGAACGCCAAGAATGCACTCCAATCTTTACTGCTCTCCGCCGTTACCTCTACCGAGTCGGGGAGGTTGGCAAAGAAGTCGAAACCTGTCCATTGCTCCACCTGATCGACCGTTACGGAGTAGTTGGTGTAGGTGTCGGAATAGGCCTTATTCTCGAACCAGAAACCTACTGTCGATGCCGATGTTACCGTGCCACTGCTGTTGGTCTTCACCTTCAACGCTACTTTGTAGAAGTAGTTAGGTATCGGAATATCCTTGGTGTCGTCGGTTGCCTGAATGTAGGATACCGACTTTGTCTCGCCCACCTTCGAGAAAGCCACACCCGTTACGATGTAGATTGTCTCGCTTGCTGCCTCGCTCTGCAATGCGCTTTCGAGGTTGCTCCACACTCCGCTGTTGAAACTATTTTGCACCTGCGGTACCGAGTTGGTAACGTAGAATGTCTGCAACTGCATCTCCTCGTTTCCGTTGCGCGAGGCGTTCGGAATAAGGTGTCCGCGCGAGTATGTGTCGCCCTCGTAGGAGTGGTCGCAGAGGTTTACCTGCTCACTTGTCGCGATGAGTGGGTTGTAGTACCACTTCGACGGGCGAGCGAGCGAACCCATATGGCTCGATTGGAGCGGATATGCCACCCACATCGAGGTGTAGGTCGAGTTGTCGTAGTAGGCGGTGTAGTTGCGCACACCACTCGCCTCGACCTTCAACTCTTTTGCATTCGGATAGAGCGAACTATTGCTAATAGCCGGCAATTCGAGCCAACTTTCGCTTGGCATAACCGCAGGTACGGGCGTTGTCAGCGTTGTAGTTGTCGATGTTACAGCGGTGCCGTTTGTTGCGGTGCACGAAGCGTAGACCGAGTAGGTCGTAGCCGCCTCCAACTGCACGTTGCTCACCTGCGCGTAGGTTTGTGTTGTGCCTACGTTGTAGGTTGCCGATGTCGAGTGCGAAGAACTTGTGAAGTGGAACGTTACAACTCCGTTAGTTATATACTCCGGGCTCTCCACCACGCAACCCGCCGACGCCAAAGTGCCGTTAAGCGAAGCCGATATGTTAGTTAATCCCGGGGTAGGGTCCGTGGCAGGAGGGGTTACTTCCCCTCCTGACCCACTACCCGAAGATCATTTATAAGTTACAACAATCTCTGTAATACGAGCCTGTGAACCATGAGTATTTGTCAAGGCAACACTAGTCGCAGAACCGGTCCAAGTAATAGTAGACCCACTAACCGATGCATTATCCCAAGTACGAGCATAGGTACTAGAAGTTGCAGTCATTACAACGCTTGTAATTGTTCCACCCGAGAATGTCAACTTATTTTTATTGTAAGCACGAAGGTGTTTGTCTCCGTGATCGTAAGGAGCGTTGCTACTACCATTTTTTGTTACGGTAAGTGTTATATCACCAGATGTGAAAGTTAGAGTGTCATTTTGACCATTTGAGCCAGTAAAAGTAAAGGTTGCTGTCTTTGTAGTCTCACCACCACCGGTGTTACCGGCAGCCTGCGAAACCTTAATGGTCTTGCTCTCTGCACCCTCGTATGCAAGTGTTACAGTTGCCTCACGTGCTGCGCCGGTGTTTGCATCAACGATAAACGAAACCTCGCCTGCTACGGTATAGTCGAAGCCATTAACCCAAGTCTGATCAGCCGAAGCGGTTACGCTCTTGCCCTCAACAGGGTTTGTGATGGTGTAGGCTACGGTTGCAACATCGCCCTCTGCACCAACAGCAATAGGAGAAGTTGTGGTTATAGCCAACTCCGGAGCAGGGGTCTCTGGGGTCTCGCCACCCTCGCCACCAGACTCACCAACGAGTTTGTAGAGACGAATCTCACCATTCGTGTTCGAGTAGTTATTTAACGCTGTAGCCAAGTAAGAACGCCAGTCTTGAGTATTATAAGTACCGAGGCAACGGCCTGTAGCGTTGTAAGTTGCAAGGAAGTTAGAGCCTGTTACGGTAAATTTCCAGTACGAAGCAGTCTGTGGGGTAGCAACCCAAACACCATTATTTGTACCAGTGTTGTAAAGTTGTGTTGTAGCGTTGTACTTAGTAATTACCATATTCGAAGCGGTACCAGTAAATGTCCACTTCATATCGTCGATAATAGTACCAGTGAGTTTATCTCCGCTTACCGAAACGCCCTTATCAGAGAGTTTTACAGCCTTTGGATGGGTGGACGATTGGAATGTCGAGTTTGGACAGTAGTAGTCTGCACCCGATGCTGTTGCAACGATAACATAAGTACCGCTTGTGATATCAGCAAGCGATGTTACACGTACCCAACCTGTCTCTTCTGTGTCGCCACCACCCGCAGCAGGTTTTGCGTTCTGCTGAACAGCGATAGTCTTGGTAAGGTCGCCGTACTTAACAGTGATAGTTGCATTACGCACCTCCTCGAGAGTGTTCTCTGCAACGGTTACGGTTACTGTGCCATTGTTGTCGGCAATTGTAAGCCACTCTGCATCGGCGGTGATAACAACGCTTGTACCCTCAACAGGGTTTGCAACCTCGTACTCAAAAGTAACATTCTCGCCCTCGTGCGAAATGTTTGTAATCGACTCAACATTTACGGTCAATACAGGAGGCAATACATAGTCGTGTCCTGCAACAATCTTCAAGTTGTCGATATAGCCACGCTTGCCTGTAATAGCAATCTTGACAGCCTCTTTCTTGCCTGCGGCATCAAACTTAAATGTATAAGTTGTGAAGCCTGCAGTCTCTGCTGGCAAATTAGCAGATGTTTGTGTAACATCTCCAACAGTAACAGCGACCTGCGAGGTCTCTGTTGTCCAAGCCTTTGCATCAACAACCACAGTAAATGGCTGCGAAAGATCGAGATCTGCAGTAGTAATATGACCACACTCGCCACTCTTACCAAGACGCAATGAGCCATTTCCGCCATAGGTATATGCGCAATCAGACGACCACAACTCACCACTTGGGGTAATACCGCTAGTGCCTGTTGCCCAAGCAAAGTCGTCCTCAACAGGCAATGCAAGACCGGTAGCCTCGGCTACAACATTCTCTGCTGCGAGCGATACGTTCAAAGTGGTAACCTTGCCTGCCAACAACTCGATGTCGCTTGGCAATGTAATCTCCTTCGAGATAGCATAGCCCTCGGTCGATGCCTCGATAGTGAGTTTCGAGCCAGCAGCCAAAGTCTGCGGATAAACAACGAGATAGGTTGCGTTTGTGCCATTAACCTCGTACTGAGTAGCCTCAGAGTAGGTTGCAGTTACGCTCTTCGACTGACCATAGTACAAGCCACCGTTCTCGCCAGTAAAAATCTCCTGATTTACAACATCGAGATATACACGACCTACGAGGTTGGTTGCTGCGGTCATAGTCAAAGACGATACGTGCTGACCAGTCAACAATTTGTCGGTGGTCTTATCATTCAACAAAACCTTAACGATTGCTGCCACACGCGCAAACTCCAAACCAGAGAGTTGCTTGCCCTCCTCGTCGAGAGTTACAGGCTTTGCAATCATAAGGTCTGTTCTGCCGTCGAACGATGTAGCGGTAGGCTCCTGATTTGCAAGAATCTCAACCTTAACACCCTTCTCTGTAACAGGGGTGCTGAAATTTGTGTAAGGATAGTAAACATAGAGAGTGTTTGCTACCGCAGTTGTTCCGGTAAACGTAGTGGTAAGAGATACCTCATCCTCGCTATCATTCTTGAAGGCATAGTTCTTGTAGTTGTTCTCGTCATCAACTACGTAAACACCAATCTGATCGTCCTTGCTCCAATATGGAACACCCTCGATCAACTCGGTACGAACCTCGGTTGGTTTCTCTGCCGAGAGAGTTACTGTCTGTGTGAGTTCGACACTCGGTGTCTGCTCCTCAAATTTGTTCTCGCACGATACTAATGCAGCTGCTGCAACTGCCAAAAGCATCAATTTTGTAAAGATCTTCTTCATAGCATTGCACAGTTTTTAGAGTTCGTACCAACCACCCTCTTCAATCTTGCCGGCAGCACCCGCCTCGCCATACTGCGTCGATGCAATATAGCCCGACTCGGCCTCTACCAAGCAGACATCCAAACTTGGAGTAATATACTCCGTAAGAATTGTACGCTTCATAATTTTGATTATTAAATTGTTAAAAAATTTTTAAGTGAAAAAACTCATATACCTAATCGAGCGGCAAAGTTAAGCATAATAAACTGTTATACCTAATTATATTAGGAAAATTTTTACGTTTTTTGGGGATGATATAAATTAGGGGCATAGGGGCGGTAGAGAATTTAGAGAATTTAGAGAATTTAGGGAGTTTAGGGAAATTAGGGAAATTAGGGAAATTAAAAAACTACTCACTACTAATTACTCACAAAAAAAACGCTGTCCAACCTTGCGGATGAACAGCGTAATGCCGAAAAAATTGTATAATAAGTGAGATTTCAAGGCTTGCGAGGCGTTGATAGCAGAGCATACTAAACGTATGTGAGCATATCAACGACCGATGCGTAACGCCGAAATCTCCTTATTAGACTATTTTTTTTACTTGATGCGCTCGTAGTACTCGCGAGTGCGGGTGTCTACACGAATCTTGTCGCCGGTGTTGATAAACAAAGGCACCTTGATAGTTGCGCCGGTGTTTACGGTAGCAGGCTTCAACGAGTTGGTCGAAGCGGTATCGCCCTTAATGCCCGGCTCGGTGTAGGTTACCTCCATATCTACGATTGGTGGCAACTCGGCTGCAAGAACAACGTCCTTCTCGGTGTGGTACATAACCTCAACGATCTGACCATCAGCCATAAGGTCGTAGTTGTCGATAAGCGACTTCTCGATGTTGATCTCCTCGAAAGTCTCGGTGTGCATAAAGTGAGCACCGAGGTCATCCTCGTAGGTGAACTGGTATGGACGACGCTCAACACGTACCTGCTCGATCTTGATTCCTACCGACGAGAAGGTGTTTTCGAGAACGCGACCATTCTCCAAATTCTTGAGTTTCGAACGAACGAAAGCAGGGCCCTTGCCCGGCTTGCAGTGCTGGAAATCGACAACAAGGAAGGTCTTGCCATCCATCTCGATGCACATACCGATTTTGATATCAGCGGCTGTAATTGTCATAGTTGTATATTTTTAATTATTAGAAATTTCCGGCTGCAAAGATAAACATAAAAACGGAAAACGAAAAAAGGGAAGCGGAAAACTTTTTAATTTTAATGCACCCAAAAAGAACAACATATCCATTTTTGCAATACCTTTGCAGCGCAGTTAGGTAAAAATGGTGCTACAACAGCACCGCAATTTGTTTTTTAAGTAAGTTTATGAAATCTCGTTTTTCTATCGATTTCGACCCCAAAATTCTATTCACACTGCGCCACTACAACCGCGCAACGTTTATGAAGGATATTATGGCGGGTATCATCGTGGGCATCGTGGCTATTCCGCTCGCTATCGCCTTCGGTATCGCATCGGGTGTCGGCCCTACCGAGGGCTTGGTCACAGCAATTATCGCCGGCTTTATAGTTTCGGTGTTTGGTGGCTCGCGTGTGCAGATTGGTGGCCCTACGGGCGCATTTATCGTAATCATCTACGGCGTCATCCAGCAATTTGGCGTGGGCGGACTCGCCATAGCAACCATTATGGCGGGTATTATGCTTGTGCTGATGGGTATATTCAAGATTGGCTCGATTATCAAGTTTATGCCCTACCCTATTATCGTGGGCTTCACCGCAGGTATCGCCGTAACCATTTTCTCTACACAGATGAACGACCTGTTCGGCTTGGGTATCGAGAATGTGCCGGCAAACTTTATCGAGAAATGGGAGTGCTATTTTAATAATATAGGTAACATAAATTGGTGGGCATTCGGCATCGGCATCGCCTCGATTTTGATTATCGTAGGCACGCCGTATATCTCGAAAAAAATTCCGGGTTCGTTGCTCGCTATTGTCGTTATGACGGCCTTCTGCTGGGCTTTGGAGCAGTTTGCGGGCATTCACCCCGTAGCCACAATCAAAGACCTCTACGACTTGCCGTCGGGACTTCCGTCGTTCACAGCACCTTCGCTCAACGGTCAGCCACTCTGGCCAACTGTTCAGGCGTTGCTCCCTACGGCGTTTACGATTGCTATGCTCGGTGCTATCGAATCGTTGCTCTCGGCTATGGTTTCGGATGGTGTTATCGGCTCGCGCCACAACTCCAACACCGAACTTATGGCGCAGGGCTTGGCTAATATCGTAGTTCCATTCTTCGGCGGTATTCCTGCTACGGGTGCTATTGCGCGAACTATGGCGAATATCAACAATGGCGGTCGCACCCCTGTTGCAGGCGTTGTGCATACGGTAGTGTTGCTGCTTGTGCTGTTGTTCTTGGGCGACTTGGTGGGCGCAATTCCAATGCCTTGCTTGGCGGGTGTGCTGATTATGGTGTCGTACAATATGAGTGGTTGGCGCACCATCCGCTCGATGTGCCGTCAGTCGCGCTCGGATATCGCAATTCTCTTTACTACGATGTTGCTCACCATCATTTTCGACCTCACCATCGCTATCGAGGTGGGCTTGATTTTGGCGGTTGTACTCTTTGTGCGCCGTATTATGGAGACTTCGCGCATCTCGGTTTTGCGCGATGAGATGGAGTTGCACCACGATGGCGAGGAGAGCGACGTTCAGTTGGCTATTCCGAAGGGTGTCGAGGTCTACGAGATTGAGGGCCCATTCTTCTTTGGCGTGGCTACGAAGTTCGAGGAGATGACCGCACGACACAAGTCGGAGCCTATCCGCATTGTGCGTATGCGTAAGGTGTCGTTTATCGACTCTACGGGCTTGCACAACCTCGAAATCTTTATCGAGGCGGCGTTGAAGGCGGGACAGATAGTTATTCTTTCGGGCGTAAACAAGAAGGTTTATGCGGCAATCGAGCGTGCAGGCTTATTGCAGAAGGTGGGTAAGGAGAATGTTCTCGACCATATCGACCTCGCTCTGGCTCGTGCCGAGGAACTCGCCTCGCAGTTAAAGAATTAGGGGTATTAAAGATGGAAATATCTACTTTGGTAGGGTGAAACCAAAGCGTCTAAATTTAGAGATAAAAGACCTATGCAACATTGTTGCATAGGTCTTTTTGTATGGTTATACACGCTATTTTCGTCTATTTCGCACTGTCGAGGCGTAGCGGATGTAGAGTACAAATATCGCTACGGTAATCACAGCAAAGAGCAGTTGTGTATGTTTGTCGGGGGCGTAGATGCACTCCAATAACGAAATTACCGAGAGCAACGCACCAACAATGGTTACCACCTGCGACTCTACATAGGAGTGGAGGTTGCTGCGCATCTCCGACACGCTGAACAACTGCTTCTTCTTCAACTCCAACTGCTTGCGTTGTTTGTCGATTTGGAACGCATCGCGAACGAGATTTATCGACACTCGCGACGATGGGTAGTTCAACCTCAAATCCCAAAACTCCATCGACTTGGTATCCTCGCCATAGAGGGCAACAATATTGTGGAATATCTGCTTCGGCTTTTTAGTGTCAATCTTTGCCAAAAAGTCTACTATCCTTGCCGACATAATATCTATTGCCGACTCCTCGAACAGCACCATCTCTACATAGAACATCGTAACGGTTTCGCTGATGATGCGATCCTGAAAGCAGCAGTGCAACGGCGCAATCTGCACAATAGTATTGGTGTGGGTATACAATGAGGCGTAGTTGTATTGCGCACTGCCACTCTCCTTGCCGAGTTGGTCCACAATGCCCGGATCGATAACTTTGCCCAACCCCTCCTCGCTCTTGTAGTAGGTTTCGGAGTAGAGTATCGATGCCAGCATCTGCTCGTCTACGCCCTTACGGCTTTGGTGGATGCTCACATAATTCTTCGCCAAGCCACGCTTGAAGATGGAGAATTTCTGTTCGAGCAGTGCGTAGAGGCTCACCACCTCGCCACCGTTATGTACCATAATCTGGTTGCGGGCTACCGAGTCGAGATATTGCGAAATCGGAACGTTCGACGACATAACAACCAAGTGCAGAACACCGCACGAAGTACGACGGTCCAACGAGGCTATAACGCCCACAACGAGGTTGTCGGTTATGGCATTGTCGTTGTCGGCACAGACGCTGAACGAGATAGATTTCTCGCTATACAATCGCACCTTATAGCAGCCCAAATAGCAGCGTTTAATGCGGGTGGAGAGGTTACTATCCGAGTCGTTGTTATCGACAAACACTCCCGTTTCGTAGTCGGTGCGGAATTTCAGACACTGAATTATGCGGTGGATGTTGCGCGGGCGTTCTTTGCACTCGACTACCCTATCCAACGAGGTGTACTCGATGGGAACGCAGGTGAATGTGTCGGTCTCGACATCGAACTCATCATCGTACTGCTCCGCCAACGCCTTCATCTCGGCGAGTTGGTTGGGGTTGGTTGGGCAGTGCGCACTCTGAAGGTAGCAGAGTGTATCCTTGCCTTCAACCTCCACAACAATCTCCTCGCAGAATAGGCTGTTTATCAGGCGATGCCAATATTGCAGTGTCTTTATTGTTCCCTCCACGCGCTGAACCAGAGCCGAGCCACAACCTGTTGTGCGGTAGGTTAGCGCATCGGGAAGTTGCTCGATATGTTGTAGGGTTATCCCCTTTTCGCAACGCTTAACCTCGGGGAGAAGTGTAGTGTCGAAGTCGTTTGGCACAACAAAGGCTATATCGCCCTTTACGTAACACTCGTTCACCCTGCTTGAAACATCCGATAGGCGATGAACAATTTTCAGATTGTCGTCGGCAAAGACCTCTCCGAAACCGAACTTTTCGCAGAGCAGACGATACAAAATCGGGGATGATACGTCGCTTATCAGGTTGTAGTGGCCGAACTCCTTTTGAATATCATCCAACAGCAAACCGCAAACTCCTTTGCGTTGCCACTTTGGCGAAACCGCCACCGAGAGGATGTAGTAATACTCGGAGTAGCGACCTACGAACTCTGCGACTTTGTTGGCAAGAGTGTCACAACCGTACTCGGCAGGGAAAATATCGTTGTAGAATTGAGTGTTGCTTACCCTCACATAGTTGAAGTCGAACAACATAGCAAAGCCCACCAACTCGTTGGTGGAGGTGGAAACAACGCCCTTAACCACGCCATTTTCGATACATCCGCTGGCGCAGTTGTTGAATATCCCGTACAACTGTTCATCTATATCGCCCTCACCAAACAGCGTTCGGTAGTAAGGGTCGTCGCGAAAAGCGAGTACGGCGAGGTTCGACAACTCCACCAAACGCTCTGCGGTGAGAGTTGCAACTGCAAAATCCTTATTCATCTGCGTAAGTTTTTGGGCGGGGTTAGCACGCCTTCAACGACATATCGAGCGACTTTATTTGGTGTGTCAAAGCACCCACCGAGATAAAATCAACACCTGTCTCGGCGTAGTCGCGCAGAGTATCGAGTGTGATACCGCCGCTCGACTCGGTTTCGCAACGGCCAGCCACCAGAGCCACCGCCTCACGAGTCTGCTCGACCGAGAAGTTGTCGAACATAATTCTATCGACACCTCCCGCAGCGAACACCTCCTTGATATCCTCCAACGAGCGCACCTCGCACTCGATAGGAATCCTCTTGCCCTTCGCCTTCAAATACTCCTTTGCACCCGTTACCGCCTTGGCAACGCCTCCGGCAAAGTCGATATGGTTGTCCTTCAACAAAATCATATCGAAAAGACCGATGCGGTGATTCTCGCCACCACCCATCTTTACCGCCATCTTCTCCAACACACGCATACCCGGTGTGGTCTTGCGGGTGTCGAGTACCTTGGTGTGCAAATCGGCTATGCGGTCGGCATATACGGCTGTCTGCGTAGCCACACCGCTCATACGCTGCATAATGTTGAGCAGGATGCGCTCGGCACGCAACAACGACTGCAAATTGCCCTCTACATAGAACGCCACATCGCCCACCTTCACGCGGTCGCCATCGTTCAGAATCTGCTCGAACTTAACCTCGGCATCCAATCGCTCGGTGACCATCTTTGCCACCTCTATGCCCGCGATAATGCCCTCCTGCTTGCACAAAAGGCGCATACGGCCACGCTCATCTGCCGGAATGCAACACAACGAAGTGTGGTCGCCATCGCCAATATCCTCTTTCACTGCGAGTTCTATCAACTCCTCAACATAGGGTCTGTATTCAGGTTTCATATCATTTAGTTTTTTAGTTTTCGTTGCTTGTTGCGGTGGTGAAATGCACCATCTGATCCTTCGACGACATCCAGAAATCGACCGTCACAGGGCGACCTATACACCCTTTGATGCTATCCACCTTATACTTTTCGTATGGCACACCGCCGATTGTAGGCACCACGTCTTTGACGTTGAAAATGTGGTTGAGCGTGGTCTCATCCTCCGAAACTGTGGCTACAAAGGGGAGTCCCTCGAACTCGATATTCAACTTCGGCATCATCGTCGCAAACTTTATGTCGTTGAATATAATATCGAATTTTGGCTCCAACATATTAGGTATCTGCACCGTAATCGAAGCATCCTCATCCGAATAGGAAACCTCTTCGGTAGAGATACTCTTGACGACAACCTTACCCGGGTAGGTAGCCTCCGACGAGCCAGCCGAGCCTCCGCCACTCAAACACGACGTTGCAAAGAGCAACGCACCACACGCCAAAACAAAGATTTTTTTCATACTCCTATAAAATGTTTATCATTACTCTCAATCCACCTGTTACGGGTCGTCCACGTTGCAAAAATCGGTTACCCATAGACTCGAAGTAGAACACATCGTACCTCGTATTTGTTGCGTTCTTGCACCAGACATCCACCGCCCACTTCTCGCCCTCGAAGCGCACCGAGGCCTCCAACAGAGCATAGAAGGGTTGCGACAGATCGTTCGCCTCGTTCCAATAGATGCGTCCCGCACCCATAACTCCCACGCCCAAAACCATTCTATCTATCCAATTCGAGCGGAACGGAACGGTCTGCTGCAAGCGCAAAGATAACGAATTTTTCGGTGCGTATGGTATAAATTTACCCGCATAATTCACGCCACCCGACACAAACTCCCTAAATTTGGCATTCGTGTAGCCATACGAGCCACTCAACACCAACGTCTTTGCCAAGCGTGCCGTAGCCGACAACTCCGCTCCAAAGGAGCGGGTACGACCTGCGTTGGTCATCATACGGCCGGTGCTATTCTCATCGGGGAACACCGTAAGTTGCTGGTCTACACACTCTATGTAGAACAACGCCGCATCCGCCGTAAAGAGTCCATCTTTGGTGGCGAAGTGACCTCCCAACTCCAAGTTGTAACTATGCTCGGGGGCGTAGGCGCACAACGCATCGACATCTATCTCCTGCGAGAGTCCCATCTGCTTTTTCAGGCGACGTTGCAGCACCTCCGAGAACATCTGCGTATTGAAACCTCCCGCCTTATACCCCTTCGAGGTGGAGAGATAGAGCATATTGCGCCCCGCGCCATCCAAATTTACCAATACCGAAAACGATGGCAGGAACTCCAAAAAACCACGTTTGAGGAGGTCGCTGTCGTTGATATCCACCGCTACGGTTGTCGGCTGCTTTGTCGAATCGCTCGGTATGGCGGTGTAGTGGGTTTGCGTGGAGGTGTTGTAGAGCATTTCTACTATCTCGTAGTCCAATCGCAACCCCAAAGCGAGGTGCCAACGCCCCAGATGCAAGTCGCTACGATGATAGGCCGCAACACCGCTATTGTGCGTTGTGAAGCGGCTATCGAGCAACAACTCGTCCGCACCATTACCCTCGCCATCGCCCCAATGGTAGATGCCGTCATAGGGGGTGTTGGCGTTGATATTGTCGAGTATCAACTTTTGGATGCCCGTAGGCCCGAACGTCACCGGAGCCTGCATATTATCCCTCTTGAAGAAGCCGTAAACTCCCGCCAACCAACGATACTTACCCTCCGACTTCGAGCGCAGAATGAGATCTTCTGCAACTTGGTGCTGCTGCTTGCGCTGCTCGAGCGTGAAGTAGTACTCGGGCAGAAAGTCGTTGTCGATGTGCATCCTATCGTTCATATATTGATACGAAGTGATGCTCGCCAACGAGAACTTACCGAAGTCGTAGCGCACACTCAAACCCTCGCTCGCAGCCACTCTGCCGTAGGTCGAAGGCTCGTTGTAGCAGATTTTACCCACCAACTCCTCGCGATGTTTTTCGGGGTTCGGACTACCCACATATTCGTAGGGGTAGCCACCCTGCTCCACAATCGAAAAGGCGAGTGTGTTGTCGATACTCAATGCACCACTGCGATATTGGAACTTGGTGCGGAAATTTCCGCTATCCTCCCCATCGCAGAGCGAATTGTTGTAGGAGTTGCGCCAATATCCGTCGTGGCGGGCATACTGCGCCGAGACCGAGAAGCCAAACTTTTCGTTGAAGCGATTGTAGGATGATGCCGAAACTCGAAACGAGTTGCGCGAGCCGTAGTCGGCACGCAGTCGCACACCCTGATAGGTCAATGGCGAGAGGGTGTAGACGTTTATCACACCACCCATCGTGTTGCGACCATAGAGCGTCGCCTGCGGACCACGCAGAAACTCGATACGCTCAATATCTTGCAATTCTGTGTCGTAGAGATTCTTGTCGGCCAACTGCACATTATCGACCGTCATACCCACAACAGGTTGGTCGATACGTGTACCCATACCTCGCACATAGATTGACGATGTGGTGCGCGAGCCGTAGTCGGGCATAAAAAGGTTCGGGATATCCATCATCGCATCCTTAACGGCCGAGACTCCTCGCATCGTAAGAGTGCGACCACCCAACACCGAAGCCGACACCGCCTCACGGCGCAACTCCGAACCCTGCTTTATGGCGGTAATCTGCACCCTATCTACCGCAATCAGGGTGTCCACCTGTGGCTCGTTGTCGGAGGCAGAAGCCACCGCAAACACAAGCACCAGAAGCCCTGCGAGCAGATATTTTCGGAGATGCAGACTCATACTTTTTCAATTACGCCACAAAGTAACTACTTTTTTTCTACTTTGTCAATCACTATAAGTAGTGATTTCTCTCTTTTTAACCGCCTAAACTACTGCATAAGTGCGACTATATAACCCTCTGCCAAGCCCCACATCTTGATGGCAAAGGCTTCGGTTGCATTCCACCCCACAACCAAATCGTGCCAATATCCCACAAAGAGGTGTTTTATGGTCGCCACAAAACCCATTCTCACATCCAGCAATATCACGCTGGCGTTGAACAACCACGCCGTTACGAGGAACAGGTAGGAGCGAACGTACCCTTGCTTCTTGATGTCGGGCTGATAGGAGCCGGTCTGCTTGAAAAAACAGACTATGTGGAACGCCAACGAAAGACCAATCAATATGTCGAAAACATAGAAAAACTCCTTTGCGCCCACGATGCGGATAAGCAGCATTACGTAGGTAAGCATCGGAAAACAGTAGGGCGACAAACTTATAAACATACTGCCGAACGAGCCTCCGCTGTGATAGACCGAACCTTCGCCGTCGTGCGTCACCTCCAACGAGTGTATCTTGTGGAGAAACAACATACCCACAAAGGCGTGCGTCATCTCGTGCGATGTGGTTTGCAACCACTCCTCGTTGCGCGAGAAGGGCCGCAACTTACGTAAGACGAGATAGGCGAGCATACCATAGAGTACCCATTGGTATGTTTTGTAGTTCGGCACCGCCCACACAACAATCGGCACCAACTCTACAACCACAAGCACCAACATCAGCACAATAAACGGATAGTATAGGTATTTCATAGACAACCCTCTTAATATCTGCAAAGATACGAAAATATCACAAAGAGGCAAAAAGCGACGAGGAGGGAGGGGTAAGGAGAGGGGAGAGTTTTCGATTCTCAACTATCAATTATCAATTCACGATTGGCGTGATTTGAGGTAAATGGGGGTTTGAGAATCACATTTTTGTCGAAAAATTTGGACAATCTGAAAAAGTGTATTACATTTGCACCCGATTCCGAGAGGAATTTAGATGGTGGATGTAGCTCAGCTGGTTAGAGTTGCGGATTGTGGTTCCGAAGGTCGTGGGTTCGAATCCCATCTTCCACCCGAACGAAACAAACGAAGCAAGGAGATGTCACTTTGTGACATCTTTTTGTTTTATGGTGCTACGACACAAATTTATTTGTAAGGCGTAGTGCCATAGAACAAAAGAGGTTGATTTGTCAACTCCTTGCGGAGTGCTTGGAGTTCGGAAGTGCCCCTGCGGCGAGCAGAGGGGAAAGGCGTTAAGCGAAGCGAGCGTAAGCGAGCGGAGTAGCCAATCCCATCTTCCACCCGAACAGAACAAACGAAGCAAGGAGATGTCGCAAAGCGGCATCTTTTTGTTTTATGACACTTGCCATCTTGCTCGTCATCTGCCTACAAAATAGGGCTGCCCCAAACGGAGCAGCCCCACTGTTTTTATCCCAATTCAAAACTATTTTGAGGTCATCTCTTTCGGGTTCTTGCCGAAAATAGACTTCAATCGAGCAGCATCGTACTTCGGTGTGCGGTCGTAGAGGAATATACCATTCTCCTCCTGCTCTACGTCGGTAAGTTGGGTGTAGCAGTAGCCCCAAACCTTATCGCTAATCGAGAGCAGAGCATCGACCTGCGACTCCAATCGCTTGTAGAACTCCTCCTTCGTACGTGCCGACTTACCGTAGCCCCACGAAGCCTTGCGATCGGTATCTTTTGTAGGGTTTGCTTCGAGGCACTTGATGCCACCAAACTCATCGAGGAAATATGGCCTCTTGCCATCGTACTCCGCCTGCTTGAATGGTGCCTTGGTTGACACATCTCCCACAGTTGGCATTCCGCTCGAATCCTTCGATTTCGGAATATATTTAGCACTATAATGGTAGAACTTGCCACTCTCCGGATTGTATACCTTGGCTTTGAGTTTCTCGCCATCCTGCTCGTAGTTGTGCATAGCGCAAATATCGTAATCGTTGGTAATGATACCACCACTTACGGTATTTACAGGTCGAGTAGGATCGACAATATGTGTAACGGTGTAGAGATCCTCCACAAGACGTGGGTATTGTACGTTGTCCGGATACCACGCCTCGTTGAGTGGAGTCCAAGTTACGATTGAAGGGTGGTTACGATCGCGAACTACAATGTTCTGCCATTCGGTGAGGTAGTTGCGGGCAGTTTCAGGCAAACTAACATCTACACCCCAACTTGCATACTCGCCCCAGACGAGGTAGCCGAGTTTGTCTGCCCAATAGAGGAAACGCTCCTCAAACACCTTCTGGTGCAGGCGTGCGCCATTGAAGCCCACCTCGATAGACATCTCGATATCGCGCTTCAACGCTGCATCGCTCGGTGCAGTCCAAATGCCATCGGGATAGAAGCCCTGATCGAGTACCAAACGCTGGTAGTAAGGTTTGTTGTTGAGATAGACCTTATTGCCATCGATGTGTACTTTGCGCATACCGAGGTACGACGAGATGCGGTCTATCACATTACCATCCTTGTCGGCTATAACGTACTCCACATCGTAGAGTTTAGGGTTCTCGGGCGACCAAGTCTGATACTTCTTCATCGGGATGACGATAGGCAAACCCTCAACCTGTGCCACCTGTTTCTTTGCAACAACCTTCGAGCCATCCTTAATGTTGATGGTAAGAGTGTTTGATGCGGCGGTGTTGTAGTAGCGAGGAGTAACTATCACCTGATGATTGTCGATATCGGTGATAACCTGAACGTGATCGAGCGAGTAGTTGTCGGTAGCCTCCATCCATACGGTCTGCCAGATACCTGTTGTGCGGGTATAAACGCAACCATACGAATAACTGCGCAACGACTGCTTGCCCGAACCCTGTGTGCGGGTGCGGAGGTCGCTCAAAGCACGTACGACGAGGTTGTGAGCCTTTCCATCGGCGAGATAGTTGGTAACATCGAGGGCAAATGGCGACGAACCACCAAAGTGACGACCTACGAAGTTGCCATCAACATACACCTCGGCCTCGTAATATACGGCACCGAAGTGCAACATAATCTTTCGGTTTGCCCACGTAGCAGGGGCCTGAATGGTACGATGATACCAAATGCCTGTGATGATATCCTTATGCTCCACACCCGAGAGTTTGCTCTCCGGGCAGAACGGAACGATAATCTTGTCGGCGAAGCCATTGCTATTGAACAACTTACGGTCGAAACCCGTATTCACAAGATCGAGTTCGTAGGTCCACTCGCCATTGAGATTTACCCACTCGCTGCGCTCGAACTGCGGGCGCGGATACTCGGCACGAGGTTGTGATGCAAATGCGGTTACGAAGGCAACCAGCATAATTGCGATAGTTAAAATTCTCTTCATAGTTAGTAGGTATTAGTGTGTTATGTGATACAAAGTTAGTAAAAAATTTGAAACTACCGCCTAAAAATGCGTTCAATCTCGACGGAAGCCTCCGTAGTTGGGAGTTTACGCAACTCGCCATTGTCGATTATTGCAAAGGAGTCGCACACCGGAATTGCAGAGTCCACATCGTGTGTCGAAAAGAGTATACACTTACCCTCGTTGTGCGCCAAATCGGCAAGCAGGCGACACACCTCGAAGCGTGTCGGGATATCCAAAAATGCCGTTGGCTCGTCGAGCAAAATGATAGGCGTTTGCTGCGCTATGGCTCGAGCAATCATCACTCGTTGCAACTCGCCATCCGAGAGCGACGAGGTATCTCTGCCCACGAATGCGCTCATTCCGACAGCCTCGATGGCCCGACTAACAATCTCACGGTCAACATCTTGCAGGTGTCCCATCCAATTTGTATATGGCGCACGCCCCATAGCCACCAACTCCTCCACCGCCAAGTTCTCGATGCGGATACGCTCGGTGGTAACAATAGCCACACTCTGCGCCAACTTCTCGGCATCCATCTCGCCGAGAGGTGTTCCCCCGATGCGGGTGTCGCTGTGCGAGGTCAAAGCACGCAGAAGGGTGCTTTTGCCGGCTCCGTTGCAACCTACGAGGGCGCAGAGTTCGCCGGAGTGCAGATGCAACGACACATCACGCAAAATGGTGTGTGTGCCGTAGGAAAGGGTTATGTTTTCAATACGTATCATCGGTGGCGTGTAACAATATAAATCACAATCGGAATACCCATCAAAGCGGTGATGGTGTTTATGGGCAGAACGAAATATTTTGCCAAAATATCCCCCACGAGCAACATTGCAACGCCCGAGAGGATGGTTGCCGGCAGAAGCGTACGATGATCTGCCGAGCGGAACAACATTCGAGCAATATGCGGTACGGCAATGCCGACAAAGCCGATTGGGCCACAAAATGCCGTAACCGTTCCCGCCAAGAGGGTTGTCGAGAGGAGAATAAGGTTGCGCGACTGCTTGATATTGATGCCCATAGAGGCTGCGTATCGCTCGCCCGCAAGCAACATATTCATAGGCTTAATAGCCGCTACGGCGAGAACTAAACCTGCAACAATCACAGGCGTAAGCACCATAAGTTGCGGAGAGGTTACGTCGCCCAACGACCCCATAGTCCAAACGATGTAGGATTTGAGTTGTGCCTCGCTACTAAAATACTGCATAATCTCGACCAGAGCGCCTACGCCCGACGAGAGCATAATGCCGAGGATGAGCATAACCATAATATCCTTAATGCGACGAGCCAATGCCACCACAGCGACCAGCACCACAGCCGAACCTATCCACGCAGCACCTGCCGTGCCGAGGGTTTGGAGTTCGGGCGAGAGTGCAATGCCGAGCAGAGGTACGCCCAACAAGAAGAGTGCAACACCAAAACTCGCTCCTGCCGATACACCCAACACATAGGGGCCCGCCAATGGGTTTCTAAACAGCACCTGCATCTGCAAGCCGCTAACCGAGAGTGCCGCACCCGCCAACACCGCCACCACAGCACGCACAAGGCGTATATCGAAGACGATGGTCTGCATCACATTGGAGCCTCCCCCAAAGAGTGTTGCCACCACCTTCGATGGCGGAATTGCTACCGAGCCTACCGCCAAATCCACCACAAACAGCACCACGCAGAGCGCAGCGAGAAGCAGAAATAGTATTGTCGAACGTCGTTTCATTATTCAATCTTTTTATAGTAATAGAGCGAGTCGGTTGGCGACTCGTAGTGCAGAATCTTCACAAGGTCGGCAAGTATCAAATCGGGGCGTACTGCTCCCGACTCCCAGAAGTCGCTGCCACGACTCTCGTTCGTGCGCTTGGTGTTGTTGTAAAGGCGCGAAAAACGCACCGCATCCACCTCGCCAAAGTGCGGTGCTACGGCTTGCAACTCCGCCTTCGAGGCTATCTGCCCGAGGTTTATCCAAAAGTCCGCCTGCAACGCCAACTCCATAGCCTCCTCCAACGAGATTGGCTTCGAGGTGGTCGCATCTTCATCCTGCTCCTCCGGCAACAAACAATGCCCTCCCGCATCCTCGATTAGGCGCACCATATAACTGTTGTGTGGCGGCATAAACCAACTATCACGATAAGGGAGGTTGAGCATAACACGAGGGCGATATGCCGAAGAGTGTTGTTGTGCGCACAGGGCGTTGTAACGCTCCGCCACAACATCGAAAAACGCCCTACCCTGCTCCGCCACTCCGCAAAGATAGGCGACGGCCACCACCCACTCCGCCTTGCCCAAAGGCTCCGACTCGAGGTAGTCGCCTATATAAATATAAGGTATGCCCACCTCGTCGAGTTTGTTGGTTATGCGCTTTGCCTCGCCCGCAACGCCATAGAGAAGCACCATATCGGTGTTGAGCAGCGTTACGCGCTCGAAATCGAATGCCGAGTCGTAGCCCACCTCGCAAATCTCGCCCCGAGCAATCGCTTGGCGAATGGATGGCGAGTGGATAAAACGACAGCCCGAGAGACCGACAATGCGGTCGGAGCAACCTATAATATCTATCATCGCTGCGTGGCTCGACGACATCGCCACCATACGCTTGGGTGGCGCAAGTGAGTCAATTTTTGTGTAGAAAACAGCCCCTTTGGCTCCCTGCCAAGGGTTCTTTACGACGAGATACTGTACGCCACTTGCTATGTCGCGCTCAATCGTAAACCCTTTGGCGTAGCGTGGGGTATATATCGGCTCGCTCATGGGTGCAACCCTATTGTTGCTACACGAGAAAAAAAGTGTAACCACAACGAGAGCCGCTATTTGAGCCAGAAGTTTCATAATGCAAAATTCAAAATGCAGAGTGCAAAATTAAGAGATGATTACAAAACCCTTATTATAGAGATAAGAGGTGTTTTGCCTGCGCCAAAGCAGCATCGGTAATGGTATCGCCCGAGAGCATCTTGGCTATCTCCTCGACACGCTCATTGTTGGAGAGTGGGCGAATGTGGGTACGACTCTGCTCCTTGTAGACCAAAAAGTGGCGTTTTCCCTTCGATGCCACCTGTGGCGAGTGGGTAATGTCGATAACCTGCATCTGCTCGGCAAGTCTGCTAATTATATCGCCTACATCGTTGGCCGTACGCCCCGAGATACCCGTATCAATCTCGTCGAATATGATTGTAGGCAACGCCAAGTGCTGTGCGAGGATGGTTTTCAAAGCCAACATCACACGCGAAAGTTCGCCGCCCGAAGCAATTTTTTCGATTGGGCGAGCCTCGACCGCAGCGTTTGCCGAAAAGAGAAAATCGACCGTATCGGCACCCGAAAGTGTTGGTGTGCAGGATGTTACTGCAATCTTAAACTCTGCATCCGCCATTGCCACGTTGCGCAGAATCTCTACCACCGCATCGGCAAATGCAGGCGAAGCCTTAACACGTGCATCGTGCAACTTTTTCGAGAGCGACGTAACCTCATTCTCTGCCTCGGCAACCTTCGCCTCTGCCTCTTTGAGCAACTCGTCGCTATGTTCGATAGCGGATAGTTGCTCGGCATACTTATCTCGCAAGGCTATCAACTCCTCAACGCCCTCGCAACGATGTTTGCGTTGCAGGGTGTAGATAAGGTCAAGACGTGCATTTACCGCATCGAGTCGCTCGGGATTTGCCTCTATGCGCTCCAAGTCTGCCGCTGCCGTAGCCGATATATCCTTCAACTCCACAGCCGTAGAGTGTATGCGCTCCATCAACTCCGCTGCCGCAGCGTAATGCTCCGACACTCTACGCAACGCATTTTCACCCTCACGCAAAGTGGTCAAAACACCCGTCATCTCCTCGTCGAGCGACTGCGTAACACGCTGCAACGCCTCGCTTATGGTGTCGGCATTTTCGAGTGTCAGCAACTCCGCCTCCAACTCCTCCGTTTCGCCCACACGAAGTGCCGCTCCGCGCAACTCCTCCGCCTGATGACGCAACCAATCCTCCTCGTCGGCATTGCGTTTTGCTGCGCTCTGCAACTCGGCAAGACGGCGCTTCGCCTCTTGCAGCGTCGCGAAGGATAGACCATACTCCGCCAACAACTTCTCGTTGCCTGCAATGGTGTCGATAGCACGAATGCGGAATTGTGGCGACGAGAGAATCAGGTTTTGGTGCTGCGAGTGAATGTCTATAAGATAGGCTCCGAGTTGTTTCAAATCGGAGAGTTGCACCGGCTGGTCGTTCACAAAAGCACGACTCTTGCCGCTTGGCGATATGGTGCGGCGTATGATTGTTTGGTGGTCGTACTCTATATCCAACTCGGCAAAAGCCTCCTCCAAGCCGAGTCGGGCAATGTCGAACTCTCCCTCGACAACGCACGAGCGAGAGTTGTCCTTTATGGTTGTGCTATCGTTCTTGGCTCCGAGCAACAACGCCAAAGCACCCATCAAAATCGACTTTCCTGCTCCCGTTTCGCCCGTAATAATGTTGAGCGAGGAGTCGAACTCGATTTCGAGATGCTCGATTAGAGCGTAGTTCTCAACAACCAATCTCCGTAACACGATTCTTCTATTTTAAGAGTTTTTCGATGCGGTCGGCAATGCGCTCTGCCACCTCCGCCTTCGAGGCGAGTGGCAACTCCTCACGCAATGAGGCATCGATAAGCGTAACTTTGTTGGTGTCGTAGCCGAAGCCAGCACCCTCGTCCTTCAACGAGTTTAAGACTATAAGGTCGAGGTTCTTCTTACGCAACTTATCATTGGCATTCGCCTGCTCGTTGTCGGTTTCCAGTGCAAAACCAACCATCTTGCGTGCGCCCTTCACTCTGCCCAACTCATAGGCTATATCCTTCGTCTTGCGCAGTTCTACCGTGAACGAGTCGTCGCTCTTTTTGATTTTGGTTTCACTAACCTCAACAGGTGTATAGTCCGCTACGGCAGCACACATCACTGCGCAGTCCGACTGCTCGAACTCCGCCACCGCAGCCTCATACATATCCTCCGCCGAGAGAACATCCACACGACGTACGCCCTGTGGTGTCGGCAACGCTGTCTTACCACTCACAAGCACCACTTCGGCACCACGTCTTGCGAGTGCCTCGGCAATGGCATAACCCATCTTTCCGGTCGAGTGGTTCGAGATGTAGCGCACCGGGTCAATAGCCTCGATAGTCGCTCCGGCGGTTACCATCACGCGCTTACCCTTCAAGGTCTGCTCCGCAGCGAAGAGGTCGTTCAGAGCCTCAACAATCTGCTCCGGCTCCATCATACGTCCCTTACCCGTAAGTCCGCTCGCCAACTCTCCCTCGGGTGATTCGAGAATCAAACAGCCACGCTCACGCAACTTCGCAATATTCTGCTGCGTAGCGTCGTGGCAGAACATATCGCAATCCATCGCCGGAGCGACTACCGTACGGCAACGTGCCGAGAGGTAGGTCGTAAGCAAGAGGTTGTCGGCAATGCCATACGCCATCTTTGCTATGGTGTTTGCCGTAGCGGGTGCTATGAGGTAGCAGTCCGCCCACTCGCCCATCGAGATGTGCGAATGCCAATCGCCATTCTCGGGGTTGTAGAACTCGACAGCGATAGGGTTTTTCGACAATGTAGCCATAGTGATGGGTGTGATAAACTCCTTCGCTGTCGGAGTCATCACCACCTTAACCTCGGCTCCTGCCACACGCAAAAGACGACAAAGCATAGCAGCCTTATATGCCGCTATGCTGCCTGTTATACCCAGCAAGATGTGTTTACCCTGTAACATCTTCTAAAAATGTTAATGGACAATGGCCCGTAAGCCAATCGCCCCAATGTTTTACTCCTTTGCGTCGCGGAAGTAGATTTCGTCGTCGAGGAACTCCTCGGTAGCGATAATCGCCGGCTTTGGAAGACGCTCGTAGTAGCGCGAAATCTCAATCTGCTCGCGGTTCTCGTGTGTCTCCTCCAGAGTGTCGGTAGGCGACGAGAAGTCGGCAAGTTTGCGAGTCAACTCGCTCTTCAACTCCGCTGCAATTTGATTTGCACGACGAGCAATAACGTTGATGCTCTTGTAAACATTACCGGTCTCGCGGTCGAAATCAACGAGTTTGCGAGTTACGGTGTTGTTCGGAATGTTCTTCTTAATCTCCATCTCTACTTTTGTTTTTCTATGTTGTTTTTGTCTAAATAATCTTTCGACTCCTTAATGTATCGCTCCAACTCCTTACGATGCTTCGACTCGGGGAACTCGTTGATGAACGAGTAGTAGGAGTCCAACACATTCAGATAGCGTTCGCCCTGCTTCTCCTCGATAGAGTTGTGCGCCAGACGATAGTTCGACACCGCAATCAGGTAGAGTATCTCCTCGCGGTATGGTGTGTCGGGGTACAACTTCAAAGCGTTACGCAGAGCCACAACCGCCGACTTGTATCGCTGAATCTTGTAGTAGGTGTAGGCGTTCAGGTACGCCTTCTTCTTCAAACGCTCGGTCAACTCGGTGATAAGGTTCGAGAATGCCTCCGTACGCTTCGAGTTGGGATAACGCTCGATAAACTCCGCGAAGGCGATAATAGCCTCGCTCGTTATGGTCTGGTCGCGTGTGGCATCGGGAGCGAGGTAGTAGTGGCACATAGCCAACATCGCCTCGGCGTCCTCGATAAATACGCTACGACCAAACTTACGTCGGAACTCGTCGAGTTGCATCGTCGCATCCACGTAGTCACGATCTTTGAACTTGCTGCGTGCCGAGAAAAAGGCTATCGAGTCCTCGCGGGCATCACCCACATAGTACGCCTGACAAGCACCAAAGAGGTCGCCCGCTTGCTTCCACTTCTTCTTGTCGTAGTACTTCATCGCCTCCGAGTAGATAAGTTCGGGGTCGTCGCTCTTTATGAGTTTGTGGATGCTCACACGCTTGCCAGCCTCCACCTTCTCGCGAGTGGTCATCTGCTCCTTTCGCGCCGAAGCGGTGCCGACAAAAACTATCGCACACACCATCAAAACGATATATTTACCCCAAATCTTAACCATAAAACGCTTACTCTCGCACGCGCATATACGCGATAAATCGTGCAAAGTTATAACGAATAAATTAAACCGCAAAATTTATGCGCCCTTTTTCCGCCTCTTTAACGCAAAACACCCTTGGCAATCAACCACTCGGCAATCTGTACGGCATTCAATGCTGCACCCTTCTTGATTTGGTCGGCTACGCACCAGAAGGTCAAACCATTCTCGCAGGTGATGTCCTTGCGGATACGGCCCACATATACAGGCTCCTTACCCGCAATAAACAACGGCATAGGGTACTCCTTCTCCGACGGGTTGTCCACCACAACAACACCCTCGGCCTCGGCAAAGGCGTTGCGAGCCTCCTCCGGCGAAATTGGTCGCTCGGTCTCCACCCAGATGCTCTCCGAGTGCGCTCGCATAACAGGCACTCGCACACAGGTAGCCGACACACTCACATCCGAGTGCATAATCTTGCGAGTCTCGTTGTGCATCTTCATCTCCTCCTTCGTGTAGTCGTTATCGGTGAACACATCGATATGCGGTATAACGTTGAAAGCCAACTGGTAAGCGAACTTCTCGACCTTCGCCTCCTCGCCCTTTGCGAGCGACGAGTGCTGCTCCTCCAACTCCGCCATAGCCTGTGCGCCTGCGCCACTTGCCGACTGATAGGTCGAAACGTGTACTCGCTTTATGTGCGATAGTTTCTCGATGGCGTTCAACGCCACAACCATCTGAATGGTGGTGCAGTTAGGGTTGGCGATAATGCGACGAGGGGCGTTCAGGGCATCCTCGGCATTCACCTCGGGTACCACCAACGGCACATCATCATCCATACGGTAGCAACTCGAATTGTCAATCATCAAACATCCATACTTGGTGATTGTCTCGGCATAGTCGCGCGAAATAGCACCACCTGCCGACACCAATGCGAGGTCTATATCTTTGAAATCGTCATTGTGCTGCAACTCCTTGATTACAATCTCTTTACCTCGAAATAGACGTGTTTGTCCTGCACTACGCGACGAGCCAAACAGCACCAACTCATCGAGTGGGAAGTTATGCTCATCGAGAATCTTCAAAAACTCTTGTCCTACGGCGCCACTTGCGCCTACAACTGCGACTTTCATAATTCGTTGTTATTTAAGTTGTTTCTAATTTGTTATCTCGTTTTTCAAATCTCCTTTTTACGTATGGAGGGAATTATGAAAGTCAAATCTTTACATTCCCTCCAAACCTCCCTTTGGAAAAGGGAGGCTTCTCGCTACGCTCCACTGAATAATTCGTTGTTATTTAAGTTGTTTCTAATTTGTTATGTTATCGTTTCAAATCACTGCTTTGCGTATGGAGGGAATTATGAAAGTCAAATCTTTACATTCCCTCCAAACCTCCCTTTGTCAAAGGGAGGCTTCTCGCTACGCTCCACTAAATAATTCGTTGTTATTTAAGTTATTTCTAATTTGTTATCTCGTTTTTCAAACATCTAATTGCGCCAATATTGATGGCATTGAATGACATTCGGGCTTTCAGCCCTTAATGACATTGAATGGCAGCGCACTCCAAGGAGTGCTTAACCGACGATGCGGTGCGAGAGCAAAGGGTGCTTGCACACTTTGCCGAGTCGCAAGGAGGAAGACCAAAGTCAATGACAGGCGCATTTGCCATTAAGCGACCAACGGGAGCGTTTGCCATTCAGTGAGCAAAAGCGAACGCTTGCCATTCAGCGAGTGCAACGAGCGATTGTCATTTTGCTGCGCTACTATCTCCTAACGACTGCCTATTCAAAGAACTCATCCTGCTGGTTGCTTGTGTCGGATGGCGAAACGGCATCCTCGCACTCAACCTCCTGCCACGATATCGGGCGGACAAACTTGTCCGTCTTGTTAATCTTGATATTTGGGTCGTTATGCACTCGGCGCAAGAACTCGCCCACGATAGGCAACGCCATAGACGAACCCTCGCCTCGGCTACCCAGCGACACCGACTGATCCTCCGCTCCTACCCACGCTCCGGCAACCACCTTTGGTGTGATGCCGATAAACCACGCATCGCGATTCTCGTTTGTTGTACCGGTCTTGCCCGCAATATCCACACCCTGCATATCGAAAGCCCACACCATACGTCTACCCGTACCACGAGTGATAACGTTCTGCATCATCGTAAGCATCGTATATGCCGACTCCTTGCTTATAGCATCCTGCGACGACGAGGAGAAGGTCGAGATAAGGTTACCCTGTCTATCCTCGATGCGGGTTACGAAAATCGGGGTGTTATGCACGCCCTCGTTTGCAAAGGTCGAATAGGCACTAACCATCTCGTATACGTTCGACTCGAAAGTACCTACACACAACGCATAGACGGGATCGATATAACTCAAAATGCCCATATTGTGGATGAAATCAGCCACCGCCTCGGGTTGCTTTGCCTGCTTCATAATCCACGCCGAGTAGTTATTACGCGAGTGTGCCAAGCCCCAACGCAGTGGGTGCAACACACCATCGTACTCCACATTGCCCGACTCCTTTGGCGACCACGCCGTACCCACTGCCGTTTCGATTGTGGTAGGGAGGTTTGGCACCATAGTGCAAGGCGTTAGACCGAGGTGGTCGATGGCGAAGGTGTAGATAAACGGCTTTACGGTAGAGCCGATTTGTCGTTTTCCGTGTTTTGCCATATCGTACTTGAAGAATTGGAACGATGGGCCTCCGACATACGCCTTAACGTAGCCCGTTTGAGGCTCCATAGCCACAAACGAGGCACGAATAATACGCTTGTAGTGCAGAATCGAATCGCGTGGTGTGAGCAACGTGTCGCGCACACCGTTGTAGGTAAATATCTTCATCTTGCACTTCTTCCTGAAACTTGCGTAGATATCCTTATCACGCACACCCTCCTCCTTCATATTCTGGAAGCGGGCAGACCTATCCATAGCACGCTTTATGAGTGCCTCTTCCTCCTCTTTGGTTAGGTTGTTGAACAACTTTTTGGTTTCGCGAACCTTCCTATCCATAGCGGGTTGTATGACTTTGCTCAACTGCTTCTGCACAGCCGCCTCGGCATACTCCTGCATCGAAGGGTTTATGGTGGTGTATATTTTCAAACCATCACGATAGATGTCGTATGGAGTGCCATCCGCTTTGAGGTTTTTGTGGCACCACCCCACCAAAGGGTTGCGATCGTACTCGTTGCACGCCTGCTCGTAGTCCCACTTGGTGTAGTAGTTGCGGCGACTTGGGCGTTTGGCATTCATCGTGAGTCGCAACATCTCGCGGAAATAGGTTGCCTGACCGAAGTTGTGCGATATAGGGCGGTAATTCAGCGTTATAGGCAACGCTGCCAACGAGTCGTACTGCGCCTCGCTGATACCACCCGCAGCCTCGATTCGGCGCAATACGGTGTTGCGACGCTTGAGGGAGTTTTCGGGGTTGCGCACAGGCGAGTAGCGGGTTGGGGCGTTCACCACACCCACCAACACGGCAGCCTCCTGCAAATTCAACTCCGAAGGCGACTTACCAAAGAATGTGGCAGCAGCCGACTTTATGCCGTAGGTGTTCGAGCCATACTCAACCGTATTGAGATACATCGCTATAATCTCCTCTTTGGTGTAGTTGTATTCGAGTTTCAACGCCGTAATCCACTCCTTCAACTTCGATATCACGAGTTTGCAGGTGCGGACAATCTTGCCGTCGTTGCTACGCTCACGAGGGAATAGGTTTTTAGCCAACTGTTGCGAGATGGTACTACCGCCACCTTGCGAGGTGTGTTGCAGAGCAATGGTCTTGACCATAACACGTGCCAACGATATCAAATCTACGCCCGAATGGGTGAAAAAGCGGACATCCTCGGTTGCCACCAGAGCCGCCGCAACAGGGGGCATCGTGTGGTCGGCTATCGTTACGAGAGCCTCCTCGTCGGCAGGGAACAGATCGTCGTACTGCACATAAGAGCGGTTATGGACAAAGAAACTGCCTATAACCTCGCCATTGTCGGCGTAGACCTCGGTTGCGAGGTTGCTCTTGGGGTTCTCCAACTCCTCGAACGACGGCATTCGCCCGAAGGCTCCGATTGCGGTGAGTCCCAACATAAGCACCAATATCGCTACCGGTGTCATCGCCAATATCCAGAGCCACTTTACAACACTCTTTTTGAATGGTGTCTTACCTTTTTTCGCACCACTGCGTGGGCGTTTGTTTGCGTTAGTATTTGTCTTTGTCTGCATAGTCTTAACTCATTAGAATGGGAGTCCGAATCCCACCTTTATAAATGGTTTACGGTGTTTTATATCCTCTTTGTGTTTGGTCAATATGGTTGGTTGGTAGACCGACAACGTAAGCGAGGTTGTTGCTGCTGCCGGCATACGGAACAGGTTGAAATCTATCGAAATATCTCCTCCGTAGGAGATTATGCGGTGTCGCTCCATCTTCGAAAACATATTGAGGGAGGAGGGATCGACATACATCTGCTTGTGCGAGAACGACGCAAAGTCGAAGCCCACATTCAGTCGAACGCGCTTGAAATGGATGAACGGGCCGATACCGCCATCCGGATACCAAATGGGCAGTGCATAGTTGAGCGATGTGGCAACATAGTTGCGATTCTCGATATCGGTGGTGTAGAATCCGCGCGGAATGAGTCGCCCCGAGTGGAACGCCAAATTCGAGAGAGCCTTCTCGTGGTCGAAGCCTCCGAGCGAGGTTTGATACACCGCAGCCAACGATAGCGAGTGGTGCTTCACTACGCCCGGGAAGTAGCCCTTGCCATAGACCGAGATGAGGTGGCTGAAGTTGTCGTCGGCAGGATTGAGCGCATAGTTCACCGATAAGACCTGTCCCCACCGAGGCAGAAAATCTTTGTGAGCCAGCCTCACCATATCCTGATACCCCGCACCAAACTGCAACAGATGAACACCCTCCTTATAGCCCACTTTGGCGATGTTGCTTACGGTACCTTTGCCTATGGCAATCGATATCTTATCGACCTTCGACACCAGACCATTCGAGTAGTTGTAGCCCGCCGACACCTGCACAAAACGGGTATGGTAGCCCGCCTGAAAGTAGAGCGGCAACGATGCCATAACGCCCACATTGTAGTACTTGCCGAGTTCGGGCACCTCGTTCAACACCAACTCCTCCTTACCCGTAATCGGGTTTGTAACATACTCCTCCTTACCACCCGGAAGCACCGCCTCATAGCGATTTGTTATTGGGTTGTAGAGGTAGGTGTATGCCGAATAGAGTTGTTGCATACCTCCGTATGTGGCATTTATGCTCAAATTCACACCCAAACCATAGTAGCGGAACGACCCCTTAAAGATGCTACCCTCCTTGGCATTCCACCCCCACGTCAAAAAGCCGCTTGCGGTGGAGAGTATATTCTGCGACATTATGGTTGCTCCGAGGTTGAAGTCCAACGCCCCCTCCTCGCTCAACGCAAACGGGTCGTACGACACAGGTGCCCACGAGTGGATGTTGAATAGGTGGGCAGGGCCACTGTAACGCCTATCTTTGAGCGGTTTTGTGCACTTCTGCTTCGTCTTGGTGTCGGCCTTTGCGAGCATAAGCATCGAGTCGGCACCAATAAATCGCACCGTATCAAGATTTACGGTGTTCCACTTTTTGCGTTGCGGGTTCACCAAATTTATCGGCAATGGCGAATACTCCACCTTTGGTAACGTATCGCGCACCACCCTCTGCTTGGCAAGATGGTAGCCATAGCGGTCGTAGGTGGTCATCAGCACCTCATCATCCTTTGGCATCGGAGCAAACGAGCCGTATGTGGAGGCCGAGATACGATACTCGACAGAGGTGCGAAGGTCGTAGCAATGCACCTCATCCTTACCCGACTGTATAGAGCCGAAGTACAACACGCCATCCTTGGCACGAAGGTCGCTGATGGTGACGTATGCCCCTCGGGTGATATGCTCCACCTCGCGGTTTCTGCCCACTCGCCCCAGCCACATACCACTGTCGTCGGTGGCAATAAAGTAGAGTGCGTGGGTGTAGTTGTCGTATGCCAAACCGTGAATTTCGATATCGGAAGGAATCTCCACACGCAGATACTCCTCCTCGTTGCGAGGCATAGGGTTTCCTCGCACAATGTTGTAAACGCCATTGGGGAAGTACTCCACCCACGCCAATTCGTATTCGCTTATAGGCGTTGGGTATAACACCTTATCCATACGATTGAGGGTGCGTGTGCGGCCTCGCTCCAAATCCATATAGCACAACTTCGAATCGACACGCTCGGCAAAAAGAGTGCTGCGGCGATACTCTGTCCACCACACTCGTCCACCCACAACCTCGCTCGGGCGCGACGACACAACGCCCGTATAGGCTATGTGTCTGCGTTTGCCCTCTTTGTCGGTCAGCACAAAGGCGTCGGGCCTATCGAGTGTCTTGTAGAGCGACAGCACCACACCACTATCGAGATATTGCGGATAGGAGTATGTGGTATACCCCTTCTGCGGATCGTCGGATATCTGCGTCGAGGTGTTTGGCTGGTGTGGCAACTTGTTCCAATAGTCGTTCAAGTCGGCAAAGGTTTCGCGCGTGAGTTTCGTCGTCGAAGTCTTGTAATACTTCTTCATACCGAAATAGGTCGGCGCAAAGGTGTAGGGGTTGCGCACCGCAAAGCGTACCACCTTATCCCAGAAATTCTCGTCGTACTTGGTGTTGGCGTAGGCGGTAATCTGGTAGCCGAGTTGGTAGTGGTCGGGGATATACTCGCGATAGGAGCCGCAGAACCACTTGTTGAGATTCTCTTTCAGCGCAAAGTTGCCCACAGCACGATAGTGCATCGTAAACGACGGTTGCAGAGCGCGTCCATACGACGACATCTGCGTTTCGGAGAGCGTAGCATCGCCCTCCAAACCCCACAACGGCATAAAGAGCAGACCGATGGTGGAACTCTGCTGACCGAGCAGATAACTGAACACCCTGACAAAGCCTCGGTTTATGTTGTTGTACTGCACGGCGTGGCGATATTCGTGCGCCGCCAACTGCTTCAACCAAGGCATCGAATAACCCCTCACTGCGGGCGACGAGAGAATCTCCACACGCTTCGGCAGCCACATCACCAAACCATTCGACGAGAAGTTTTCGGGGTGAATAACAAACGGAATAGTCATCGGACCGTGACGATAGCCGAAATCTATGGATGGTTGCACCGCTCGGGCGTAGTACATCATCTTGTAGCCGAGGTTGCGAGCGGTGTCGGGGTAGATTACATCTATTTTGTCGCCTTTGAGTTTGCGCCAACGCATATAGGTAGGGTCGGCACCCCACGAGTAGTATTGTGCCGAAGCCGAAGCCACACCCAATAGTGCAACCGTCGCAACCACTATATGTTTGATATACCCCTTCACTCTATTTGTCGTTATACCTTTTTCGTATGCGAGTAGCCCTTCTGCAAAAGGAGTGCCGTAACACGGTCGCGATGGTCGCCTTGGATGATTATCTCGCCCTCTTTGACCGAGCCACCCACACCACAGCCACGTTTGAGCGCACGTCCCAACTCCTCCAAGTCGTCGGTCGAGCCTACGAAACCTCGCACAATGGTGGCAACCTTACCACCACGCCCCTTTGTGTCGCGCCAAACTCTCAAATTCTGCCTCTCGGGCGCAAGAGTCTCTGCCTCCTGCTCCTCGCCATAGTCGTATGTGAAGTCCGGATTTGTCGAGTAGACCATTCCCAAACGCTCTTTCCAATCTGCCATAGGTTCACATTATCCCAATTAACGATGCAAAAGTAGCAAATATTTTTGTTTCTCGGTGTTATTTTGTATATTTGTTACACAAATATCAAAAAACGATGGCTTCACGCAGTGGAAATAAGGAGCGCAAACGCGAGATGATGCTCGAAAAGATGCGAGCAAAAGCGTTGGCACAAGGCGGTATAGACTTGGCCACCCTGCCCGCATCGCTCGCTATGAACGACGGCAAAAAGGTGGTTAAGGTCTTTGTCGAGGGGTACGAGGATGTAGCCTTCTGGCGAGGCATTTTCGACCACTTCACAAACCCCTATCTGCGCTTCGAAATATCGGTGCCTACACGCAAAGATTTGCCAAAGGGCAAAAAGGTGTTGCTCTCGATGGCAGAGCAGGCGTCGGAGGAGTTGCTCCTGTGTATGGATTCCGACTTCGACTACCTCTTCGACGACGAGGACGAGTTGTCGCGCCAAATCGTCGCATCGCCCTTTATGTTCCACACCTACACCTACGCCACCGAGAACTATTTGTGCTATGCACCTTCGTTGCATAACGTCTGCGTGAAGGCGGTCAAGAACGATACTCACATCTTTGATTTTGAGCAGTTTATGGCGGACTATTCGCGTACTATCTACCCGCTGTTTTTGTGGTACGCACTCTCGGCATCGCGCAAGAGCGAGAGCGTGTTGCCGCTCGTGGATTTCAAGTCGGCAGTGCGCATCGGCTACCTCGATATCGAGCAAAACGGAGCCAACACCATAGCGTGGCTGAAGCGAAATGTAGAGCGACGAGTGGCGTATCTCGAAAAAGAAAACCCCGAGATGGCGAGTGCAATTCCCGCCTTTGCCGAGCGACTCAAAGCAAAAGGCGTGGAGCCGGAACTGACATACCACTTTATGCACGGCCACACGCTTATGGACAACGTTGTGATGATAGTGTTGGCGGGTGTTTGCGAGAAGTTGCGACAGATTTCGTTATCGAAAATTATCTGCTCGTCGAAGGAGGGTGTGGCTCTTAAAAACGAGATGAGCAACTACACCAATTCGTTGCGTTCGATTCGCGATGTTTTGCTCGACAACGACAACTACGAATCCTCTCCGCTCTACAAGCGGTTAAAGTCTGATATCCAGCGATATATAGATGCTACAATAGCAAAAATGGGAGTGTAAATCACTCCCATTTTTTTGATGCTGCTTGTTTGCGTTACAACGGTCTTACATAGCGCACCGTATCGGGCGTAAGTTGGCTGATGATAAAGTCATCGCACTCTACATATCTATTGAGCAAATCGTCGTTGTAGTGACGAATGGTCAGTAGTTCAACCTTTTCGATAATCTCGGTGTTGAATCCCTCCCCCTGCAAGGCGGTAGCAACCTCCTCCAAGTGCCAACTCTCCTCAACGCACAAACCCAACTCTACGGCGGTGTTGTGGATAAGATTTGTCTTGATGCGGAAACGCTCCAACGTAGCAAAGATTATCGGGAACTTCTCCTCCAACACGAACGACAAATCGCGCGAACGAAGGCGCAGGAAACTCTGGTTGCGCTTCAGGATGATAATCGGCGTGGTGAAGGTTGGTGCTGTGCCGTTGATCTCGGTTCCGGCAGCGAGTTTATTGCCGAAAGGTTTTACATACAACGGTATGTTTTTGTTCTGCAACGGCTTGATGGTCTTGGGGTGGATAATCTGCGCACCACTATATGCCAACTCGATGGTATCCACGTAGTTGAGTTGGTCGATTTTCACCGCATCGGGGAAAATTTTAGGGTCGGCATTGAGGATTCCGTCAACATCCTTCCACACTGTCATAGACTCGGCATTGAGGATATTCGCCACGACTGCTGCCGAGTAGTCCGAGCCTTCACGACCGAGTGTTGTGGTTGTGCCGTCGGGAGCCGAGCCGATAAAGCCCTGACCAACGAAAATGCGACTCTCCGCACCTGCAACAGCCAATCGCAGAGGTGTTTTCGACTGCTCAATCAACACGTTCGCATCCTTATGACGCGCCTGCGTGAGGAAGCATTTACGCATATCTATCCAAGTGTTGCCGACGCCCTCTTTGTTGAGAAAGGCGGAGATTATGGTTGTCGAAACCAACTCTCCGTACGCCACGATATGGTCGTACCACTCCTCGGCACGACTACGCTCGAACTTATTGGTTGTCACCGCCTTACGCAGTGCCTCAAAGAGCGCATCCACCTCCTCGATACGGTACTCTGCCGAGCCAAAAAGGTCGGCGATGGTGGTGTAGTGATACGCCTTGATTTCGGCGATTTTCTGCTCGCACGCGTCGGTGTTGCCCTTGCGCATAGCGTCGAAAACCTCCTCCAAAGCGTTGGTTGTCTTGTCCATTGCCGAGACGATAACGAACAACTCCTCCTCGCCACTAACTATGTTCAGGAGGTTGCGAACACCCTCGGCGTGACGCACCGATGCACCTCCAAATTTGTAGACTTTCATAGATTTTTTCCTTTTGCTTTTAGCCATTAGCCATTGGCTGTTAGCTCTGTTCTTTGGTGCAAAGATAATAAAAAGACGAGAGACGAAAGACGAGAGACGAGAGAAATTTTACAAAATAACGATAATTAAAGACGAGAGACGAGAGAAAGCGGAAAACGGAAAAAGCCAATGGCCAATGGCTAAAAGCTAATAGCCCCAAAAACTAATACAACTCCACAAACTCCCACGTATTGCCCACCGCTTCGAGGTAGCGCAGAAACTCCTCGCGCGAGATTACCACCGTACCTCTGCTATCGTTGGGGTGGAAACTCAAACTCGCGGCATTTTGCAGATTCTTGTCGAGAAAGAGATGTACGTGATGCTCCGCATCGTTGATAAGTCCGAAGGGCGACACCGAGCCGGGCTCCAAACCCAAATAACGCTCCATTCGTTGTGGCGAGGCGAAACTCAACTTGCCCTGATGCAGGCGGTGTTCCATATCGTGAATCGCCATATCCCTGTCGCAATCGAAACATACCAAGTAGTGGCGGTTGCCCTTATGATTGCGGAAAAAGAGGTTTTTGCAATGCACCGAGCCATCCTCACGCCAATACTGCTTGGCAATCTCAATCGTTGGCGATGCAGGATGAAAATAGACCTCGTATTTAATCTGATATGAGTCAAGAAACTCAAATACTTTCTTACTGCGTAATTCTAATGCCTCCATATTATTTTGCTATTAGCCATTAGCCATTGGCCATTGGCTTTTTTCGTTTTCCGTTTTGCGAACTCCTACCCATATCAGGCGCAGTGATTCTGTGGGTTACTAGGGGCGCACCTTTTTTAGTTAGTAGTTAGTAGTTAGTAGTGAGTAGAGAGTAGTTTTGCATTTTGCATTCTACCTTCTGCATTCTACATTTCTCACGTTTTCCGCTTCCCGTTTTGCGAACTCCTACCCATATCACGGCGCAACTGTTCTGGGGGTTATGGGGGCGCACCTTCGGTGCTTACTGGGGTTACTAGGGTGCGCGGTATATCTTTAACTACTCTCTACTAACTACTATCTAAACTTAAAAGTTTTCAGTTTTCCGCTATCTATACTCCGTATCGGTATTTTCAAATACAAACGCAAAGGTATCTGCCACCTCCTCGATACGCTTCGAGGTTGGTTTGCCCGCTCCGTGTCCCGCATTTGTGTCTATGCGGATAAGCACAGGGTTATTGCCCTTGTGGCAGTGCTGCAACTCGGCAGCGAACTTAAACGAGTGCGCCGGCACCACTCGGTCGTCGTGGTCGCCCGTAGTGATAAGTGTTGCAGGATACTCCACACCCTCGCGCAGATTGTGCAGAGGCGAGTACTTTATAAGGTAGTCGAACTGCTCTTTGTTGTCCGCCGAGCCATACTCCACAACCCAGCCGTGACCAATGGTGAAGCGGTGGTAGCGCAACATATCCAACACACCCACTGCGGGCAATGCAACCGCATACAAATCGGGGCGTTGCGTCATACACGCACCCACCAACAAACCACCGTTCGAGCCGCCGGCAATGGCGAGTTTTCGGCTCGATGTGTAGCCCTCGCCAATAAGGTGTTCGGCAGCGGCAATAAAGTCGTCAAAGACGTTCTGCTTATTCTCCAACATTCCGCCTTTGTGCCACTCCTCGCCATACTCCGAGCCGCCACGCAAATTCACTACAACCCATACACCGCCTTGCTCCATAAACATAGCAGCCGTAGTCGAGAAGGATGGGGTGAGATTTATCTGGAAGCCGCCATAGCCATAGAGGTAGCACGGGTTGTTGCCATCGAGTTTGAGGCCCTTCTTGTGCGACACAAACATCGGCACACGAGTGCCATCCTTGCTTGTGAAGAATATCTGCTTTGTTTCGTAGTTTTCGCAGTCGAACTTCACCTCCGAGCGGTGGTACAACTCCGATTTGCCGCTCTCGATGTCGTAGCGATAGATGGTGCTTGGCGAGGTGTAGTTCGCAACGGCGTAGTAGACATCCTTATCCTCTCTTTCGCCATCGAAACCGCCCACCGAGCCGATAATAGGCAACTCCACCTCACGCACGAGATTACCCTTACGGTCGTATTGGAAAATCTTGCTCTGCGCATCTATCAGATACTCGGCAAAGAGGTAGTTGCCCACCATACCCACCGATTTGAGCAACGAGTTGCTCTCGGGGATGACGTCGTAACGCTTGCCAGTGAGGAGATCGACACCCACGAGGCGATAGTTTGCGGCTGCGTCGTTAGTCATAACGAGCAGTTCATCGTTATAGCAATCAAGGATGTAGTAGTCGTAGTCGAAACCCTTAAAGAGGGTGCGCCACTTGCGCTCCGAGGTGCGCTTGTAGAGTATCTGCGTACCCGAAGTACCTGCCGACGAGGTTACAAACTGCCACTTGCCATCCTCGCTCTCGCCGCCGTGATGGTAGTGGAGCGGGTTTTTCTTATCCTCGAATATGAGTATATCCTCCGCTTGCGAGGTGCCAAGGCGGTGGAAATAGACCTTCTGATTGGTGTTCTGCGCCGAATATACGCCATCGCCCTCCTTCGGTGCGTCGTAGGCACTATAATAGAAACCACGACCATCACGACTCCACGAAGCACCCGAGAATTTCACCCACTTGATATGGTCGGCGAGGGGCTGCATCGTCTCGGCATCGAGTACCTTTATCTCCACCCAGTCCGAGCCTGCCGAGGCGAGAGCATAGGCGAAATATTTGCCATCCTTCGTGAAAGAGCCTGCGTGCAGAGCCACTGTACCATCCTCCGAGAGGGTGTTCGGGTCGAAGAAAACCTCCTCCTCGATGTCGGTAAGGTTGCGTTTGCGATAGAGTACGCTCTGATTTTGCAGACCACTGTTGCGCGAGATGTAGTACCAATCGCCACACTTCGAAGGTGCGCTCTGCGATGGGTAGTTCCACAACTCGGTCAGTCGCTCACGAATAGCCTCACGCTGCGGCAACGAATTGAGGTAGCCGAAGGTTACTTCGTTTTGCGCCTTCACCCACTCGGCGGTGCGCTCCGACATATCATCTTCGAGCCAACGATACGGATCGGCAACTTCGGTGCCGTGATAGTTGTCCACTACGCCCTCACGAGCGGTTTCGGGGTATTTCAAATTCTCTCTCATATCTTTAATCTTTCTAATTCCAACACCTACACCATAACCCAATAGGTACGATGCACCAAAGATGGCAGTACATATAGCCACCGTCTTTGCAATCTGCTTGTAGTTCGCCTTCATAAACCCAAATTTGTTTCACAAAGGTAGTAAAAAACGGACAACGGAAAGCGGAAAACGGAAAACTTTTGTTTAGATAGTAGTTAGTAGAGAGTAGTTAAAGATATACCGCGCACCCTAGTAACCCCAGTAAGCACCGAAGGTGCGCCCCCAGTAACCCCAGTAACCCCTATAAAAAATCCCCCTCGCGTGAGGGGGATTTGCGTGGAGAACACCAACCAAAACTACTTCGGTTGATTCTCTTCGTCGAGGTCGTAGAGCAACTCTATATCATCGACATACATCCACGACTCGCTACTACCCGTAAAGTAGTCGCCATAGCCCGAGCAGGTGAACGTGAGCAGAAGCACCGATGGTACTGTCTCCGGATTCGAGTACTCGATAGGGAGCGTCATAGTGTGCCACTTGTCGGTATCCTCAACCACCAACGCCGGCGTGGAGTCGCTATCGAAGTAGCCCAAGCCAAAGACTCCCTCGGCAGTGCGTGGATCGAAGAAGGTCTTTTCGTCGGCACTATTTACGCAGTGTGGCTCCTTCCAATCGGTCAGGCAGAAGAACACCTTTGCGACATCGGGTTGTCCGCCGATAATCTTTATCTGCTTGCTACCGATATGGTACTCGGTGCCTGTCGAAGCAGACTGATACTTGTTATTTATGGTTATCCAATTTATGCCGCCACGCGAATACTTAATCTTGAAGCGCAACGCCACAGGCTTAACATTCTGCTCGATGTTGCGACCAAAGTATATCTTGGCATTTGTGCCGAGCGTCTCGCCATAGTTACCCACAAAGAGGTTTCCGGCAGCGAATTTCATATTCAGCACACTCTGCGAACCCATAAATGCACTCACCTCGCCCGTAGAGTCGGCAGGCACATTGTCGGGGTTGGCACTCTTATACACAGGGTATGTAAGGTTGTACTTCTCGCCAAGCGACGTGCCGCCCGGATTGCCCGTAGCCCAGAACATATCCAACACAGACGAGAATGGATACCAGCAAGGTCCCGCCTCGCCCGTAGGCAACAGATTCTGGTCGTTTGTGAACTTCGCCCACTCCTCCAACTGCGAGTTTGGAAGTTGGTAGAGGGTAGATGTGGTTACAATCTTTATATCGGACTGTTTTTCGTCGGCATAACCTATAACCTCATACTCGGTTGCAGGCTCCAAACCACGAATTACAGCCTTCACAAAGCCCTCCTCGTAGCGGTTGTATGGGTTTTTCGAGTCGGCAGCATACCACTCATCCTTAACCTTCAACCACTCCTCCGAGCCACGCTTGCGGTAGGCAAATTGAATAGATGCACCGTCGATATTTGCAGCCTTTATCCAGATGACATTCGCACCAGCCGATACATAGGTGAAATCGAGTGCCACCTCCGTAGGCTCGATTATCAAATCCCAAATGGTCGAACGGCCGTGAGCCGCAACTGTGATAGTTCGTGATCTCTCGGCATTATCGAAGTTGGTTGGCATCTCGGCAACCTCGGGATAGTCGTACGTAGGGCGTGGACCAAAACGAACGTCGGTGGTCTTAACGTCGTTGAGCGGGTAGTCCTGACGACGCTTGACTATGGCACGATGTCCCTCGATATCCCACTCCGTAGCACCAATTTGTCCATCCACCGCCCAGATGCGGTTGATAGTCTGCGTAGCCACAATCTTCCACTCGTAGGTCTGGAAGTAGGAGAGCGTAATATACTCGGGTTGCGACATATTCACAACTTTGTTGTTCAAATCTTTCGACACGACAATTTGCGAGTTGTCGACAGTGAAGTTGATATTGGTCACAACATCCGCACCGAAGGTTATGGTGTTGAACTGCACAGCCTCGATATTGGTCTCCTCGGCAAGAGGTATGGTGGCTGTGTAGGTCGAGCGGTCGAGTACAATATCTCCGTCCGCCCCATCAACATCGAGCGAGGCGATAAAGAGATCGACCACAGGCTTTGGCAAATCATTCTTTATGCACGAAGTGAGCGCGAGTGCCGAAAATAGTATTATTGCGAGTCGTTTTGTCATTGCTTTACTTCAGTTTTTGTTTGTTTATCCTTGCCCCACAAGTGTACGGTTACGCCGATATTGATCTGCGCAATGTTGAGTCGGTAACGCAACTTCGAGTAGTTGCGAGTGCCTCCCGTAGGGTTCAAATCTGCATCGAACTGCTTGATGTGCGTATACTGCAAACCTCCCAAACCGAACGACACCGTAGCGCAGACATTCGGGAATATGTAGGCAGCAATACCAGGGTTGAAGTTGAATGCCACCTTATAACTATCCGACACCGACTTGCTCCACTCGTTGCTATACATAAAGCCGAAGTGTGAGCGACCATACGAACCCACCAACTCCAACTCGCCAAATACGCCGAAGCGACCTCGCTTGTCGAGTGGTACATACGCTCTGTGGAATATCGAGAACGAGTAGGCGTTGCTCAAATAGTCCAACGCTATGCCCTCGGTCGAAAACTCGATGCCATTGATGAAGTTTCCGAGGTTTATGTTTGCATTGTCGAAGTGGCCCATCATTCGGGTATATCCAAATCGTGCGCCAATCGAGAGGTTGTTGCGGTAGAAGTATCCGAAATATGGTTTGACCGACACCACCGAGCCTCCGAGTTTCAGGTTTTCGATTACCAGCGCAATATCCGAGTCGTCGGACGTGAGCGTGCCATACGAAGCGGAGATACCGCATATCCACTCCTTCTTATACGCAAATGCGCTCTTATCTATTTCGCGGTCGACGCGATTTATCTGTATCAACTTGCCCGGCTTGCGGCGCACACTTGTGGTGTCGCGTTTGATGCCGAGAAGGATGCTCTGTGCCTCCGCTGTCTGGAAGGTGCTTGCCATCAGCACCGCCATAAGTAGTATAAATATCTTCTTCATAGTCGTGTACTGTTTTTAGAGATAGAATGATGCACCCAATCCGATGGAGAAGATGTTTACCTTAAAGTTCATTTGCGAGGTGGAGGTTGTACCCGACACCACCTGATTGCCCACCTGTCGAGTCTTCGAGTAGTTGAAGCCAAAGACTCCGATATTTACCTCGATAGCCATATTATTGGTCAAGAAGGCTGCAATACCGGGGTTTACACCCAAACCTACATCGAAACTTGTGGAGTATACACCGCTTAAACTCTGCTGCGGTCCCGATGCCAACTTCGACTGCGAGCCACCCATTGTTAGGGCAACCTCGGCAAAGAGGGCAAAACGTTTGTTCCCCTTACCTAGCGGGATGTACTTACGCCACAAAGCCTCCACGTTGTAGGAGTGTTTGAGCGAGTAGAAGTAGGAGTTGTCGAGCGAGGTTATCGAGAGGCTCGCATTGTCCAACTCGGTCAATCCGCGCGAGTAGGCAAAGCGAACACCCACCAACGAGTTCTTCGAGTAGGCGTAACCCACCAGCGGTGTGATTTTGAATTGATAACCATTCGATTCGATATCCTCCACAATCAGGAAGTTGTAGTCATCGTTCGAGTGTGTCGAGTAGGATACCGAGCCACCAAACACCCACTGTCCCTTGGGTACAAATTCGGTTCGGAGGTTCGAGATACCTCGGTTTTGGCGGCGTTGGTTGTGCGCGTAGGCGACACTATCCACCCCCTTCGCATCGGTCGCAACCGCTGTTGTAGCCTCCTCGGCAAATGCCGAGAGGGGCAGCAGAAGCAACGCCACGATTAAAGTTTTCAGAAATTTACTCATCGGTTTTTGCTACCTATATATTATATATTAGTAAACAAGTTCAATGTCGTCAACATACAACCACGAGTCGGTCGAACCATCGAAGAAGTCGCCATAACCCGAGCAGGTGAATGTCAGCATAATATGCGTAGGTACCTGATTCTCGTCGTCGCCATAGAATGTGAACGGAATCTCAATCAACTGCCACTCGTGGCTCGACTCGGTGGTATCCTTATATGCCGAATATAGCACCTTATCGTAGCGAGGATCGCCCGATCGGATGTCGGCATCGCTCGGACTGAATGTCGTCGCCGCACCTTTGCTACTATCCACCAAGTGAATGTCGGTGGTCAGTGCGCAGAAGAATTTGCAGAGGTCGGGATCGCCCTTCTTGCCAACACCTGTCTGTTCGCGGTCAATCTTTCCGCAGTTCCACTTCGCCCAGAAGCGAATAGCCTTTGGCTTGGCGTTGTACTCGAATGGCTGACCGAAATAGACCTTCGCATTTGTTCCGTCCATACCGCCCCACGAGCCAATATAGGCATTGCCGGCGGCAAACTTGACGACGATATACTCCGAGTCCATATACATCGACTTCTTACCCGGCGAGCCCGGGCGAACATCGCTGCTGCTGTTGGTGATGTTCTTACTCAAAATCGCCGTTCCGTAGTTACCCGAACACCAATAGGCGTTGTTCGAGGTGTGGTATGGGATAACCACGCCGTCGCCATTTGTACACCAATCCTCCACGTCGCCATTCGGAATCTGGTTGCCGTTGTCGAGTGTAAAAGAACGAATACCACCCGCCATCTTGCCATTTATCGAGAGCGCATACTCGTAGGTGTGGTTTGGTGTCAAATCGCCAATCACTGCGGTGTAGGTGTTCTCCTCGGTAGCCGAGGCGGTGGTACGATGCCACTCCTGCTCGCCCTCACGATAGAGAATCTCCACGCTCGACGGCATACCGAACACCGTTGCCGAGAGTATCGACGAACATCCTGTCCACGCCAACACCTCCTTGCTCTTGTCGTAGCCGTTTACACCCGGAAGTGCATAGGAGAGTTCCTTATGAGCCTCGCTATCGGTCGAATCGGTTACTGTCATCTCGATAATCTGCGCTCCGCCACTCAACGAGTAGAAGAACTCCTCGGTGAGCGTTATGTAGAGTTGTGCCGTATTCAAACCTGTAAGCACCACGCCCGCAACTGTTTCGTTTACCGGGTCCAACGTCTTGTCGCCAACAACGATTTTCACACCCACGAACTCTGCTGCCGCAGTTGCGAGGTACTTGCGCTCGCCACCTGCGTAGTTGCAGTGTGCGTTTATGTCGAAGCCTACACCCTTCAACTCCGGATCGGGGCTGAACGAGAGGTGGTCGTCACGCTCCTCGATTGAGGTGTCGAGCGTTACCGACAGACCTTCGCCGAAGAAGCCGCTCGCATCCTTCGAGAACTTGAACGAGAGGCGGTATGCTCGCTTTGGCTCCACATTCTCGATGGTGCCGCTCTTATCCACCTTTACCTGCTCGCCATCCTCGTACTCGAAAGTGCCTACGAAGTGCCAAGTGAGGGTATTGCAATTTTCGGGCAAAAGGAAGTAGCCCTTCTTGCTCTCGGTGTAGGAGATTACCGCATCGGCAGTAGAGGCAACCTCCACGCTATATCCCTCGTGGAAACCATCGGTGATTGTCTGGTCGAAGAGTACCTCAACCGAGATATTCTGCGTTGTCGCCACTACATCCACCGTCGTAGTCTTGCCACCCGTAATATCGAACGACTGCTCGCCAAAGAAGTGTTTATCCGCCTCGTTGAATGTTGCTGCAACCTCCACTCCACTCTCAACCTTGGCGGTGTAGTTGCCCTCCAACAGCCAGATATACTCCGGCTTCTGCATATCGGCCTTGCTCGAGTCGTACTTACGCACAAGCATCGCCTTACCCGCCTCGTTCTTGTAGATGGAGAGTATGTAGTCGCGAGTTGTTCCGTCTGCTGCACGTGTGCCGACGTTGAGCAACAATACACCCTTTTGGTCAGATGGGGTGTTGTTGCCGTTGTCGTCAACCTTACCATCGCTAACGCACGCAGCGAGGGTGAGGGCGCACACAAACAAACATATATTGAATAATCTTTTCATCGTCTGTTACTTTCCTGTTTGAAGCATCAATGTCTTTACAGTGGTGTTACCATCGTTGTCGGTAACCGTAATTACAAAGTCGTGGTTTTTCAAATCGCTACCACTCACCGCCTGAAGCACGCCCATAAACTGCGTAATAGAGAGTTTCACGAAGGTCTTGTTTATAACATCCTCGCCCACGCTGAAGCCCAAACCACGCAGAGGCTCCTCCACGTCGATAAATGTTTCGGGGTTGCGTGAGTCGTACGACTGCTTCGGATAGCAGATGTTAAGCACATTGCAGAGGCCTGTACCCGCCAACTCCTCCGGAGTGAGCGATGCCGAGCGAATCTCAACCAAGAACTCCTTAATGCCCTTCGATGCCGAAACGAGCAGATCGACCTCCAATCCCGCAACGATAGGCTCACGCTTCGAGATGTCGTGCTTGTCCCACACGATGCTTGGGTCCTCGGCAGGCACAACAGGATCATTTCCACCCTCGTTGCCGCCATTCTCGGTCCACTCCTCCTCTTTCACGAGGTCGGCAACATTGCACGGAACAACCTCGTCGGTAACCCAATCACGTATGGTTACGCCAACGTTGATATTGCCCTGATCGGCGTGCTCGATGAAGAAGTGAATCTTGCTGTACTGTCCGGCCTTCACATCGCGCACCTCCTTGTTCATCTCGATAATCTTGAAATTCTCCTTATCGGCAGCATAAGTTCCGCTGATACGGAGGCTGATGGTGTTGCTAACCTCGGGTGCGAGGAAAAATCCTGCACGTGTCTCTGTGAGTGAGTACTCCAACGAGTTGTCGCCCACCGAAACGGTGGTTATGGTCTTCTCGCCAAGACGCTCCAACAAATCGGGAGCAAACGACACCGAAACTTTAATCTGCATCAATGTGCAGACAATCTCCGAGAGAGTCTCGGTCTGATTACGTACAATTTTGAACGGCTTTAAGCAGCCATATACAGGTGCATCCCACGCTGCCGCAGGCACCTCGCCCGACACGATTTTGAAGATGTAGTCGCCCGTTTCGAGTTCGATAGGTGCGGTTGGTCGCCCGCCATACGTAAACGACTGCACCACCTCGTTATCGCTATTGATAATCGAACACTCGAAGTTCTCCACTGCCACCTCGCTACGGGTGCTCTTCTTGCTCAATACACCCACATCGGGGTCGCTCTCGTCAATACGGCAATCGATAACCAAAGACTCGATAGAGAGCAAACCCTTATTCGACACGGTAGGGGTATCCTCGTTGCCGAAGTACAATTTCTCGTTATCGCAGCCTACCATCATAAGCACTGCGGCGAGAGTTACTGCTGTAAATTTTGCAATTTTCATATTGTTAAGCATTTTCATTCAATTCAAATTCAAGTTCTATGGTCTCGACAATCTCCTCGTCGAAGGTTATGTTTACCACCGCCTTACCCGCAGTCGAGAGGTCGAATACGATTCGGTGGTGGGTTGCCGCTTTGAGTTGGAGGGTACCCTCGAAGGTCGTCGGCTTGCCCGTAGGACGCACAGCATCGCACGTGAAGGTTACCTCGCCCGTATTCATAAAGAGCATCTCCCCCTTTTCGGCATCCCAATCTATGCCGTTAATCTTAAACGACGAATTTGGGAAGTAGCCGTCGAACTGCTCGGTGGTCTCGACCGACACAATCGAATTGGCAACACCGACAACGATATCGGCATCGATGGTAAGACCATACATCGGCACATTGACCACCGTCGAGCCTTCGAAATATGGTTTCGACCACCCCTCTGCCCCCTTCTCGCCGTAGGAGAGGGTTATGGTATGGGGTGCGGCGGTGAAGGTCAAGCCATCGGCTATCGCCTGCTCGAACTCGGGGAGCGTTGCCCACGTTTGGGTTGTGCCGTTGCCCGAAATCTCCACCTTCAAATCCTTTGCTGTGGGAATGAGCGACTCGTCCAACACGCTCTTGCCTGTGGTATTCGCCTCGTTAATCTCGCCACGAGTCGCTACGTGGATGGCAATCTTGCCGGCCTGCAACGCCTCGTCTGCGGTGTGGCACGCAGTCGCTACGACTGCAAGTGCTATTGCTAAAAGTATCCTCTTCATCTCGTCTGTTTATTGTGCGATTGATACTTTGATATTATCGAGATAGATGTAGTAGTGGGCATTTCCTGACGTAAACCACGTGGTCTGCACGCAGCAAGGTATCCAACAGATACGCGTTGCCGAGGTACAACCGCTCGCCGTGAACGAGTAGGTTGGGAATGTGCTACCAAAACTATCGTTGTTGTAGTTCGATGGGAGATATCCCGTAGTGAGGCAGTGCGAGCCAAACACTCCCGGGATGCGGCTGTAATCGTTAATCTCCGTACCCGCAACGGTGGTTGCCTCCTTTCCGTTGAGAGTCGATGACTCTGATTGCGTATGCGTACCTGCCATACAGAACATCTCGTTATCACTACCGTAGCCCGAATTGACGTATGCACCCATATCGAACACAACCTTCAACGTTACATTTGCGCCCGATTTGAGCCCCTTCATTGCCGGAGTATCAAGACGACCATTGGTTCGTGTTGCACCCATAGTACTCTGGTGGCGAACATTCACACGCACGCTCTGTCCTGCCACACCCTTAACGTGTGCGCCATTCCAGCCCGAAACGCTCATATAGTTGTTGAGCAACATACCGTTTGCCGACATCAGGTTATCCACGCGCTCGTCGTCCTTTGCGAACGAAGTGTGAATCGAAGTGAAGTCCTCGAAGAAGAGGTATGGAACATCCACAGCAGGGAGGGTATTCACCGCATACTTGTTGATTACCGACGGAATCTTCACTTTCTGCTCCACGATAGCATTTGCGCTCTCGAAGCGAATGGTGAATGTCTGTCCTACGTAGGTCTGGAATACGCCATCCTCGTAGATGCCTAACTGCTCAATGTCGTATGTGTTGCTCGAATTTGCCGAGAACGTCTTTAACAACGAGCCGTTGTAGTCATAGATCGACACCTTCTGCACCGCCTCGCCCAAGTAGTTGTTGCCAACCTTAAAGCGCAAAGTTGTTGGCGGAATAGGGTCGGGAACTATAAATTTAAGCGGTGTGATGTGTCCGCCCTCGCACGTTTTAGAGAGGTTGAATGTGCGTGTCGTCGTACGCTCGCCTATGGTCGATACGGCGTAGTAGGTTACTCCGCCCGAGATAGTACCCTCGGCAATGCGTGCCCACACACTCTCGCCCTCGTCGAAGCCCTCCGGAACGTTCACTATGAGTTGCTTGCTTCCATTGCTGATTGTAGGCACAGCCGTTGGCGTAGTGGCATCGAGAGTGATAGTGCCGGTTACGACTGACGGGAATGTGAACACCACCTGCTTGATGGGGTTGCTCAACTTATTGCCACCCTTTGGAATTGTCAATTTCAGGAGGTGGGTTTTGTGGTTGAACTCGAGTGCGAGGTTGTTCACCTTATCCGCCGAGAGCGCCTCGGTGGTGGTTGGTGTAGCAACCATAACGTCGTATGCGCCATCCAACGGAGTTCCCACCTGCTCTGCCGGCAGATTGAATGTAGCCTTGCGATTGTTTACCGAAAGCGGCTTTGGCGATACGGCGTAGTAGGTGTAGTTGCCCTCTTTGAGCGCATTGGCGTACGAGGTAAATACAGCCGACTGCAACGAGTGCCAATAGTACATCATCGTAAAGTCGGCACCATTGATGTCGAAACCGCCTGTTCTGTTCTCCGCCCACAAGGTGAAGGTGTCGCCTTCAACCCACTCGGCTTTACCCTCATCGCTCATCACCGTACGGCTAACGCCTATCGGTAGACCGATGGAGAGTTCGGACTTTGCAACCTCGATGTTGCCCCCCTCATCAACCACCTCCGAGCAGCCAACGAGTGTTGCAAGTGTTGCAAGTACCGCTAAAACATAAAATTTCTTCATTGTTTGCTGTCTTAAAAAACCGCACAAAAATAGGGTGGTTATATTATATATAAAAATTTTTTCAACGAATAGCCGATTTAGTTCAACGAACACGCCAATTTGCTCAACAAATATGTCGTTCTCGACCTCTATAAACAAAATTAGGCAACTAAATAGTTGCCTAATCTCTAAAAACAAACGAAATCTATCAATCTTTGCGCTTCTCGATTTGTCGTTTTACGGCATCGAGAGCCAAGTCGACAGCCTCCTCGAAGGTGCGAGCACGCTGCTCGCTGACAATATCTGCACCTGGAACGTGGAGTGTTACGAGGGCCAACTTATTGCCCTTTTCGCTGTCCTTGTCCAACTTCAAAATCACATCTACACCCGTCGAGTTGCTCTCGAAACGCTCCAATCTCGACATCTTCTTCTCTACAAATTCGATAAGTTGCTTGCTCGCATCGAACTTAACTGATTGAATTTTAACCTCCATAGTAAAAAATTTTTAAGGTTTATAATTAGTCGGCCATTAGCCGTTGTTTTTTAATTGATAATTAGTTTTTCGTTTGTCGTTTTTCGTTTTTCGTTTTTCGTTTTCAGTTTTCAGTTTTCAGTTATTTATGCGGATGCGCTCGCCTATACACCTCTTGCAACTGCGCTATGCTGTTGTGCGTATAGCACTGCGTGGTGCGTAGCGACGAGTGGCCCATCAACTCCTGAATATCACGCATATCCGCCTCCCTATTCATCAGGTGCGTGGCAAAGGTGTGGCGCAACACGTGTGGCGACTTTTTGCCCTGCACATTCGCCTCGCCAAGTTTCGCCGTAACTACCTTCTGGATGGCAGTTCGCGAAAGCGATGCACCCTTTTGCGAAACTATCAGCGGAGCATCCGACGATGTCGATAAACCCATATTTTCGAGCATCGCAGCGTATCTCCTGACTCGGGCTGCCAACTCAGGCAAAATAGGTATCATTCGGTGCTTGTCGCCCTTGCCTCGGATGTGGAGCGTGGTCATATCCGACGCGAAGTCGGCAAAACGTATTTCGCGCAACTCGGCAAGACGTATGCCGCAACTGTAGAACAGTGCGATAATCAACGCATTACGACGCTCGACAAAGTTGCCGTCGGCACTCTTTTCGCGGATGTTTTCCAGCAGATTTTCCATCCTCGTTTCGGGTACAAACGAAGGCAATTTTCGCGATGTTCGAGGGGTGATTACCCGACCGAAAATATCTTTCGAAATATGACCTTGGCGACGCAAATATTTGTAGAAACTGCGCAACGACGAAATCTCACGATTTATCGATGCGGCACTCACCTTATCGTGGTCTTTGCGGTAGCAAATCCACTCTCGTATATCCTCGGTTGAAACACAGGTAGGATCGAACTCTGCGGCGGAGACACCCGCATTCGAAGCGCACCAAGCCACAAACGACTCGATATCGTGCCGATAGTTGCGCACCGTAAGCGCAGAGTACCGTTTTTCGGTTTGAATATGTGTCACAAACGCATCAATCATAGCGAACATCTCCCTTATCTGAAAAAAAGACGGATGCAGTGGCTTCCACTCCGAACCTACACAAATATAGAAATTATTGTGCAAAAATGCAATATCCCGACCAAATTTTTTCGCAACGAAAAAGGAATTATCGTTTTGCGATAAATAGTTGTTAAAATTTTTCTAAATTGTAACGTGTTGATTTTGTGGGCATTGCGAGGTTTTGCAAAAAATAATCAAAAAATAATTAAAAATTTTTAATAAAAAAACTTGCACAGTATTAAAAAACCCTTTATCTTTGCACTCGAAGTTTTAAGGTTCATTTTAGGTTAGTAGTTTTAGGTTGGTTGAGGAAATCGGAAGGTTGTAGCATTGGGCTACTAAGACTGCGGGAGGTGCTCTCTCGTGAGTCGAACTACCTCCGAAGACCTCATTTTTTTTGCCTATATGGTCAGTAGATAGACAAAAGAGGGGTTGTTCGAAATTTGAACAACCCCTCTCGTTTTACTTATTATATCTATTAGAACTCCGAGGTGAAGTGGAATTTGATATCGGGGAACTTCTCTTGGGCGAGTGCCAAAGCGTAACTCGTGTCGGCGAGGAATACGTCACGACCGTGTTTGTCCTTCGCCATATTGGCGTGCTTGCGGCGTTTGAAATCCTCCAACTGCGCCGCATTGTCGCTCTCGATCCAGCAAGCCTTATGTATCGAAATTGGCTCCCAGCGGCACTTTGCGCCATACTCGTGCTCCAAGCGGTATTGTATAACCTCGAACTGCAACTGCCCCACCGTACCAATAATCTTACGGCCATTCAACGACGAGGTGAACAACTGCGCCACACCCTCATCCATAAGTTGATCGACGCCCTTTGCCAACTGCTTGAACTTCATCGGGTCGGCATTCTCGATATAGCGGAACAACTCCGGCGAGAACGACGGAATACCCGAAAATTTCAACTTCTCGCCCTCGGTGAAGGTGTCGCCAATTTTGAAGTTGCCGGCATCGTGCAAACCCACAATATCGCCCGGGTAGGCGAAGTCGATAATCGACTTTTTCTCCGCCATAAATGCCGTAGGAGAGGAGAATTTCATCTGCTTGCCACTCGCTACGTGGAGGTAGTTCTTATTTCGCTCGAACACACCCGAGCATATCTTCATAAAGGCGATACGATCACGGTGGTTCGGGTCCATATTGGCGTGAATCTTAAAGATGAAACCTGTCATCTTTGCCTCCTGTGGCTCTACGCTACGACTCTCGGTAGTGGATGGGCGTGGCGACGGAGCGATGCGGATGAAGCACTCCAACAACTCGCGCACACCAAAGTTATTCACCGCCGAGCCAAAGAACACAGGTGCGAGATTGCCGGCGAGGTAAGCCTCCTTGTCGAACTCGTCGTAGACACCCTCGACCAACTCCACATCCTCGCGCAACTGCCCTGCGTAGCGGTCGCCAATCAGCGCATCCAACTCGGGCGAGGCGATGTCGTTGATCTCGACAGTCGAAGCATCGGCAGTCTGTCGCTCGTCGGATGTAAAGAGCGAGATGTTATGCTCATAGAGGTTGTAAACTCCCTTAAACGAAGGGCCGTTCGAGATTGGGAATGCAAGTGGTCGCACGCGAATCTGCAACTCGCGCTCCACCTCGTCGAGAAGGTCGAACGGATCCTTGCACGGGCGGTCCAACTTGTTGATAAAGACCATAACCGGAGTGTTGCGCATACGGCAGACATCCATCAATCGGCGAGTCTGTGTCTCGACACCCTTTGCGCCATCGATAACGATGATTACCGAATCTACGGCGGTTAGGGTGCGGTAGGTATCCTCGGCAAAGTCCTCGTGGCCCGGGGTGTCGAGGATGTTGATTTTAACACCCTTATAGTCGAAACCCATAACCGAGGTTGCCACCGAGATACCACGCTGACGCTCGATCTCCATAAAGTCGGATGTGGCACCCTTCTTAATCTTGTTGCTCTTGACCGCACCCGCAATGTGGATAGCACCTCCAAAGAGGAGCAACTTCTCCGTCAAAGTGGTTTTACCGGCATCGGGGTGGGCAATAACTGCGAAAGTTCTTCTTCGTGCAATCTCTTCGTTAAGAGTCATAGTCTTGTTGCTGTTTAATTTTGCGGCTGCAAAAATAGAGATTATTTTTGTATGTACCAAAAAGATGCGGTGTGGTATTGCCGAAACAACCCCCACACCGCATATTCGGCTCTTGCCGAGCCGCTACTTCTTATTAACGATTTTGTAGCCGTTTTGGGAGAGAAGCCAATAGGCATCGTCCATAAGTTGGTAGTCGTACTTTATAACGTCCACCTTCTCCTCCGTGCTGTTATCTCGTTCGGCTACCATTTTGCGGAAGGTAATCAGATCGTCAAACGTTGTTATGTTACCGTGTCTGCGCAGAGCGTAGTTCTTGCCATTGGAGTATTTGCCATCTGCCCGCAACTCGGTCATTATCAACTCTTTGCTTGCCGGAATCACACCCTTACTTATCATAAACGAATTCCAGCGTAGATGTTCGTGGATAGCGAGATTACGTCGCAACGAATCGTTGAACTCCAACGTATATTGGACAATAGGCTTGCCCTCCGAAGGGTTGATATCGGTGAAGTTCACTCTCAATATTTTGCCATCCTCTTGGCAGTAGTTTGGCTTGTCGTTCTTGGCATATATCGCCAAATACTGCTCCTCGGTCAATGCCTCGCGTTCATCTTGCTCTATTGGGGCGTAGTCGAGTCCTATAAGGTTCAATTTCGAACGAAGGCTCAAACAGCAATATGTCGACGATTCGCGTTCGGCTTGCGAGTTTCTGAAATACCACTTTTGGGTAGCCTCCTCGCTCTTTTCGTTGATAAACTCTTGGGTTAGTTTCGCCGATTTGTTATCCTTTATAAACGACTCGATGCTGTAAAGCATATCTCGCATCTGCGCCATTTTCACCAGACGGTCGGTCAGGATGTTCTCGATGTTGTAGACTATCTCGTCCTCGTTACCCACCGCAACGCAGTTCTTTTCGCCCGCCAACGCGAGTTCGTTGCAACGTCTTCTTACCTTTACAAATATCTTGTAGTGCAACACACCCCACTCTTCAAACTTGCACGCGAGTTTCTTCGCCATATCTATGTTCACCAAATCGGAACCAAAGGCTATAACCACAAAATTTGCGCTCTCCGGCTTGGCAGTAACCACATTGCATATATCGTTGTAGAACTCTGTCGCATTGATATTCAGATTGTGGAAGTTGGTCGCTGCCGGCATACTTGGCAGTGTCAGATAGTCATCTTGTTTAACCCCGGGGTTGTCGAGTACCTCGTTTCGGTAGCGGTTATAAGTGTGGTTCAATCTCTTGCTGCTGGCAATAGCATCGCAATCGAATATGTGGTAGTTTACCTGTTTGAGTTCTACCCCTTTCGCACCTTGGGCGATAAATTGGTTGTTTGCCACCGAGGTCAAAAAGAGTTGTTGGTTGGTCTTGCCAAAGCCAATCAGCAGAGCGTTAATTTCCACTCCATCGCGGATGCAAGCGGTAGAGCAATCCACCTGATCCTTGGTCAGATAGAGCGAGAACGGGTGCTGCTCGATAATGTTGATAGCAACCTTCTGATACTTATTCACATAGGTAACACATCCGTGACCATTCTGAACAATATCCTCGTAGATGCTCTCGTTTTGAGGGTCGCCAAAAGTAAATATTTTCAGATGGTTGAAGCGGTGCATCTGCTCTTCGGGTGTCAGCGCAGCAATAGCCCTGTTGAAATGGTGGCAAATCTCGATATTTCGGATTTCGTCGTTGGTATTTACAATGACTACGTTTTGTCTTTTGCCCCCAACACGTTCTGCCACTATCTCATCGACGAGAGCCAGCACATTCTCCTCGTTTCGATAGAAAATATCTTGGGTGTAGAGGTTGTGCTGCTCCTCTTTGGATATTTTGTCGACAATAACTTTTTTGCGACGAGAGTCACTTCTGAAAATTAAGTGGTTTTGAGGGTTGTTGCCAAAAATAAAGAGTTTGTCTTTGGTCGAACACTTGAAGCAGAGGGATTGATATTTTCGCCACATATATTGACTAACAATAGAAAATACAAATAATAGGGCGTTGAGAATGGCCAACATAAAACAGAAATAGACTACCCAGCGATAGAGCGGACTTATCGCCATAGCGTTGGTAATTGGGTCGATCGTATATTTCAGCACCACCAACTCCACGCTCGCCTGAATAGCGTTGAAGAAACTATCAAAAATGTGGAACTTATCCCACATAGACTCGGCCGGCAAATCGCCATCGCACATATATCCCAACCAATATAACGGTACGGAGCATAGGTAGACAACCGCCACCTTGCCATTTTTGAAACTGCGGATGTACTTTGCCCTTTCGATTCGATCTCTTCGCAGCAGTGCAATGACGAAAATTGCCACAACGGCAACCATTACCGACAGCATTATTATGCTACCTATATCGAGAATATCTTTGCTCATAGTGTTTGGGGTTGTTCGATTTACAAACGTAAAAGTAGTAATAATATTCCAAATATGATAAGGAATTTGCGAAATTTCTCTCACAAGATGCTCTCGTCTGCAAAAAATTTGTAAATTTGTGCCAACTATAAAGTATCACACGCAAGATGAAAAGTGATTTTCTGGTTATCGGTTCCGGCTCGGCGGGATTGAGTTTCGCGCTCAAAGTTGCCGACAACGCCACAGTAACTATCGTTACAAAGGGGCTTCTCAACGAGTGTAACACAAACTATGCGCAGGGCGGCATCTGCTCCGTAACCTACGCCCCCGACACCTTCGAAAAACATATCGAGGATACGCTGGTCTGCGGTGCAGGCAAGTGCGACCCGAAGGCGGTGGAGATTGTTGTTCGCAACGCTCCTCGCTCTGCCGAGGATCTGATTCGCTGGGGTACACGCTTCGACCGCCGCGAGGATGGCGGCTTCGACCTCCATCGCGAGGGCGGACACTCCGAACATCGCATACTCCACTATCAAGACCTTACGGGTGCCGAGATCGAACGAGCCCTGATAGAGCAGGTGCGCAACCACCCCAACATCACAATTTTGGAGGAGCATTTTGCAATCGATTTGCTCACACAGCACCACCTCGGCGAGATTGTTACCCGCCACACACGAGGTTTGGCGTGCTTCGGAGCCTACGTTCTCAACACCAAAACCAACGAGATTATCACCGCCCTCGCCAAGTTCACGGTTGTGGCTGCAGGAGGTTGCGGTAACATCTATAACACCACCACCAACCCGAATGTCGCTACGGGTGACGGCATCGCTATGTGCCACCGTGCCAAGGCAAAGACCGAGAATATGCAGTTTATTCAGTTCCACCCGACGGCACTCTACCACCCGGGCGAACGCCCATCGTTCCTCATAACCGAGGCTATGCGTGGCTATGGCGCAGTACTCCGACTCCAAAATGGCGAGGAGTTTATGCACAAGTACCACCCGATGCGCTCGTTGGCCCCACGCGACGTGGTGGCTCGCTCCATCGACCACGAGTTGAAGATTCGTGGCGAGGAGTTTGTCTACCTCGACGTAACCCATATGCCTGCCGAGGAGACCAAGCACCACTTCCCTAACATCTACGAGAAGTGCCTCTCGATAGGTATAGACATCACCAAGGATATGATTCCTGTATGCCCTGCGGCGCACTACTGCTGTGGTGGCGTTAAGGTCGACTACAATGGCGAGAGTTCCATCCGCCACCTATATGTGTTGGGCGAGAGTTCGTGTACGGGATTGCACGGAGCCAACCGCTTGGCATCGAACTCGCTAACCGAGGCGTTCGTCTACTCGAATATTGCCGCCAACCACGCATTGGCGAAAATCGACAACGTAGAGTTCCAAGAGGGTATCCCGGAGTGGGACTTCGAGGGTACGGCCGAGGCAGAGGAGATGGTGCTGGTGATGCAGGATAGAAAGGAGTTGCGGTCTATTATGTCGAACTATGTGGGCATTGTGCGCTCGAATTTGCGCCTCGAACGCGCCTTCAAGCGTTTGGCGGTTATCTGGCAGGAGACCGAGGAGTTGTATAACCGCACCAAGCCGTGTCGCGAGTTGTGCGAGTTACGAAATATGATTGCTGTGGCATACCTCACAATCAAGCAGGCACGCGAGTGTAAGGAGTCGGTAGGTCTACACTACACCATCGACTACCCACCACAAAAACACGATTAACCGATTTGAAATAAGGAGAAACCTTAACTCAAATGAACAAACTCGAAATATTTATTGCCGGTTCAAAAGCATTAGAGGAGGAGCGAGCGTGGGTGCGTAATGTGGCATCCAACCTTATCGCTGACTACAATCGTAAAGGCGTGGTAATGCACTATGCCATATACGATTACACCAACTTCGACCTCGCCTTCGACACCGACGGACAGCAAGAAAACTACAATAAGTATATTGCCAATCAGGCCGATTTGGTGATATTTATTCTGGACAAAAACGTGGGCGACAAAACCCTCGGCGAGTTCAACGTTGCGTACGGAGCGTACTCCACTCGCAAACGCCCAATGATTTGCATATTCTCGAATAAGCAGAATAAGGGAGATGCCAACATCAACAACATAAGGGCGCGAGTAACCCAAGTAAACCAATACTACAACGAGTACGAAACGAGGGAGCAACTCGAGCGAATGGTCGATAAACTGTTGCGCGACTGCTCCGACCCTATAATTGCAAAAAGCACCCGCCGCAAAAATATAAAAACCCTTTTGAGCGTTGTTGCGGTGGCGATTATTGCAATAGCAGGTGTTTTGGCATACACTTTCAACAACACATCCAAAACTGCCGATGTTGCACCTTCGCAGGTAGTTGAGCAGGTTGTGGTTGAAAAATCTACAACCAATGCCACAAAGCGTGCTGCAACGCAAAAGGCTACTCCAACTCCGCAGAAGCAACCGGTCGCTGCACAACCAGCACAGAGTACTGCTTCGAAGGCAGTTACCACAACCGAGAAGCCACAAGAGGAGGTTGTAGCACAACCAAAGCCATCGTTGCAATCGTTGGCGGAGGCGGGCGATATGGCTGCGTGCTACGAGTTGGCTACGAAGTACCAAACGGGCAATGGGGTGGCTAAATCCAAGAATCAGGCTTTCAAATATATGAAGATGGCTGCCGAGGGTGGCTATGGCAAAGCATATCGACCATTGGCAGAGATGTACCACAAGGGCGAAGGTGTCACCAAAGACCGAGACGAGGCGGCAGTGTGGTATAAGCGAGCAGCCGACAATGGCGATAGAAAGGCGTTGTATATTTTGAATAATTTGTAACTAAAAACACTATACTATGAAGAGACTTTTATTATTCGTTGCAGTTGCGCTATCCGTAGCGGTGGCGTCTGCGCAGAGCGTTAAGTTTTCGGCTCCCGACGTGGATGTGAAGTTCAAAAGGTGTATTGCAACTGGCAACAACGCATATATCGATGTGGTAATAACAAATTGGATGGGCAAAGATGTAAATGCTTACTGCATTACCAAAGAGAGTATGGCAAACTACGGCCACCACTTTACGGCGGCATACGACGATGAGGGGAATATGTATAGACCGTTCAGCGAGATCTCTATTCTTGTGGGAGGCGAGAATGTGTTAAGTGACCATTTCTATCTTCCGCGCGAGATACCTGTTAAGTTGAGGGTTTATATCAAGAATTTGAATGAGTACGCCAGCGAGATTAAACTGCTGAAGATAGCCTTTCGTTCAATATCACCAGCCGACTCATACGGGGCCGCCCTCCTCGAACTCCGCAGCATCCCCATCACTCGCCAATAGAATATTGCCCCTAAACCAGAATAAACCCACCCTTCCATAGGTATCGAAAACAATACCCGGCGGATCGGGGTGGGCATTTTATAGTAAATGGTTGAAAAACAACTCATTGCTACGACGTGTATCAATGCTCTGCAAAGATGTTGTAAGCATACAAACAACCTCAAAGTCGATAATTTAGATAGTAAAAATGCAATTTTTTTCAAGAATTTCTTGCACGATAAAAATATTTGCCTTATATTTGCACTCGCAAAACGGGTAAAACCTTTTGCACGGTTCAAAAATTATTGCGGAAATAGCTCAGTTGGTAGAGCACAACCTTGCCAAGGTTGGGGTCGCGAGTTCGAGTCTCGTTTTCCGCTCCAAGTCCAAAAGTTTTGAGGACAAAATCAAGCAAAACCCTTTGAAACATCGTTTCAGAGGGTTTTT
>JAZQML010000043.1:0-2293 GCA_045543395.1 Alistipes sp. | reverse complement strand
AGGCGTGAGGATAAAGTCCTGCTCCTTAATCTTGGCGATATCGACCACAGCGCAAAAGCCCGTTTCATCGGCGAGAGTGCCCTCGGTGAAAGTCTTGAAAGTGTCAGCAATACGCATAATATCGCCCTCCGTGCCATCGGTCAGTTCACGCAGTTTGCGCGTAACCATAGTGCCGAGGTTGCGGGCATCGATAAACAGAGTCTTGCCCTTCTGCTTCTTCGCCTTATTGAAAAACCAAATCGAAACGGGTATCTGCGTGGTATAGAACAACTGCGACGGCATAGCGACAATACAATCGACCAAGTCTGCCTCGACAAGCCTACGGCGAATTTCGCCCTCGCCACCGCTCTGGCTCGACAGCGAGCCATTGGCAAGCACAACGCCCGCACGGCCCGCAGGTGCGAGGTGGTGGATGATATGCTGAATCCACGCAAAATTGGCGTTGCCATTAGGTGGCGTGCCGAACTTCCAACGCACATCGTCAGCGAGCTTGTCTGCGCCCCAATCGCTCAAATTGAATGGTGGGTTTGCCAAGACAAAGTCAGCCTTCAAGGTTGGGTGGCAGTCGCCAAAGAAGGTATCGGCGTTATACTGTCCGAGGTCTGCCTCGATACCACGAATAGCCAAGTTCATCTGCGCCATCTTCCAAGTGGTGGGATTGGAGTCCTGACCATAGACCGAGATTTGGTTGATATTGCCGGCGTGGCTCTCGATAAACTTTGCCGACTGCACAAACATACCACCCGAGCCGCAGCAAGGGTCATAGACACGACCTGCGTAGGGCTCCAAGACATTGACAAGGGTTTTCACGATGCAAGCAGGGGTGTAAAATTCGCCCGCTAACTTGCCCTCCGCCTCGGCGAACTTCGAGAGGCAGTATTCGTAGGCACGACCGAGGATATCCTTCGAGTCGCCGTGCTCGTGCATCTTGATATTGGTGAACAGATCAACCACATCGCCCAAGCGACGCTTGTCCAACTCGGGGCGTGCGAAGTTCTTGGGGAGAATATCTTTGAGTCGGCGGTTCTCCTTCTCGATGGCACGCATAGCGTTGTCGATAGTAGTGCCGATCTCGGGCGTATGAGCCGCAGCAGCGATAACCGACCAGCGAGCTTCAGCAGGGACATAGAAGATATTCTCGGCAGTGTACTCGTCTTTATCCTCCTCGAAGCCCTCGCCCTCGTTTATGAGCTCCTCGTAGCGAGCCTCGAACTTATCCGAAATATACTTCAAGAAGATAAGGCCGAGCACCACGGATTTATACTCCGACGCGTCGATGTTGCCGCGCATTTTATCCGCCGCCTTCCAAATCTGATCTTCAAAACCGATATCTGCTGTATTGAGTTTAGCCATAGTAGTTGAAATTTTGTAGTAAAGGTAGTAATTATTTGTGATTTAACATATAAATGTGCCTATACTTTTTATTTCCACATCAGCCGACATCGAGATATTGAACTTACCATATCCACCCGACTTTGGAGGGTAGGATACCGATAGGTAGTTTTGGGACGCCGAAAACATTTCGGGTGCCCCAAAACACAACTTGCTATGTTCGCTTGAACATAAATTTCCAGTGCCTGGAAATTGTTACACATTCCTTTCTTTTTAGCTCAATAATTTAGCCTGTTTGAATGATGTTGGTCATATGGTCTGTTATGACCAACAAATAATGGTTGATTGGTGTGTTGGTTAGTTGGTTAGTTGCAACCAATAGACCAACCGACCAACAGATAATGTGAACATATGACCAATCAATAATCTTTTATATCACTTATGACGCTTCAAAATGCAATCTAATGACACTTTAGGACACGTTATGTCGGGTCTGAAGAGCGTATTATTTTTTGTTTTTACTTAGCGCTCAGAATCGAAGTTTAATGTAAATATGAAATAGTTATGGAGATTATCAGCATTGAGAAAAAGACCTTTGAGGAACTTGTGGCGCGCCTCGGGCAGTTCGTTAAGCGAATGGATATCATTAACCGCCAACGCTGTGGCAGGCGTATGAGCGATTGGATGGACAATCAAGATGTCTGTCAGGCATTGAAGATTAGTCCTCGCACATTACAAACCCTTCGGGATAGTGGGCGGTTGCCACACTCTAAGATAAACAACCGCATATACTATCGCCCCGAAGATGTGGAGCGACTTATTGAAAATGATGTTTAACCTATAAAATTCTATGCCTATGAGTAACGAAGTTATCACGCACAAACACGAGTGGGTGTGCGGTCTATTCTCAGAACTTGATCGCATCGCCAAAGATGCCGCAACGATGGCAGATGAGAATCAA
>JAZQML010000042.1:0-21375 GCA_045543395.1 Alistipes sp. | reverse complement strand
GGTTATATGGGTTGCTGGGGGTTCTGGGGGCGCACCTTCGGTGCTTACTGGGGGCGGGCGTTCCGCCCTTTACTGGGGTGCGCGGTATATCTTTAACTACTCTCTACTCTCTACTCACTACTCACTAATTGAAAGTTTTCCGTTTTCCGCTTTAATCCTGCTTCGCAGGCTTTTCCTCCTTCTTGCAAGGCATAGTCTGCAAGCAGCCTCTGCTCTTGCTTCGTGCGTCGGTTCCGTTTTCCCACTACAAGCGAAAACCGAAAAACTAAAAGTTTTCCGTTTTCCGCTTTCCGTTTTCCGTTTTTTGTGCTAACTTTGCCCGATTGAATACCTATTTTTAAGCGAAACAATGAGCGAGAAAAAATTACGCTTCGAGACATTGCAGATTCACGGCGGGTATGCACCCGACCACACTCTGTCGCGCGGTTTGGCAATCTACCCTACCGCTGCCTACCACTTCAAGAGTTGCGAATATGCGGCTAACCTCTTCGAATTGAGCGAGCCGGGAAACATATACACACGCATCCACAACCCAACGACTGCCAATTACGAGAATCGTGTGGCAGCACTCTATGGCGGTGTGGGGGCGTTGGCCACCTCGTCGGGTATGTCGGCAATTTTGCTTACGGTAACGGCTCTCGCCAAGGCGGGCGACAATATCGTAACATCGCCCTATGTCTATGGAGGAACACACAATCAATTCACCATTTCGTTGCGCAACCTCGGCGTTGAGGTGCGCTTTGCAAAGAACGCTGCCCCCGAGAGCATCGAGGAGTTGATTGACGAGAAGACTCGTTTCGTGTTTGTGGAGTCGATGTCCAACCCGGGCTGTATAGTGGCAGATATCGAGGCGTTGGCAAAGGTTGCCCACTCACACCAAATGCCTCTGGTTGTGGACAACACCTTTGGTGCTTGCGGCTACCTCTGCAACCCGTTGGAGTGGGGTGCCGACATCATCTGCGACTCGGCTACAAAGTGGATAAATGGTCACGGCACCGCTATGGGCGGCATTATCGTCGATGGCGGAACCTTCGACTGGGGCAATGGTCGCTACCCCGAGATTGATGGCCCATCGGAGGGTTATCACGGCTTGAACTTGTGGCAGACATTCCGCAATCAGGCGTTTATCGTGAAGTGTCGTGTGGATGGTTTGCGCGACTTCGGTTGCTGCCCTTCGCCATTCGACACCTACCTGATGATGCTCGGCTTGGAAACCCTCTCGCTGCGAGTGCGCCACGAGGCAGAGGCTACGGCAAAGTTGGCAGAGTTCTTCCGCTCGAACAAAAATGTTAAGGCGGTAAGTTATGTAGGCTTCGAGGAGGATGCAAGTTACGCTTTGGCACAAAAGTATTTCCGCAAGGGTGCAGCGTGTGTTATCTCGGTGGAGTTGAAGGGTACGTTGGAGAGTACCGTTCGCTTTGTCGAGGGGTTGCACTTGGTTGCAAATATGACAATGATTGGCGACTCGATAACTGTTGTTACCCACCCCGCATCGACCACTCACAAGCAGTTGAGCGACGAAGCGAAGGTGAAGGCGGGTATCGCTCCTACCCTACTGCGCATATCGGCAGGATTGGAGGCGGTAGAGGATATTATTGAGGACTTTGAGCAGGCGTTCGCCCAAATTGATAATTTATAATTAGTTAATGGCTAAATTTTTTCACGATACAACACCGTTGCACTTGGAGGCGGGAGGAGTGTTGAGCGAGGTAACAATCGCCTACGACACTCTCGGAGAGCGCAATGCTGATGATTCGAACATCATCTGGGTGTGTCACGCTTTGACCGCATCGTCGGATGTGGAGTCGTGGTGGCCCGAGATGATTGGCGAGGGAAAGTTACTCGACTCGTCGCGCTACTTCATCATCTGCGCCAACTTCCTCGGCTCGCACTATGGCACTACGGGCCCACTCTCGGTAAACCCCGCTACGGGCGAGAAGTGGTATGGCGACTTCCCGATGGTTACCGTACGTGATATGGCGGAGTGTCATCGTCGCTTGGCGGAGCATCTCGGCATAAAGCGGGTAAAACTCCTTATCGGCAGTTCGATAGGTGGCTTTCAGTGCTTGGAGTGGTCGTTGATAAACCCCGACTTGGCGGAGAATCTGGTACTTATCGCCACAGGAGCAACCACCACGCCGTGGATTTCGGCTTTCAACGAGTCGCAGCGAATGATTCTCGAAAACGATGCGACCTTTGGCGAGCGTCGTGACGATGCGGGCGAAAACGGAATGGCTATTGCACGAAGTGTGGCGTTGTTGAGTTATCGTGGAGGTCCGGCGTACTGCCTTACGCAGCAGGATGACGAGGCGTTGAAGGAGGATCTGTTCAAACGCCGAGTACACTCCTACCAGCGTTATCAGGGCGAGAAGTTGCGTCGCAGATTTAATGCCTACGCCTACTACCGCATTTCGCAAGCGGTGGACTCGCACGACATTGGTCGTGGCAGAGGTGGTGTGGTCGAGGCGTTGAAGACGATAAAGAGTCGCACATTTGTGGTGGGAATAACGAGCGATATCCTCTTTACCGAGGTCGAAAATCGCTATCTCGCCGACAATATCAAGGGGGCGCACTACCACCTTATCGACTCCTCGTTCGGTCACGACGGCTTCTTGGTAGAGGCAGAGTCGCTCAACAGGCTTATTTTGGAATTTATAAACGAATAGATATATGAGAACAAAACAACTTACTATCGGAATGTTCGGATTCGGCAATGTGGGCCGAGGTCTTTACGACGTGCTGAACACCATATCGTCGAAGGAGGCGGTAATCAAGCGTGTTTGCGTGCGCGACATCACCAAGGAGCGTGGCGTAAAGATAGACTTTACCGACAATGCCGACGAGATTTTTGCCGATAAGGATATAAACCTTATCGTGGAGTTGATAGACGATGCCGAGGCTGCATACCACATCGTAAAGCGCGCTTTGCAGAGCGGTATTTCGGTGGTGTCGGGCAACAAAAAGATGTTGGCTCATCACCTTCCGGAGTTGATAGAGTTGCAACAAAAGCACGATGTTGCACTCCTCTACGACGCTTCGGCGTGCGGTAGTATTCCGGTTATCCGCAACCTCGAGGAGTACTACGATAACGATTTGCTCGTATCGGTTAAGGGTATTTTGAATGGCTCATCGAACTTTATCCTCTCAAAAATATTCAACGAGAACTACTCCTACGATGTTGCACTTCGTCGCGCACAGGAGTTGGGCTTTGCCGAGAGCGACCCGACGCTCGATATCGGTGGTTGGGACTCGTTGTTCAAGTTGATTATCATCACCGTTCACGCCTTTGGTTGCTACGTGTCGCCCGATAAGATTTTCACCTACGGCATCTCTTCGATGAACGACAACGACATCCGCTTCGCAAACGAGAAGGAGCGACGCTACAAGTTGGTGGCTCACGTCGAGAAGTTGGAGAACGGCAAGATTATTATGAGCGTTATGCCGCAACTCATTTCGCGCGATAAGTATATCTACTCGGTTGAGGACGAATTCAATGGCGTGGTTATCAAGGGTAAGTTCTACGACAAGCAGTTTATGTTCGGTCGTGGTGCAGGTGGCCACCCAACAGGCTCGGCTGTATTGAGCGATATTATGGCGTGCTTCTACAACTATCGCTACGAGTATAAGCGAATGATTGGCCGCACACCGGTGGAGTATACCGACGATGTATTGGTACGTGTTTACCTCCGCTACTCGAATGTAGAGGATAGAGCGTTGTTCGAGTTCTCAAGCATCGAGGAGCAGTATATTAGCGACGACTACAAATATTTGGTAGGTCATATTTCGTTGGCTAATCTGCATAAGATTAGCGCAACAATTCGTGAGCGCGACCTCTTTATCGCAGCCTACCCTACGAAGTAACAAGTGCAGAATAGATGAAGATTCTTGCCATCTGCTTTCAGTTGGGCGATGCAATGCCGACTATTGCTGCAAATCTGCTGGGGCAACTAACTCCCGAACACGAGGTGGATTTGTTGAGCGATTGTGCGCCTAAACACCCCATCGAGGGTATAGGGAGGTGCTATACACTCTCCTACCCAACCAAGTGGAGTGCGTGGCAACGACGCTTCATCCGTTGGTTTGGCGCAACTCCGGTGTCGAACTTTTGGAGTCGCAAGGTGGAGCGAGTGGTGGCAAAGGATTACGATGTGGTGATTTCGTTTCTGAACAATGTAAATCTCACATCGATAGTTGCCGGCAAGCGCATAGCCAAGCGATTGGGTTGCAAGTTCGCCATCTACACGGTAGATGCCTTCCCTGCTCCGGGCGGATGGATCCGCCGCAAGAGCGAATTTAGGGGCAAGAAGTGGATATCGCAACGCATCTTCTCGGCAGCCGATTTGGTGGCGGCATCGAATAGCCATATGCTCGAATATCAACTCTCGCTCTGCAAACCGTCGGCAACACGCAAGGGTGTAACTCTGCTCACTCCGTCGCCAATTTGCCGCCACGAATACCCCGTATCGGATGAGTTGGTATTGCTCTATACGGGCAACCTCTATGGCCTACGCAACCCCGCCCACTTTTTGAAGGCGTTTAAGCGACTGCTTGTGAACTATCCGCAGGCGAAATTTGTCGTTGTGGGACGAGATACAAAACTGCGAGGTGTGGAGGAGATTTTGACCGAGGAGGAGCGCACCCATATCGAGGTGTGCGAATATACCACCGACCTTGCACCATATTTCCGTCGTGCGAAGATACTCGTCGATATGGATGCCGATCGAGAGAAAGATCCGTTTTTGTCGAGCAAGATAACCTCCTATTTGATGGTCAATCGTGTAATTTTGAGCGAGACGGGGCGCATAACCCCTTCGCGCGAGATGTTTGCAGGGCTCAATACGGTGGTGCAGTGCGACCACAACGAGGAGAGCCTCTACGAGGGTATGCTGCGGGCAATAGAGGTGGCCGACTCCTCGCCCGACTTTTCGGAGCGAGATGCACTAATCGAGCAGTTCTCGGTGGAGCAAGTCGGAGAGAATCTAAACGATGCTTTGAAGATGATAGTCAAACAATAAAGGTGCCTTATCGGCACCTTTATTGTTGAGTATAAGCGGGTTGCGATTACGCCTCGCCGTGATTTTTGAAGCCCATAGGGGCTTGTGGCTGAATCAACTCGATGCGGGTAACATTCGCCTCGTAGCGGGCAATATTCTCCTGCAACGACATAAGCAAACGCTTGGCGTGCTCTGGCGTGAGGATAATGCGGCTGCGAACATTTGCCTTCTGCAAACCGGGCAACATCGCCGCAAAATCGAGTATAAATTCCGATGTCGAGTGCGAGATAATCGCCAAATTCGAGTAGTGGCCCTGTGCTACATCTGCATCCAACTCCACATCTATTCCTTGCTGTTTTACTTCGCTCATTTGTTCGTAGTTTTATGGTTCTTACTCCCACAAAGATAGGTAAATTAGCCTCTTATGCACCATATATGTGCAATAAGTTATCAACAATAAATCACATAAGGCACGCAAAATGCGGAGAAATGTTTAGAATATGTAATATATTTTTAATATATTTGCGTGGTAAAGTGTACGCTAAAAAGATTTAGAAGAGGATGGTTTCGTTGATTCCCATAATAGAGAGCGTTTTGCGCGGTATGGCGGTTGGCCTTGCATCATCGATTACGGTGGGCCCTGTTGCGGTGTTGTGCATAAAGCGCACATTGAGCAAGCGTCCTATCTCGGGTTTTGTCTCCGGTCTTGGAGTGGCGTGTGCCGATACGTTGTTGGCTACATTCGCCTACTTCTTCTATGCGCTGATGGAGTCGCAGATCGAGCAGTACAAAGATGTGATAACCATCGTGGGTGGCATAATAGTCATCATCGTGGGTGTGGTAATCTATCAGCAGAAGGTGGCCTCGCAAGCCAAACCGACAAAGACCGGTGCTGCGACGTTGTGGTTCGATTTCAGTTCGATGTTCGGCTTCACGTTGGCAAACTTTATCACCGTAATTCCGTACATCCTCGCCTTCTTCGCTATGTTGGGCGTGGCAAAGAGCGACGACACCGGCGTATCGGCTGCGCTGAACAGCCTCTTTGTGCTTTCGGGCTTCTTGGCAGGTGCCATTGTGTGGTGGGCATTGCTCTCGCTGCTGATAAGCCTATTCAGGCGCGACTTCCGCCCACACCATATGCGTATTATCAACCGCATAGCAGGCGTTGTAATAGTAATTCTCGGAGTAGTAACCATACTGATGACCGTTATCCCTCTTATTCAAAATGGAAACAACATCTAAAAAAATAATTATCGCCCTCGATGGCTTCTCCTCGTGTGGCAAGAGTACTTTTGCAAAGAGCATCGCTCAACGACTCGGTTATATCTTTATCGACACCGGCGCAATGTATAGAGCGGTAACCCTCTACGCGCTCGAACACGGAGCCATCCGCTCGGGTATCGTAGACGAGGACGAGGTGGTACGCCTCCTCTCCGAGATATCGATAACCTTCCGTTTCAACCCACAACGAGGTGCGAGCGACATCTACGTGAATGGCGACTTGGTAGAGGGCAAGATTCGCACCATCGAGGTGTCGAACTGCGTAAGCCCTGTAAGCGCAATCAGTGCTGTGCGCGAGAAGTTGGTGGCTATGCAGCAGGATATGGGGCGCAAGAAGGGCGTAGTGATGGATGGTCGCGACATTGGCACAGTGGTGTTCCCCGATGCCGAGTTGAAGATATTTATGACTGCCGATGCGAAGGTGCGTGCCGAGCGTCGATATGCCGAGTTGCAGGCAAAGGGCGACGATGTGTCGTTCGAGGAGGTTTTGGAGAATGTCGTATCGCGCGATAAGGCGGATATGAGCCGAGCCATCTCGCCATTGCAGCAGGCGGAGGATGCCATCGTTCTCGACAATAGTTATATGACGGTGGAGGAGCAGATGGAGTGGTTCGACAAGGAGTTCGAGCGAGTGCAGAACTCTCTCAAATAGAAATTTCAGCCCACCCCTTTTATGAGAGTTGAGATTGACGAACAATCGGGTTTTTGCTTTGGCGTTGTTAGGGCAATAACCGAAGCCGAGAAGGCTCTCGCCGACGGAGCGGTCGCTTCGCTCGGCGATATTGTTCACAATCGTATGGAGGTGCAACGCCTCGAATCGCTGGGGTTGCAGACCATTTCCCACGACGACATACCTACGTTGAAGGGCAAGCGAATGCTTATCCGCGCTCACGGTGAGCCGCCCAAGACCTACACTCTGGCGAACGCTTCCGAGGTGGAGATTATAGATGCAACCTGCCCCGTAGTGGCGGCTCTGCAACGCAAGGTAAAAAAGGCACACCAACGGATGAGCGAGGTTGGCGGCACGGTGGTGATATTGGGCAAGCGTGGTCACGCCGAGGTGGTGGGACTTACGGGACAGATTGACGAGGAGGCCGTGGTGGTCGAAAGCGATGAGAACTTGGAGCAGATAGAGTTCTCGAAGCCGGTGTTCTTCCTCTCGCAGACGACGCAGAGCGTCGAGAAGTTCCGTCGCCTGGCGCAGATTATGCGTGAGCGGATGTGCGAGGGGGCGACATTCACCGCCGACGACACCATCTGTCGCAGGGTATCCTCGCGCGAGGAGCATCTGCGCGAGTTTGCCTCGCACCACGACGTGGTGATTTTCGTTTGTGGTCGCAAGTCGAGCAACGGCAAGGTGCTGTATAACGTCTGCCGAGAGGCAAACGAGCGCACCTACAACATCGAGGAGAGGAGCGAACTGCAAGCGGAGTGGTTCGACAACGCAGAGAGTGTTGGCATCTGCGGTGCCACCTCAACACCAAAGTGGTTGATGGAGGAGGTAGCAGAAGCGATACGAGAGTTTGATTGAAAGTTTTAGACGCGAGGGACACCCTCACTTACCCCTAATACCCCTTAATAACCTTTAACAACCTTTACACAAACGATGAAACAGTATTTAATCCGATCGGTAAAATATTTTCTCGCATTTAGCGTTCTCTATGTAGCATTGATGTGGGTGATGCACCACTTCGATAGTTGGGCGCAATTTGTCACCTTCGAGGAGCGAATGATGATGCTCTTTTCGAACGGTTGGAACGGCTGGGGAATGGTTGTGGGTATTGTTCTTCTGGCGGCCACCTACCCCTATTTCGGCTTTGTAAAAAGGGCTTTCGATGGCGATATAACGGAGGACTACGAGCAGATTAACCACGCAGCCGAAATGGCAGGGTTGGAACTCGTACACGAGGAGGAGAATCTGTTGGTATACCGCACAAAGGGGGTGCGCCGCTTCGTGATGCTCTTTGAGGATGAAGTGCGAGTATGCCAGAATGGCAACCGAATAGAGGTTGCGGGGTTGCGCCGCCTTGCTGCACGTATGGCGTTCGATGCCGAGCGATTTATTACTAACAAGAGGAGAGTTGAGTAGGATGAAACGATTTTTAGAGTATATAGTGCTTACTGTTGCGCTATTTGCTTTTGGAGTGGCAAGCGCAAAGGGCGACCAGAGCAAAGATTTTGCGCTGGGGCGCAATATGGAGATTATGACAAATCTGATGCACGCCCTCTCGACACAGTATGTCGATAAGGTGGATGCCGACGAGATGATGCGAAATGGTGCAAACGGCATAACCTCGATGTTGGACCCATACACCACCTTCATTTCGGAGAAGGATATGCCAAACTTTGAAACCCTCGTGTCGGGACGATATGGCGGCATCGGCTCGCTGATTCGCAAGAAGGGCGACTACGTGATTATTGCCGAGCCATACAAAGGTTCGCCTGCCGACGAGAATGGGTTGAAGATTGGCGACAAAATCGTCGCCATCGACGGCAAGAGCATCAAAGGTTTGGAGATAGATAAGGTGAGTAAGATGTTGCGTGGCGAGCCAAACACAACCGTTGCCGTAACCGTAGAGCAGTTGCTCTCGGGCAAGGAGGTGGAGATTAAGATTCGCCGTCGCCGAATAGCCCTGCCAAGCATAACCTATGTGGGTTGGGTTGCCGAGGGCGTGGGGTATATCCGCCACGCCGACTTCACCGAGAAGTGCTACGACAATATGCGGGCAGCGATAGCACGCCTGCAACGAGAGGGCAAGTTGCGATCGCTCGTACTCGACTACCGCAACAATGGCGGAGGTTTGTTGGGCGAAGCAGTGGATATTCTATCGCTCTTTGTGCCGAAGGGTACTATGGTGGTGGAGACACGAGGTCGCGATGGCAAGTCGCACAAACTCTACACCCAGCACGAGCCTCTGTTGCCAAAAACTCCGTTGGCGGTGCTGATAAATGGCAATAGTGCATCGGCTGCCGAGATTGTGGCGGGTGCAATTCAAGATTTGGACCGAGGCGTATTGATTGGTCAGCGCAGTTTCGGAAAGGGGTTGGTGCAGGGCACTGCGCCACTTGGCTACAACTCGCAGTTGAAACTCACCGTAGCCAAATACTACATCCCTTCGGGGCGTTGCATTCAGGCGTTGAACTACTCGACGGATGGTCGTGCCGAGGCGGTTGCCGACTCGCTCATCAAGGAGTTCAAAACGGCTCGTGGCCGCAAGGTCTACGACGGAGGCGGAGTTATGCCCGACAAGCGTTTGGAGCCAGACTATATAAGTTCGTTTGCGGCAACTTTGGTGCTTATGGGTTTGACCGACGACTTCGGCGACGACTATATGAAGCGTCACAGCACCGAGCAGATAGATGTTAAGACGTTCTCCATCACAGACGAGGAGTATGCCGACTTTGTAGAGATGGCGATGAAGCGCGATGTTCCCTACAAGTCGGAGTCGCGTATGGCTTTGGAGAAGTTGCGCAACTCGCTCGCCAAGGAGCGTAACACCTCGCTCGGCGAGGCTCTCGATGCGATAGACGAGGGGTTGAAGGATGACAAGCGCAGCCTTCTCGACACCTTCCGCAAGGAGATTACCGAGCAGATAAACCACAATATCGTATTGCGTTATGCCTACTCCGAGGGAGTTATTGCCAACTCGTTGTCGAGCGACAACGAAATAAACGAAGCGGTGAAGATTCTCTCCGATAAGGCGCAATACCTACACATCGTAACCAAGCAGGACACCCAACGTAAGTAGCAATGTTTCGGTGGTTGAAAAATATGGTATTTGAGAATGGTCGAGCCATAGTGGTGGTACTCGCCAGCACACTCATTGCCATATCGTTGCTTTTGACCTACCGTATGGCGGACACTCTGCACGAAAAGGAGCGTCACGACGTGGAGTTGTGGGCCGCAGCGATGGAGAGTTTGAGTCGGGATATAGTGATAGACCCCAACCAGAACTCGCTCGTAAACCGAATTATCAGTTACCGCAACAACATCCCCTTCATCATAACCGACGAGAATGGCTACGTAGTGGCGTATCACCGAGTACCTGCCGAGATTATCAACTCGCCCGTATTGCTACGTCACACTCTGGAAAAGATGGTGGAGGAGAACCCGCCTATACCGGTTCGATTCGGGGTGTTTGCACAGCACAAACACACCATATACTACGGACACTCTCGCACGTTGCAGACGCTCTACGTCTTTCCGTTCATTCAGATTATGATTATCGTAATCTTTGTGGTGGTGGTATTCGTCGCCTTCCGCTCGTTGAAACAGGGCGAGCAGGGGCGTGTGTGGGTAGGTCTGGCAAAGGAGACCGCACACCAACTCGGTACACCAACCTCGTCGCTCATTGGTTGGGTGGAGTATCTGCGTGAGCAACCCGTAGACCAAATGGCGGTAGACGAGATGCAGAAGGATATATCGCACCTCACGAAAATTGTGGACCGTTTCTCGAAAATAGGCTCGGAAACAACGCTCGAGGAGGAGTCGTTGAATCAGGTAGTGGGCAACGCCGTAAACTACTTCCGAGGGCGCATACCTCGCAACGTAACGCTCGACTACAACGGCTTCGAGGTGGAGGATACGAGGGTGAAACTCAACGTCACGCTGTTCGAGTGGGTGATTGAAAACCTTATGAAAAATGCGCTGGATGCGCTGCAAGGACACGGAAAAATCGAGGTGCGCATAGGCCACGACAATAAAACCGCGTGGGTGGAGGTGTCCGATACAGGAAAGGGTATTCAGAAGTCGAAGTGGAAGCGCATATTCGAACCCGGATACACCACAAAGACACGTGGCTGGGGTTTGGGACTCTCGCTCTCGCACCGCATTATTGCCGAGTACCACAAAGGCAAGATTGCCGTAGTGGACTCCGTTGTAGATGGCGGAACAACAATTCGCGTAACGCTTAAACGAAGTTAGAATGCAACAGATACCGAACACCATATCTGCCGAAGAGTTGTTTGGCCACGAGAGCCAAATTGTGGAGCAGGCGGTAGGCGACACCCTTCGGGGCGTGGCTTCATTGGGTGTGTGGTATCAGATTGTGGCGGCAGTGGTGGCACTGCTCTTTGTGTTTGTGGTGGTGAACTACTTTACACTGTTCCGCCACCTTATAGTAACCTCGTTCGGCAAGCAGAAGGAGCGTTCGGGCATCCAACTCTTCGAGTCGGAGATTAAAAACGTAAAGATTGCCACAAGCCTTATCGGCGCGGTGCTGATTTCGTTGTTGGTTATGCGCCTCTCTGTCGAGGAGTGGTTGGCACCGGTGCTGGCACCCATATCCCACCTCTCGGCGTGGGAACTCGGCGGAGCAACTCTCGCCGGCATTCTGGTTGTGATGTGTGGCGAACGATTGCTGCTCTACGCTGTAGGTGCTGTGGGCGGACAAGTGGGGGCGTGCAACGAGATTTGGAGTGTGAAACTACTCTATTTTAGCATTGCTGTGGCTCTGCTCTCGCCAATGATTATTCTCACACTGCTGACCGAGCATACAACGGCTCATATCGCCCTTTCTCTCTCTGTTGCAGTGTGTTTGCTTTCGCTCATTTTATTTATAAAAGAGACTTTTTTGCTCTTTCGAACTCAAAGATTTTCAATTTTCCATTGGTTTTTGTATCTTTGCGCCCTGGAACTCTTCCCGTTGTCGCTGCTACTTGCTCCGATAGCACGCGGATAGGTTCACAATAGCATAGATATATGAGTAATAATATCAATAAAATTCTTGTTGCACAACCGGCTCCTCCCATTGTAGAGAAGTCGCCTTTTTTTGAGTTGTCGCAACGTCTTGGTGTTGAGATCAACTACAACCCTCTGATTAAGGTTATTGGCGTAACTCCAAAAGAGTTCCGCTCACAGCGCATCAACATTCTCGACCATACGGCGGTTATCTTTACGTCGCGTACCACCATCGATAGTTTCTTCCACATCTGCGAGGATGCACGCATCACGGTACCCGAAACTATGAAGTATATCTGCTCGACCGAGAGTATCGCACTCTACCTACAAAAGTATATAGTATATCGCAAGCGTAAGATATCGTTTGCCGATGGCTCGTTTCAGGGGTTGATTGAACTTATCGTGAAGAACAAAACCGAGAAGTTCCTGCTCTCGCTCTCGGAGCCACACAAGCCCGAGATTCCGGAGGCTCTCGCACGTCTGAACATCAACCACACGCCGATAATCTTGGCTCGCACCGTAGCCACCGACATCTCGGCCGAGGAGTTGAAGGCGTACGACCTGATTCTGCTCTACTCGCCTTGGGATGTTAAGAGCATCTGCGAGAAGATGGGTGCCGAAGAGATGCCTGCCATTGCAACCTTTGGCGAGGGAACACTGAAACTCGCTGTCGAAAATGGCATCCACGTTAAGGCTAACGCCCCAACACCTGTGGCTCCTTCGCTGGCAAAGGCTGTGGACCTCTATATTCAGGCTGTTCGCAGTGGTAAGGATGTGGGCGATGTAACATTTGTTACCGACGAGCGCAAAGAGGAGTTCTTGCGCACACAGCAGAGCCGCCTTGCCAAAAAGAGCCGCTCGAAGAAGTAGTCGCGCTCGACAAGAAACCGCGCACAAAGATGGATAATAAACTCCCCAAAACGGAAAAGTTACGCTCCTTCGGAGCGATACGTCGCCTCTTTACCGAGGGGCGTGGAGGGTTTATCTATCCATTTCGCTATATGGTATACGCCGAACACTCGATGAACGAGCAGATGAACGTAGAGGTGTTGTTCTCCACCCCAAAGAAGTTTCTCAAACGTGCCAATAAGCGCAATAAGGTGCGCCGCCGTATGCGCGAGGCGTACCGCCTGAACAAAGATATTCTCTACGCAAGCAACAACCCTCGAATGTTGCAGGTGGCGTTGATTTACTCGTCGAAGGAGGTTATAGATTTCAAAACTATCGAGAATGCCACAAAGCGAATTTTGGAAAAACTTGCTCAATAAGTGCCGTCGCATCGTGGCGTTGCCGTTTATTGGGATGATACGCTTCTATCAGAAGTGTATATCGCCCCTCACGCCACCATCGTGCCGCTATACCCCCACCTGTTCGCAATACACCATCGAAGCAATACGCAAATATGGCGTGTTGAAGGGGTGCTGGCTCGGTGCCAAACGCATCGCCCGCTGCCACCCTTGGGGCGGCTCGGGATACGATCCGGTACCGTAAAAGCGGAAAACGGAAAGCGGAAAGCGGAAAACGAAGAGAAATGCAGAACCGACGCACGAAGCAAGAGCAGAGGGTGCTTGCGCACTATGCCTTGCAAGAAGGAGGAAAAAGCCCTCGAAGAGGGGTTAATGCAGAATGCAAAATGCAAAATTGGCGCAGCAAAATGCAGAATGCAGAATGCAGAATGCAAAATTGGCGCAGCAGAATGCAGAATGCAAAATGCAAAATTACCCCAGTAAGCACCGCAGGTGCGCCCCCAGTAACCCCCAGTAACCCCCAGAACAGTTGCGCCGTGAAAAGCGTCGGAGTTCGCAGTTGGTAGCGCACCCCAGTAAACCCCAGTAAGCACCGAAGGTGCGCCTCTACTAACCCCCAGAATCGTTGCGCCGAAACAAGGTCCCACTAAAAAATCGGAATTTAAGCAGATGAGTGCAAGGCTTGCGAAAATCCCCGAGGCCGGGGAATACTTGGCGTATTTCCCTGTCTCGGGGATTGAGTATAACGCAGCAATCGCTGCTTAAAAACGATTTTTCAAGAAGTTACTATTTCTCTTTGAGAGCAGCGTGAGCCGCAGCCAAACGTGCGATAGGCACACGGAATGGCGAGCAACTTACGTAGTTCAAACCTGCGTAGTGGCAGAACTCTACCGACGATGGCTCACCACCGTGCTCACCGCAGATACCACACTTCAAATCGAGGCGGGTAGAACGGCCCTTCATAACTGCCTCACGTACCAACTGACCTACACCATTGCGGTCGAGAACCTTGAATGGATCCGCCTTAATGATGTTCTTGTCGAGGTATACAGGGAGGAACTTCGCGATATCGTCACGCGAGAAGCCGAGTGTCATCTGTGTAAGGTCGTTTGTACCGAACGAGAAGAACTCTGCAACCTCTGCAATCTGGTTTGCGGTAACGGCTGCACGTGGAACCTCGATCATAGTACCTACGAGGTAGTCGATGCGGTCGTTACGCTCGGCGAATACCTCGTTAGCAACGCGGTCGATAACGGCCTTCTGGTAGCGCAACTCCTTGTGGTTACCTACGAGTGGAACCATAATCTCAACCTTAACAGGTGTGCCGGTAGCCTTAACGTTCATCGCAGCCTCGATGATAGCACGTGCCTGCATCTCGGTAATCTCCGGATAGGTGTTTCCAAGACGGCAACCACGATGACCGAGCATAGGGTTAACCTCGTGCAACGACTCTACCTTTGCAGCAACCTTCTCGAATGGAATACCCATCTCTGCTGCCAACTCCTTCTGCTCCTTCTCGGTGTGAGGAACGAACTCGTGCAATGGTGGGTCGAGCAAACGAACGATTACCGGATAGCCCTTCATAACCTTGAACAAGCCCTCGAAATCGCCACGCTGCATTGGGAGCAACTTCGCCAACGCTACACGACGACCAGCCTCGTCGTCAGCCAAAATCATCTCGCGGATAGCCTTGATACGGTCACCCTCGTAGAACATATGCTCGGTACGGCAAAGACCGATACCCTCTGCACCAAAGCGGAATGCCTGCTCTGCATCGCGTGGGGTGTCGGCGTTAGCACGAACCTTCAACTTCGCATACTTGCCGGCCAACTCCATCAACTTACCGAAGTCGCCATCCAAAGCAGCCTCCTTGGTTGCTACCTGACCGAGGTAAACCTCACCGGTAGAACCGTTCAACGAAATCCAATCGCCCTCGTTGATGGTCAAGCCGTTAATCTTAATTGTACGAGCCTTGTAGTCGATATCCAACTCGCCTGCACCCGATACGCAGCACTTACCCATACCACGAGCCACAACGGCAGCGTGCGAGGTCATACCACCACGTGCGGTGAGGATACCTGCTGCATCGAGCATACCCTTCAAATCCTCTGGCGAAGTCTCGATACGTACCAAAATTGCCTTCTGACCTGTTGCTGCGAGAACCTTCTCGGCATCGTCAGCAAAGAATACTACCGGACCGGTTGCTGCACCCGGAGATGCCGGCAAACCCTTAACGATAACCTTTGCGTTCTTGATGGCAGCCTTGTCGAATACAGGGTGGAGCAACTCGTCGAGTTTCTCCGGCTCGCAGCGCAAAACTGCAGTCTGCTCGTCGATCAAGCCCTCTGCCAACATATCCATAGCAATCTTCACCATTGCGGCACCGGTACGCTTACCGTTACGGCACTGCAACATCCACAACTTACCGTCCTGAATGGTGAACTCGATATCCTGCATATCGGTGAAGTACTCCTCCAAGTGGTGCTGAATATCGTTCAACTCCTTGTATACCTCCGGCATAACCTCCTCGAGCGAAGGATACTTCGATACACGATCCTCCTCCGAGATGTTCTGTGCCTTTGCCCAACGACGCGAACCCTCGATAGTAATCTGCTGTGGTGTGCGGATACCTGCAACCACGTCCTCGCCCTGTGCGTTGATCAAATACTCACCATTGAAGATGTTTTCACCCGTAGCAGCGTCACGCGAGAAGGCAACACCGGTAGCCGAACTGTCGCCCATATTACCGAATACCATCGCCTGAACGTTTACGGCTGTACCCCACTCTGCCGGGATGTTGTTCAACTTACGATAGAGGATAGCACGCTCGTTCATCCACGATCCGAACACTGCGCAGATAGCACCCCAAAGTTGATCCCAAGGGTTTACAGGGAAGTCCGAACCGGTCTGCTCCTTAACGGCAGCCTTGAACTTGGTAACCAAAACCTTCAAATCGTCGGTTGTGAGGTCGGTGTCCATCTTAACACCACGCTCCTCCTTCAACTCCTCGATGATAACCTCGAATGGGTCCTGATCCTCCTTCGATACAGGCTTCATACCGAGAACTACGTCACCGTACATCTGTACGAAACGACGGTACGAGTCCCAAGCGAAACGTGGGTTACCCGAAAGTTGTGCAACAGCCTCTACCGCCTCGTCGTTCATACCGAGGTTGTGGATGGTATCCATCATACCCGGCATCGAAGCACGAGCACCCGAACGTACCGATACGAGGAGTGGCAACTCCTTGTCGCCGAACTTACGACCTGTAAGAGCCTCAACGCGCTTGATAGCCGCCTCAACATCCGGACGGAGCAACTCGATAACGGCTGCCTGACCGTGCTGATAGTACTCTGTACAAACATCGGTTGTGATGGTAAATCCCGGAGGTACCGGAATACCGATAAGGTTCATCTCGGCGAGGTTTGCACCCTTACCACCGAGCAACTCTCTCATCTTGCCATTTCCCTCGGCCTCTTTGTTACCGAAGAAATAGACGCGCTTTACATTTGTCATAGCAAAATTTTTTAGTGATTATTATTATAAAAAATAGAAATTATGTTCTTTTCTTCTCTGTTTACTCTGCTTTCCAACTAACAAATTTAGCGATTTTTTCTGCAATTTCAAACAAATATGTCATTTTTTGCAAAAAATAGACCGCATTAGCGTGCAAAGATAGTAATTTTTGGCAAAAATGCGAGAATAAAAAGGGGGCAAAAAGGCAGAAAGAGAGTTTAGAACACCACAACCATAGTCGAGGAGGTTTCTCAAATTTCAACGGAATTATCTACTTTAGGCGTGTAAAAAAAGTCATCCCGAGCGAATAGAGTGAGCGTGGGGATCTCCTACCTACCATTTAAGCGAGGAGATTGCCACGTCTTGTACCAAGACTCGCAATGAGGCGTACACGCCTAGATAATTCCGAATTTTAATTTTAGTTACACATTTTAACAATGGCGCGGAGATTACTTACAATTTGTAATAATATTTATGCAAACCACTATAAATGCGCAAAAAAGCACCGCCAAAACACATTTAGAGGCACAATTTGCCAATTACAATTTATTAGAAAAAGTTTGTTTGTTCAAAAAACTTTCATAAATTTGCAATCGGCAAACGGAAAATAGAGCCATTTTTTTGCTTGATTGGTTCGAGCAAAACACCAAATAGAATATATATTTTTGATAATAGTTTTTTATGTTAAATTTCTAAATTTTTACTACGATGAAAAAGTTTTTTGCATTAGCACTTTTGGGAGTGGTTGCATTTGTTGGCTGTAATCCGGACACCCCTAATGAGGGCGCAAAACCTATTGAGCCTTGTGCCGAGCACGATGTAGACTACGTTCTCAACGAGGTTGGGGGCCTCTATTACGGTAACCAATTTAGTGCATCTGAAGATGTTTTCGACTACGGTCTTGTTTTGTCGAATCAGCCGGATGTTTACGACCTTATGTCGGGAGCCGTTACTCTTCTTCCAAACTCACAGTATCTCTTCCTCGACCTCTATTCGAGCGTTGCATCACCTAATCATAGCGTAACCTTCAAGGTGCCTAATGGCGTGTACAACCTGGATGTAGAGTGTAGTACTGCTGCAAACACGGCAAACTACGAATACACCAACTTGTATGTTACAAACGAATCAGAGGGTGTTGAGACATTCTTCAAGAGTGGTACTGTAACTGTAACAGATGACCTTATCGAGGTTCTCCTCGTGGGCGAGGACGACAAGACCTACCACATTAAGGCTCCTAACAAACTCGTTGACAACACCAAAACTTGGGGCAACGGCGCTTTGACCGGCGAGTTCTCTACATTGACCGGCGATTTGCAGGTTCCATTCGCAGATGCAGAGGCAAACGAGTTTTATGCTGAATATTGGAGCGACTATCTCTGCGTAGGCAAGAGTTTGTGGCTCGCATATGTTGACGATTACGCTACAGGCGATGAGTTTTTGTTTATGTTGCTTGCCGATGCATCGAAACCTGCACCTGTTGGAACATTCCCTATATCGGGAGATGTTAGCAAGGAGGTTGCTTTGACCGGCTATGCCGATAGCGAGGGAAACACCCAGGGCAGTTGGTGGTTTAAGTTAGATGAGAATTATGAGGTTATCGGTTTGGCGCCATTGAAGTCGGGTTCAATCTCTATCTCTGCTGACGAAGAGGGTGTTCTTACTGCTCAAATCGACACCAAGGACGATAAGGGTAACTCTCTCTCGGGAACTTGTGTAACAGCAAATGTTTATGTTGATGAACCATACGCATTATCGACATTCTCGGCAGTTCCGAAGATGGTAAAGCGCGGCCACAAAGTTTCGTTGGCTCCACGCGCAAAGGTTAAGCCTACAATGGTTTTGAAGAAGTAAAACACGGTTTTTGATTTTTGAAATAATTTATGCGAAGGCAGGTAGCGAGAGTTGCCTGCCTTTTTCGGCGGAGAACAAACAATTTATGAAGCGATTACTACTTGTACTTTGTACTATGGTTGCGGTGTGTTCGTGCGAATCACACAACACAAATGGGGAGGGAAATGAGCCACAACGCCCCGAAAACGCGCTCTCAACTCTTACCGAGGATTTGAATCTGGGCTTTGGAGATGATACATCGCTCGTATATGCCGACTGCTTTGGCGACTACTACGACACAGGGCTATATATGTGGCAATTCTACTTTATGGAGTTTGAAAAGAAAGAGCAACTGTGTATTGAGGTTATGGTGTCGTCTTCCGAATGCGTAGTGCCAACCGGAACGTTTACCGCTACGAGCAACATATTTCAGGCGGGCGGAATGTTGCGAGGAGTAGTCGATGAGGATAACTACGATGCCTATTCGTGGTACACCCGCCTTGCCACACCAAACATAGCGGCAGCAAAAGCCCCGATAGTGGAGGGGACGATGACAATAACCGCCAACAACGATGGCACGCACACGGCAACATTCAATATGTTTGACGATGCCCACAACAAGATAACGGGGCGGTGTACGAGTACGATGATTATCGAAGATTTCAGATAGTGTCGCAAAAAACTAAAAACAGGGCGTTACTCGCAGGGGTAATGCTCTGTTTTTCTTTGTTGTTGGCTATAATTATCGAAACATTTTACTATCTTTGCACAGAAAATAGTCAAAAACCAACACTTTATTATTAAAAAACAAAACAGTTATGAAAAACTTTAAGATGTTTTTTGTTGCGGTTGTTGCGATGATTTTCTCGGCAGCCGTTGTTGTGGCACAGGAGAAGCCAACAACTCTCACTTTGCCATCAGTTGTAGGTAGCAATATGGTGCTTCAGCACTCTACTACCGTAAATATTTGGGGTTGGGCAAAGCCAAAGGCTACCGTAAAGGTAAACCCAAGTTGGCTCAACCTGAAGAAGCCTATCAAGGTTAAGGCCGATGCCGAGGGCTTCTGGATCTTGCCTGTTCAGACTTTGGCTGCAGGTTACGACGCTCACACCATCACCATCTCGTGCAAGAAGGAGGTTAAGGAACTTACCAACGTCGTATTCGGTGAGGTATGGCTCTGCTCGGGTCAGTCGAATATGGAGTGGCCTGTTCGCAAAACCCCTGATATGAGGGACGAGTTGAAGGGCGAGTTGAACAAGAACATCCGCCTCTACTGCACCGGTCGCACCTTCGCTGCTACCCCACAGAACGAGGTTCCAAAGCAGAAGAAGTTTGTTCCAAAGTGGTCGGTTTGCAACGCCCGCGATTTGAAGGACTTTTCGGCCGTAGGTTACGGCTTCGGTAAGGAGTTGCAGGAGGCTTTGAATGTGCCTATCGGTCTTATCGACGCATCGTATGGTGGCACCCCTGTCGAGGGTTGGATGAGCGCAGAGTATCTCACAAACAATCCAAAGGTTGCTGCTGCCGCAAAGAAGTTGCGCAACAAAAAATGGAAGAGCCGTATTTCGTACCTCCACAACGCAAACATCTACCCTATTCGCCACACCACCATCGCAGGTGTTATCTGGTATCAGGGTTGCACGAATGTTTCGAGTTGCGCTACTTACCAGAACCTCTTGAACCACCTCGTAAAGTCGTGGCGTGAGGAGTTCCGCTCGCCAGAGATGCCATTCTACATTGTTGAGATTGCTCCGCACGTATACGGAGGTATCAATGGCGCACGTCTCCGCGAGGCACAGGCTCGTGTAGCGGCTCGCAACAAGAACTGCGAGATCGTTATTACCAACGACCAGAACCAGATTCCGGGCGACATCCACCCTCCAAAGAAGGCTGTTGTTGCTCACCGCTTGGCACAGTGCGCTCTCGGTGGCTACTACAAGAAGACTACCGACGAGTTCCGCTCGCCGGCATACCGCTCGATGGAGGTAGAGGGTAACTCTATCCGTGTTCACTTCAAGAATGTCCCTACATCCCTCGTACAGACCACCGAGGGCCGCATCAACGGCTTCCAACTTGGTGTTGCTGACCCTAACAACGCAAAGAAGATTATCTTCCACTTGGCAGAGGCAAAGATCGATGGCAAGACCATCGTAGTTTCGGCAGGGGGTGTTGAGGCTCCTATCGCTGTTCGCTACTGCTTCAACGAGGATATGGGTAACGTTGCTTCGGCAGAGGGACTCCCTCTCGGAGCATTCCGCAGCGATAAGAACAACCGCTCGTTGAGCGCACGTCCATACGTTGAGAAGTCATCGGAGATTGCTATTAAGTTCGAGGGCGTAGGCTACGAGAGAAGCACCTTCACAGAGGGCGCACAACTTTGGCCTAATACTACCTACGTTTTGAGTGCAGAGTATCCAAAGGAGTTCGAGGGCTTCCAGATGATGGTTCCAACCCCTGTGGCAAAGGGCGAGATGACAGTTGGTGGTCGTATTACAGCCGAGGCTGATGGTAAGATTTACATCCTCACTTCTAACAACGGCGCAACACGTAAGGCTCCTTGGAAGTTGCTCACTTCGTGCTACACCCGTTGTGCGCAGAATGGCAAGTTGAAGAGTACTTTCTATATTGTTGAGCGCAATGTTGAGGCAGGCGAGACAGTCGAGTTGCCAAAGTTCAAGAACGCTTGGGGAACAATCGTTCTCGCAAAAACAATCAACGAGTAATCTACTCGATAATAGATTTGAGCGGTGCCGTCCCATTTGGGGTGGCACCCTCTTTTTTGTGGGGGGGGGTGCCAACTGCGAACTCCGAGGCTTTTCACGGCGCA
>JAZQML010000041.1:0-2983 GCA_045543395.1 Alistipes sp. | reverse complement strand
TCCGCCTCTGCGTAACCGCCGAGAGGATATCGTACCACTTGCCGAGCGATTTATTGAGCGTTACTCTCAAAAGTATGGCAAGGTGGGTTTGATGCTCTCGGGCGATGCAGCGGAGAAACTCAAAAATCACTCGTGGGAGGGTAATATCCGCGAGTTGCAGAATACAATTGAGAAGGCTGTAATTATGTGCGATGGCGATATTATCTCGCCCGACCACCTCGAACTCCATACCTCGCAACGCCCTCTGAACGAGAGCCAAACGCTCGAAGAGATGGAGCGACAGACCATCGCCAACGCCATCGCGCAGTGCGGTGGCAACCTCACGCAGGTGGCACAGCAACTCGGCATTACGCGCCAGACACTCTACAACAAAATTAAACGCTACGGCCTGTGAAACGACAGCAGAACATACCTTATGGCAGAATCGGTGCCTATGTGGCGGTCATTATCCTGATGGCGGCCTTGTCGGGTTTTGTGTGGGCGATCAACCGCCACGCACACCTTATTGCCACCATTCCGATTATTATCTTCTGCCTCTTCCGACTCTTCCGTATCTACAACGAGTTGGTCGAGCGACTGATGTTTGTATTCAACGCCGTGCAAAACGATGATTACTCATTCCGCTTTACCGAGAACCCCAATATCACGCGCCACGCCTTGGTCAATCAATCGCTCAACCGCATCAAGGAGGTTATGGACAATGCCAAGATGCAGATTCGCGAAAGGGAAAAGTACTTTGAGTTAATTATGGAGTGCGCGGGTATCGGTATCGTTACCGTGATGGAGAATGGCACGGTAGCGCAGACCAACACGAAGGCACTCCGCATCGTAGGTATGGAGCGACTAAACCATATCGACCAGCTGCGAATACTGAGCGAGGAACTTTGCGAGGCTATGCACCGCATCGAGCCGGGTGCACAGCTTACCGCCCGCTTCGCTACCGAGATTGGCGACCAAAACTTGGTGCTCAGCTGCTCGGCGATGGAGTTCGATGGCAAGCAATTGAGGGTTATCTCTATCGGCAATATCCACGAGGAGTTGGACCGCAAAGAGGTCGAGTCGTGGGAGAAACTGACACGCATCCTTACGCACGAGATTATGAACTCGCTTGCGCCCGTAACATCTATCAGCCATACACTGCTCTCATCGTCGGGCGATGCAGAGACTATGCGTCAGGGCTTGGAGACGATACACGCGACCTCGGATCGTCTGCTTCGCTTTGTCGATTCGTTCCGTGCCGTAACGCGCATCCCCACGCCGCAGAAAGCACCGTTCTACCTCTCGGAGTTGGTGGCGGAGTCACTGTCGCTGATACCGCACGAGGGTATCGATGTTGAAGTGAGCATCGAGCCCGAAGATACAATGCTCTATGCCGACCGTGCGCTGATGTCGCAGGTGATGGTCAATCTGCTGAAAAACGCCACCGAGGCACTCTTGGCGCAGGATTGCGACCGCAAGATAACCATCCGCTCAACGATTGATGCCGAGGAGCGCATCCAGATCGAGATTACGAACAACGGAAAGGCAATCCCTGCCGAGGTCGCTGGAATCATCTTCACCCCATTCTTCACCACTATGACCGACGGCGCGGGCATGGGCCTTGCCGTCTCTCGCCAAATAGTGCGCCTTCACGGTGGCTCCTTGCGCCTCAAACACAACGAGGAGGGTAGGGTGACATTTGCTGTGGTGATGGAGTGATATTCGAACTGAAATTTTGATGTTGTTATGGTAATTTTATTTGTGGCAGGTATTATTGCATTGTGTGCTGTATTGGTGCTATTTCGCCCCGATTTGATCAATGTGCTGTCGGAGAACGACCTCAAAAAGATGAATCCTAAGAAGATAGGGCGAGTTGCTTTTTGGGGGCTTATGACCACCGCGTTGATATTGGTAGCCCTGTGGCTTTGTGGCATACGCAACGAGCTTGTACCAATGTTTGTCTGCATCCCTGGCGCCATCATCACCGCCGCATTGATTCAGCTTTCAATTCCTAATAAGTAGCGATTTCGGCGTAGGCTATCCCTTTTGCAGGTGATCTGCTATCTCTCGCCTCAGTATACCCATAGGCCCAACAAGCGCCGTAGTCAATAACAAAAAAGAGAACCCTTTCGGAGTTGTCTCTTCTGTGGTGCCACCGGAAAACGAGTTTCATTCCTAAATGGCTCTATATCTTCGCGTTAAAGAATCGCAACAAATGTAATCTCCCGCTATTGCTCCACCTAATTTCTGCACCATTTTGCAGTATCTCGCAGAGTCGAGTTCCTACTTTGATGCAAAGGTACTGAAATTATTTGAAACAGAAATAGGTACACTAAAATTTTACTCCACCTCAGTTCGGGATCCCTATTTTGAAAAAATCCACCTGTTTTGTTATAGTGTTATTCTGCTATCAAACACTCCCTCAAACAAACTCATTTCTCGCTTAGCGATTCCTAATCTGCTTGCCAACACTCGCCAATCCTTGACAGCAGCTACAATCTCGCTGATGATACTCTTTGCAACCTCTGGTGTGAGCATATACTCCTCGCAAGAGTTGAGCAAAATCGACAAATCAGATTCGTTGGTCTTGCTGTTAATTAGCAAACTTTGATGGTTATTCAGCGTTGGGTTCATATCGTATGCAGGCGATAGAGTCCACCCTTTTGCAGTGAGCAGAAAACCGTGATTACGGAAATGATCATCGCTGTTGCCAACGCATATATTGAAAGCAACTCGGCGGAATAGTTCTCGCAAGTTCGCGTCAACATCGGTACAACCGCTAATGATAAAATCAACAATGTCAATATATCCGTGTCCTGTTGTTGCATTGTCACCATCTTTCAATCCAAGCAATGTCATTGCGGATGCAAAGTGAATTCGTTTGCCGTCATCTGTTCTGTCAAAACGACGAGAAAGCAGTGTGTGGTATTTATCATTCGTCAATGTAACCTTTGTTTCGGCTGCGTTTATGCTCGCATTTTTGGCTAACAGATGGCAGAAATGC
>JAZQML010000040.1:0-97031 GCA_045543395.1 Alistipes sp. | reverse complement strand
TTTTTGCAAAGATACAAAAAAAGTTCTACTTTTGCACCTCGGGTAAGTCTTATACGACCAGCTCCTGCAGAACTCCCCCAGGCAAGGAATTGAGCAAGGGTATGCGGTTGTAGCGGTGCGATATAAGTAGCTTACCCTTTTTTTATTGTCGGCTAATGCCGAATAAAAAAGGGTAAAGTATTGACATTCCCCCTAAATCCCCCTGTTGAAAAAGGGGGACTTGGTCCTGCTTCGCAGGATAAGAATCTTCTTATCTGCAAAAAATCGAAATTCTCTCGTCTTTCGTCTTTTATCTCTCGTCTTTTTTTATTATCTTTGCCCGAATTATTAAAAATAGGTATATGCAGAAATCAATGACCGGCTTTGGTAAGTCCGAAGTCGTTATAAATGGCAAAACTATAACTGCCGAGATTCGCTCGCTCAACTCCAAACAACTCGATTTGGGTTTGAAAACTCCGGTTGCATACCGAGAACTCGAAAATGAGATTCGCTCGCTCGTGTCGAGGCGAGTGGTTCGAGGCAAGGTGGATATGGTCGTTTCGGTGGTTTCAGCCGAGGTCGCAACCGCTACTCGCATCGATAAACCCCTCTTTGCTGCCTACATCAAGCAGATGAATGAGGCGTTGGCGTATGCCGGCGTCGAGGTTGATTACGAGGCGATTGTACCGACCATAATGAAGATGCCGAACGTTATCCAAAACGACACTGCCGATACCTCCGACGACGAAAAGAGGGCTGTTATGGCTGCTGTGGAGGGCGCAATAGACAAACTCGACGCTTTCCGCAAACAGGAGGGTGCGATTTTGATTGCCGACCTGTTGCGTCGTGTCGATTTGATCGAGCAGATGCGTAACGAGATTATCCCGTTCGAGGCGGCCCGAACCGAGGCTATTCGCCAGCGTATTCGCGAGGGTATCGAAAAACTCGGTGTAGAGGTGGATAACAACCGCTTGGAGCAGGAGATGATTTTCTATATCGAGAAACTCGACATCACCGAGGAGAAGGTGCGCCTCGAAAACCACTGCAAATACTTCCGTGAGGTGGCTCACAACGAGGAGCACGCAGGTCGCAAACTCGGCTTCATAGCGCAGGAGATGGGGCGCGAAATCAATACCACCGGCTCAAAGGCGAACCAGCACGACATTCAGAAGTTGGTGGTAAAGATGAAAGACGAACTCGAAAAGATTAAGGAGCAGGTGCTTAATATTTTGTAGAGCAAGATATGAACGGTAAACTAATTATATTTTCGGCGCCGAGCGGATCGGGCAAGACAACAATCGTTAGGGAGTTGTTGAAAGATTATCCGCAGTTTGAGTTCTCGATTTCGGCAACATCGCGTGCGCCTCGAGGTGTGGAACAGAATGGGGTAGACTACTATTTCCTCACACAGGAGGAGTTTGCCGCCAAAGTTGCAACCGACAGTTTCGTGGAGTGGGAGGAGGTCTATTCGGGCACCTGCTACGGAACGCTCAAAAGCGAGTTGGAGCGCATCTGGTCGAAGGGCAATGTTATCATTTTCGATGTTGATGTGATGGGTGGAATCAACCTCAAAAAGATATTTGGCGAGGCTGCTTGCTCAATCTTTATTATGCCGCCTTCGGTGGAGGAGTTACAAAAACGATTGGAAGGTCGTGGCACCGATGCTCCCGAGGTTATTGCCAAGCGTGTGGCAAAGGCGGCGTTCGAGATTTCTAAATCGCCGGAGTTCGACCACAAAGTCGTAAACGACGACCTCGCAACTGCCGTAGCAGAAACAAAAGCGATTATTGACGCATTCCTCGCAAAGTAATTCTGCATTTTGAATTTAATTCTGCATTCTGCATTTTGAATTTTGCATTTATGAAGCGTGTAGCGTTGTATTTCGGCTCGTTCAACCCTGTTCACAAAGGGCATATCGCTTTGGCGGAGTGGGTGGTGGAGCAGGGATTGTGCGACGAGTTGATTTTTATAGTGTCGCCCCAAAATCCATTGAAGGAGCAGTCGGAGTTGGCTCCCGAGTTCTCGCGCTACGAGATGTGCGAAATGGCGTGCCGAGAGTCGCGCTACCCCGAGCAGATTAAGGTGTCGGCTGTGGAGTTTGTGTTGGAAAAACCATCCTACACCATAAACACGCTGCGTTACTTGCGTGAGAATTTCGGTGCAGAGATGCAATTTTCGATACTTATGGGTGCTGACAATATCGAAAATTTCCACCGCTGGCGCAACTACGAGGAGATTCTGCGCGACTATCCGTTGTTGGTCTATCCTCGCGAGGGCTACTCGGTGGAGCAATTTGCCGACAAAATCACTTTTTTGAAGGATGCACCCCTTTTCGACTTTGCTGCTACGGATGTTCGTAGGATGATTGCAGCGGGCGATGATTTTAGAGATAAAGTAGGCAATAGCGTTGCCAACTATATAAAACAGAATAAGTTATACAGATAATATGGAAAGGTTGAAAATAGCCCTTTTGGCGGGTGGCGATTCGTCGGAACGTGAAATTGCGTTGAATAGCGCACACCAGATTAGCGAGGCTCTCGATGCGGAGAAATACGACGTTAAGGTGATCGATTTGCATCACCGCAGTTGGGCCTACACTGCGCCAAACGGCAAAAAATACGAGGTTGATAAGAATGACTTTTCGCTGACCGTAGAGGGCGAGCGCACCGAGTTCGAGTATGCGCTGATTATCATTCACGGCACACCGGGCGAGGATGGCAAGTTGCAGGGCTACTTGGATATGATGGGTATTCCGTATTCGTCCTGTTCGCAGGTTAGTTCTACCATCACTTTCGATAAAGTTTCTACCAAGCGAGCAGTTGCCGAGAGAGGTATCAACGTTGCAAAGGAGGTCTTTCTGCATCGTGGCGAGGTCTACTCGGCAGAGGCTATCGCCGAGGAGTTGGGGTTGCCGTTGTTCGTGAAGCCCAACGCAAGCGGTTCGAGTTTTGGCGTTACGCGAGTTACCGAAGTGGAGCAGATTGAGGAGGCGGTAAATCTTGCATTTACCGAGAGCGACGAGGTGTTGATCGAGGAGTGCATAACGGGCCGTGAGTTTGGCTGTGGCGTGCTTATCACAAAGAACAAGACACTAGTTTTGCCGATTACGGAGATTGTGTCGAAAAAGGCATTTTTCGATTACGAGGCGAAATATACCGAGGGTATGAGTGATGAGATCACCCCTGCACCAATCTCGGAGGAGTGGAGCGAGATGATAGCCGAGGCAGCGGTCGAGGCGTACAAGGCGTGCCGTTGTCGTGGCATTGTCCGCATCGACTTTATCGTTACCGAGGAGGGCAAGGCGTACCTTATAGAGGTGAACTCTATCCCCGGAATGTCGAGTGGCAGCATTGTTCCAAAGCAGGCTCGCACAGCGGGCATATCGCTCGGGGAGTTGTATGATTTGGTAATCAGCGATACGAAATTATGATTGAAATTGAAGGCAAGATAGTTAGTACCGACCTGTTGACCGAGAAGTTTGCGTGTGATTTGTCGCAGTGCAAAGGAGCGTGTTGCATCGATGGCGATGCGGGGGCTCCGCTCGAAATCGAGGAGGTCGATATCCTCGAAGAGGAGTACGAGAATTATAAGCCCTATATGACTGCAGAGGGTATTAAGGCGGTCGAGGAGCAGGGCTTTATGGTTGTAGATGTCGAGGGCGACTACACTACGCCGCTTATCAACGGTGGCGAGTGCGCCTTCACCTGCTACGACGAGAATGGGGTGGCGTTGTGTGCCATAGATAAGGCTTTTCGGGAGGGTAAATGCTCGTTTCAAAAACCCATATCGTGCCACCTCTACCCAATTCGTGTGCTGAAATTCAAGAATGGCGGCGAGGGGTTGAACTACCATCGCTGGTACATCTGCAAGTCGGCGTGCGAGAATGGTTGCAAACTCGGCATACCTGTCTATAAGGGGTTGCGTGAGCCTATCATCCGCAAGTGGGGCGAGGAGTTCTACAAGGCGCTCGAAGTCGCAGAACAACTGCTAAAAGCGGAAAACGGAGAACTGAACTGACGCAGCGGAGCGAGAGCAGAGGGCAAACTTGTTTGCACTATGCCGAGCCGCAAGGAAGAAAAGCCCACGAAGTGGGATTAAAACGGAAAACTAATGAAGAGGATAGAACTACTGATATTTGCGTTGTGTGGTGTGGCAACAGCGGTTGCTAATTCGCTCGATTCGCTGACTATCAAGCCGATAGAGAAATTGCGGTCGGCGATTGTGGTGGATACGCTGCCAACAGCGGACAAGCACCTTTCGATTGTGCTTTTCAACGACAATTCGTGGCGATATGTGCGTACTGCCGAGATTGAGGCGGACTCCACTGCATTTACTCGCTGCTGGAACACCGAAAAGATTTCGCCGTATCGTGATTCGGTGACGTTGTCGCAGATACCTACAACTGTGCCGATTGAGTTGGTCGATTCGTTGCGCTCGTACCACTATCCGATTAAGGGGCGTATAACATCGCGCTACGGAGTGCGTCGCCGTGTGAATCACAACGGCATAGATATAGCGTTGAAGGTGGGCGACACCATCTGCTCGACCTTCGATGGTCGTGTGCGCTTCTCGAAAGCAACCGATACCGGCTACGGTACGCTTGTGGTTATTCGCCACGACAACGGTATCGAAACCTATCACGGACACCTCTCGAAGCGTCTGGTAGAGGCGGGCGATAGGGTGGTGGCAGGTCAGCCTATTGCACTGGGTGGCAACTCCGGTCGCAGTACGGGCCCTCATCTCCATTTCGAGTGCCGATATATGGGGCAGTCGTTTGACCCCGAGCGACTTATAGATTTTCGTACGGGCGATTTGCGTCGTGAGCATTTGTTGTTGAAACGCTCCTATTTCAGCATATATTCCAACTACGAACAGGATTGGAATGGCGAGAAGGTGTTGGCTGCTGCCGACAAGAAGGAGGCGGAACTCTCTGCCGAGCGTCGCTACTACAAAGTACGACAGGGCGACTATCTCGGTAAGATTGCAGCACGCAACCATACGAGCGTGGCGGCTATTTGCCGTTTGAATGGCATTAAACCAAATGCAATATTGCAGATAGGCAAAGTGTTGCGCGTGAAGTAAAAGGGTAGATAAGGATGTCTATAAGCGTAAAAATAAAGGAGTTGCGTGCGTCGTTACCGCAGGGTGTAACGCTTGTTGCGGTGTCGAAATTCCACCCCGTAGAGGCTATTATGGAGGCGTACGAGGCGGGGCAACGCATCTTTGGCGAGAGCCGTGTGCAGGAGTTGGTTGCAAAGCACGAATATCTGCCTAAAGACGTTGAGTGGCAGATGATTGGGCATTTGCAGACCAATAAGGTGCGCCAGATTGTGCCTTTTGTGTCGCTTGTTCAGTCGGTGGATAGTGTGCGACTCATAGAGTGCATCAACCGCGAAGCGGAGCGCATAGGCAGGGTGGTAGATGTGCTGCTCGAAATTCACGTTGCGCAGGAGGAGAGCAAGACGGGATGGCAATACGACGAACTCGAAATGTTTTTGCAGAGCGAGGGGTTCAAAAGCCTAAAAAACATTCGCATTCGTGGTGTTATGGGAATGGCGACGAACACCGATGACGAAGCGGTTGTTCGTGCCGACTTCGAGCAGTTGGCGAGTTACTACAATGCCCTTAAACCTCGTTTTGGCAAGGAGTTCGACACCCTTTCGATGGGTATGTCCGATGACTACGAGTTGGCAATAGAGTGTGGCTCGACGATGGTGCGTATAGGCTCATCGATATTTGGAGAGAGATACTAAACCCACAAAAACAATATGAAAAGATTTGTTACCACATTAGCGATGATTTCACTCTGCTTGACTGCAATGGCAGAGTCGTATGTCCCACGCGAGGGCGAAGTATAGATTAAAATTTATATACAATGAAGAGATTTCTTTTGACATTTGCACTTTTGGCGGGTACTGCTTCTGCCTTTGCCTGCACAAACTTTATCGTAACGAAGGGTGCCTCGACCGATGGCTCGGTGATGGTTACCTACGCAGCCGACTCACACCAACTCTATGGTGCTTTGTACAAGCACAACGGTGGCAAGCAGAAGGCGAAGATGCTGGCAGTAAACGAGTGGGATACAGGTCGTTATCTCGGTCTTATAGAGCAGGTGCCAGTAACATATTCTACCGTAGGTAATATGAACGAACACTCGCTTATCATCACCGAGACAACCTACGGAGGCCGTCACGAGTTGGAGGATAAGAACGGTATTATGGACTACGGCTCGTTGATTTATATCGCCCTACAACGTGCAAAGACAGCACGCGAGGCCATTTCGGTTATCGTGGAGTTGGCAAACACCTACGGCTACGCTTCATCGGGCGAGTCGTTCTCGATTGCGGATGCCGACGAAGCGTGGATTATGGAGTTGATTGGCAAAGGTTCGAAACTCGATGCCAAAGGCAACAACCTCCGCAAAGGTATTGTGTGGGTGGCACGTCGCATCCCTGATGGATATGTGTCGGGACACGCCAATCAGGCGCGAATCTCGACATTTCCTTTGAACGATAAGGAGAATTGTCTTTACGCTCCGGATGTAATTTCGTTTGCTCGCGAGATGGGTTATTTCGATGGCAAAGACGAGGAGTTCTCGTTCTGCGATGCTTACGCTCCTGTCGATTTTGGTGCGTTGCGTGGTTGCGAGGCACGTGTGTGGGCATTCTTCCGCACCGTTGCCGAGGGTATGGACAAATATGTGGACTACGCTATGGGACACAACCCTGCCAACCGTATGCCACTATGGGTGAAACCTGCGCAGAAGGTGTCGCCAAAGCAGGTTTTCAATGCTATGCGTGACCACTACGAGGGTACTCCGATGGATATGACCACCGATATAGGTGCAGGTGGTAACGGCTGCCCATATCGTTGGCGACCAATGTATTTTAAGGTGGATGGTGTGGAGTACTGCAACGAGCGTGCTACTGCAACGCAGCAGACAGGCTTTTGGTTGTGCGGTCAGGCTCGTAAGGGCAAGACGGGTATTCTTTGGTTTGGTGTAGACGATGCAGCAACTTCGCCTCTGACACCAATCTACTGCAATACTACCGAGGTGCCACACTGCCTCTCGGAGGAGAATGGCTCGATGTTGCACTACTCGCCAACCTCGATGTTCTGGGTAGCAAACCGCATAGCCAACTTCGCATACTTGCGTTACAACGTTATCGGAAAGCGTGTACGCGAGGTTGTGGATGAGTGGGAGAGAGCGAAACTTGCCGAGGTCGAGAAGGTCGATTCGAAGGTCGCAACACTCTCGGCAAAGAGGTCGCAGAAGTTATTGACCGACTATTCGACAGTTACGGCACAGGCGTTGTTCGAGAAGTGGGATTCGTTGGATAAGTATCTGCTTGTTAAGTATATAGATGGCAACACAAAAGCGGAGAACGAGAAGGGCTTTATCGACAATGGCAATGGTTGCAACATACCCGACAAGATTGAGCAGTCGGGCTACTCGGATAAGTGGAAACGAGCAGTTGCTGCGGATAATGGCGAGGTTTTGAAGGTTGTAAATTACTAAATATTACTAATATGAAAAGAATCTTTTTGGCGGCTATATTTGCCGTTGCAGCAGTGAGCGCAGAGGCACAGATGGTGTTCCCACGCTCGCACGCCGAGGATACAAAGGGCTATATGAGCGAGGCGTATTGGAATATTTGGAACGCAGAGGAGCAGGCTCGTATCGATGCCGACATCGAGAAGTATCGTAAGGCCGATGGCAAGATTGTACTCGAAAACATCGGTCGCAAGCGTGATGTGAAGATTGAACAGATATCGCACGAGTTTATCTTTGGTGCGCATATCTTTAACTTCAATCAGTTGGGCAAAACCGAGTGGAACGAGCGTTACAAGCGTCTTTATGGCGAGTTGTTCAACTCGGCAACCGTACCGTTCTATTGGAAGGAGTTGGAGTTGGAGCAGGGCAAACCTCGTTTCGCTACCGAGTATCGCGATACGGAGGAGTTCTGGAACAACTGTAAGGATCCGTACGATGAGCCACATTGGCGTCGTCCATCGACCGATCAACTCGTGGAGTTCTGCGAGCAGAAGGGTATTCGCGCTCACGGCCACGTGTTGGTGTGGGGTAACCGCAAATTCCAACGCCCAAGTTGGTATTTCAACCTCTTTACCGAGAAGGAGCGTGCCGAGCATAAGCGATTGTTCCCTAACGAGCCTAACCGCTATAAGAGCGCAGATGCGCAGAGTGCCGAGTGGGCCGCTATGTCGTTCGAGGAGGTTGCACAAACCTTCCCGGAGTATGCCAAGACTATGCCGAAGGTTATGGAGGAGCGTATTCGCACCATTGCCGAGCGTTATAAGGGACGTTTGCAGAGTTGGGATGTAGTGAACGAGAGTGCGCTCGACCACGACCGCGACCTTCTCCCCGAGAACTATCCAATCTCGAAAAGCCGCTACGGTTTGGCGTATGGCGACTACCCATATCACGCATTGAAGACAGCCGAGAAGTATTTTCCTGCGGAGGTTAAGTTGAACATCAACGACTATCACCGCAAGCCGGGCTATACTACGCAGGTGAAGCGTCTATTGGAGCGTGGTTGCAAAATCGATATTATGGGTATTCAGATGCACCTGTTCAACGTTAAGCACTGCCAAGATATGGCAAATGGCGCAAAGATTCAGACTCCATCGCAGGTGCGTGAGTACATCGGTTGGGCTTCGGAGGTGGGTGTTCCGCTCCATTTGAGCGAGATTACCATAACCTCGCCATCGCAGGATGAGCGTGGCTTTATGATTCAGGCTATTCTCACACAAAACCTCTATCGTTTGTGGTTCTCGCAGGAGAAGATGATGGGTATTACGTGGTGGAATGTGTTGGACAACTGCGGTGTTAAGGGCGAGCCTACGGTGTCGGGTATTTTCACTCGAGATATGAAGGAGAAGCCTGTATATTGGGCTATGGATCAACTCATTAACCACGAGTGGAAAACCAATACTACGGTTAGAGCCGACGAGAATGGCGTGGTGGAGTTCCGTGGCTTTAAGGGCAAGTACCGCATAACCTATAAGGATAAACGCGGCAAAACCCAGAGTGTGGAATACATTTTGAAATAACTTAAAAACTGAAAACTAATTTTGCATTCTGAATTTTGAATTTTAGTATTATGCTCGATTTGATAGTTATTGGCGGTGGTCCTGCGGGCTATGTGGGAGCCATTCGCGCAGCGGAGTTGGGGGCAAAGGTTGCCCTTGTGGAGCGTGCAGAGTTGGGCGGAACGTGCCTTAATTGGGGCTGTATACCTACAAAGGCGTTGCTCAAAAGTGCGCAAGTGTACCACTATTGCCGTTCGGCAAAGTCGTTCGGAGTGGCGGTAGAGGGCGAAATCAAAGCCGATTTGAAGGCTATGGTGGCTCGCTCACGTCAAGTGGCGCAGACCACAGGCCGAGGTGTCGAAATGTTGCTCAAACGCAGTGGAGTAGAGGTCGTCGTGGGCTCGGCAACGCTCCTTTCCGACCACCAAGTGGCAGTGAATGATGCTGTCTACGAGGCTAAACACATCCTTCTCGCTACGGGTGCTTCGCCTCGTGAGGTGCCTTCAATTCCGATTGACCACGTGAATGTTCTCTCGTCGCGCGATGCGCTCCTTTTGGAGGAATTGCCCGAAACGATGGTTGTTGTAGGCTCGGGTGCGATAGGTAGCGAATTTGCCTTCCTCTACGCTTCGTTGGGCGTGAAGGTTACCGTTGTGGAGTATATGCCGCAATTTATGCCGCTATGCGATGCCGAGGTGTCGGCTGCCGCAGAGCGTGCGTTCCGTCGTCAGCGCATTACCGTTATGACCGATACCGCAGTTAAGGGCGTTTCGGTAGTGGACGGCAAGTGCGTTGTAGAGGTTGAACAGAAGGGCGAAACGAAGCAAATTGTTGCCGATAAGGTGCTATCTGCCGTTGGCATTAAGTCCAATATCGAGGGGCTTAATCTTGATAAAGTAGGCGTTAAGGTCGAGCGAGATAAGATTGTGGTAAACAATGAGTTCCAAACGTCGGTTTCGTCGATATTTGCGGTGGGCGACATCATCGCAACACCTGCATTAGCACACGTGGCATCGGCGGAGGCTGTGAACTGCGTGGAGCGAATATTCGGGTTGAAGCCGAAGGCGATAGATTACACTTTGACTCCCGCTTGCATTTTCACTACACCCGAGATTGCGTCGGTGGGTTTGACCGAGGAGCAAGCGCAGAAGCAGAGCATTGAGTATAAGGTGGCACGCTACAACTTTGCCTCATCGGGTAAGGCTGCTGCGGCAGGCGATAGGGATGGCTTTGTGAAGTTGATTTTCGATAGCGAGAATAGGTTGCGTGGCGCACATATTATAGGTGCTAACGTAGTGGAGATGTTGGGCGAGCCTTCGGTGGCGATGACTTTGGGTGCTACCGCCAACGATTTGGCAAGTACTATCCACGCTCACCCTTCGCTCTACGAGGGTATCTACGAAGCGGCAAAGGAGGCGGATAGATAAAACGTAACAGGCATAACACTTCGTTGTGCTGTTACGTTTGTTATGGGTTGGCATCTAAACTTAAAAAGAGTATGCGTTATTTTATTGAACTACAATACGATGGCAGTGCTTACTGCGGTTGGCAGCGGCAACCCGAGCAACCAACTGTTCAGGGTACGATAGAGGATGCTCTATCTAAATTACTGCGTCGTACTACCGAGATAGTGGGTGCAGGGCGTACCGATACGGGCGTTAACGCCTCGTTCTACGTAGCGCACCTCGACACCGCAGAGGAGATAGATTGCGACCACATAGCCTACAAACTCAATGCTATGCTGCCGCAGGATATCGCTATAAAGCGTATATATAGGGTGGCAGACGACCTTCACGCACGCTTCGATGCCAAAGAGCGAGAATATACCTATCTGCTTTCGCCTGTAAAGGCTCCGTTTCGTCGCCATACGGCTTGGATATACCATATCCATTTAGACGTAGCGAGGATGAACGAGGCGGCGAAAGTCTTGCTCACGACAAGCGACTTTACCACATTCGCAAAGTTAAATTCTAATAATAAGACCAATATTTGTAGAGTTACGCACGCAGAATGGGTGGTGGAAAACGATGGTACTCTGCGTTTTACCATACGTGCCGATCGTTTTCTGCGCAATATGGTACGAGCCATCGTAGGCACACTTGTGGATGTCGGTAGAGGTAGATATTCGGTCGAAGAGTTTGCCGAAATCGTAGCCTCACGCGACCTTTCACGTGCCAGCAGCGGTGCCCAACCGCAGGGCTTGTTCCTGTCGAATATTAGGTATTAGAGAGCGCAGAGTGCGTCAAGAACAGCGTAGCAAGTGTAACGGGGTGTTACACTTGTTACGCTTTTATTTCGTTTTCTTGCGCAACACAATCTTTTTTACTATCTTTGCGTTTTAATAGAATTAAAACGAACAAAAGATGAAAGTCGCAATTATCGGCTACGGCAAGATGGGACACGAGATTGAGCAGGTGTTGCTCGATAGGGGACACTCCGTAGCACTTATCATAGATCAGGAGAATGTGGCAGATTTGAATGCCGAGAATCTCGCAAATGTAGATGTAGCAATCGAATTTACAACCCCCGCCACCGCCTACCACAATGTTCGCACCTGCGTTGAGTGCGGCACACCCGTAGTGAGTGGCACAACCGGTTGGCACGAGCAACTTGCCGAGGTGCAGGCTCTCTGTCGTGAGAAGCAATCGACGATGATTTGGTCGTCGAACTACTCGCTGGGCGTAAACATAACATTTCGCCTGAATCGCTACTTGGCAGAGTTGATGAATCGTTTTGAGGGTTACAACGTAGCGATTGAGGAGATTCACCATACCCAAAAGAAGGATGCTCCAAGTGGCACTGCCATAACCTTGGCAGAGGATATCATCAAGCGTGTGGAGCGCAAGCAGAGTTGGGTGAACGAGCCTTCGGCAGAGGCTGATGCTATTGCCATAACCTCGTTGCGCGAGGGTGCAGTACCCGGTACACATACGGTAACCTACCTCTCCGACGACGACAAAATTGAGGTTAAACACACCCTCTTTTCGCGCCGTGCATTGGCTCTCGGTGCGGTAGTTGCTGCGGAATTTATTGCTCCAAAGAGGGGTGTATTTACCATAGACGATCTGTTTGAATAACTGAAAACATAGAACTGACTATCCTAAAAACAATTTTAATTCGTAATTCGCAGATGAATCGCTGGATAAAGTTCGCTATTGCGAGCGTGATATACATACTTTTGTTTGTGGTGTGGACAGGCAACCTTTGGCTGTTGCTCGGTCTGCCGTTTATTTTCGACCACTATATTTCGCGTTTGTGGCACCGCTATGTAGGCGCAAAGAACGACGCTCTGCGCAAGAAATCGTCGCTCTACAACACTATCTACGGCTGGGTGGATGCTATTGTATGGGCTACGGTGGTGGCGCATCTTGTACACCTGTTCGTGTTTCAGTTGTATGTTGTGCCAACCTCGTCAATGGAGAAAACCATACTTACAGGCGACTACCTCTACGTAAGCAAACTGTCGTATGGACCGCAGGTGCCAAACACCCCCGTTGCAATGCCGTTTGTGTTCAACACAATGCCCTTCTCGAATGCCAAATCCTACTCCGAGTGCGTGAAGTGGGACTACCACCGCTTGCGTGGTCGTGGCGAGGTTGAGCGTGAGGATGTTGTGGTGTTTAACTACCCAGCAGGCGATACGCTCCTCTTGGAGAATCAGGCTGCCAACTACTACGACGTGCTTGCCGAGTATCAAAAGGTGTTCGGCACGAAGGAGGGCAGACGACGACTCTACAACGACTTTACCGTAATCTCGCGCCCTGTGGATAAGCGTGAGAACTACATTAAGCGATGTGTGGCAGTTGCCGGCGACACATTGCAGATTGTAAACAACGAGTTGTTCGTTAATGGCACGCCACAACCGCACTGTGCCGACCGACAACTCAACTACCGTGTGGTAACCTCGGCACCGCTGTCGGAGTTTGCGCTCTCGAACCTCGAAATTACGGAGTACCAGTTGGTTGGACAAGACGGAGCATACTACTTCTACATCCTTACGATGCCTGCCGCAACAGCCGACAAGATGCGCACCTTCAAGTCGGTGGAGCGTATAGAGGTGGACACCGAGCCATACAGTTACATATTCCCGCATAGCGAAAACTATGCGTGGACACAGTGCGATTTTGGGCCACTGTGGGTGCCAAAGCGTGGTGCTACGGTGGAACTTACGACCGAGAATTTGCCACTCTACGAGCGCATAATCGACCAATACGAGGGACACGATTTGCGTGTGGAGGGCGACACAATATTTATAGATGGCGCAGAGGCAACATCCTACACCTTTGCAATGAACTACTACTTTATGATGGGCGACAACCGCCACAACTCGGCAGACTCACGTTTCTGGGGCTTTGTGCCGGAGGATCATATTGTAGGTAAGGCGTTGTTCAAGATTTTCTCGAAGGGCGAGGATGGCATCCGTTGGCACAGAATGTTCAAAGCGGTAGAGTAGTGAGCGAGCAGAAAGACTCATATTTGACCATTGCCGAGCCGACAGAGGCTATATATAAGGAGCGCAGCAGCAAGTTCCTCACCTACGCCTACCCCGTAGAGAGCGAGGAGGAGATAAAGGTGTTGCTCGACGCTCTGCGTAAGGAGTACTACGACGCTACGCACCACTGCTACGCCTATCGTCTTGGTGCGCAGGGCGAGATATACCGCGCTAACGACGATGGCGAGCCTTCGGGAACAGCAGGTAAGCCCATTTTGGGGCAGTTGCTCTCGGCAGACTTAACCAACATTTTGGTGGTTGTAGTGCGCTATTTTGGTGGCACTAAATTGGGCGTTTCGGGGCTTATACAGGCCTACAAAGAGTCTACTGCGGAGGTTATTGCCGTGAGCGAGATTGTCGAAAAGACAGTGGACAGAGTCGTGGATATAGCCTTCTCGTATATCTCGATGAATGGTGTGATGCGTGTGATAAAGGAGATGTCGCCACGCATTGACGAACAGGTGTTCGACAACCTCTGCACAATGCGACTGCGCATCCGCGAGAGCGAAGCCGACCAACTGATTGCCAAACTCCTCAAAGTGGAAGGTGTAACGATAGAGACGGAAAACTAATTTTGCATTAACCCTGCTTTGCAGGCTTTTCCTCCTTCTTGCAAGGCATAGTTTGCAAGCAACCTCTGCTCTTGCTTCGTGCGTCGGTTCTGCATTTTGAATTTTGAATTTTGAATTTGGTTTTGGAAAACAAAATCTACATAAAGGGAGCGAGGGTACATAACCTCAAAAATATCGAGTTGGATATTCCGCACGAGAAGTTAGTTGTTGTGACGGGACTATCAGGCTCGGGCAAATCGACATTGGCGTTCGACACCATCTTTGCCGAGGGACAACGTCGCTACGTAGAGAGCCTTTCGGCGTATGCTCGTCAGTTTTTGGGGCGTATATCCAAGCCTGATGTAGATTTAATCTCGGGAATTGCACCAGCCATTGCCATCGAGCAGAAGGTGTCGTCGCGTAACCCACGTTCTACGGTTGGCACTGTAACCGAGATATACGACTACTTGAAGTTGCTCTACGCACGTGTCGGCAAGACCATATCGCCCATTTCGGGTGTAGAGGTTAAGTGCTACGACACCGATGACGTTGTCAATTTCCTCCTCTCGTTGGGCGAGGGAGCAAGAGCGATAATCGCTGTACCAATGACACTCAAAGAGGGCGAGAGCATTATCGAACGCCTCCTCACGCTGGTTAAGGATGGTATCGCACGTTTGGTTGTAGACGAGAGAACGGTGCTTATTGACGACTTTATAAAGGAGGTCGATGCGCAACGCTCGGCAGAGGGCATTTATGTGGTTATAGATCGTCTGCGTGTATTGAACGACGACGATACACTCACCAGAATGAGAGAATCCGTATCGCAAGCATTTGGCTATGGAACAAATAGTTGTGTGGTTATAGAGGGGAGCAACAATCACCTCTTTAACTCCAACTACAAAGCCGACGGCATAGAGTTCGAGCGACCTACCGAGCATCTCTTTTCGTTCAACAACCCATTGGGCGCGTGTCCAAAGTGCGAGGGTTGGGGCAAGATTACGGGTATTGATGAGGATTTGGTCGTTCCCGACAAATCGCGCACCATTTTCGACAACGCCATAGCGTGTTGGCGTGGCGAAACGATGCGCTGGTTCCGAGATCAACTCGTCAAGAATGCCTACAAGTTCGACTTCCCAATTCACGCTCCATATCACACTCTGACCGACGAGCAAAGACGATTGCTGTGGCTCGGAAACGACTATTTCGAGGGGTTGAACTCCTTTTTCGAAATGCTCGATAGCCAACGCCACAAGATACAATATCGTGTGCTTAAAGCACGTTTTACGGGCAAAACCATCTGCCCCGAGTGCGAGGGTAACCGACTGCGTCGCGAGGCATTGTACGTACACTTTGGCGGCAAGAACATAGCGCAGGTTGTGCGTATGACCGTAGATGAGGCTTTGGCGTTTTTTACGTCGGTGGAGTTGGTCGAACACGACGCTACGAGTGCCAAGCGACTGCTCACCGAGATAGAGAGCAGACTACGCTATTTGAGCGACGTAGGATTGGGCTACCTCACGCTCGACCGTGCCTCGAATACACTGTCGGGTGGCGAAAGCCAACGCATAAACCTCGCAACCTCGCTCGGAAGCAACCTTACAGGCTCGTTGTATATCTTGGATGAGCCATCTATTGGTCTGCATCCACGTGACACACATCGCCTTATCGGGGTGCTGAAGCAGTTGCGCGATATGGGCAATACGGTGATTGTGGTAGAACACGAGGAGGAGGTTATTCGCAGTGCCGACTACATTGTCGATATAGGACCCGAGGCGGGAGAGAATGGCGGTAGGGTGGTCTACGCTGGCGATTTAGAGCATATTTCCGCAGCCACCAATAGTTACACTGCCGACTATTTGTTGCATCGTCGCACAATTGCCATACCGCAGTCGTATCGTGGTTGGAGCAACTTTATCAAGTTGAAGGGGTGCCGCCACAACAACCTCAAAAATATTACCGTAAAGATACCTCTCGGTGTTATGACCTGCATTACAGGCGTGAGTGGCTCGGGTAAGTCTTCGTTGGCGAGAGATATTCTCTATCCTGCGCTGCATCGCGAATTGGCAGATACGGGCGATCATCCGGGCGACTTCGATGGGTTGTCGGGCGATGTGTCGCTGCTGCGTGGCGTAGATTTGGTCGATCAAAACCCTATCGGCAAGTCCTCTCGCTCGAATCCGGCAATCTACATAAAGGCGTGGGACGAGATTCGTAAGCACTATGCCGAACAGCCATACGCCAAGCACAACAACATCTCCGCTTCGCACTTCTCGTTCAACTCGTCGGGAGGGCGTTGCGAGGTGTGTCAGGGCGAAGGCTCTATAAAGGTGGGTATGCAGTTTATGGCGGATATTACGCTAACCTGCGAGGCGTGCGGTGGCAAACGCTTCAAAGACGAGGTGTTGGAGGTAAAATATCGTGGTAAGTCGTGCAGTGACATCCTCGATATGAGCGTAGACGAGGCGATCGCCTTTTTCGGCGAGGATGCCGAGTGTCGCCGCATCATCGAACGATTGAAACCATTGAGCGACGTGGGACTTGGATATGTCAAACTCGGACAACCTTCATCGACACTCTCGGGTGGTGAGAGTCAGCGCGTTAAGTTGGCATCATATCTTGCCAAAGAGTTCTCGTCGAAGCGTATGATGTTTATCTTTGACGAGCCTACGACAGGACTGCACATACACGACATAAATCGCCTTTTGAAGGCGTTTAATGCGCTGATTGAGGCCGGGCATACGATAGTTGTTGTAGAACATAATATGGAGGTTATAAAGTGTGCAGACCACGTTATCGACCTCGGTCCCGAAGCAGGAGCAGATGGAGGAAACATCCTCTTCGAGGGTACGCCTACTCAACTTTTGGAGTGCGAAGCAAGCCATACGGCGAAGTTCCTAAAAACGAAAAACTAATTTTGAATTTTGCATTTTGAACTCTGAATTTTACATATACGAACTATCGAACGGCATACGCTGCATACACCGACAAACCAAAAGCGGTGTTGCACGCTGCGCCATAATGATAAATGCAGGTACTCGCGATGAGCGCGAGGGCGAACAGGGTGTTGCCCACTTCACCGAACACGGCTTCTTTAAGGGTACCGAGCATCGTAAGGCGTACCAAGTGAACTGCCGATTGGAAAACCTCGGTGGCGAGTTGAATGCCTACACCACAAAGGAGGATACCACCGTTCACGCTACGGTGTTGCGTGGCGACTTTGCGAAGGCGGTGGAGTTGTTGGCAGATGTGGTCTTTCACTCCACATTCCCCGACCACGAACTCAACAAAGAGCGAGAGGTAATTCTCGACGAGATAAACACCTACCGCGACTCGCCTATGGATGCGATATACGACGAATACGAGGACCTCATCTTTGCAGGGTCGGAGTTGGGACACAATATTTTGGGTACACCTCGCAGCCTCAAAAAGATTGATTCGCAGGCAATACATCGTTTCCGCCAACGCACCCACACAACCGATAGAATGGTCTTTGCCTCGATAGGCAACATCTCTCTCGCACGAGTAAAAGAGGTAGCCGAGCGATATGTCGGCAAATACGCCCCTACAAAGCGAGAGTTCGAGCGTGTGGCACCTGCCGTTGTTGCTCCATTCGAGCGAGTGCTGAATAAACATACCCACCAAGCACACTGCATTGTGGGCAGTCGTGCCTATGCACTTAAAGAGGCACAGCGATTGCCTTACGCCCTTTTTACCAATATTTTAGGTGGACCAAGTGCCAACTCACGCCTCAATATGAGCGTGCGTGAGCGCAATGGTTTGACCTACAATATCGGAGCGTCCTACTCGGCATTGTCCGACTGTGGTATCGCTACAATCTACTTCTCGTCGGAACACGAGAATGCAGAGCGATGTCGTGAGATTGTTGCGGAGGAGATTAAGCGGTTGCAGGAGTGCGCCCTGACCACTCGCCAACTCGCTATGGCAAAACGCCAATTCATTGCGCAAATGGCGATAGTGAACGAAACGCCCGAGAACTATATGCTCGGCGTGGGCAAGAGCCTCTTGGCGTATGGCGAGGTGGATACTTTGGAGGAGTCGTACCGCAAGATAAATGCCGTTACCGCCTCCGAGATTATGGAGGTAGCAAACGATGTATGGCGTGAACCGTCGGTATTGCTTTACCGATAACAACTAATTTTGCATTCTGCATTTTGAATTTTGAATTTTGAATTATGGAGAAACTCGACCAATACATCGAGGCGATGTCCTCGCCGCAGACGGAGTTGTTGCACGAATTGGAGCGTGAAACATACCTGCGTGTAATCAACCCACGAATGATATCGGGCCATATTCAGGGCAAACTCTTGGAGATGATAGTCCGTATGCTTCGCCCTCGCAGAATACTCGAAATAGGAACATTTACGGGCTATTCGGCTCTTGCAATGGCTATGGGCTTGGAGGATGGTGCCATAATCGACACTTGCGAGGTGGATGACGAATTGGAGGCTATTGCAGCCAAATACTTCGAGCGTAGCGGACTTGGCGATAAGATTCGCCAACACATAGGCTCGGCGTTGGAGATTGCCCCAAAGTTGGGCGAACAATACGACCTTGTATTTATCGATGGCGACAAACGCGAATATACCGCCTACTACGAGATGCTGTTCGAACACAACCTCGTGCATAGCAACTCGTTTATCTTGGCGGACAATATCCTCTGGTACGGGAAAGTAGTCGAGGAGATTGGCCGTAAGGATAAGCAGACCGCCGAGATTGTCGCCTTCAACGACCATATCCGCCACGACAGCAGGGTAGAGAATGTTATTCTCCCTCTTCGCGACGGTATAAATCTGATAAGAGTAAAATAGAAAAGAGTTACCATTGCGGTAACTCTTTTCTATATATAAGATGTCTATCTCTACTTTGTGTAGCGAGCCTTTACATTGTCGGTTGCCTTCTTCAACAACTCGGTAGGGCAGCAGAGCGTAATACGAACATAACGCTTGCCCTCGGTACCGAAGATACCGCCCGGAGTGAGGAACACATCGCACTTCTCCATAACCTCGTCCGAGAAGTCGTAGCAGTCGCCCTCGTAGTCGGCAGGAATCTCCGCCCAGATAAACAAACCTGCCTGATTTGGCTGGTAGGTACATCCGAGTGCATCGAGCAACTCGTTACCCTGCTTCTCACGCTCACGATAGATGGCGTTCAACTCCTCGAACCAATCCTCGCCCAACGAGAGAGCAGTCTCTGCAGCCGCCTGAATAGGGTAGAACATACCCGAGTCCATATTCGACTTGAATGTGAGGATAGAGTTTATCCACTCCTCCTTACCGATGATAACACCTACACGCCAGCCAGCCATCGAGTGGCCCTTCGACAACGAGTTCATCTCCATAGCCACATCCTTTGCGCCCTCAATCGAGAGGATGCTCATAGGCTTATCGGCGTTGCGGATAAACGAGTATGGGTTGTCGTGAATTACGAGGATGTTGTGCTTGCGACCAAACGCAACAATCTTCTCGAACAACTCCTTTGTAGGGGTTTGACCTGTCGGCATACCCGGGAAGTTAGCAAACATAATCTTTACGCCCTCTACGCCGGCCTTTTCGATTGCATCGAAGTCGGGCATAAAGCCGTTCTCCTTATTGAGCGAATATGGCAACATTTCGCCACCTGTCATCGATACGGCAGCCTTGTATGCAGCATATCCCGGATTAGGAACAAGCACCTTATCGCCCGGATTGATAAATGTTTGGCAGATATGCATAATGCCCTCTTTCGAGCCTATAAGAGGCAACACCTCGGTGTTGTAGTCCACCTCTACGCCATACCACTTGCCATACCAATCGGCAAATGCTTTGCGGAGTATAGGCTCGCCCTTGAACGACATATATTTGTGAACATCGGGGCGAAGAGCCTCCTTCGACAAACGCTCCACTACCGATGGGTGTGGCGGAAGGTCGGGGCTGCCCATAGCCAACTTAATAATCTGACGACCTGTGGTCGCCTCAATCTCTGCAATCTCACGCAGACGACGCGAGAAGTAGTACTCGCCTGTGCCGTCCATTCTGTGCGCACGCTCGATAGTAACCTTGCTCATAGTATAAATGGTATAAATTGTTTCGGATGTGCAAAGGTAATAAAAAGATAGGAGTTAGGAGATAGGAGCAGAGGGAATTTTCAACAAAAAGTTAAATATTTAGAGCGGCTAATAGCCCTAAATAGAAAAGGAGCAGTTGCCTGCTCCTTTTCGTTAAAACGCCTTCACCGCTCGGGCAAGGGTTGTAAAACCTTTGCTGGCGTGATTTGGAGCGCCACCCATCATACTGACATAGTAGGCATAATCTTCGTCTTTCGACTCCGACGACCAATAGAATGTAGCCTTAATATTCTCTGCGCCAAGACCTTCGAGCGTTTCGTTTATAGTTCCGACAACACCGTGTATTGCGGCCAATTCGTCGATATTAGGGCAGTACCAGCCCTCGCCCAGACCTTTGCACCACGAGTTGGCGGTTCTCCAATCCACCTTCTCGGCAGTCTCCTCTACGCTTACGATTTTGCCGTGAATGCCACCCCCCGAAATTGTGAATACAACGCCCTGCACGCCATCAGCATCATATACATCGCCTACGGCATATTTGGGCAAATTCTCATTGCCACCCTCTCTGTTGTCGCACGCTACGGCAACCAGCACCACGCATATTGCTAAAAACAATCGCTTCATAGCCATAAAGTATTAGAAGTCGTAACCAAAAATCGGCAAATCCTCCCAATATGCTGCCCACCCATAAGATGAGAGCGATGCTTTTGGCACATATATTGGGGCGTTGATGTCTCCGCTTGTATTAAACGCTCTCCAATTTCCATTACCATCTGCTACTGCAGTAGGTGGAGTTGTTGGCTTGCAATAGACCTGCTCTAATTTACAGAAGCGAAATGCTTCAAATTCGATAGTGGTTACATTCTCCGGAATTGTAATTGTCGTTAATCCGCAGTCGCTAAAAGCATAACGACAGATACTCTTAAGCGAGTTAGGCAATGAAATTTCTTTTAGATTTTTACAACCGCTGAATGCAGAATTTTCAATCGTTTCAACGCTGTTACCAATCGTAACATTTGATAGATTTCCACAACTGCAGAATGCTTGATATCCAATCGTTTCAACGCTGTTACCAATCGTAACATTTGATAGATTTCCACAAGCGCTGAATGCATTAGATCCAATCGAAGTAACGCTATCAGGAATTGTTACACTTGTCAGGCTACTGCAATTATAGAATGCATAATCCTTAATTGTAGTAATATCCGATGGGATGGTTAGTTCTGTAATTTCCTTACCATTAAGATGAATTTTTTTCGCATAGCCTAATGGATTTGCATTATAACGATCAAAATCAATCTTACACCAAGCCGACAAGTCTGTAATATATACACTTGTCAAATTGCTGCAAGAATCGAAAGCGGAAAACCCAATCTCACTAACGTTTTTGCCGATTGTAACACTTGTCAGAGTGGTAAAATCACAAAATGCGTATGATCCAATTTTTGTTATACTATCGCCAATTGTCAATTTGGTAAATTTACTACCAGAGAGCCAAGTGCCACTATTACTATTCATTGGATAGTCATTTGATGCGTAATCTTTTTCAACAAGTGCTTTATTGTCGATTATTAACTCTCCCGTACAATCTCGGAAAGCATTCGACTTAATCTCAGTAACACTATTAGGAATTGTAATACTTGTCAGACTACTGCAACCAGAGAATGCGGAAAACCCAATCTTAGTAACGCTATTAGAGATGTTAACACTTCTCAAAACGCTACAGTTAGCGAATGCATCCGATTCAATCGAAGTAACGCCATCAGGGATTGTTACACTTGTCAGACTGCTGAACTTATAGAATGCGTATGATCCAATTTTTGTTACATTCTCACCAAATGTCAATTTTGTAAATTGACTATAATTCAACCAACTGTTCGATGGATAATTACTATATGTATAATTTTTTTCAACAAGTGCTTTATTGTCGATTATTAATTCTCCCGTACAATCTCGGAAAGCATTCGACTTAATCTCAGTAACACTATTAGGAATTGTAAAACTTGTCAGACGACTGCAACCAGAGAATGCACCCACCCCAATCTGAGTAACGCCATCAGGGATTGTTACACTTGTCAGTGAGTAGCAATTACAGAATGTATAACTATGTATCACGGTAATATCCGATGGAATAGTCAATTCGGTAACCTTCTTTCCGTTAAGATAGAGATCGCTTCCATTATTGAGAGGGTTTGCGTCGGAACTAGGAAATTCAAGTTTACACCAAGCCGATAAATCGGAGATATCTACTATTCTCAGCGAGTAGCAACTACTGAATGCATCCTCTCCAATCGAAGTAAGTGTATCAGGAATTGTTATGCTATTCAAATTACCGCACCTGTAAAATGCATCCTCTCCAATCGAGACGAGGCCTTTGCCTATACTTACATCCGTTAATTGACCACACTGGTAGAATGCATTGGAACCGATTGTGCTATTTCCATTTTCCGAATCAATTATCGTTACAGTTTTCAATGTACGATTATTTTTGAATGCGTCGGCTTCTATGCTGGTATTCGCATAAAGGGTGAGATTTTCTACTTTTGAGTACTGGAATACAGCACCATCAATACTCTTTACCTCCTTCGGTATTGTAACATCTGTTAGTCCGGGTGCAATAGCCATTAACTCTCCATTATATATAAACATAGAGTAGTTGGTAGAGTTCGGGCTGATGATATATTTGAGGTTTGTGCAGCCCTCGAATGCATCGGGTGCGATATAGGTTACACCCTCCGGCAAGTAGATACTCTCCAAAGTGGTGCAGTCCTTAAACGCCTTTGACGGGATAGAGGTAACATAGTTATCGAAGCGGATAGAACCATAGCCCTTCTCCACATCGTAGGAGTGGCTGATAAGGTTACCACCAAAGCCTCTCTCGTTGTAGAGTTTGATTTGAGTGTCGAAAACGGTGGTGTAGAGTACCTCGTTAGCAGCAACCGTAAGTTGCATAATACCGGCGTTAGGGTCTTGTGTAACCTTAATCTCGTAGGACTTATTATTTTTCGACTTGATAGCCACAACGCCCGAGCGCTCCTCCTCTTTTGGATTGGCGGCGGCTGTAATAAAGAAACTATTTTCGCCTGCGGCACCGCTACTCTTTGAGGTTGAGAGCCAATCGGCATAGCAGGTTACTGTCCAATCGGTCTTGGCGAGGAATGCAATTTGCACCGTACCACCACCAAACTCCATATGAGGTGCGGTGTTGGTGTTGTTGATAAACTCGATGTCGTCACTGTCGGCATTGAACGACTGCTTAACCGTAATCTCGTAACTCTTGTGGTTGCTCAACTTGATGGCTACCACGCCTTTACGCTCCTTTGCAGTGGTGTTAGGCTCGGCTGTGATTACAAAACTGCCGCTACCTGCTTCGCCCTCATCCGGCGAAACCGAGAGCCAATCGGCATAGACCGATACGCTCCACGCCATCAAAGTAGTGAACGAAATTCTCGCCGTTCCACCCTCGTGCGAAATTTCGGGAGTGGTGTCGGTGTTGTTTGTAAACGACAAATCCTCGTCGCCACTTGGGCCCGGCTGCTCGGTTGGAGGATTCTGATCGTCGGCAGGGTTGTCGGTACAACCGACTGCAACCATTCCGACAAGAGCAAGCAAAAATAGTAACTTTTTCATAGTACCTGAATTTTATGTTTAACAATGATAATTTCTAACCAACTGATAGTCAACGAAATACCCCCCCCCTACAAAATAGGGAGGGGTATCTTATACCCACGCTTCCGAACTACGAATCATCGCCTTATCAGTGTATGTTTTCACAAATATAGACATAAGTATTCAAAAATGCAAAAAAAAGAGGACTCTTTTCCTAAAATAATTCTGTATTTTGAATTCTGCATTTTGAATTTTTCTTACCTTTGTCGCCTGAATAACATTTGATTATGGAATTTCTCAACCAATTCATATTCGGAGAGGGTATTGCCCACTCGATATTTGTGCTGGCAATGACGATTGCCGTAGGTACTCTGCTTGCCAAAATTAAGGTAGGAGGCGTATCGCTCGGTGCCACTTGGACTCTCTTTGCAGGTATTGTTGCGAGCCATTTCGGTATGAGCCTTCACGCTGATACTCTGAACTTTGTGCGCGACTTCGGTTTGACGCTTTTTGTCTTCTCTATCGGCTTGCAGATTGGTCCTTCGTTCTTCTCGTCGTTGCGTGAGGGCGGAATACGACAGGCGTGGTTGGCAATTCTCACAATGATTTTCGGTGCTGTTGTGGCGTATCTGCTATTTCTCGCCACCAACACACCGCTCCAAACTATGGTGGGCGTGATGGATGGCGCAGTTGCCAACACTCCGGCAATGGGTGCTACTCAACAAGCGTATCTCGACCTCACAAAAATAGACGATAAGAGCATTCCGATGGGTTTTGCCATAGCCTATCCTGTTGGTGTTGTGGCTGTTATCATTGCATTTATGTTGCTGAAAAAGATACTCCGCATAGATATCTCGAAGGAGCGTGAGGTGGTGGCTTCGACTATGGCAGGCAATAAACCGGCATCGAAATTCTCGATTGAGGTTACAAACGCCCAAATCGATGGCAAAACCGTTAGCGAACTCCGCCAAATTGTTGCACGTCAGTTTGTTATCTCGCGCATTTCGCACGATGGAAATAAGGCTTTTATTGCCGATTCGTCGAGCAAAATCTACTGTGGCGACAAGATATTTGTGGTCAGCAACGCCGAGGATAAGGAGGCTATTTTGGCGTTCCTCGGTCGCGAAATAGAGATGTTGGAGAAGGAGTGGGGCGAATTCGAGGGACAACTCGTTTCGCGCCGAATAGTGGTTACGCAGCAGAATATCAACGGCAAACGCTTTGTCGATTTGCGCCTTCGCACCAAGTACGGCATCAACATAACTCGTGTAAATCGTGCCGGTGTCGATATCATTCCGCATCAGGGTATGGAGTTGCAACTCGGTGATAAAGTGATGGTTGTAGGTTCGGAGGAGGCTATAAACGAGGTGGCAAAACTGCTCGGCAATTCGCTCAAAAAGTTGCACGAGCCACATATATTCACACTCTTTATAGGCATTGCTTTGGGCGTTTTGGTTGGCTCTATTCCACTGATAGATGCACCGCAACCTATCAAACTCGGTTTGGCTGCCGGCCCTATGCTTATGGCGATTATCATAGGCCGCTTTGGCACCCATTGGCACCTGATAACCTACACCACATTGAGTGCAAATCTGATGCTGCGCGAGGTTGGTTTGGCAATGTTCCTCGCCTCGGTGGGTTTGGCTTCGGGAAATGGCTTTGTCGATGCGGTGACAAATGGCGGATATATTTGGCTGCTCTATGCACTTATTATCGCCATTATTCCGCTGTTGATTGTGGGTATTTATGCACGATTGCGCTACAAGATGGACTTCTTTACGATTATGGGAATGCTATCGGGTAGTATGACCAACCCTATCGCACTGAACTACGCCAATTCGTTGGCAGGTAGCGATATGCCGGCAATCAGTTATGCTACGGTCTATCCGTTAGCGATGTTCCTGCGCGTGGTTATCGCACAAGCAATGATTCTGTTGCTGTTGTAGGGTAGAGACTACCTAATTTGGAAGTCGAGCATATTACGCTCGCCAAGCGACACCTCGATGTCGTCGCCCAACGACACGCTTATCGGATCGGTTGCTGCGACGTAAACTATGTCGCCCGTCTTCAATGTGAGCAACTCCGATGCACGTGCAACCGCCTCATTTATCGGGAATTTCAAATCGCCGAATGAGCCACGCAGTGTGCAATCTCTGAATTTCAACTCAAATTGGCCATCGCCTATCTCATCCACTGCAACCGACTCGGGCGAGAGTGCTATGGACTTATCGAAACAGTACGCCTCGTCGCAAGGTGTGCCAAGCGCACAATTTCGCTTTACGATGTCGTGTGCAGTGAAGGCCACAGCCATACCCACAGCGTCGAAACAACGCCAGGCAAATCCCTCGCCCACGCACTTTGCAAGACGATTTATGCGTAGCATATAACCCGCCGTAAAGCGCAAATCCTCCGTAAACGACGGCACGTAAAATGTGTCGTTATTGCGTAACACCGACGAGTCGGAACGCACGCTCATATATGGCTCGCCCGTATTGTTTAAGGCGTTGTCAATGCAAACTATCTTCATCTATTTCAACGATTTAACAATATCCTTTGCGGTGCGACGACTCGAGCCCTCGCCACCCATCAACGCTTGCAGTTCTGCAAACTCTGCCAGCATACGTTCACGCTGCGAGCCTCCCTTCAAAATGGAGCGCAACTCCTCGCTCACCGCTTCAACATCAATCTTATTTACCACAATCTCTCGCACGCACTCTCTGCCGAGATTTATATTTACGAGCGAGATATACGGAATTTTCAGCACGATAGGGCGCAGCCACTCATACAACTTCGGCACGTGGTAAAGCACTATTTCGGGCGTATTCATCAATGCCGTTTCGAGGGTTGCTGTTCCCGATGTTACGATTGCCGCCTCGGCGTATATCAGCGTGTCGTATGTCCTGTTACACACCACTTTAACATCGCTCTGCTCAAGTATCTTTGCATATAACTCTCGCTCCAACCAAGGCACTGCTGCCACCACAAACTGATAGTCAGGAAATTGGCGAGAAATCGCTATCATATCCGCCAAATTATCCTTAATCTCGGAGCGACGACTACCCGCCAGCAGAGCAACAATAGGGCGTTCGTCGAGTCCATTTTCCCGCAAAAACTCCTCGCGTGACGCCATTTGCGCCTTATGCTGCGCTATCGAATCGCAAAGAGGATTGCCACAAAATATTGGCTCTATCCCCTTCGAACGGAAGTAGTCGGTTTCAAACGGGAAAATGGTGTAGAGTTTATCCACATATTTGCGAATCTCCTTCACTCGCCACTCCTTCCACGCCCACACCTTTGGTGCAATGTAGTAATAGACCTTCAACCCTTTTGACTTTGCCCACTTGGCGATGCGCATATTAAAACTAGGGTAGTCTATAAGTATCACAACATCGGGGTTGAACGCCTCTATATCACGCTTGCACTCATCGATTTGCCCGAGTACGGTGCGGAGATTGCGCAACACATTCACGATGCCGAAAAACGATGTTTCGCGATAGTGCTTCGCAAGGTTCTCCCTGCCGCCTACCTCTGCCATCTTATCGCCACCCCAGAAGCGGAACTGCGCCTCGGGATCCTCCGCCACAATTCCCTTCATTAGGTTGCTACCGTGCAAATCTCCCGAAGGCTCACCTACGATTATATAATATTTCATATTATATATAATTCAAAATTCAGAATGCAAAATGCAAAATTATTTTTCTTGTGCGCTTGCCATTAAGCAGTCGTTTAGACTGCGCTGCCATTCCAATGTCACTAAGGGCGTAGCCCGAATGCCATTCAATGCCACCTAATTGGCGCAACTTTCCGCAAAATTAAAAATTTTTGCCGACAATACCGCAACTCTCGAAAATAATTTCTAAATTTGTGGTGCAGTAAAATAAAAAATAAATTTGCCTATGGTTAGATAGCAGACAAAAGGACATATAGAGATAAAAGCGTTTATAACTTATTTTGGGATTCTGAAACTTCCACATTTTTGATAGTCCCCATGGAATAAAGTTTGACGCTCACACTATATCTTGGTGTGGGCTTTATTCCATTATTTGGGGACAAGGTTGTGGAAGACCGCAGAATCCAATAAGGCGAATTTAGTCTGCACCTCTTTTTTACTCTGTCCACAACTCGTTTTATATGCAGACATAAACAAAAAGTTAAACAATTCACATTTACTGATTATGGAACAAACAAAAAACAATATCAATACCAGTGCAGATACAAAAGCTGTAAATAAGACAAACTATCCAGACTTTATAAGCATTTTATGGTTTTTGCTTATATTTCTACTGATATTTTTTGGGCCGACCTTGTGGGATGGATTATATGGATTATTTTATAGCCCGGAACCTAGTAATTCGGAATATAGCAACTCTGAATCTACTTATTCTGTACAACAAAGTGGATTCCAGTCAAATCAAGATGTACTAAATGCACTAACAACTATATCTACAGATATGGGCTCCGTAGATATTTATGGTTCGCAAACATTGTACAGTGGAGGAGAACGAGCCGGATATATATATGTAAACAGTTTCAACTCGAATGAAGCGTTGGTAACACTCTCGTTTGAAGTTTGTGGAGTTGCTTTAGAGTACAAATATAAGGTTTGGCCAGACGGAAGTTATGCAAAACAATAATGTATGTTAAAAAGTATGACATATTGAGAGTTAAAGTTATCACCTCGCAGAATAGACTGCGAGGTGATAACTTATAAAGCCAATGGCTACCGCTGCGATTAAGCCGAGTGCAGAGGCGGAGCAGTGAAGACCGAAGGTCAATGGCTAAAAGCCAAAAGCCTATTCTTCAAGTAAATCTGGGCGAAGGAGTTTTGTCCTTTCGTAGGCTTGGGTTTCTTGCCACTTGGCTATCTCGGCAAAGTTGCCCGACAACAAAACTTCGGGTACTTTCCAGCCGTTGAACTCCGCTGGGCGGGTATATACGGGCGGAGCGAGCAGATCGTCTTGGAAGCAGTCAGTCAGTGCCGATGCCTCGTCGCCAATCGCACCCGGCAAGAGGCGTACCACTGAGTCGGTGATAATCGCTGCCGCCAACTCTCCACCCGTAAGCACATAGTCGCCAACCGATATCTCGCGAGTGATAAGATGCTCACGAATGCGGTAGTCGATGCCCTTGTAGTGTCCGCAGAGGATAATAATATTTTCGAGTGTCGAGAGTCGGTTTGCCTCGTGCTGGTCGTAGCGAATGCCGTCGGGCGAGGTAAATATAATCTCGTCGTAATGACGCTCGCTCTTTAACTTCTCGATGCAGCGGAACACCGGCTCAATCTTCATCAACATACCTGCCTCGCCACCGAAAGGGTAGTCATCGACCTTGTGGTGCTTATCCTCCGAGTAGTCGCGGATATTGTGGATATGAATCTCAGCATAGCCGCCCTCCTGCGCACGCTTCAATATCGACTCATTCAGAGGCGACACCAAGAGCTCAGGCACAACTGTTAAGATATCTATTCTCATAAAAATGCAAAATTCAGAATGCAAAATGCAAAATTAAATTAAAAATTCAGAACGCAAAATGCAAAATTAAATTAAAAATTCAGAAAGCAAAATTAAATTCAAAATGCTACTCTCCTTTATTATCATTAGACTTCGCAGACAATATAATGCGAGAAATAACATTTGTTATATCGCAATTCTCTTTATACAACCTATCATAGTCTGCAATAGAGATATATTCACTATCTTTCAATAACGACAACCAATACTCCGTTTCGTATGACTCTTTGAGAGCAATACTCATTTTAGATATAAAATCATTTTTTGATTGAGCCCTCACAGCCTCGTGTATATTCGCTCCAATGCTTGTACCGCTCTTTAATAATTGCGTAGCCATAACTCTTTCTCCGCCATTTACTATACGCTTGTACAATTTTACCATATTTAGAGCAAAAGCATAACTCATAGAAACAATCAGATTATCTTCTCGCATAATTCTTAAAATTCATTTTGCATTCTGCATTTTGCATTCTGCATTTAGAAGTTTACTTCTCCGTTCAATGCTTCGACTACAAATGGGTTGTAGAGCGATTCGTGGCCGATACTGCTCTTGTCGCCGTGGCCGGGGTAGATTGTAACCTCGTCGCCCAATGGCAAAATCTCCTTCAAAATCGAGCGCATAATGGTAGGGTAGTCGCCACCCGGAAGGTCGGTGCGACCAATGCTCTCACGGAACAATGTGTCGCCCGTAAGGAGTGTTCTCGACTCCTCATCGAGCAGCGAAATACAACCCGGAGTGTGGCCCGGAGTGGCAATCACACGCAATGTGGTGTTGCCAAAGCGCACCTCGGGAGTGGTTGCGAGGTCGATATCTATCGCCTCGGGCAGTGCATAAGGCGTAATGCCGAACATTGCGCAGTGGCCCTTCGCCGAGTGGAGAATGTCGCTGTCTGCCGACGATGCAGCAAACTGCACGCCATAGGTATCGCAGACAAACGAGACACCAAGAATATGGTCGAAGTGGCAGTGGGTATTTACTGCCAACACAGGCTTTAGATCCTTCTCGGCGATAAAATCAGCCAACGCCTTATCCTCGTGCGGTGCCATATTTCCCGCATCCACGATCACGCACTCCTTTGTCTCGTCCCAAAGCACGTATGTGTTCTCCTGAATCGGATTAAAAACAAACGACTTAATCTCCATAGTGTTTATCAATTATATTCCTGCAATCTTTTTGATTTCGTTCAACTTGTTCAACGCCTCCAAAGGGGTGAGGGAGTTGATGTCTAAACCTTTGATTTGGTCGCGGATCTGCACCAGAACGGGATCGTCGAGTTGGAACATCGACAACTGCATCTCTGCGGGGCGTACCGACTCTGCAACATCGGCAACCTCTTGTGCCGACATCTTCTTGCCACGCTTGCGCAGTTCGCCCTTCGGCACCATCTCGCTGTTGCCATACGCCTTCTCCAACGCTTCGAGAATAGCCGTAGCACGCTCCACAATAGTCGCCGGCATACCCGCCAATCGTGCTACGTGGATACCAAACGAATGCTCCGTACCGCCACGCTCCAACTTACGCAAGAACACCACCGTGCCGTCAATCTCCTTCACTGTGACGTGGAAATTCTTAACTCGCTGACACACCTGCTCCATATCGTTGAGTTCGTGGTAGTGCGTAGCAAAGAGCGTACGTGGGTGTGCCGTAGGGTGGTTGTGCAGATACTCGACCATAGCCCACGCTATCGAAATGCCGTCGTAGGTGCTTGTGCCTCGACCAATCTCGTCGAGCAGCACCAAACTGCGCTCCGAGATATTGTTGAGAATGCTTGCCGACTCCAACATCTCGACCATAAAGGTAGATTCTCCCTGCGAAATATTGTCCGAGGCTCCTACACGAGTGAAAATCTTGTCTACCAAACCTATCTCCGCCTTTGCAGCAGGCACAAACGAGCCCATCTGCGCCATCAGCACAATCAATGCAGTTTGGCGCAACAGAGCCGACTTACCCGACATATTTGGACCTGTAATCATCATTATCTGCTGCGAGGTGGTGTCGAGCATCACATCGTTCGGAATATACTGCTCGCCAACTTTCATCAGCGTCTCGATAACGGGGTGGCGAGCCGCTTTAAGGTTTATAGTGGTGGAGTTGTTGAGCAGAGGTCGCACATACTTGCGCTCGACTGCCACAACCGCCAACGAATAGAGGCAGTCTATGCGTGCGACAATCTGTGCATTCAACTGAATATCACGCAGGAACTGCATTACATAGGCAATCAACTCGTTGTATATCTGCTGTTCCAACTGCAAAATGCGCTCCTCGGCACCGAGTATTTTCTGCTCGTACTCCTTCAACTCCTCGGTTATGTATCGCTCGGCTGCCGCCAAAGTCTGCTTGCGAACCCAACGCTCCGGCACTTTGTCTTTGTGGGTGTTACGCACCTCGATATAGTAGCCAAAGACGTTGTTATAGCCGATTTTGAGCGACGGAATACCCGATAGTTCGCTCTCTTGCTCTTGTATCTTTTGCAACACCTCTTTGCCGTGCAGAGCCACGCGACGCAAATCGTCTAACTCTGCCGAAACGCCATCGGCAATGATTCCGCCTTTTTGAATCTGATTGGTTGCAGGATCGGGGTAGATGGTCTGCGCTATGCGCTGCGAGAGTTCGGTTAGCGGGTTGATTTTCTCGGCTGCCAGATGCAACACATCGCAGTCGGAGGACTCCAATGCCGCTTTCAACAACTCAATCGCCTCCAACGAGTTTTTCAACTGAATCATCTCGCGAGGCAGCACACGCAACGATGCCACACGCGAGCCTATTCGCTCAATATCTCCCGTAGCCGAGAGGTGCTCGTTTACGGTGGAGCGCATTGTTGCATCCTTCACAAATACCTCGACCATATTTTGGCGATCCTCTATGCGCTTCAAATCGAGTATCGGCATCGCTATCCATCGGCGCAACAATCGTGCACCCATCGCAGTGCGTGTTCTATCGAGCGTACGTGCAAGCGAGCAGTTCGCATCGCCGCTGCTCGAAGCAAAGAGTTCGAGGTTACGCGAAGTGAATTTATCTATCCACACATACTCCTCACGATCCAGACGCGAGAGATTGGAGATGTGTGCTATATCGTTGTGCTGTGTAAATTCGAGATAGTAGAGTATTGCGCCCGCTGCTGCTATGCCGCTGCGCATACCCTCTACGCCAAAACCCTTCAACGAAGGCACCGAGAAGTGGGTTTTAAGTTTGTCGTAGTTTACATCGTAGGAGAATACCCAATCTTCGAGGCAGTAGATGTAGTAGCGTGAGCCAAATGCCGCCACGAAACGCTCCTTCAAACCTCTTTGGTAGACCACCTCCTTTGGTGCAAACGACGAGAGGAGTTTCTCGATATAGCGATCATCGCCCTCTGCCACCGAGAACTCGCCCGTAGTGAGGTCCAAGAATGCTACACCCGTAGCCGACTGTCCGAAGAATACCGCTGCGAGATAGTGGTTTTCGCGCTGCTCCACAACATTATTTTCGAGTACCACGCCCGGCGTAACAACCTCTACAACGCCTCGTTTTACAACGCCTTTCGCCTGCTTGGGGTCTTCGAGTTGCTCGCATATCGCCACACGCTTGCCGGCACGCACCAAACGGGGAAGATAGGCATCGATGGCGTGGTGTGGAAAACCCGCCAACTCCACTGTTGCAGCACCGCCATTTGCACGACGAGTGAGTGTTATTCCGAGAATTGCGCTCGTTTCGATGGCATCTGCTCCGAATGTTTCGTAGAAGTCGCCCATACGAAACAATACAATCGCATCGGGGTATTGTGCCTTTACGTTGTCGTATTGCACCATAACTCCCGTCTTGCTGCTATTTGCAGTAGTTACTTCGCCATTTTTCTTTGTTCGTGCCATTTATTAAGGGGCTTTTAGCCATTTGGCTTGTTGTTATTATAAATCGTGCAAAGATAGCGAAAAAACGGAAAATGAAAAGCGGAAAACTTTTGTTTTTAGTTTTCCGCTCGAAAAAATATTTTTTAATTTGTCGTAATTATTTGATGTAGTACTCCGAAATTGGCCTATAACCCTTCTCCTGCATCAGTTTATCCCAATCGCGTGGCAACTCGATGTAGACAGTTTCGAAGCCGCCACCGGGCATTGTCTGCACCTTATTTCGGCTCGAATCGCCCGTAATCAGAAAGGCTGTCATATCCTCCTTCATCGTCGGAATGGTCATCATCTCGGTGTCGGGAGTATCGTACCACACAGGAGTTGGTGTCATCGATGCACCCTCAGTGCGGGTTAGGTGTCCCTTCCAGTTGCGTATCGGATGACGCTCCTCGGGGTTACTGCCCGGATTTGCATAGTAATTTGCAAAGACTCGCTCGTTCAGCGAACGACGTGCGGTGCGGATAAGGTCTTGTTCGAGCGCAAACGGAGTGCGATATTTTGTTGCGAGGTTCTTTGCAATAGGTTTTGTAAGCAGAATTGTGCGATAGGTAAACTGCTTGCCACTACCGAGTGCAAATTGGCAACGCTCGGTGATATCCCACGCCAGCAACTCCATAATCTTTTGCGGGTTAGTGCTGGAAGGAGCCATATTATTGCCCCAAAGCAGTGTAGAGCAGGTGGTTATGGTGTTGTCGTTCATCATATATCCAAGTCGTGCGTGGTATGGTTTCCAACCAACCTCACGACAAGCCGCCTCGTCCTCCACCAAGCACCAAGGCAGAGGGTATCCGAATGTACCCATACGGTTTTGCTTAATGTAGTAGCCCGCCAAATTCATCAATGCAAGGCTCATAAAGCGACCAATCGCCACATTTGCCGCCTCGTTTATCTCGCCCTGACCGCAGTCTATGCCGAGTTGGCGTGCCACAGGGCCATTCAGCCAGCAGTATGGCACCCAAGCGTGTGTACTCGCCAATGTACGGCGGAACGAACCTGCACCCATAGCCTTTGTCATAGCAATAAGGATAGGCATATATTCTGGTTTGCAACCTGCCATAACACCATTTGCAGCCACGTGCCAAACCGTTGTATTGCGGTGTGCCACAGGGAGTACAGCAACCGTCTCGTCCCACTTTTTATCGGTGTAGCGCAAGAACTCGCTAACCCTCTCGAAGGTTGGTGGAACGATTGGCAGTCCATCCGACCAATTCATCTCGCAGAAGTGTTTGTTTATCTGCTCGAGATTTCCGAAAAATATATCGTCACGGATGCCTCCCTGACTGCTTTTTGCGCTGCGAGCCAACTCCTCGGCAGTAATTGGGGCGGTAAGAGCCTTAACGATTTGAGGCCACAACACCTCGCGTGTGTTCTTAATCAATTCGTCGGAGGTGTGCGTTGCGAAAGCACCCGGATACTCTGCCACTCGTGGTGCCGGAATGCCGTTATTGGTCGAGGTGTAGAACACCTGCCCGGTAAATGTCGGTGCAGCGATGGCTACCGCAGGTATGCCTATATACTCGGCTGCGATGCACGAGCCAACCTCCTTTGGAGTACAGAGTCCGCAACCGCAGTTGCCCGAAATTATGGCATCTACCCGCATCGAACGCAGACGCTCCTGAAACTCATCCTTCGAGCGACGAGTAACACCCGGTGCAGGATAAACGCCTGCCGAGCCAATCTCGTCGAGCAGAATAACTCGTGAGGTAGGGTAGTGCTTTTCGAATAGTCGCTTCAACTCGAAATGGGTAATGCGAGCCATAAAACTGCCACCCACGATTGCGATAGTTTTGCCTTCGAGCGAGGCGAGGCGTGGTGCCATCTCTATCATCTTGACTGTTCCTCTGCCGACAGGCGACACAACTGCAAAACCATCCCCTTTGACTGCGTTTGCACCCAACTCTACCTTGCAATTATCATCACACACTATGCGAGAGGGTGTCTGCGCCCACACCGAAAGCGGCATTAAAAGCAAAACAACAATGAATTTAATAGTCGATTTCATATCGTTTCTGTCTATTCGATTACGATATAATAGACGGCATACCATTCCAAAGGTTAAATTGGAACAGCATAAATATTTAATTTGCTACTATTTTTCAAAGAATCGTTCGTCGAAATTGACAAAATATAGACGCTCTGTAGCACGAGTGATAGCGGTGTAGAGCCATCGCAACATATCTTTTGTCATCGGCTCATCGCCAAACAGACACCTATCCACAAATACCGCCTTCCACTGTCCACCCTGCGCCTTATGGCACGTTACCGCGTAGGCAAACTTTATTTGCAAAGCATTAAAATAGTCGTTCTCGCGAATATGTTGCAGACGCTTGATCTTACTCTTTATGTCGAGATAGTCCTTCTCGACTTCGTTGAACAGACGCTCACTCTCCTCGCGTGTTAGCGATGGCGACTCGGAGTGTAGGGTATCCAACAACACCTTACACTCAATCTCCGTATCGTCGTAATCGCCAAACGAGAGGGTAGCGGTTGCAAATCGAAAACCATAGAACTCCTCCACACGACGCAGGCGGCGCAGACGAGCGATATCGCCGTTGGCAATAAAACTTATCGGACACTCCTCGATGCGCTCGGTATAGTGGTAGTTGTTCTTTGCAACCATCAGTATATCACCGCTTTCCAACTCCTCCTCTGCCATCAGATTTATGCGACGAATGCCATCGTTGTAGCGATTGGCACGCTTATTCGAGCGAGTAATGACTATCGTCTCCTCACGCCCATAACGGTCGTAACAATCTTGTAATGCTTCCAATAATTCGCTACCGCTTACGGCCGCCACATCATCGTAATTCATATCGAAACGAGGCACGTCGTAGATGCCGTTTTCGAGCATACAGCGCACAAGTGTAGCATTGAATAGTATTCCCGAATTTTGCTCTTGGCGCACAACCTCATCCATCGAGCCATAGACCACGTCGCCAAAGTTGCTCATTTCGTGGGAATCGAGTGCTGGTGAGAAGTCGGCACCAACGGGTGGCAACTGTGCGTTATCGCCCACTAATACCAAACGACAATTCTTGCCCGAGCGTACGTATTGCACCAAATCTTCGAGTAGCGAGCCACTACCAAATTTCACACCATCCGAGCCGCTGTGTGTAGACAACATCGAAGCCTCGTCTACTATGTAAATCACATCTTTATCTCGGTTTATATTAAGTGAAAATTTAGATTCGTATGAGGCATTTGTTCGCTCTCTATAAATATGCTTGTGAATGGTCAAAGCCTTCTCGCCCGAGTAGTGCGACAACACCTTTGCAGCACGCCCCGTAGGAGTCAACAGCACCGAACGAATACCTACATCTTTCAGCGCAGCCACAATCGCTGCAACCAACGTAGTCTTTCCCGTTCCGGCATATCCGTTCAGCACAAATATAGATGATGAGTCCCCTTCGGCAAGGTAGTCGGCAAAGGCTTCAACGATTTTTTTTTGATTATTCGTTGGTAGATACAATAATTTTGCGTAAATTTGGCTCGCAATATTTGAGATATTCATTATTGTCGCTTAATTTTGCACAAACTTAACAATAAAATACGAGAATGAAAAGAAAAACTATCTTAATCGTTACACAGGCCATCTTGGCGGTAGCGATTTTAGCATCAATTTGGTGGGTATATTCACTCATCGCAACCCCTATTGAGTTTGAGAAGGATTTGGAGGCTCGCGAGGAGGTTGTTATCAAGCGCATCAAGGATATCCGTACCGCAGAGCGCACATTCAAAACTAAGTATCAGCACTTTACTGCCGATTTTGACACTCTCATCAACTTCGTTCTCACCGAGACTATGGAGGGCGAGCGCAAGTTGATTGACGAGGATGACTCGGTAGCAATGGCGCAGGCAAAGAAAAAGTACGGCAAAAAGTTTAAGAATGTAGAGAAATTTACCTTCTCGGTTAAGGACTCGTTGTTCAAGCACCTCTCCGAGCAGGATGTAAAGAATTTACGTTACGTACCATACACCAACAACAAGACCGAGTTCAAACTCAATGCACAGATGCTCGCAACCGAGTCGAAGGTGATTATTCCTGTTGTTGAGTGCCGTACTCCATACATCGCATTCCTCGATACCGTTAAGTATCGTCAGCAGGTTATCAACCTTGTAGACAACCTTGAAAAATTGGAGAAGTATCCGGGCATTAAGTTCGGTGATTTGAATAGAGGTAGTAATGAGGCAGGAAACTGGGAGTAATTCCTTTGATGTAAACAAAAAGGTGTCCATTCAAGTAAAATTGGGTGGACGCTCTTTTTCTGCGAACAATGCCACAACGGCAGAAGGTGCAGAACATATTGAGATTGTAGTTGACACGCCACGCGTAACTCTCGCTCCCCGCAGCGAGGTCTCGCTCGACACAGCAGCAGAGTTGCTCTCTATCGTAGGCAAGCCGTGTCGCATAAGTGAGCAGAGCGTTTGTAGCGAGTTGCAGCAGGATATCGTGGCGGTTATGGCTATTGATATCCACGCCCTCGCATCGATTATTGAGAGGTGGGGTAGTCGCGCATCGTTTACCTCTCCACTCTTGGATATGCGCCACAGCGACACCACATCGCTCACGATAGACTGCACGGACGACGTATGCTATATGCGTCTATTCAACGATGGATTACAGCGTGCCGAGGCGTACAACGCCACTACGGCGGAGGATGTATTATATTTGGCAATCTCGTGGCTCGGCGAGCAACGCAATATACCTATTTATATTAAGGGCGGCAGTGCGACAGCAAAGTTGTTGCGTAAATACTTCAAGCAGGTTATATGCGAATAATTAGTGGTAAATTCAAAGGTAGGGCGATAAATCCGCCTCGCAACCTCCGAGCAAGACCGACGACCGATTTTGCGAAGGAGAACTTGTTTAACGTACTGAACAACCTCGTCGATTTCGAGGAGTGCGATGTGCTGGATCTTTTTGCCGGCACCGGCTCGGTGAGTTACGAGTTCGCATCGCGGGGCGCACGTAGCGTAACCTCCGTTGAGATAAACGCCGTACACCACGCCTTTATTCGCCGCACTGCAAAAGAACTCGGTGCAGAGAATATGTTTGTCGTGAAGGCAAACGCCTTCCTCTATTTGCGCAGTTGCCCCAAGCAGTTCGATATAGTTTTCTCGGATGCCCCATACGATTTGGAGGGGTTGGAGGAGATTGTACCGCTTGTTTTAGAGAGCAATTTGCTGCGCGAGGATGGAATTTTCATCTTTGAGCACTCTGATAAGTATAATTTTTCGGAACACCCATATTTTTGGCAATTAAGGAGTTACGGCAGTGTGCAATTTTCATTCTTCAAAAAGTAGCATTTTTTCCTAAAAAAAAATTGCTAAAAATTTTGCAGAACAAATAATTTGCTCTATATTTGCACTCGCAATCAGCAATGGTGCGTTAGTTCAGCTGGTTAGAATACGTGCCTGTCACGCACGGGGTCAGGGGTTCGAGTCCCCTACGCACCGCCAAAAGACGACTTGAAAAGGTCGTCTTTTCTTGTGCGTAGGGAACTCGGTCAGTCGGGGGCGGTGTGGCATATTTCTCTGCGAGTTGTGCGATAGTAGTTGTTGCTACACAACTGCGATAACAGATTAAAAAACGATAGTTCAAATGAATTTGATTACCGCTTTTTAATCTCTCCTCTAAACATTCAGTTTAACTCCTATCGCATATCTCTTCGGTCTGCTCAAACCTGCGGCGACCGTTCGAGTCCAAACTGGCGATATTTTGTTGTTATACGCACCGCCAAAAGACGACTTGAAAAGGTCGTCTTTTTTTTGTGTAGGGAACGTAGAGAATTTAAGGAGATTAGAGAGAATGACTTTTCGCTAAACTCACTAAATTCCCTAATTTCTCTAAAAGCCAACGGCTAATGGCTAACGACCAAGCCTACAATTGCACGATATTTGCCATTTGTCGTAGTGAAATTAAACATTACGGCTTATGAAACGCAAAATCTTAATCGCAGCATCTATTCTCTGCGTGGTGGGCGTGTGTGTAATAGGTTACACGCAAGCGACAAACAAAACCTCTGCCGAGCGGGCGCAACAGCGCGAACAACGACACATCGAGCGCGAGAAGCGTCGTGCCCAACGGCAGGCGGAGTACGAGAAGTATATCGACTCGATAATCCTCGCACGCAACTTCCAATTTACACCACAATCGATGCAGCAACAGCCTGCCGGGCAGATGCGACTGCTCAATAACCCCAATTTCGGTCTGCAAGTGTGGGGTAGCGAGGTCGACATATTCCTGCCTTACATCAAGGGCGTAACGCCGCCATACTACACCGTTGTGTTCAACTACACAATGCCTTCGGTCAACAAGTACGTTACCGAACAGACACAAGAGGGATGGCTCATTACGTTCTCATCATCGCTCTTTTCGGGTTCGGACTACGACTTCTCGCTCGAAATCTACACGTCGTCGGGTAGTGCAACGCTCACCATCGCCTCGCCGTGGTATCCCGATGTTCAATATGTTGGCGGAATTTCAGGTCTTAACTAACGATGGCGCGGATATTTATATTTGTGGCGATGCTGCTTACGAGTATCGTTGCACGCGCCGATGTGGGCGAAACAACATCGCAACCAAAAGAGATGTCGAAGGCAAAATCCGAGCGTGAGGCGCGCAAGGAGGCTTATGCAGCGGAGATTGACGAAATTGTCAAATCGCGGAACTATATCTTCCGCCCGATAACGATGCAGAACATCGTAACGGGAAATACACGCTCGGTATTTGCCTACTATCTCTTTATGGGTGTTTCGGGGGATAAATTGGTACTGCACCTGCCCGTCGAGTTTACATCGTATATTATTGATACGGTAAATCTCGATGCCTATATCGAGGGCTATGTCGCAACACTCGACGGCTCGAATTGGCGAATTACCTTCTCTTTTATGAATGGCTCGGAACGATGGTTGGCAGAGTTGTTCCTGTCGAACATTACGGGGCAGACACGACTTGCGTTGGTTACGCCAGACGGGGTGATGCGCTACCTCGGAACTATAGAGAGTGGGGCAACAATCACGAAGAAAAAGAGAAAAAATAGGTAATTGCGAACAATTTTATAAAAAAATTAAAAATTTTTCGTGAAATATTTGCACAGTCCGAAAAAAGCCGCTATATTTGCACTCGCAATTCGGCTCCGTAGCTCAACTGAATAGAGTACTTGACTACGGATCAAGCGGTTCCAGGTTTGAATCCTGGCGGAGTCACAAAGCGGCAGTCCCAAAAGGGCTGCCGTTATTGTTTTATGCTTATTGTCTATTGGTGATTGGGAGTTAAAATAGTAGCACTTCGCCCATAGGATCAATCGGGTTTGACTCAACGGTAAGAGATTCAACCTCGGCAAAAATATATACGTGGCAGGGTTTGCCATTGTACTCGCCTATGCCCTCGTACATCGATTTCATCCCACCCGCAACCTTCAACGCTGCCTCGTAGCCAAATTTCTCTGCCTCCTCGCGATTGCGGGCAGACACCAAGAGTTCGGTACTCTGCACCTCTCCGTAGATGATGCCATACAATTTACTCTCGAGATTCTGCTGTTCGAAGCAATGCCTATTATAGCGCAGTGTGGCCGACACAGTCCACGTCATATAACGTTGTGCCGAAGCGGTAGGCAACACAGCAAACGAAATCATCAGGAGCGACAGCAGGGCAATAATTCTTTTCATATTCCAACTATTTTTCAGCCACAAAGAGTAGGTCGAAGCACTCCATACCCTCGGTGTATGGCACTACGGAGTAGTTCTGCATCGTGATGGACTCGGTAAGGTGCGTATTTGTTCGGTGCAGAAACTTGCGATTTATACGATTTAGCACATCGTATGGCCACTGCAACATCTTTCTCGGCAGACGGTGTTGTAAATCGAGAATATCAAAACGGGCAATTCTGCGCACGCTACGGCGGTTTTTGCGGTAGTACTCCATAATTTTCTCGTCGCCCACAACGCCGTATGCCGTAACATTCGAGAAGTGGCACTCCAAGATATTGCGCAACTCGTCGGCGTTGTACTCGCGCACGTGCCAAGGATTGCGTGTAAGCGACATTGGAGCATTAGGAGTGGATACAACAAACTTCCCTCCGGGGCGCAACACACGTGCTACCTCGCGCACAAACTCAATATCCTCCTCGATATGCTCGATAACCTGAAAAGAGACCACAGCATCGAAGGAGCAGTTCTCGAAATCGATAGGCGGCACCTCCATATCGTAGTACTCGACATTTTCGAGTTGCAGGACATTCTGCGGCAACTCCTTATCGATAGAGATATAACGCTTTGCCATTGGTGCGATAATCTCCACGCCATAACCCATTCCGGTGCCTATTTCGAGGATATCGCCCTCGACTATAGTGGCGGCGTGATGATACGCCAACACCGAGCGTTGGAACACATAGTTATCCGACTTATCGAGCGACACGCGCTCCGCAGTAGCAATGTTTGACATAAATTTTAACTTTTAGCAGTTAGCCATTGGCTAAAAGCCTAATTCTGCATTCTTAATTCTCAATTCTTAACTTGAATTGCGCCATCGGTGCAGGTCACTCGATTGTGGCTCAAAAGCACGCCCAGCGAGCGTTTGAAGAGTTTTTTGCTCATATTCAGTTGCTCGCGAATCTCCTCGGGTGAACTATTGTCCGAGAGTGCAAGTGTGCCGCCCGCTGCAACAATAGCATCGTAAAGCACCTCTGCCGAGTCCTTAACCTGCGCAAAACCCTTCTGCTGCAACGACAAATCGATGCGGTTATCGTCAGTAATGCGACTTACATACGCCTCGACCCTGTCGCCGAGAGCCACATCGCGGAACAACTGATTTTTGTAAATCATTCCCCAATGGCGATTTTCGACAATGGCACGATAGCCAATTTCGCTCTCCGACACAATCAATGCCTCCACCTTCTGGCGTGGCGAGAGCGTGATAATATCCTCGTTATTAACGTATTGCTTCAACTTCGAGGTTGCCACACAGCGGTCGGTAATGTTATCCACATAGAGATATACCGCCTTATACGAGCCAACCACAACACCGCCCTGTTGATTGCGGTTTGGGAGGAACAGATCCTTGCCCGTAATACCCCAATCGAGGAATGCGCCGTGAATATTCTTATCCACAACCTTCAAATAGGCGCACTTGCCCGCAGTAATTTTCGGTGTTTCGGTGGTTGCAACGATTCTATCCTCCGAGTCGTGATAGACAAAAACTTCGACCTCGTCGTCCACCTTCTGCGTTAGCGACACATAGCGATTTGGGAGCAAAACTTCGTTGCCCTCCTCGTCTGCAAGATACAAACCAAACTCCGATACACGCGCCACACGCAGTGTTTGAATCTCTCCAATTCTCATATTTTTAGCATCTTTGGCACAAAGATACAAAAAAACGGAATAGCCCCTAACCAATTTCAATTTTTAATTCCTCATTTCAATCTCTTTTGTCGTTTCACCCCGCAAATATGTCATTTCAGCACCTTTGTGTTTAACATTCACTCTATATTATTATCTTTGTAGATGGTAACAGAGGAAACCTTATGAAAAGAGTCATAACATTCGCACTGCTTCTATTTATTGCTATTTCTGCCGTAGCACAAAACCGCTCAAAGGTGGCGTTCTACCTCTTTGATGAGCAGACCAAACAACCGCTGCAAGGAGCAGTTGTAGAGGTTGCGCCCAAAGCGGAGCCTACGGACAAATCGTACTACACAACCGGCAGAGGCGGATATATGGAGTTCGCTGTGCCAATGGGGGAGTATGTTGTGGTTGCGACGTTTATTGGCTATGCCGACAAGAAGTTTGATTGCAATGCCAACGCACGAAGCGTAGATTTGGGGCGTATCTATATGCGTGAATCGGCAACAAAAATTGATGCCGTAGTGAAAGAGGTGCATCAGTTCCGAACCACGCAAAATGCCGATACCTTAATATATAATGCTGCCGCCTTCAAGACTACCAAAGATGCCGAGGCGGAGAAGTTGCTCTCGAAAATGCCGGGCGTTGTTGTAGAAGAGGGCAAAGTCGAGGTGCAGGGCGAGCAGGTAAAGAAGGTGTTTGTGGATGGCGATGAGTTCTTTGGCGACGACGTAACGATGGCGATAAAGAATATCCCTGCCGAGATAATCGATAAAGTGGAGGTGTTTGACAAGTTGAGCGACGAGGCGGAGTTTGCAGGCATTGACGATGGCGATAGTTACAAAGCACTCAACTTTGTAACCAAGAAAAATATGCGCAACGGTCAGTTCGGAAAGGTCTATGCCGGACTTGGCTGGCAACCCGAAACCGACAATGTGTCGTTCAACCCGAAATACCTCGTGGGTGGAAATGTTAATTCGTTCCGCAACAAGCAGAAAATCACTTTGTTGGGACTATTCAACAATACCAATCAGCAAAATTTCTCGTTCGAGGACCTTCTCGGCGTTACATCGGGACGTGGTAGTCGTGGCGGCAACCAATTTATGGTGCGCCCACAAGCGGGTGTGGCGTTGGTAAATGCTGTGGGTTTGAACTACTCCGACACGTGGGGAAGACGTAAGCAAGTAAAATTCCAAGGGAGTTATTTCTTCAACAACACCGATACCCGCAACCGCTCCGAGCGCACCACGTGGTACGAATCGCCAGCACCTTATGGCACACTCTACTCGTTGTCTAATTCGCAGAAAATCAACAATAATCATCGTCTGAATGCTCGACTCGATTGGAAAATTTCTCGCTCGATGCAACTCACATCGCGCACCACGATTAGTTATCAGGGGCATCGTCCTAAATCGCAGAGCGAAGGGTATTCCAACAATGACACCGACCTCGACATTGCCGACATAGAGGATGTTTCGTTCCGTTCGTTGGCGTACAACTCCAAATCGTCGGAGAATCGAATGCGAGGCATCAACGCAAACGAATTTTTGCAGTTCCGCCTACGTTTAGGCGCACCCGGCCGCACGATGACCATTACGGCGCGTGGTGGCTATCGCGACAATCGTGCTGTACGACAAATTATGGAGAACAACGCCAAAGCGATACCATTCGATTCGCCACTCTACGAAACGCTCTACAACGACTACTTCGGCGATGGAAAGTCGTGGCACGATATGGCAGAGAACCCTCTGCTATTCGACCCTATCTACGAATATATCAACGTTCCGACCTACACCTATAATCTGCGTGGCGGAATCAACTACAACGAGCCGATAGCACGAAATTGGACACTGACCGCACAATACAACGTTGTCTATCGCAACCAGAGCAAGGAGCAAGATGCGTGGTACACCGATAACGGATTCGAGGTAAACGACGATAGCAGACGCAACAATGCACTTACGATAAACTCATCGACCAACTCGCTAACTCATCGTGTAGGCCCGGGCATTCGCTACTCAAAAAAGCGCAATACCTTTGTATTCAGAGTTTTATACGAAAACCTCTCGCGCAACGGACACTTCGAGAATGGTGCAAACTCATCGAGCCTCGTAAACAAGCAATATCACAGCGTGCAGTATCACGCAATGTTCCGATACGCCTTCGACAAGCAGAACTCGTTGCGTATTCAGTTTCGCTCGAACTCCGATGCGCCGAGCGTAACGCAGTTGCACTCCATTTTCGACGTTGCTTCGCCGCAGAATATAAGCGTGGGAAATAGTCTGCTTTCGCCCGAGTATTCGCATAGCGGAAGCATTCGTTACATCCTCTCGTTACCCGATAAGGGGCAGACCTTTATGGCAATGATTCGAGGCGAGTATTACCAGAACGCTATTTCGAGTTCAACTCTCTACAACTCGAAAGGATGGGCTTTGCCCGACGAGATGGATGGCATAGTAATTCCGAAGGACGAAAATGGGGTAGCCTACCGTCCAACGCAGATTACATCCTACGAGAATATCAGCGGAATGTGGTCGGTGCGTGCAAATGTGTCGTACGGAGTGCCGTTGTCGTTTATGAAATGTAATCTCAATATGACCGCAAATGTGCAGTACTCGGTAACACCAAGTGCAGTATACGATGCCGGTCACACACCTGCAGAGTTGCTCGAAAACATTGCAAATCACAATTATAGCATCAACAAAGCGAACAATATCGGTTATACGTTACGTATGGCGATTGGCAGCAATATATCCGAGAATATCGACTTTACCATATCGTGGCGAGGCACATACAACCAAGCGTGGAACAGCATAACAAAGAGTTCAACAGGCGAAAACCTCATCAACGACTACTTCCGCCACACCGCCTCTGCCTCGGTAAAATGGATATTCGGCAAGGGCTTCACGCTGACAGCAAATGCCGCCTACCACCAATATATCGGATTTGAAAACGACTACAACGAGCAGTTTGTTCTCTGCAACCTCTACCTCGGCAAGCAACTGTTCAAGAATCGTCGCGGCGAGGTTATGATTGGCGTAAACGACATATTCAACCAGAATACGGCATTTGGTCGTGCTACGGGTTCCGGATATACACGCAACACGCTCAATAGTACGATTGGTCGCTATGTTATGGTGCAGTTTGTATATAATTTGCGCCACTTTGGCAAGAATGCCTCGAAGAATATTGCCGATTACGAGGGTATGAACGGAAAACAAAAACGCCCATACCAAGGCGGTATGAGCGGTATGCAGAGAGGAAATAGTTATCGCAACGACTTTTAGCCGTTACTCAACGCTCCACGTTTCGCCACCGAAGAACAAATCGTCGGCGCACTTATTTGGCTCTCGCTGTTGCTGTTCAGTGATTTGGCGAGCCACTTCGCTGTCGTAGGTGGGGCGTACCACATCACGAATAACTCCCAGAGCAACAGGATATTCAGGATAACGCATCGATGCGAGCATCGTGTGCAGAGCCGTATCCTCCGTATGGGCATCGTGTGTCAGCACATCATCAATCGTGTAGCCATCCTCGCCAATGGTTACCACCTTCAAACGCAGGCCGTCAAGCACCAAACCTCTATCCTTGTTTGCCCCGAATAGCATCTTTTCGCCGTGAACGAGGCGGATGGTGCGCTCCTCTCGTATAGCCTTCGATTCGGCGTAGTCAGCGTGGGTTTTATTGTTGAATATCACGCAATTTACCAACGCCTCGGTTACTGCCATACCTTTGTGGCACGCACCCGCAACAAGCATCTCTTTGGTCAATTCCAACTCCATATCGATGGTACGAGCCACAAACGAGGCCTTTGCACCAATCGCCAACACCGCTGGCGAAAATGGCTCTTCGATAGTTCCAAAAGGTGAGGTCTTTGTAACCTTACCCAACTTCGAAGTAGGGGAGTACTGACCTTTGGTCAAGCCATATATCTCGTTGTTGAACAACAACAAATTCAAATCTACGTTCCTACGGCAGGCGTGAATAAAGTGGTTTCCGCCTATTGCCAACGAGTCGCCATCGCCCGAACAAACCCACACCGAGAGATCAGGACGGGCAGTTTTCAAACCTGTAGCGATAGCCGCTGCACGACCGTGAATGGTATGGAAGCCGTAGGTGTTCATATAGTAGACAAATCGTGACGAGCAACCAATACCCGATATGAATGCGAAATTCTCGCGCGGAATATCCAGTCGTTCCGCCACCTCGGGCAACGCCTTCAACACAGAATTAAATATGGCGTGGTCACCGCATCCGGCACACCACTTTACTGCGTTGCCATTGCGAAAATCGTTAGGTGTATAATCTCTTTTTGCCATACTACTCCAAATTTAATTTAGCCAAAATAGCCACTTTCAATGCAGCAACATCGAATGGTTTTGCCTCCATACTCGCTACCGAGCAGATGCCGGTGTGAGCCGTTACAGAGCGCAAATACGAGGCAAACTGTCCACTATTGCTCTCGCATACAACTACTTGCTTGTAGCGAGCCACAACATCTTTAACACCACGTTGAAGAGGGTTTACCAAATCTACTGTTGCATAGGCTATCTCGCGCCCCTCTGCAACGAGTTGCATCGTCGCCTCACGCACCTTTCCAACATTGCTGCCCCACGCCAAAACCAACAATTTGCCACTCTCGGCACCCTCCGTAGAGATAGGGGCCACCAACTCCGCCACTCGCTCAACACGCTCGGCACGCAGTGCGCCCATCGCAGCGTGGTCGGTAGGGGAGTATGATATTACTCCCGTAGTCGGTTGTTTTTCGAGTCCGCCAAGGCGATGTTCCAACCCCTCTGTTCCTGGCACAGCCCAATAACGAGCAAGATTTTCGTTTGCCGAATATGGGTTGAACAACCCTCGCTCGTTGAAACACTCCGCCTTTGCTGCCAACTCCTCACGCCTGACGATAGGCGGTGTGATAGTCGGCATATCGGCAACTCGTTTTACTCGCCAAGGCTCGGTGCCATTTGCAAGGTTTCCGTCGGTGAGAAGCACCACCGGCATCATTCTCTCCAACGCAATCTTTGCTGCCATAAAGGCCTTATCAAAGCAATCGGCAGGCGAATGTGCCGCTAATACAACAAGCGGACTGTCGCCATTGCGACCATAGATAGCCTGCATAAGGTCGGCCTGTTCGCTCTTTGTCGGCAACCCCGTTGATGGGCCACCTCGCTGAACATCCACCACCACAAGCGGTATCTGCGCCATAACAGCCAAGCCCAAAGCCTCGCTTTTCAACGCCAAGCCGGGGCCTGATGTGGTTGTTACTGCCAATGCTCCACCAAACGAAGCACCTATGGCCGTACATATTCCCGCAATCTCATCCTCCGCCTGTACGGTCTTTACGCCCAAAGCCTTATGCTTTGCCAACTCCTCCAAAATTCCCGTAGCGGGTGTGATAGGGTAGGAGCCACAAAAGAGTGGTCTGCCACTCTTCTCCGATGCAGCAATAAATCCCCACGCTACTGCCTGATTTCCATTTATGGAGCGATAAACACCCTTTGCAAGGGCATTCGCACTCGTTTTGGCGTGATTCTCGCCAACAAGATGGGTGTTCTTTGCGTAGTTTTCACCGGCGTGCAGTGCCGCTATGTTTGCTTTGCAAACGAGTTCATTCTTTGCAGCAAACTTCTTTGCGAGGAATTTCTCGGCATACTCCGTCGCAATATCGTACATCCCGAGCGTTATGCCCAATACGACCATATTGCGGCACTTCAATGCCGACTTACGATCCAACCCGAAATCTGCAACAGCATCGAGAGTCATCTGCGTAATAGGAGCCTCGACAATATTGCATTCGCCCATATCGAACGCATCTACGATAGTTTCAATATCGTAGCCCAACTTCTCGACCGACTCCTTCGTAAAGTTATCGCTGTCGAGCAGTATTGTAGCCGTTGCAGTCGCATATTTGCGATGGGCCACCAATGCAGCAGGGTTCATTGCCACCAATATCGAGCATTTGTCGCCCTCGTGAGCAACCGACTGCGAATCGAAATGTACTTGAAAACCCGAAACTCCCGCAACCGTACCTTGTGGTGCGCGAACTTCGGCAGGGTAGTCGGGGAAGGTAAAGACTCCGTAGCCCGCAAATGCAGCACTCTCCGAAAAGAGGTTGCCCACCATCTGCATACCATCGCCCGAATCGCCCGAAAAACGAATTACTACACTCATATATGTTACTCCTTTGCAACTCCTTCAATCGTCAAATTTTCCGTTCCACCAACCGAGTTGGAGCGAACTTGAATTACACGATGAAAGACACCTTTATCCAACTTCTTTGCATCGACCACAACCTTAATTTCGCCACCGCTTCCAACGGCAATAGGCTTGCGCGAAAACTCGGTACGCACACATTGGCACGTCGTAGCCGTAGCGAATACGACCAATGGCTCTGTACCATCGTTTATAAAGCGAAATATGTGAACTCTGTTCTCGCCATCGAGCGATATATTGCCGAAATCCCACTCCGTATAGTCGAATTTCAGATGTGCGCCCTCGGGCTTTGTTTCGCCCAGAGCGCAGAGCGGCAATACCACCACGACGCAACATATTATAGCCGACAAAAATCGCATATACACTATTGCAATTTGAAATAATAAGTTATCACACCGCCCTCGGTAAATGCTTCACCCTCGGTAAAACGAGTTTTTCTCGCTGCCGCCAACGCATCGTTTACCATCTTGCTATCCTGAATTGTCGAGCCTTTTGGTTGGAATGTTGCAGTCACAACTCTTCCTGTCTTATTCACAATGACTTTGACAAGAATCTTGCCCGAGCGCGATACATTGGCATTGCTTGGAACAGGCAACTCGCCAACGATTCCTCTGCCCTGCAAGCCCTCGTCGAGTTCTACATTTCCAATCTGATTCAACCCACGACCAACGCCCGAAGCGGTCGAAACGGTATCTTGCTTTGCTCGGTCGTTACCTACATTGTCAGGCTTATCAACACCCGCCTTCTGCTGCGGTAACAACGCACGCTTATTCACGGTACGAGTCTCCTCTGCCTTGCCCTCGGCCTGTTGCATATTATCCTTTGGTGCAAGTTTCTCGTGCTTGGGGGCCTCCTTAATCTTCGGCACAGGCTTTGGTTTTGGCGGTGGTGGGGGTTCAGGCTCCTCATACTCAATGTATATGACATCGCTTTGCGACTTCTCGGCGGGGGTTATCGTAACATCAACCCACACAAGTGAAGCCGTCAAAAACGCCACATATAACGCTGAAAATATGACACCAAAAATTTTTGAATTCATACCCTCCTAATTTGCCTGTGTTGCGAGTATCAATTTGTAACCATTATCCTTGGCGATATTCATCACCTTAACCACCTCGTCAACTGCCACCCTCTTGTCGCAATGCAGCGATACGGTAGGCTCGGTTTGTCCCTGCAAGCGAGCCTTCAATGCGCTCTCCACATCGGCAATAGTTGCCACCGGCTCCAACTCGACATAGTATTGGTACTTTGCACCCTTCTGCTCAATAGAAACGGTGGTAACCGCCTTATCCTTCAACTGATTTGAACTCCTTGGCAACTCCAATTTCAACGCATTAGGGTTGATGAGCGTGGTTGCAATGAGCATAAATATCAGCAAAAGGAACATCAAGTCGGTCATTGCCGAAGACGAGAATGACTTATCAACTTTTGAACCTCTTTTGATTGCCATAATCTACTATTTTTGAGCAGGTTGATTCAATATATCCATAAAAGCGATAGAGTTCGATTCCATACGGAACACCAACTTCTCGATGCGAGCCACCAAGTAGTTGTAGCCAAAGTATGCCGGAATACCCACGATAAGACCACCTACGGTTGTAACCATCGCTACATACATACCGCCCGAAAGCAACGCCATATCGACAGTGCCTCCCGCAGCCGACATATCCATAAATGTACGCACCATACCGAGTACTGTACCCAAGAAACCAATCATTGGCGCACCGCCGGCGATAGTAGCGAGGAATGGCAAACCATTCTCCAACTTTGAAACCTCCAAATTTGCAATATTCTCGATTGCACTCTGAACATCGCTCATAGGACGGCCCAAACGCTCCAAACCCTTCTCTACCATACGAGCAATAGGGGTATCGACCTTATGGCAGTAGGCGATAGCATCCTTAACCTTACCATCCACTACATAGGCACGTATACGGTTCATAAAGTTCATATCGAGGCGTTGTGCGCGCTGTATAGCCACAAAACGCTCCACGAAGATAAATATGGAAACACCTCCCAAAACCAGAAGTACCCACATCAACCATCCTCCGCCATTAAAGAGTTCCCAGAGTGACATTTCGGCAGCCTTCTCGGCTGATTTCTCTGCTACAACGTTCAACGAATCGGCAAGATTCGCACTCAAAAGTTTAATCATAATCTTTTCTTTTTTAATTGTTTATCTTTTTGTTTATCTTTCTGCTTTGTATCTTTGTCAGCCTTATCCCGCTTCTTATCGCGTTTGAAGCGGTTTTTCAGACGCATACGCAAATCTTTCGCATTATTGAAATCCTCCTTAAAGTAGATTCCGATACCGGTCTCCTGCAAACCTTGGTTTTCGTCGAAACGGTCAATCGTGTGGGTAAAGCCCTTCAATCGGAGAGTTCCGGCACGGTCTATCAACCACGTGAGATACGCCTCGCCCGTAAAGTTCGAGTTGGCATTTACCACTTGTGCCTTATCCACTATATAGTTACCCTCCAACTCAATCAAAAGGCGGTTATCCACCAAACCCTTCGAGAAGCCGAAGTCCACCTCATCGCTCATCTGCTCGGTGCGAGGACGATAGCGGAGTACAATTTTGTAGTCGTCGCTCGAGAGCCAGTTGCTGAATTGGTTAGAGAGCATTTCAAAGCCCGTTGCCGCAGTGGCCGACGCACCCATAGTAGAGGACATAGCGTTCGACGACTCCGAGATAAAACTATTCGCAACGATCAGATAGAGGAACTGCTGCGATTTACTCTCCGGTGTAGCCAAAGCACTCGAAATAAGGCTCTGCACCTCCGAGTCTGCACTCGGCACCACGATGTCGAACGTTACGGTAGGCTGCATCAACCTATCGGTAAGATGTATGAAGCACTCCACAGGCACAGCACGTGTCGAACGATTGCTCTCCGTAAGCGAGCCTTCCAGCAGTGGTTGCAACGACGCTTTGAGTTTATATACGGCATCGATATTCAATATTGCATCCAGCGGGTCGCCCGACCATTGAATAGTCGAACCCGGCTCGATATCGAACCACTTGTTGATTACGCTCTGCAACGTAAAGAGATAACTACCCTTTGTGATGGTGTAGTCGCCATACATCTCGAATATGTCGGCTTGCGGATTGATACGCATATTGATTTGTCCCTCACCCGAGCCTTTTATGATATCGCCCACAGTAGGGTCGATAACCAACTGCATCTCGGCATTAGGACGGATATCCAACGATAGGGTAATATCCATTGCGCCACCACTCGAAGTACGACGTTTCTGTCTATTCTCGAACAGCATCTTCTTGCGTGCAAGATACGAGGTTGTATCACGCTGCTTGGTGGCAAATTTCACAAAGTCTGCTGTCGAAATATCACTGTTGTCGGTAAGTGGCATATAGAGTTTGGAGTTGTCATCGCTATGCGCTACAAAATCCATCTTTACACCCGCCTTATCGCCTCGCACAGTTCCTGTACCCGTAGCGAATATCGAGCCGTAGAACATCGAATTATCGCGCTCGGTGGTGTTCAACACCTCCATATTGCGTGCCTGCACATCAATATTATATTCGATATTCGAGAGGTGAGCCAACGACACATCTATCGACATTGCGCCACTATGTCCGTGCCTATCCGCAATAGGCACATTCTTCGCCAGAAGGTGGTTGTTGCGGACACTCACCGTTGCCTCTGGTGCGAAGTAGCGACAGCGAGTGTAGTCGATCGTAGTAGCCAAACTATCAACCTTTATCTCGCCCTGCAACTCTGCCATACGCCCCTCGCCGCTTATGTTGATATCCACATCGGCTTCGCCCGACGTATCCGAGATAACACCCTTCAACACCGGGTCGAGCAGACTCATCTTTACGCCCTCGGTATTCATTCGTGCGTAGTAGCGCATCTGCGAAGGTGCAAAGTAACCCTGAATCACTCGTTTGTTATCCTCACGAGTGGTTATATCCAACGTAGCACGACTGCGACCAAAATCCCAACGTGAAACGAGCAACAAATCGGGAACATCAATACCGCTAACATTTACGCTATCCATCTCGATGCGTGCATCTATTCGGGTATCTTTCAATGCCGAGTGAACGGTAGCATATCCGCTTGTACTGCCGTCTATCACATATCCTATGCGTTTTGTTATCTGCGTAAATGGTGCCAACGAGAAGTTCTGCAATTTCATATAAACCGAGTCCTTATCGCTACGTGACGCCACGCCATTCACATACAACTCCTGCGAGTCGCTACGCACCGCAAAGCGGCGAATATCAACCTTTGCCGAGTCCATTTCGATGCCGTCGGTTGTTATGTCCCACTTGGCATCACCGCTACGCACCGACGACTTATTGAGATTTAGGAGTAAACTACGCGCATTGTTCTTTCGCGATATCTGCGCTGAAGCCGATAGTTCGCCCTGTATATCACGCAACGAGTCGGCAAACATTGCATCAAGCGATATCTTATTATCCTTCGCTGCGCCACTTACGTCTACACCCGAGAAGTGAAATGCTCCTGCATAGAAATCTTTTGCAGCCATAGCCATCGACAACGAATCGCCCTCATTGCTCGCCTTAACATCTATATTTGTGGCAAGGTAGTTCGAGTGCATCATATACTCCGACGATGCGTGCATCAAAAAGCGGTTATCCGACGGACTTACCAACAACTCCACAGTCGAACCCTCTGCCATCTCCAAACCATCGGTAATACATCCGAGCAGAGGATCGATATCCTTTGTCGTAACCGACAATATCGCTATCTCATCGCCAATCTTTGCAACGTGAGTATCAATATTCTTACGCGCCTGTTCATCGTAGAGAAGTGGGGTGTAGCGCACCAAAAGATTTTTCAAGTAGTAGAGTACATTCTTGTATGGTGTGCGACTCTCGAACACAGCATCTGCAAAGTCCGACTCGAGGGCCAACGTTCGAGCATCCTCATCGCTCGAAATCGAGAGTTTTACCATATCGGCCTCGCACTCACGACCACCTACGGTTTCGTACTTCGCATCTGCTATACGCACCGTGCCATTCATCTCGTCGAGCGACTTTCCGGCAGCAGTCAAACCCACATTGCAGTTCAGCACCGACACCGAATCACGCTTATTTATATTCATTGCGTGCAGGTCGGCTCTCTCAATGCTCATCACTGCATCGTAGAGCGGCATCGTCTTATCCTCAAGGTTGACCAGAGCCTGTGCGTCGAATTTCAAGGCATTGTCATCTGCCGAGAGTACACCCGCAATCGTGTTATCCTTAATCTCCGCCGACACACTCAAGTTGTTGTAGTTGTAGCCGTTAAGCATTAAACTATCAACCTGTCCCGTACCAATCAAAGCAAACGGAGCATCATCGCCAAGCGACATCACTACATCTGCCGAGAAGGAAGCGTCGCCAACGAGCGTGTTTGCCAAAATCTTCGACAAATTCACGCTCGTAGCCTTTACCGTAGCATCCACACCCTTACGCCCTTTGGCAGGGTTTTGCATTTCACATCTCAATGCCACCTCGCCGCCACTCTGCAATCTGCTATCGGCCTTTGCCGTAAAGTTGCGAATGGTGCCTCGAAACTCCCCCGAAGCATCAATTCCTTCCAAGCGGTCGATATATTGCATCACACTCTCGCCAACCGAAAGGCTTGCAATATTGCCGACAACCTTAACCAACTCGTGCGTAGAGGCCTGAACCCTCTCTACGTCTATATCGAACGTGGTTTTTTCTACATCAATCAACCCCTTAACTCGACCTGTCGCCTTTATCACGCCACCATCTTCGAGTGATGCACTTACAACCTTGCCTTCGAAGTCTGCCACCGTACCCTTCATCGACATCGTAGCGTTGTGTATAGAAGTTTTCCAGCGCCACATTGCAGGACCAAAGTAACCCAAATCATACGATGAGAGCGTACAATCGCTCACACGACAATCCATCGGTATTACATTTATGTAGTCACGATACTGCAACCAATCATCGCCATCGAGGTGGAGATAGTCGAGATTTATGGTACTGCGCTCGGTTTTGAGTGTCGAATTATCCACCACAATCTGTCCATCATAGACGTAGAAGTGACCATCCATCTCGGCCAACTCAAAACCACTGCGCTCCGTAAACGAGAGATTTTCGACCATCGACTCCACCGCTCCACGATTGACGGAGAAGTCATATAGGTGCGCTCCGATATCGAGAAGTTGCATATCGGCAAAATCTATTCCCTCATCTCGTTTTGGCGCATTACGCAGCAAGTGGAACTCAATACCCGAAGCATCCAACTTTGCGATATCCAGTACAAACTCGCTTTGGCGGTCCCTCCTGACAAGTTGGTCGGTAATCTCTTTGATGGCGTAGGTGCCACGACTGGTTTCTCGCACCACCAACTTTCCGCCGGCAACTTTACCATAGTTCAATACCAGATTTTTGTTTGCCAACGATGCCAACGACGAAAAATAGGCGTCGGCACGTTTAACATAGAGTAGGGTATCGTTATCCCAATCCGAGACGTAGAAATCTCGAACCGTAACTCGATTAAATAGACCGATGGTGATTTTTCCGATATTTACGGTAGTACCGAGTTTGTTGCCTGCCCAAGTGGCAGCCTTATCTATTGCATAGTTCTGCACCGAAGGAATTGAGAGCGTCAAAGAAACAGATAAAGGCAAAATTATCAGCAATAAAACGATTGCGGATAACACGCTTAATAATATTTTTGTAACTTTGCGCACGGTTTTGTTCTCATTTTCGGCACTTTACGCCGTATAAGTTATATAATAACTTACAAAGGTACTCATAATTTGCCGAACTTGCAAACAAAGAACCAAAAAAAGAGCGAGAAAAACAAAAAATATATTATGAACAACGAAATTATCATTTTGGGTATTGAATCATCGTGCGACGACACCTCCGCCGCTGTGTTGCGAAACACGACACTGCTTTCGAGCGTTATCGCTTCGCAGGCGGTACACGAACGTTACGGTGGTGTTATCCCGGAACTTGCTTCACGTGCGCACCAGCAAAACATTGTGCCTGTGGTAGATGCAGCACTGCGCGATGCAGGAGTTACACCCGACAAAATCGACGCTATTGCATTTACTCGTGGACCGGGTTTGCTCGGTTCGCTAATGGTTGGAACGTCGTTTGCAAAGGGTTTGGCCATTGCTAACAACATCCCTCTCGTCGAAGTAAACCACCTTCACGGCCACATTCTCTCGCACTTTGTTGATATGCCCGACAAAGAGTGCGAACACCCAAATTTCCCATTTCTTTGCCTCTTGGTCAGCGGTGGACACACTCAAATCGTTAAGGTAAACTCGCCATTCGATATGGAGATTGTCGGCTCGACCATTGACGATGCCGCCGGCGAAGCACTCGATAAATGTGCCAAAGTTATGGGGTTGCCATACCCCGGAGGACCGGTTATCGATGCTCTGGCAAAGGAGGGAAATCCCGATGCTTTCAAGTTTGCAAAACCACGCATAGGAGAGTTCGATTTCTCGTTTTCAGGCTTAAAGACATCGTTCCTCTACACCCTGCGTGACGAGGTTGCCGAAAACCCTAATTTCATCGAGGAACGCAAAGCAGACCTATGTGCAGCAATACTTCATACCGTTGTTGATATTCTTGTCGAGCGACTCGTAAAGGCTGCCAAGCACTATCGCATTTCGGACATTGCCATAGGCGGTGGAGTAGCAGCAAACTCGCTCCTTCGAGAACGTGTTGCAGCCGAAGGCGAGAGGCGGGGATGGCGTACTTTTATCCCCGAGCGTCGCTTCACGACCGACAACGCTGCAATGATTGCCGTAGCGGGATACTACAAATATTTGAACGAGGAATTTTCCACTCTCGATGCCGCACCTGTTGCGAGGTTTTAGATAAATACAGATAAAAATCATATAATATGATTGTCAATTTTCAATTATTTTCCTATCTTTGTCGCCCTAGGGTAAAAAGTTAGGAAAATGATGGATTGGCATATAATCGTAGTTCTGCTTCTTTCGGGAACATTAGTCGGCATAATCAACACCCTCGCCGGAGGAGGTTCGATTATCACGATGACTATGTTTATGGCGTTTGGACTGCCAATAAATGTTGCAAACGGCACAAACCGTATCGCAGTATTGATGCAGAATCTCGCCTCATCCATCACCTTTATCCGCAAAAAGTCGTTCGACCTCAAACACGGACTTTTGCTCTCCATACCCGTAATTTTGGGAAACATAGCAGGTTCGTTCGTTGCGTCGTACATAAACGAGTGGGTGTTCAAAATCTGCTTTGGAGTGATTCTGCTCGTGATTATGCTCTACCTGCTATTCGATAGCCACATAAAAATAAAGGAGGGACATCGCATAGAAATCAAACCTCTGCATTACCTCTGGTTCTTCCTTATAGGCTTCTACGGAGGCTATATTTATATCGGCATTGGCTACCTTATTCTCGCCATCACGCTGTGGATTATGCGTATGGATTTAGTCACTGCAAATGCCATCAAAGGCTTCGTAATTCTGCTTGCCACTCCGTTCTCTTTGGCGGTATTTATGATTATGGGCAACGTAGATTACTCTTTTGGACTTATTCACGGTGTCGGCAATATGATAGGCTCATTTATCGCATCGCACTATATGACAGGATGGGGTAAGAACTTCATAAAGATATTTATGGCGGTTATCGTCGCCATCTGCTTTGCCGATTTGATGGAGTGGATATCGTTGCACGATTTTTTCTATTCTATTATGTCTATTAAGGAGTAGCACGATGGAGGAAAAGATAAAAATCGTGGGCGCAAAAGTCCACAATCTCAAAAACATAGACCTCGAAATACCCCGTAACGCACTGGTCGTCATCACAGGGCTTTCGGGATCGGGCAAGTCGTCGCTCGCCTTCGACACAATATATGCCGAAGGACAACGTCGCTATATGGAGACATTGTCGACCTATGCACGACAGTATATCGGCACAATGGAACGCCCCGATGTAGAGAAAATTTCGGGACTTTCGCCGGTTGTTGCTATCGAGCAGAAAACCACAAATCGCAACCCTCGTTCCACCGTAGGTACAGTAACCGAAATTGCTGATTTTCTGCGACTTCTTTATGCAAGAGCATCTCGCGCATACTCCCCGGCAACAGGCGAGGAGATGGCTCACTACTCCGATGAGCAGATTGCAGATTTGATTCTGCGCGACTACGACGGCAAAAAGATAGCCTTCCTTGCTCCGGTGGTACGTGAACGCAAAGGTCACTACCGAGATTTATTCGACTCATTCCTTCGCAAAGGTTATATATACGCCCGCATCGACGGCGTAATTCGCGACTTTACCGGAGGTGTGCAACTCGACCGTTACAAAACCCACTCGATAGAGTTGGTGGTGGATAGAATGAATGCCCGCAAGGAGGCACGCGACCGCATTATGACCTCTCTGCAAGAGGCTATGCGTCAGGGCAAAGGGCAGATGGCAATTCACGACTACGACACCGGCGAGATGCGCCACTATTCACGCCATTTGATGTGTCCGACTACCGGCATTGCATTCGAGGACCCCGAGCCATTTACCTTCTCGTTCAACTCGCCAAAGGGCGCTTGTCCGCGTTGTAACGGCATCGGCGAGGAGGCTGTATACGATATTAGTAAGGTTATTCCCGACAACACGCTTTCATTGCGAGAAGGCGGTGTAGCACCACTTGGCAAAGGGCGCGAAAACACGCTTTTTGCCATTCTCGAAGCACTCGGCAAACGATACGATTTTACACTCGACGACCCCATTGGCACCATCTCGGAAGAGGGTCTAAACGCCATTCTTTATGGCGATGACGAGCCAATGATGGTGGAGGTATCGGAGGCCTTCAGTCGTGGCCGACAAATGCGCTCGTGGGAGGGTGTTGCCGAGTATATAAACTCGAAAAAAGAGGACGACGGCGCACGCAAAGGCGAAAAGTGGAAAGAGCAATTTGTAGCCTACCACAAGTGTTCACTTTGCAATGGTAGCCGCCTGAAAGAGAACGCATTACATTTCCGTATTGCCGGCAAAAACATAGCCGAATTATCGTCTATGTCGATCACCTCGTTGCGAGAGTGGTTCGATGGAGTAGAGCAACAACTCACCGCCAAAGAGTTGAAAATCGCTCGAGAAATAATCAAAGAGATTCGTGAACGTTTGCGCTTTTTGACCGATGTGGGATTGGGCTATCTGTCGCTCGGTCGTGCATCGCGCACCCTCTCGGGTGGCGAGAGTCAACGCATACGTCTGGCTACGCAGATAGGCTCAAAATTGGTCAATGTACTTTACATTCTCGACGAGCCGAGCATCGGACTTCATCAGCGCGACAACGAGCGACTAATCAACACATTGAAGGTACTTCGTGATGCCGGAAACTCGGTCATAGTGGTGGAGCACGACGAGGAGATGATGCGCGAGGCGGACTACATTGTAGACATTGGCCCGAAGGCGGGTCGCCGAGGTGGTCATATAGTAGCGCAAGGCACCTATAGTGAAATATTAGGTGCAACGGGATATACTGCTGATTATCTGTCAGGTCGCCGCAGCATAGAGATTCCGCAGGAGTTGCGAAAGGGTAGTGGCGAATTGCTCAAAATCATTGGCGCACGAGGCAACAATCTCAAAGGTGTTGACGTAGAGTTTCCGCTCGGAAAACTTATCTGCATTACGGGTGTCAGTGGCTCGGGCAAATCGTCGCTTGTAAATGGTACGCTCGTACCTATTCTCTCGCACAAACTCTACCGCTCGTACGCCCAACCGCTCGATTACGATGCGATTGAAGGGTTGGAACACATCGACAAACTTGTGGTTGTCGACCAGTCGCCGATTGGCCGCACACCTCGTTCTAACCCTGCAACCTACTCGAATGTTTTTGCCGATATCCGCAAACTTTTCGAGGCAACACCCGATGCGCAAGTGCGTGGTTTTAAGGCGGGTAGATTCTCGTTTAATGTAAAGGGTGGTCGCTGCGAGGAGTGTCGTGGTGCTGGCGTTCAGACCATCGAAATGAACTTCTTGCCCGATGTCTATGTGCAGTGCAAGGCGTGCGGCGGAAATCGCTACAACAAAGAGACATTGGAGGTGCGATATAAGGGCAAGAGTATCAACGACATACTAAATATGACCGTAAATATTGCAGTCGATTTCTTCGAGCATATTCCGACTATTCATCAGAAGTTGAAGGCGATACAGGATGTTGGCTTGGGTTACCTTACGCTCGGACAACCTTGCACCACTTTGTCGGGTGGCGAGAGTCAGCGTATAAAACTCTCGGCAGAGTTATCGAAACGAGATACCGGAAGCACACTCTACATTCTCGACGAGCCAACCACAGGTCTCCATTTCGAGGATATTCGCTGCCTGATTGGCGTTTTGAACAAGTTGGTAGATAGGGGCAATACGGTTATCGTTATTGAACACAATCTCGACATTATAAAGGTTGCCGACCATATCATAGATCTCGGCCCCGAGGGTGGCGAGGCGGGTGGCGAAATTATTGCCACAGGCACCCCAAGCGAGGTCGCCAAGTGCAAAAAGAGCCATACAGCGAAGTATCTGCGCAAGGTTTTAACGGAGAACGGAAAGCGGAAAACGGAAAAGTAAATTATATATATTATATCGACAACACGCCCTCCGCAAAGCCAATCTGCGGAGGGTGTGTTTTTACTTATTTACCAGCAAAATGTATATTAAAATTTAGTTAAATCGCCTTCATCTCTAAAAATTTCTAATTTTTGACCCATAATTTTGCATTTTGCATTTTGAATTCTGAATTTATTTATATATTTGCACTCCAAACCAATTGATTCTTTTTATGGGAAATGAAGAGGCTTTTAGTATTGTTGGTAGCAGCACTGTGCTACTTCTGTACCTATTCTCAAGAGGTTAAGCCGGAAAGCACAGTGGATTTTGTCGTAACACCCCGTTTCGATATCAATCCGTATGCCCCATTAAACAAGAACGGATATCGAGGCTATGACTTCGGAAACTCATCACTCTACACATTTTTGGATGGTACAGTAGGCAACTTCTCCTACTCGCTCTGCAACCATTGGCTATCGGACGATCCGGCATCGCTCTACAAAAATGCGTTCCGCTCAAACGAATGCGACTTTATAGATTGGCTCACTTTGGGATACCAAGTTGGACAATTCGGCTTCGTTGTCGGCAAAGATATGTTGGCTATAGGTACGTGGGAGTTAGACTATTACGATGTTGACGTACACCCAATTCTCGTATCGCCATTATGGCACAAGATGGCCATCTACCAATGGGGTGGAGAGGTAAATTACACCACCAAAGACGAAAGCACAATGTTGCGTTTTCAATTCGCAACCTCGCCATCAATGTACGGCGACAGACCTTTCACATCCAAACTCTTTGTCTACTCGCTCTATTGGAGTGGCGAATATGGTTGTTGGTCGCCTATTTGGTCGGTCAATTTCGTGGAGAACACACCGGGCAAATATGTGAATATCATAGCACTCGGCAACGCCTTCTCGGCGGGAGATTTCACAATCGAGGTCGATTATATGAATCGTGCTTCGTCTGTAAAACGCTTTTTCAATCAGGAGTGGAGCATTGGCGGACAGGTGCTTTACAACTACAACGACAAGGTAGAGGCATTCGTTAAGGGTGGCTACGAAACCTACAACAGCGACTTCCTCGGTTACGAAGATGAACTTTTCATCCCTACCGACCACTCGTTGTGTCCTAAATATTGGTATGCGGGATGTGGCGTACACTACTTCCCTCTGCGAGAGAGTCGCGATTTGCGCATACACGCCGTAGCGGCATACAACTCATTTGCAAAGAGCATAGGCATAAGCCTTGGTGCAACATATCACTTTAATTTAACCCAGACTATTCAAAAAAACCGTAAGAAATAGAGATGGCAAGAAAGAGCGAAACTATTATCAAAATCGAGAACCTGTCCAAGTCGTTTGGAGATAAGGTTGTTCTCGACAACATCAACCTCGACATCAAGCGTGGCGAGTTCGTAACACTGTTAGGCCCTTCGGGGTGTGGTAAAACCACGTTGTTGCGAATGTTGGCAGGTTTCACCCAACCCGACGATGGCGGCATTATCACGATGGAGGGTAAGGATATTTTGAGTATGCCCCCACATCAGCGACCTCTCAATACGGTTTTCCAGCGTTATGCTCTCTTTCCTCATTTGGATGTATACGAGAATATCGCTTTCGGTTTGAAACTCAAAAAGGTTGATGCCAAAGAGATTCAAAAACGAGTACGCAAAGCATTGAAAATGGTGTCGATGACCGACTACGAGGACCGCGATGTAAATTCGTTGTCGGGCGGACAGCAGCAGCGTGTAGCCATCGCACGCGCCATCGTAAACCAACCACAGGTGTTGCTCTTGGATGAGCCACTGGCTGCGCTCGATTTGAAGATGCGTAAGGATATGCAGATGGAGTTGAAGCAGATGCACGAAGCGTTGGGCATTACCTTTATCTACGTAACTCACGATCAGGAGGAGGCTCTGACGTTGAGCGACACAATCGTGGTTATGAGCGAGGGTAAGATTCAGCAAATCGGCACTCCGACCGACATCTATAACGAGCCTGTAAACTCGTTTGTTGCCGATTTCATTGGCGAGAGCAACATCCTAAACGGCAGGATGATACGCGATAAAGAGGTTGAATTTATAGGCCATAAATTCGAGTGCGTAGACACCGGCTTTGGCGAGAATGTAGAGGTGGATGTAGTGTTACGTCCGGAGGATATCTACATCATCGCAAACACCGAGAATGCTGCATTTACGGGCGTGGTTAAATCTTGCATTTTCAAAGGCGTTCACTACGAGATGTTCGTCGAGACCGACAACAAGTTTGAACTTATGATTCAGGACTACAACGCCTTCGAGGAGGGTGCCGAGGTGGGTATGTTCATCAAGCCATCGGACATTCACGTTATGCGTAAGGAGCGTGTTTGCAACACATTCCAGGGTGTGATGACTTCGCCTACAACGGTTAAATTCCTCGACACCGAGTTCGAGTGTAAGGAGCAGGCGGGTTTGAACGTAGGCGACCGCGTAACGGTGCGTGTGCCATTCAACCGCATCGAGTTGCTCGACCACAAAGAGGAGGGAAAACTTATCGGCTCGGTACACTTCATCCTCTATAAGGGCGATCACTATCACCTCACCGTAAAGACCGAGGATGGCGATCTTATATATGTGGATACCAACGATATATGGGATAACTTCGACGTTGTGGGTATAGCCATCAACAAGAACGACCTCACAATTACAAAAATAGTATAGGCAGGGCTGGCGAGATGAACTTTATTTCAAAAATATTCAATAAACGAGCGAATTGGGCAATACCATACGCCATATTCCTCGCCATATTCGTGGCGTTGCCTTTGGTGCTGATTGTGCTATATGCCTTTCAGGATGCCGAAGGGGAGTTCTCGTTAGCGAACTTCACGCGCTTCATCGAGCAGTCCGAGGCACTCGACACCTTCATCTATTCGATTGGTGTTGCGTTGGTTACAACAATTCTGTGTATACTTTTGGGCTATCCCGCAGCGTGGATACTTGCCAATCGCCAACTCAACCGCTCGGAGGTTTTGGTGGTACTGTTTATTCTGCCAATGTGGATAAACATCTTGGTTAGAACACTCGCTACGGTGGCTCTATTCGACTTCGTGCAGTTGCCTTTGGGCGAGGGTGCGCTGATATTTGGTATGGTTTACAACTTCCTGCCATTTATGATCTATCCTATCTACAACACTTTGCAGAAGATGGACCACTCGCTTATCGAGGCTGCCGAGGATTTGGGAGCAACCCCTTCGGAGGTGTTCCGAAAGGTTACTGTGCCACTCTCGATGCCGGGTGTGATGTCGGGCATTATGATGGTGTTTATGCCTACGATTTCGACCTTTGCAATAGCCGAATTGCTCACGATGAACAACGTAAAACTGTTTGGTACAACCATTCAGGAGAATATAAATAACGGAATGTGGAACTATGGTGCCGCGTTGTCGCTGATTATGCTTGTTATAATTGGCGCAACCTCGCTTTTCTCGGGCGGAGAGGAGCAGAGCGACAGCGACAGCCTGATATAGAAAGGGTAGAGATATGAAGAGATTTTTTGCACAAACCTATCTGTGGCTCCTTTTGGCGTTGTTGTACGCACCTATTATCATTATCGCCATATTCTCGTTTACCAACTCAAAAGTATTGGGCAACTGGACAGGGTTTTCGACCGACCTCTACACATCGCTTTTTAGCGGAGGGGCGCACCATTCGTTATTGGATGCTATAAAAAACACTTTGAGTATTGCGCTTATTTCGGCTACGGCTTCGACCATCTTGGGCAGTATCGCAGCCATAGGAATCTTCAATATGCACGGCCGTAAGAAGCAGGCTATCAACTTCTTGAACAACATCCCAATGCTCAACCCCGACATCATCACGGGTATTTCGTTGTTCTTGCTCTTTGTAAGTCTTGGCATTTCGCAGGGTTACACGACAGTGGTTTTGGCGCATATTGCGTTCTGCACCCCTTATGTAGTGTTGAGCATTATGCCTCGTCTGCAACAGATGAACCCCAACATCTACGAAGCGGCACTCGACTTGGGTGCTACGCCATTTCAGGCCCTTCGTAAAATTATCATCCCCGAGATTCGTCCGGGTATGATTTCGGGCTTTATCCTCGCCTTCACGCTCTCGATTGACGACTTTGCCGTAACACTCTTTACAAAGGGTAACGAGGGTTTGGAGACACTTTCTACCTATATTTATGCCGATGCTCGCAAGGGTGGTCTGACTCCCGAATTGCGACCTCTTTCGACAATTATTTTCGCAGTGGTATTATTGCTGCTTATCATCATAAATGTACGCGCCAAGCGTTCCGCAAAGAATAAACAAGCACTTTAACCTATGAAAAAGATTCTATCTGTTATTGTTTTGTTGCTCTGCCTCGCCACGATTTCGTGTTCGGAGGCTCCGCGCACACAGGTGCTTAAGATTTACAACTGGGCGGACTACATCGACGAGAGTGCCTTGGACGAGTTCAAAGAGTGGTACAAGGAGCAAACGGGCGAGGAGGTCGAGATTATTATGCAACTATTTGATATTAACGAGATTATGCTCGCCAAAATCGAGATGGGCAAGGAGGATTTCGACGTTGTATGCCCTTCGGAATATATCATCGAACGAATGCTCCGCAACGATATGCTTCTGCCGATAGACCAAGATTTTGGGCAGACTCCGAACTATATTTCAAACGTATCGCCATACATCATTGACCGCTTCAACAAAATTGACGGCTCGGGTAAAAATGCCAATGACTACGCCGTGGGATATATGTGGGGTACTACGGGTTTGCTCTACAACACCCGCTATGTTACGCGCGACGAGGCCTCGACTTGGGAGGTTCTACACGACGAGAAATACGAAAAGAAAATCTTTATCAAAGATGCCTTTCGCGACGTGTATAGTACAATGCTTATCAATCTACGACAGAACGAGTTAGCATCGGGCGAACTCACTCTCGACGAGTTGATGTACGACTCCTCCGACACCTCGATTGCCGAGGTAGAGGCGTTCCTCAAAAAGGCGAAAAAGTTGGTCGCAGGTTGGGAAGCAGACTTTGGTAAGGAGATGATGACCAAAGAGAAGGCGTACCTTAACCTCACGTGGAGTGGCGACGCAATTTGGGCTATCGAGGAGGCTGCCGAAGTGGGCGTTTCGCTCGACTACGTAGTTCCAAAGGAGGGTAGCAACGTGTGGTTCGACGGCTGGGTGATACCTAAATATGCCAAGAATGTGAAAGCAGCACGCTACTTCATAAACTTTATGTGCCGCCCCGACATCGCCATCCGCAATATGGATGAGACTGGTTACGTGAGTGTTATCTCATCGCCTGAAATTCTCGAAGCGCAGACCGACGACGAACTCGAAGAGACCGTTGATGCGTCATACTTCTTTGGCGAGGGTGCCGAAAAGGTTAAGTTAGACCCTATAATGTACCCCGACAAATCGGTTATCGAGCGTTGCGCTATGATGCACGACTCGGGCGACCGCACACCAAAGATGTTGGAGATGTGGGCAAGAGTCAAAGGAGATGAAGTGCCACTTTGGGTGTGGGTGGTTATTGCAGTATCGTTCAGCACATTAGCCATATTGTATATTCGCCGTAAAGTTATGCTCTCGCACAAAAAGAGCCACCGCGCTCAACGCAAAGGCACAACCAAACGCAAATAATTTGGAGAATACGACAAAAAACACTACATTTGCATCGCAAAACAGGGCTCGGATGGTGGAATAGGTAGACACGCCGGACTTAAAATCCTGTGGCCAGTAATGGCCGTGCGGGTTCGATTCCCGCTCCGAGTACTCAAAAGTTCGTCTTTTACGAGGCGGACTTTTTTCGTACTCGTCGCAGCAATCAGTCAGTAGGTGGCGGTGCGGCAGAGTTATCTGCGATAGTGCGCGTTACGAACTGTTGCTACGCTCAAACCTGCGGCGACCGCTCGATTCCCAAGAGAAGCGGAAAGGAGAGACTATAGGGGAGTTCCCGTAACTCCCACAACCACTCAAAATCAACTATTTTTATAAATAGGTTATAATTTTTGCCGGAAATATGTGATAATTGAAAATTATTTCATAAATTTGTAATAGAATCATCGTACTTAAAGTTATTCAGAGAGTGTCAAACCCGCCCCAAGTGCCTATAAATCAACATTTAAGCACAGCGGAAAGGGCAACAACCTCACATTCTCCATTTATTTACAAGCGTACAAGAGGTTGGTACGCGCCCAAAAAAACTTAATGTATTATGAGAAAGTTTTTAATCCTTTCGGTTTTAGCCTCGGCTATGTTTGTTAGTTGTTCGGTGCCTACAAAACTCACCAACACCGCTTCGCACAACAAAATAAACGTTTTGGACCCTGTGGCAGCGGTATTTGCAGACCTCGATGTGTCGCCTAACAAGATTTCGTTCTTCTATATCCCAAGCCAAACCGTAGTTAGCGCAGGTCCGGAGAATGTTATAAATTCGGCTATTCGTGAGGCTCTCCTCGCAAATGGCAATGCAGATGTATTGGTAGCACTCGAAAATCAAATTAAGTACTCTTCGAATGGCTCTATCGAGTCGATTACCGTTACCGGCTACCCTGCAAAGTATGTTAACTTCCGCTCGCCGGGCGACGACTACCTTCGCGAGGTATCGAAAATCCACAGCGTTGGCAAGAAGAAGTCTATCGTTCCAGCAGCCGGTGGTGGCACGTTCTTGGATAAGTTATTAGGCAAATAATAAGCAACTATGAAGAAACTTACCCTTTTAACCGCTATTTTGGGGCTTTTCACGCTCTCTGCAATAGCACAGCAGCAGAACGTTCGCACCATCACCGTCAAGGGTTATGTCCAAGACGCTGAAGGTCAGTCGTTGCAGGGTGCTGTTATTAGGGCTGTATCCGAGAGTGCTTCTACAAAGGCGGGTGCCGATGGAAAATTCCAACTCGATGTAACCTCATACTGTAAGTACGTAGAGGCATCGTACGAGGGATATGTTACCACCCAGGCAGAGATTGACGGCTCGATGATAATCTTCCGATTGAACATCGACAAGAAGTACGCCAAGAATAAGGAAAAAGCCGCAAAGGCCGCCCAGAAGGAGGCTGCCGAGAAGGCAAAGGCTGCTGAAGCAGCACGTATAGCAGCAGAGCAAGAGGCCGCGCGTCTTATAGCCGAGAGGGAGGCTGCTCGCATTGCCGCAGAGCAAGAAGCGGCACGTATTGCAGCCGAGAAGGTTGCAGCAGAGGAGGCTGCACGTTTGGCTGCCGAGCAGGAGAAGCAACGTCTTATAGCCGAAGCAAAGGCAAAGGCTGCCGAGGAGGCTCGCATTGCAGCAGAGAAGGCTGCGGCAGAGGAGGCTGCACGCATCGCTGCCGAGCAGGAGAAGCAGCGTCTTATAGCCGAAGCAAAGGCGAAGGCTGTCGAGGAGGCTCGTATTGCTGCCGAGAAAGCAAAAGCAGAGGAGGCTGCACGCATCGCTGCCGAGCAGGAGAAGCAACGTCTTTTAGCGGAGGCAAAAGCGAAAGCCGAAGAGGATGCTCGCATTGCAGCAGAGAAGGAGAAGGCCCGTATCATAGCCGAAGCAAAGAAACAAGCCGAGGAGGAGCGTGCCCGCATCATAGCCGAGGCGAAGGCTCAAGCCCAAGCAGAGGCTGCTCGTTTGGCAGCACAGCAGCAGAGCGCACAGGTGGTTGTGGCTCCACAGCCTGCACCACAGCAAGTTGTAGCGCAACCAGCCCCTCAAAGCGTTGTTCAACAGCCTGTTGTTCAACAACAGACAACAACTGCCGCTCCGGTGCAGCAACCGCAAGTTGTAGCACAGCAGACAAGCCAAAAATACGAAACTGCATCGAATCGTGACGAGGATATGGTTCCGTTGGAGAAGAAGTCGAAGAAACCTTTGAAGAAGAACCGCTTTGGACAGATGCTCGAATTTGGTTTTATGGCAACTGCACGTGATATTCAGAATATCGAGGCTCTCGATATGGCTGTATCGCTCAACTACGCCATTGGTTGCAACTTCAACAATATGGTATTCCTCGGTGTTGGTACCGGTATTATTTGGAATATTGACGGAGGTATGCAAGAGATGGATGTACAGGGAGGTCCAAGCGGAGGTTCAAGTTCTTACTATCCGGATATGGAGATTGGCGCACTGCCATTGGCAAAATTCTCTGTGCCTGCATATCTCCACTTCAAGGTCAATATGTCGCGCGATACGAAGGTTGCTCCATACTTTGCTCTCACAGCAGGTGCAGAGATTGCACCAATCAGAGAGGAGTATAACCCAACACCAAACCACAGATTGTCGTACAATCAAATGTCGATATTTGGTAAGGCTTCGTTGGGAGTAAACTTCCGCATTGGCGATAAGTCGGCAATGTATATCGGCATTGGTTATCGCATCGACAATCGCTATGGAGCACGTCTATTCAGTGGAGACCCGGATGTTTACGCCGTAAGGTATTGGGTTCACGGACTCACCGCAAACCTCGGTTTCTTGTTCTAAACCCTTTCAGACAAAATCAAGGGTGTGTCTAACAAGTTTTTTAGACACACCCTTTTTATATGAAGTCGTATAACAAGAGGAATTTCAAGGCTTGCGCTGCCCGAAAAACCGCAGTTTACTTGGCGTAAATGAGGAGTTTGAGGGCAAGCGTAACGCAGAAAGCACCTTGTTAGACGGCTTCTTTTCTTATAGGCTCTCCAAGTATTCTATAACTTGGTCGGGCGTTGGTTTCGTAAACCACGCTATATCCTTATCTCGCCTAAACCACGTCATTTGTCGCTTGGCATAACGACGAGAGTTGCGCTTTATCAACTCCACAGCCTCGTCACGTGATATCGTTCCGTCGAAGTAGTCGAACATCTCACTGAAACCTACCGTCTGCAATGCGTTCAGATGGCGGTGGGGTCGCATTGCCCTCGCTTCCGCCTCCAAACCCTCTGCCATCATCATATCCACTCGGCGATTTATGCGATCGTACAACTCCTCACGTGGGTAGTCGATGCCTACCTTCACAATCTCGAAATCTCGCTTTTTTGCGCCTCCTTTGCGTAGAGAGGAGTAGGGCTTGCCGGTTGTCAGACACACCTCCAACGCACGCAACACACGCTGCGGATTGCATCTATCGACCTCGTTATAGTAGACCTCGTCTAACTCTCGCAACTGCTCAACAAGCGACTCCAACCCCTCAGTCTCGAGCCTCTCGAGCAACTCGTTGCGCAGCGCAGGCTCCGCATCGGGCAGTTCGTCCATACCATCACACAACGCCTTGATATACAAACCCGAGCCACCTACTGCAACCACCGTATCGTGCTTTGCGAACAACTCCGAAAGCCGCTCCAACGCCACACGCTCGTAGGCACCGCAGTTAAAATCCTCGCCGACATCCAAACAATCCACCAAATGATGCTCCACACGAGCCATCTGCTCACGTGAAGGTTGAGCCGTTCCTATCGCCATACCACGATAGAATTGGCGTGAATCGGTCGAAATTATCGGTGCTGCGAAGTGTTCGGCAATGGCAATACTTAAATCGGTCTTACCCGAGCCTGTAGCACCTACAATAACGATAAGTCGCTTTCTACCACTCGTCATCGCAATCTCCATCGCCATCAAAATCGCCAAACTCATCCATAATCTCATCGAATATGGAGCCTGCATTCGAATCTACCGCATCAGGATCATATTGATCTGGCACCAGAGCATTCTCGAACGCAACACGTGGATATTCGAGTGACGGATTTGGCTCCGACGAGCCAACCAACTCAATGTAGAAGGCACGCTCGGCAAACATATCGAATAGGTAGATTAGTCGGGTATAGTCCGCCACAACAATCTCCGCCAAGGTTGTCTTTGCCATCGGCAATGGTGCATCCTCGCCTTCGTAGCCCGTATCGCCCATATCCATAAGCGTAAACTCACGGCAACGTTGCCACTCGTCATCGGCAGTAAAGAACGATGCCATACAATCGTCGTAACCGATTGAGCGAATGATAAAGTCGTGAAACTCCGATAACTTCATCATCGGGTCAACCTCGAAATCGCGAACAAAGTTGTTGTTCTCGTCGCTCAACATTCTGAATTTTAGAATCATAGCAAATAAATTTTGGCTTTCAGCTATTAGCCATTGGCCATTAGCCTTTTATTATTAAATTATACTATATATCGTGCGAAAGTGGGGGAGGAACACACGCTGCAGTATCGAAATCGCCCCAACGCTCCGCTATCGAATCAATCGTTGCAAACAACTGCTCGGGGTCGTTCAGCGTAACCAACTGCATTCGCGTATCCTTGAAGTTAGGCAACCCCTTAAAGTAGTTCGACAGGTGGCGACGCATCTCCAACACGCCCACTCGCTCACCCTTAACTTCGATAGACTTTGCCAAATGTTCCTTTGCAATGGCAACTCGCTCTATCACACTCGGTTGCGGCAGCACTTCACCCGTATCGAGATAGTGGCGAACCTCACGGAATATCCAAGGGCGACCGTATGTTGCACGACCAATCATTACAGCATCTACGCCATAGCGGTCGAACATCTCACGAGCCTTCTCGCCCGAATCGACATCGCCATTGCCAATAATCGGAATCTTTATCAGCGGATTATTCTTTACCTTACCTATCAAAGTCCAATCTGCATCGCCCTTGTAGAGTTGACAACGAGTGCGTCCGTGAATGGTAAGTGCCGCAATACCAACATCTTGCAGTCGTAGAGCAATCTCCTCTATATTCTTCGAGTCGTCGTCCCAGCCGAGGCGGGTTTTTACGGTTACCGGCTTTTTTACCGCCTCCACAATCTGTCGTGTCATCTCCACCATCAACGGCACATCACGCATCATTCCCGAGCCGGCACCACGCCCGGCAATCTTTTTCATCGGGCAACCAAAGTTTATATCGACAATATCGGGATTTGCCGACTCGGCAATACGTGCTGCTTCGACCATCGGCTCAATCTGGTTGCCATATATCTGAATAGCGACAGGGCGTTCAAACTCGTTGATATTCAACTTTGCACGCGATTTCCACGCATCACGAATAAGTCCATCCGACGAGATAAACTCGGTCGTTACCATATCCGCCCCAAACCGTTTGCAAATATAGCGAAACGAGGGGTCGGTGACGTCCTCCATTGGAGCCAGAAACAACGCTTCCTTACGAAACTCTATATCGCCTATCTTCATCGATGTCTATAAATTTGGTATGAATTAACTATATTTTGCCACACTATGTAAGCCGTAGGTGCCACGCACGCCAACGGATTCAGAAACGACTGCGAGAGCCATATCGCAAAGACTGTATTCTTCTGTCCGAGAGCCTGTGCGCCCGCAACTTTATCGCCATACTTGCGACCTAACCATTTTCCTGTGCCGAACTGCACCAGACAAATGACCAACGCAGCAAGAGCCAACAAAATCTCTGCTCGTATATGCTTGGCGCCGCTCTCGATGATAAAATGGGTGGTTTTGCCCATTATCACCACCAGCGACCCCAACCATAAATAGAACGAAAGCATAGAGTTTGCACCTATCTTGTAAGCGATTTTAGGTGTAAGGCAGCGACACAACTGCGCCACAACAAACGGTAATATCAATAGGGGCGTTACCCGCAACAATATCTCCGATATGGTACAAGTACCATTTCCCCACTCCGAGAGCAGTGGCGGAGCGATAAAAGCAATCGCAAGATTGCAAATAAGGCTGTGAGTGGCCATTGTTTCGACCTTTGCACCGAGCATTCCGGCAAGCACCATTGCACCCATAGCCATAGGAGTCAAAGCGCAAATCATCCCTCCCTGCGCCAACGTATCGCCAAATGGACGCAACGCATAGTATACCAGAGAAGTAACTACTATCTGCGCCACCATCAGCCAAAAGTGCAACATCGTGGGTTTCATCTCTCGAATATCGACGCGACAAAACGTGCAAAATAGCATCGAGAATATGAAAAATGGGGTAGATATCTCACCGCTCCACTCGTCGAACGCTGTGATGGGATAACACAACAATGCGCCTACCACCATACTTATAGGCATAGCGATAGAGCGCATTGTATGTGATGAAATATTCACGCTTTACTCAATTCCGTTAAAGAAGTATGGAGCATACTTGTAGCCACACTTATCATAGAGGTTACGCAACAAGTGCAAACGGCGTGCAAAGTCGTCGTAGTTGCGATTCTCACAAGTCCAACCCACCTCGGCAAGAGCAGTCAAACGAGGCAATATCATATGCTGGGCGTGATCGAAGTTTGGCACATACTCGGTCCACATATTACCCTGAACACCAATGATAAACTTACGCTGCTCCGGAGTTAATTGGTCGTACGGATCGAACGAATAAACCTTACGGATTGGCATCTGGAATCTCTTACCATTGCCGGCAGCGCAGATAGGCTCGTTATTGGCATCGTGGTCCGAAGTCTGGCAATAATCGAGGTAGCAGTAGTGGCGAGGTGTCATAATAACATCGTTGCCCAACTGTGCAGCCTTAATACCACGCTGTGCGCCACGCCAAGCCATAACTGTTGCGGTCTTCGAAACGCCACCTTCGAGAATTTCGTCCCAGCCAATAAGGCGACGACCGTGCTTTGCCAAGAACTTCTCCACACGATGAGTGAAGTAACTCTGCAACTCGTGCTCATCCTTCAAGCCCTCCTCTTGAATACGCTTCTGACACTCTGGGCAAGCCTTCCAACGATGCTTCGGAGCCTCGTCGCCACCAATGTGGATATACTTCGATGGGAACAACTCCAATACCTCGGCAAGGACACCCTCTACAAACTCAAATGTAGATTCACGACCTGCGCACAAAATATCACGCGAGATTCCCCATTTGGTACGAACCTCGTATGGGCCACCCGTACAACCGAGATGTGGATACGAAGCCAATGCCGCAACCATATGGCCCGGCATATCTATCTCCGGAATAACATCGATATAACGCTCGGCTGCATAGCGTACAATCTCTCGTACCTCGTCCTGCGTATAGAAACCACCATAAGGCTTACCATCGTATTTGTTATTCTTCTTTGAATACAAGCCCACCAAAGTCTCTTTACGAATCGAGCCTACTTTTGTAAGGTTTGGATACTTCTTAATCTCGATACGCCAACCTTGATCCTCGGTTAAATGCCAATGAAAGCGATTCATCTTGTGAAGTGCGAGAATATCGATGAACTTCTTAACGTCGTCAACACCGAAAAAGTAACGGCAAACGTCGAGCATACCTCCACGATAAGCAAAATGCGGCTTGTCCTTCACAACCATACAAGGTAGGGTAGCCTTTCCACCCTTTCCCTTTGCGTTGCAAACCACCTGACGAAGGCTCTGCAAGCCATAGAACACGCCCTGCTCGCTACCGCCCTTGATTACTACGCACGACTTCGTGATGCGAAGATAGTACTCCTCTTTACCGAGCGACTTGTCAATCGAAAGAGCGATTGCACCCTTACTTGGGGCAACACCCTCTACAACTGCGATGTGCAAATCTTTCTCTGCTGCAACATTCGAGCAGAACATCGTAGCAGGGCGGACAAGCGACTTATCGGCAACATAAACCACAGTCTTTGGCGACAATGCACACTTTCCTTTCAACGGCTCATACGACACCGGACGAGGAATAATCATACATTCGGCTGCCATAACCGAAACCGATGTTGCAAGCGCAACAAATAATAGAAGTAATTTTCTCATAAATGTAAGTTTTAGAATTGTTAATTATGTTGGGAATTTGTTTGATTTTTCAACCACGCTAAATCCTCTGCCGACAACTCGTAGAGCGATGCCGTGCGATAGATTCCACCCCAAGCCGTTAGGTGGTCGTTTACGCTTCCTCGCTTGCGACCAACCGAAGCATACTTGCTCCAACGCGAAGGGAATATAGCCTCGTTTTTCGCACCAATAGGGCGTTCCAATCCGTGCCACAAAGTGCGACCTTCATAGGCAAAGCCTTGCGTTCCGTTGCGCCAAATCAACTCGGCAACCTCGCGCCACAACGGCTCATTATCGACCTTCGCCAACCACATATACTCGCCAATAAGCAGTGCGCCATACTCATCCACCGCAGGATGCTCCACACCTACGATATTTGCGCCTGCCGGCTTCCAATCGAACACAGTCAGATCGTCATCCTCATCGTAGATAGGGTTGTGTATGTATATCCACGATGCAAAATACCACGCCGCCTTTCGTGCATACTCCAAATACATTCGTTCGCCCGTGCGCTCATACATATATTTCGCTACGGTAAAGAATGGCTGAATGCCCTCCTTATCGATGCTTGCACAATCCATTGCTCCTCCAAAACAGCGGAAGTGGTTGATATCCTGCCTGTAATAGTAATCGAATGCCCTCTCCACAACAGGCAATATACGCTCGTCGCCCGTAAGTGCGTGATAACGAGCCAAACCCATTACCACAAAGCCTGCGCCATCGCCATTGTAGGTTACAACCTCGCCCGAAATACCATTCCATACCGAGCCAACTGCACCATCCTCACGAACACCTTTTAGCACAATATCCACTATCGGTTTTGCTGCATTCGCATACAACGAGCCATCTCGGCCGTGCTTCTCATACAACATTGCTATGCGCGACAACTCGCTAATTGCCCAACCCACATTCGAGGCATCACGATTGTTGTGTCCGCGATTGCGATTGCTCTTGAACATTCCGTTGTCGTAACGACGTTTCTCAATCCAACTATTTATGAGTTTCTCGCCCCACTCAACATCTTTCGGGGAGTTGTTACGAAAACCATACTCCATAGCCAAACGAGCCGCCTGAAACGATTGGCTCGCAAAGCCTATATCACGTCCATAACTCTTTACATATTCGCCCTCTTTGAGCGATTTTGACTCGGCAACATAATCCTTCCACCAATGGTTGCGCTCGGGATATTGCTCATAGTAGGAAACGGGGTATCCCTCCTCCGAAAGTCCTGTGCCGTAGTATCCGGCACGGAATTTCATATCATCTACAATACCCTCAAACCAATATCCATTCTCATCTTGACAACGGCTCCAATCTTGGTACGCCTTATCCAATGCCAACACCTCATCCACGCTCCACTGTGCAGGAACTGTGTGATCGAGGTTGCGCCAAGCCGAACGGAACACCTCTGCAAAGCCGTAACCCTTAATTTCGGGTGTTGCAACCACAGCATTTGCCGTAGCCGAGAAACTCTCGCCCGCTCGCAGAGTAATATAGTTGTCCACACGCTCCGAGAACTTCATCTTATCCGAATAGCAGAGTGGAGCCTCGCTTACCGGCCAATAGATTATATGGCGGAACGAGCCATCCTCCTTGCGCTCCATCGAACAAGACGACTCGTAAGAGACTGCATCACTGTCCGAAGCGTAAAGTGCAAACACACACTTCTCGTTCTCCGATATGGTACACGATGGAATAGAGCCTCTATCGTATGCAAACACCCAAGGCTCGCCATTAAACTCCCAACCCTGCGGAAACGGAATAAACCCATTGCTATCGCCATAACTTTGTGGTAGGTCGAGATTTGCGCCATAGGCGTTGCCATTGTAATTTATACCCGGCAAGAGGTAGGTATCAGCAGCAAAATCGGGCTCTGCCACAAGTTTAACTTTCAGCGTAACAGCCCGATCGGTTTCGTTCTTAACAGACACTTTAACCCTCCATTCGTCACCCGCTCGCTCCGCATCGACACTCGCCACCACGCCCTCGATAGCGGGTAGGGTAGCGACCGAAAATAGAGCAGTATGGCTACTCTCTCTGCTGCAACCAAAACACAGCAGCAACGACAAAACAATGAGTGCGAGGTTTTTCATTTTTATCTGAAATTTATTCTCTACAAAGATAATAAAAAAAAAGAATCTGCACAACACTTCGTGCAGATTCCTTCGTATATGTAAGTGCGGCTACTCGATAATGCCGGCACGGCGGAATATGTAGTCCACATTTTTGAGGTAATACTCCAATGTAAAGCAACTATCCAACTCCTCGCGCGAGAGTTTCGACATAACCTTCTCGTTCTCGGCGAGTAACTCCTGATAGTCAGCACGCTCCGCCATAGCACGCATAGCCACAGGCTGTACGGTATCGTACGCCTCCTCACGCGAGAAGCCCTTATCGATAAGAGCGTTCATCACTCGCTGCGCAAAGATAACCTTGCGAGTGCGGTAGATATTCTCCATCATCACATCCTCAAACACTACGAGATTATCCAAGATACCCATAAAGCGATTGAGCATATAGTCCAACAACTCGGTAGCATCAGGCAAAATAATACGCTCGGTTGCCGAGTGCGAGATATCACGCTCGTGCCACAAAGCAACATTCTCGCACGCCGTAGCCATATAGCCACGCATCACACGCGCACAACCACAGATATTCTCCGACGAGATTGGGTTACGTTTGTGAGGCATTGCACTCGAACCCTTCTGTCCCTTACCGAAAGCCTCTTCGACCTCGTGTACTTCGGTACGCTGCAAGTTGCGTACTTCGAGAGCCATCTGCTCCAACGACGATGCGATAACTGCCAATGTAGCAATATAATAGGCGTGGCGATCACGCTGAATAACCTGTGTCGAAACATTTGCACTATCGATGCCCAACTTCTCGCAAACATAGTCCTGAATTGAAGGCGGAATATTGGCAAAATTGCCCACTGCACCGCTAATCTTTCCAACCTCTACACCACGTGCCGCAGTACGGAAACGCTCTATATTGCGCTTCATCTCCTCGTACCACAATGCCCACTTCAAACCGAAACAAGTGATGTCGGCGTGGATACCGTGCGTACGACCGATGCAAGGAGTATTGCGAAACTCCAAAGCACGACGCTTCAACACCGCCAAGAAGTTCTCCAAATCTTTTTCGAGAATCTCGTTTGCCTGACGCAACAAATAACCATTTGCAGTATCCACAACATCGGTAGAGGTCAAACCGTAGTGTACCCACTTACGCTCCTCGCCGAGGGTTTCGCTCACGGCACGAGTGAAGGCTACAATATCGTGGCGCGTCTGCTCCTCAATCTCCTTAATGCGGTCGATCGAGAACGAAGCCTTTTCCCACAACTTCTGCACATCCTCCTTTGGCACTACACCCAACTCGCTCCAAGCCTCCGAAGCGAGAATCTCAACTTTGAGGTATGCGTTAAATTTGTTCTGCTCGGTCCAGACATCACGCATAACCTTTCTGCTATATCTTTCAATCATAACGAATTATATTTGATTATTTAATAATGCGATTTAGGTAACATTCGATGGTATTCTTCATCAACATTGTAATGGTCATCGGACCTACACCACCCGGCACAGGCGTAATGTACGAAGCAACCTCCTGCGCCTCGGCAGTAGCCACATCGCCGCACAACTTGCCCGTCTCGGCATCACGATTTACACCTACATCGATAACGATAGCACCCGGCTTAATCATATCGGCAGTGATAAGGTGCTTGCGACCTACCGCAGCCACCAAAATATCCGCCTCGCGGCACACCTCGGCGAGGTTTTGAGTACGCGAGTGAGCGATTGTAACGGTTGCATTGGCATCGAGCAACAATTTAACCATTGGCTTTCCCACGATATTGCTACGACCAACAACCACCGCCTTTTTGCCTGCCACATCAAAACCACACTCGGCAATCATCTGCATAACGCCCTTTGGTGTGCAAGGTACGATGCAAGGCTTTCCGAGCCAGAGATTCGCAACATTGGCAGGGTGGAAGCCATCGACATCTTTTTCGAGAGCGATAGCGTCAATTACTCGCTCCTCGTCGATATGTTTTGGCAACGGCAACTGCACCAACACGCCATCGGTAAGTTCGTCGGCATTGAGGCGATCAATCTCCGCCAAAAGAGCCTCCTCGGTGGTGTCAGCCGGCATTGTGATAAGTTCACTCTTAATACCAACCTCGCCCGCAGCCTTAATCTTGCCACGCACATACGACTGGCTTGCAGGGTTTTCGCCAACCAAAATTACCGCCAACGATGGCACTCGGCCATACTTCGCCTCCAAAGCCTTTACCTCCTCTGCCATCTCGCCTTTCAAGCGCAGAGAGAGTTGTTTTCCATCTATTATATTTCCCATACTTTTACTACTTAAACGCTTTATGGCCAATATCTGTACGGTGGAAGAGGTTTTCGCACTCAATTTTAGCAACCTCCTCGTTTGCCTTACGGTGAGCATCTATAAGGGTTGCACCCTTTGCCACAACAAACAGCACACGACCACCGGCAGTTACCAACTCGCCATCCTTAATGGCAGTACCCATATGGAACACCGTACCGTCAACATTCTCGGTGCCACGAATCACAAAGCCCTTTGAATAATCGCCAGGATAACCCTTCGACGCAAGCACAATGCCGAGGGTAACATCCTTGCTCCAAACGATTGGTGCAGGCTCAACACCCGTAGCAACAGCCTCGAATACGTTGGCTATATCGCTATCGATTAACGGCAACACAACCTCGGTTTCGGGGTCGCCAAAGCGAGCATTAAACTCGATAACCTTCACTCCATCAGCAGTTTTCATCAAACCGCCATAGAGTACGCCTGTAAGAGGACAACCCTCTGCAACCATCGCCTTTGCCGTAGGACGCATAACTCGCTCCATAGCAAATTCGAGATCCTCGTCGGTGATAAACGGCAACGATGTGTATGCACCCATACCTCCTGTATTTGGGCCCTTATCGCCATCGTAGGCACGTTTATGGTCTTGCGCCACAGGCATAGGGTAGACATTTTCGCCCTCCACAAAGCACATCAACGAAAACTCGGGGCCTTCGAGGTAATCTTCCACAACGACACGGCCTTTACCAAAGCGGTCGTCAAGCAGCATATCTCGCAACGCCTCACGCGCATCCTCCATACTCTCGGCAATCACAACACCTTTACCGGCAGCCAGACCATCATATTTCAGCACCGCAGGCAATGGGCGAGCCTCGACATAAGCCACCGCCTCGTCGTAGTTGTCGAACGCCTTATATCCGGCAGTCGGAATATCGTATTTCGCCATCAGTTGCTTGGCAAACTCCTTCGATGTCTCGATTCGAGCAGCCGCCTTTGTGTGGCCAAAGATTTTAAGTCCCTCCTTACGGAACTCATCGGCAATTCCCACAGCCAATGCCGCCTCGGGACCCACTACGGTCAAGTCTATGTTGTTCTCCTTAACAAACGCCTTCAACTTTTCGACCTCGGTATCCTTTATCGCAACGCACTCTGCTTGGCACGAGATGCCTGCATTTCCGGGAGCGCAAAATATCTTATCAACACTCGGCGAGCGGAACAACGCATCCACGATGGCGTGCTCACGACCTCCCGAACCAACTACTAAAACTTTCATAGTTTTACAAATTCAAAATTCAAAATGCAGAATTCAAAATTATCACTTTTCACTACAACCCATTTTTCACTTTTGGGAGAGAAGATTTGGCTTTGCCCCCTTAATGCTCGGAGGGAGCATACTTTACGTATGTGACCTTCGGGCAGTAAGGGTAAAAGTCAAATATTCCTTCCAAAATGGAAAATTAATGTTTAAAGTGTCTCATTCCGGTAAAGAGCATCGTGATACCCAACTCGTTAGCCTTCTTAATCGAATCCTCATCACGAACAGAACCACCCGGCTGAACAATAGCGGTTACGCCATACTCGGCAGCAAAAGCAACCGTATCGTCGAATGGAAGGAAGCCATCCGAAGCAAGTACCAAGCCCTCGGTATGACCTGCTGCCTGTGCCTGTTTGAGAGCAATCTCGGCAGAGCCTACACGATTCATCTGACCGGCACCTACACCCAATGTTGCGCCATTCTTAACCACTGCGATAGCGTTCGACTTAACGTGCTTAACCACACGCCAACCGAAGTTCATATCTGTCAACTGCTCGGCAGTAGGCTTCGCCTCGGTTACACACATATCGGCAACAACCTCTTTGGTTGTAGTGTCGAGGTGCTGAACGAGCAGACCTCCATTTACGCTAATATACTGATTCTGGACATCGTTTGTGCGAGTCATATCGACCTTCAATACACGCAAATTCTTCTTGGCACAAAGAATTTCGAGAGCCTCATCGGTGAACGAAGGGGCCATAACAATCTCCAAGAATATAGGTTTCATTCCGAGAGCAACCTCTGCGGTAACCTCACGATTTAGAGCCACGATACCGCCAAATATACTCTTTGTATCAGCCTCGTAAGCACGTGTCCACGCCTCCAATGCATCCTTTCCAATCGCTGCTCCGCAAGGGTTCATATGCTTCAATGCCACACAGAAAGGCTCCTCGAACTCACGCACAATGTTCAACGCTGCGTTTGCATCCTGAATGTTGTTGTACGACAACTCCTTACCATTCAACTGCTCGGCGTACGCCAACGAGAAGTGGGTTGTAGAGTTATCACGATAGAACTTCGCCGACTGGTGTGGGTTCTCACCATAGCGCAACGACTGCTGCTCGTCGAACTCCAAGAACAACTTCTCGGACAAACCTGCCTGCTTACGCATATAGGTTGCAATGCAAGCATCGTATTGCGCAGTGTGGGTATACGCCTTCGCCGAGAGTTGCAAACGGGTTTCAACCTTTGTATTACCCTCTGCCTTAATCTCATCGAGAATCTGTGCATAGTCCGCAGGGTCGCAAACTACGGTTACGTCCTTGTAGTTCTTCGCAGCCGAACGCAACATCGAAGGACCACCGATATCGATATTTTCGATGGCCTCTGCCATCTCAACGCCCTCTTTGGCGATAGTCTGACGGAAAGGGTAGAGGTTTACGCAGACCATATCGATAAACTCGATACCATTCTCGCGCAACGCCTCCAAGTGGCTCTCCAAATCACGACGTGCCAACAAGCCGCCGTGTACTTTTGGGTGCAGAGTCTTTACTCGACCATCGCAGATTTCAGGAAAACCTGTTACCTCGCTGATGCCGATAGTTTTAACTCCGTTATCCTCCAACAAACGCTGTGTACCGCCCGTAGCGATAATCTCCCAGCCGAGCGACTGCAAACCGCAGACAAACTCCACCAAGCCTGTCTTGTCGCTAACACTAACCAATGCTCTCATCTTATATATCTATTTTTCTTATTTTATTACTCAATTACAACGCCTTCGGTGTCGGTTACGCAACCAATAATCGAAGCCTTCTCGCCTGCGGCAGCCAAAATATCGAGTGCCTTCTGCGCCTCGCTCTCGTCGAGTGCGATAACCATTCCAACACCCATATTGAATATGTTAAACATCTCACGATGAGGAATTTTACCATACTTTTCGAGCAACTTGAACACACCCAAAATCTCCCACGAGCCTTCGTTGATATGCAAGCCTTGACCATCGTGCAAGATACGTGGTATATTCTCGTCGAAACCGCCACCCGTGATGTGGCAAATGCCGTGAACATCGCAGTTGCGAACAACCTCCAACACCTGCTTCACATAGATGCGGGTAGGGCAGAGCAGAGCCTCACCAAGAGTGCGATCGCCCAACTCCTCGTACTTTGCATTCAAGTCGAGATTGTTGTCAGCCAACACCTTACGCACGAGCGAAAAACCATTCGAATGAACACCACTCGAAGCAATGCCAATCAACACATCGCCAACCTTAACCTTCGAGCCATCAATAAGTTGCGATTTCTCCACAACGCCACAAGTGAAACCTGCAATGTCGTACTCGCCATCCTCGTACATTCCCGGCATCTCGGCTGTTTCGCCACCAATTAATGCACAACCGGCCTGTCGGCAGCCCTCGGCAACACCCGCAACAATAGCCTCGACCTTTGCCGGAATATTGTGTCCGAGTGCTACATAATCGAGAAAGAACAGAGGCTCGGCACCCTGTGCCAAAACATCGTTCACGCACATAGCCACAGCGTCGATACCGATAGTATCGTGCTTATCCATTGCGAATGCCAACTTTAACTTTGTTCCCACTCCGTCGGTACCGCTAACCAATACAGGCTCCTTAACGTTGAGTGCTGCGAGGTCGAACATTCCGCCAAAGGCACCAATGTTACCCATCGTACCCAAGCGGTTGGTCGATGCAACGTGTTGTTTGATTCGGCGAACAACCTCGTATCCTGCTTCGAGGTTTACGCCTGCTTTCTCGTAATTTACTGCCATAATTGTATCTAATTTTTCTTGTTTATTTCCGAAATATCGTGTGACATAGGGGTAGGGTACTTGCCATCGAAGCAGGCAAAGCACATCTTTTGGCACTTGCCGTTCGACGAAGCCAAACACTCCTCCACAGACATAAATGCCAGCGTGTCGGCACCAATAATCTTGCAAGTCTCCTCCACAGAGTGCTTTGCGCAAATCAACTCATCGAGCGAAGTTGTATCCACGCCATAGCAGCACGGGTGAGTCATCGTAGGGCTGACTATTCGCACGTGTACCTCGGTTGCTCCCGCCTCGCGCAACATCGTAACAATGCGCTTCGAGGTTGTTCCACGAACTATCGAATCATCTATCAATACAATGCGCTTGCCCTCGACGATTGAGCGTATTGCCGACAACTTCATCTTCACACCCTTCTCACGCAGTGCCTGCGAAGGTTGAATAAATGTACGACCTATGTACTTATTCTTGATAAGTCCCATCTCGTATGGAATACCACTCTCCTCGGCATAGCCCATCGCAGCCGACAGCGACGAGTCGGGTACACCAACTACGATATCTGCATCGGCAGGAGCCTCGTGCCACAAACGACGGCCCGACTCCTTGCGGAAGGCGTGTACGTTGCAGCCGTCGATATCGCTATCTGGGCGCGAGAAGTAGATATACTCCATAGCGCACATATTGTACTCGCTTTTGAGCGAATATTTACGACTGCGCAACCCATTGTGGTCAATCGTTACAACCTCGCCCGGCTCAACATCTCGCAAGAATGTTGCGCCCATAACATCGAACGCACAACTCTCGCTCGAAACCACATAACCATCGCCCAACTTACCGATTGCCAATGGACGAATACCATACTTATCGCGGCAAGCGTAAAGACGATTTTGCGTCATAATCACAAAGGCGAAAGAGCCTTCCAACAAATCCAACGCCTCCATAATCGTAAAGATGCGAGGTTCGTCTGCCTCCTTTTTAATAAGGTGTGCCAACAACTCGGCATTCGTATTCGAATGGAAAAGGCTGCCTTTGCTCTCCAAATATTCACGAATCTGCTCTGCATTCACTATGTTGCCATTGTGGGCAACAGCAAACGAGCCGGTGTTATGAAGGAACGAAAGAGGCTCAATATTGTCTATGCTACGACCATTTGCCGTAGTATAGAGTACGTGACCAAGGCACATCTTTCCCTCCAAAGTTGCGAGGTTGCCCTCGTTAAACACCTCTTGTACAAGTCCGTGGCCACGATGACGACACATATGACCATCTTCTGCCACGCTCACCATACCGCAACCCTCCTGTCCACGATGTTGCATCGAGTGCAATCCATAATAGACCAGCGACGAAGCGTGCTCAACGTTATATACTGCTAAAACACTCATAAAAAAACTATGTTTCTCAATTCAAAATTCAGAATTTAATTCTGCATTCTTTACTTCGTAAAGTACTTCACTGCATTTGCAAAGATGTTCTGGCGTTTCTCGCCTGCGATATTCTTGAACAGGCAATCGTCGTAACGCTCCGTGTGTCCCATCTTGCCGAGAATCTGTCCGTTACGGCTAATAATTCCCTCGATACCATACGACGAGCCGTTAGGGTTGTGCGGTGCATCGGTTGTAGCGTTGCCATCCATATCGGCATATTGGAACGCCACCTGACCATTTGCAAACAACTCCTCGGCCATCTCCTCGCTAACGACAAACTTTCCCTCGCCGTGACTCACAGCAATAGAGTGCAAATCGCCAACATTGAACGACGACAGCCAAGGTGAAGCAGTAGTTCCCACACGCGTTGAAACAATCTGCGAGATGTGTCGATGAATATCGTTGTGGAATAGGGTAGGCGACTCCTTGGTCATCATACCCAAGCGGCCATAAGGCAGCAAGCCCGACTTAACCAACGCCTGAAATCCGTTGCAAATACCGAGAATCAAACCACCACGCTCAATCAACGAGTGGACAGCCTTTGTTACGGTAGCGTTATTCAGCACACTTGCTATAAACTTACCGCTACCATCCGGCTCATCGCCGAGCGAGAAACCACCACTCAAAACGAGAATATGGCATCTATCGATAGCAGCAGCCATTGCGTCAATCGAATGGAGTACATCCTCTGCCGTAAGGTTGCGGAATACTCCGATATGTGTTTCGGCGCCCTCGCGTTCGAAGGCTCGCGCCGTATCGTAGTCGCAGTTTGTACCCGGGAATACAGGGAGATATACCTGCACCTTATCCACCTTCTCGCCCTTATACTGCGATGCAGCGGCAGTGTAGTTGCTTTCGCGGCACTTCTCGCCCGACTTACCCTTTGCAGGATAAACCTTCTCGAACTTCACCGTATTTGCATCGTACAACTCTGCCAACGAGAACTTCGCGCCCAACACCTCAATACTCTTTTCGGCAATAGTCTTACCAACGAGCAGTGCGCCTGCAACCTCGCCCTTTGCCTCGACCAAAATCGAGCCATACGAATAGTCGAACAGTGTGGCCTCGTCACAGCACAACGAAGCACCAACCTCGTTACCAAACGACATCTTGGCAACCGCCTCCGCAACACCACCAAAGCCGATAGCGTATGCCGAAACGATATTTCCTTTGTGAATCTCCTCGGTTACCATACGGAAGTTGGCCTTCAACGACTCGGTATCAGGAGTCCAATCGCCATTTGGCGTATGCTTAACAAGATAGAGATTGTTGCCCGCCTCCTTAAATTCAGGGCTGATAGCCTTGCGTGCATCGAGTGTCGTAATACCAAACGCAATAAGTGTTGGTGGTACGTTGATATTCTGGAAAGTGCCACTCATCGAGTCTTTACCGCCAATCGAAGGCAACTCAAATGCCTTCTGCATACGGATAGTACCCAAGAGTGCCGACATAGGCTTACCCCACGAGCGAGCATCAGTCATACGCTCGAAATACTCCTGATACGAGAAGCGCATCTTCTCGTACGAAGCACCCGAAGCCACAACCTTTGCAATAGCCTCTACTACGGCGTATTCCGCTCCGTGATATGGCGACCACGCCGAGATATATGGGTTGAAACCGAAAGCCATAACGCTCGCTGTCGAGGTCTTGCCGTGACGTACAGGCAGAGTCTGCATCGAAACCTGTGTCTCGGTGCGCTGCGTCTTACCGCCAAACGGCATAAGCACCGTCGAACGACCAATGGTCGAATCGAACATCTCGCACAAACCACGCTGCGACACCACGTTATTGTCTTTCAGATTGTTTATCATCTTTTCGCGGAGATTCTCGCCCGCAACCTCACGGTGGAACGGGTTACACTCGGCAATCGCACCGAGAGTAATTTTGGTGTAGTGCTTTGCACCTGCCGAGTCGATAAATTCACGCTTCAAGTCGGCAACCTTCTCGCCCTTATAGAACATACGCATACGCTGTGTATCGGTAACATCCGCCACGTGCGTAACCTCGACATTCTCCTCGCGACAAAGTGCAATCATCGCCTCCACATCCTTCTTCTCCACTACTACCGACATACGCTCCTGCGACTCCGAGATAGCCAACTCGGTGGCATTCAATCCATTATATTTCACAGGAACACGGTCGAGGTAAATATCCAAGCCATCGGTCAACTCGCCAATAGCCACCGATACACCTCCTGCTCCAAAGTCGTTCGACTTCTTTATAAGGCGAGTAACATCGCCACGACGGAACAGGTGCTGAATCTTACGCTCCTCCGGAGCATTTCCCTTCTGCACCTCCGAGCCACACTCCTCCAACGAGGCGGTAGTGTGCTGTTTCGACGAACCGGTTGCTCCACCGATACCATCACGACCTGTTCTGCCACCCAAGAGCAACACCACATCGCCCGCAACAGGACTCTCACGGCGAACATCTGCCGCCTTAACGGCACCAACCACAGCGCCCACCTCCAAACGCTTTGCCACATAGTCGTCGTGGTAAATCTCGCGCACGTGGGTTGTAGCCAGACCTATCTGGTTGCCATAACTCGAATAGCCCGCTGCCGCCTTACGCGAAATGATGCGCTGTGGCAACTTGCCCTCGATCGTTTCGTCTATACCTTTATATATATCGCCCGCACCCGTCACGCGCATAGCCTGATAAACGTATGCACGTCCCGACAGTGGGTCACGAATAGCACCACCCAAACAGGTCGAAGCACCTCCAAACGGCTCAATCTCGGTAGGGTGGTTGTGGGTTTCGTTCTTAAACTGCAAAAGCCACTTCTCGGTCTGGCCCTCGATATCGACATCAACAAATATGGAGCAAGCGTTGTTCTCCTCGCTAACCTCCATATCGTCTAATTTGCCAATCTTACGCAAATAGCGACCGCCGATAGTAGCCAACTCCATCAGACACAACGACTTCTGCTCACGACCGAGTTCCTTACGCATAACGCCGAACTCTGCCAATGCAGTTTCGTACTCGCTCTTCATAAACGAGTCGTCGATCTTTATCTCCTCAATCTCGGTTGTGAAGGTGGTATGACGGCAGTGGTCACTCCAATAGGTATCCAAAATTCGCAACTCGGTCTGCGTAGGGTTGCGATGCTCGCTACGGAAGTACTCGACAACGCAGCGCAAATCGTCGGCATTCATAGCCAAACCATTTGCCTTGCAGTATGGTTCCAACTCTGCCTCTTGCATATCGGTAAATCCCTCCAACACAGGCACCGGTTTGATATCTGCCTGCTCCGAGTCGGACAAAATAGTCAGGTTTTTCTCGCGCGACTCCACAGCGTTTATAAGGTAACGCTTAATCTTTGCCATCTGCTCATCGCTCACGCCATCGTCGAATATATAGAGGCGCGACGAGCGAATCTTAACCTCGGCAGCAGGCTCCAACAAATGCACACAATCAACTGCCGACGATGCACGTTGGTCGAACTGTCCCGGCAGGTACTCGATAGCGAGGTGCTTTTTACCCTCGTAGTCGCACTCGTCCGACACACAGTCTGTAACAATTTCGCCAAACACGGAGTAGCGGCAACGCTCCACGAGGTCGTCGCTGAAACCGAACAAATCGTAAACATTGAGTACGCGCAACGACTCGATAGCGAGCGAGAGATTCTCGTTCAACTCCTTGCGGAGCGACTCTGCCTCTACCTGAAAGCTAGCGTACTTCTCTACGTATATTCTGTGATTTTTCATAACTTCGTTATTCAAATGCAAAATGCAAAATGCAAAATGCAAAATTATATTATGGTTAATTTTGAATTCTGAATTCTGAATTTTGAATTAGAGTTCTGGCAATGTAGCCGCCAAAACCGTTGCAGTCTGCTTTGCACGGAAGGCGAGCAATTTCTCCTCGACACTCTTATCGGTGAGGGCAAAAATCTGCGCCGCAATCAAAGCAGCATTCTTTGCACCATTGATCGCAGTTGTTGCCACCGGAATACCGCCCGGCATCTGCACGATAGACAACAACGAGTCCAAACCACCGAGTGCCGAGGTCTTGATTGGCACACCGATAACCGGCACCGTAGTCATCGCGGCAGTAACACCAGCAACGTGCGCAGCACCGCCCGCACCTGCGATAATTGCACCTATACCGCGCTCACGTGCCGACTTGGCAAACTCATACATCAAATCGGGAGTACGGTGTGCGCTGATAACTCGCTTCTCGTACTCGATGCCCAACTCTTCGAGGGTTTCGCAAGCCGCCTTCATAACGTCCCAGTCGCTTGTCGATCCCATTAAAACCGCTACCTTCATAATTCTTTTTTTTTGCTTTTAGCCATTAGCCATTGGCCATTGGCTTTTTGTTTATAATATTTAATCGTATATTTCAACTCATTAGGCTAATAGCCTAAATAAAAAAGGTCGCTACACACCTGTGTAATGACCCTCTTTATCTGCACACGCTCGCCCCCCGACATCTGCTGCGACTCTCGACACAGTTGGACAAAGGAGGCTATATGTATGCACTGCAAAAACATAGTGCAAAGATACGTTTTTTTTATATGATAAAAAAGTACTCCAAATGGAGTTATTAACATTTTATTGTAGAGTTGGGAAAAGGGAAAACCCCCAACTATTATCTACCACCTACTCACTACTACCTATTAACTTACAATTCGTAATCTACCCATAGGGTAGTGGCAGTAAAAATGCAAAAATAGTAAAATAAAATGCAAAAAAGTTATTAAAAAATTTGCATAATCATATTTTTGTACTTAAATTTGCATTACAATAAAACACACGCAAAACAACGCGAAATGCGGTTTTATTTCAAATCGAAAGCAAACAGTTACATTTTAATAACAATTTAAAACCAAACAATTATGAAAAAGTATTTACTTGCAGTTTTGGCGCTTGGCGCAACAATGATGGTGGCTTGTAACCCTGACGACAACAAGGGGGGGGTAATGAACCGGAACCAGAAGTTAAGGCTGACTACACATTATCAACCAATGTTATGGGTGGTTTTCTCGATTTGTATGGCGATGACTACGGAATTGGCTTGAATGACTGTGTTCTTGAACTTGATGCCGTTAACCTCGACGCAGAGGGAAATCCGGTAAGTCTGGGTATTCTCTTTGTTGAGTATTTGTGCGCTCTCGACAACACCACCGGCTTGGGTTCCTTCACTTCGGCTGGTCCAGATTGGGTTACCTCCGAGAATCTCCAACCAAACACCTATTTCCCTGCCGTTGAAATGGAGGGACATCTCTATGGTAGCGCATATATGGAGATGGATATTGCAACAGAGGCTCTTACCGCAGAAGAGGGTATTGTTGATGGTACATTGACTATTTCGATGAGCGGCGACAACTATGTTGTTAAGGGTACATTAAAGACCTCAAACAACAAGGTCGTGAAGGTTGATTACACCGGCGCACTCGAAGTTACTGATATGACTGAGGGCGGTACTGCTCTATTGAGCACAAAGAAGGTTGTTCGCATCGGCAAGTCGTTCTCGTCGGTTTCGAAGTTCTTGAAGAAGTAATAAATTTGCACTCACAATTTTTAAGGCGACTTTCAGGTCGCCTTTTTTTTTGATTTTTTTTGTATTCCACATTTTGCATTTTGCATTTTTTGTTGTACCTTTGCCAAAAGTTTGAGCAAATGTATATTCTGCACAACATAAGCAAGCGCAAAACTCCGCAAATTCCGGGGTTCCAAAGAGTGGGAAAGTGCGCAGTGTGCGGTGCTGAAGGATAAAGAGTTACGGGGCGGAGTGCGTATGCATTCCGCTTCTTGTTTTTGAAAACAAATTAATAATAATATAGTAATAATATAAATATAGGTAATTATGTTTTTGGACGAAAGAGTACAACAGGAGGGTTTGACCTTCGACGATGTGTTGCTGGTTCCGGCATACTCGGAGGTTTTGCCACGCGAGGTTAGCACCAAGAGTCGCTTTTCGCGCAACATCACACTCAACATCCCGATTGTTTCGGCTGCGATGGATACCGTAACCGAGGCTCCTATGGCTATTGCAATCGCTCGTGAGGGTGGTATAGGTGTTATCCACAAGAATATGAGCATTGCCGAGCAGGCAGCACAGGTACGTCGTGTAAAGCGTGCCGAGAATGGTATGATTGACGACCCTGTAACCATTGCACGCGAGAACACCGTAGGCGATGCGCTCGATATGATGCGCGAGAATAAGATTGGCGGTATTCCGGTAGTGGATGAGAATCGTATGCTTGTGGGCATCGTAACAAACCGCGACCTTCGCTTCCAGAAGGATATGACACGCAAGATTGACGAGGTGATGACCTCCGAGAACCTCGTAACCATAACCGAGGGCGAAAACACCGATGTTGCCGAAGTGTTGCTCTCGAACAAAATCGAGAAGTTGCCGGTAGTCGATAAGGAGGGACACCTCGTAGGACTTATCACCTATAAGGATTTAACAAAGGCGCAGGACCACCCAAATGCTTGCAAAGACTCGAAGGGCCGCCTTCGTGTAGCAGCGGGTATCGGCATCACTCCCGATGCTATGGATCGTGTTGCGGCTCTCGTGGCAGAGAGCGTCGATGCCGTAGTTCTCGACTCGGCACACGGACACTCGAAGGGTGTTGTAACGTTGTTAAAGAAGATCAAAGAGGTTTATCCGAAACTCGACGTAGTGGTTGGAAACATCGCCACTGCCGAGGCTGCAAAATATCTCATCGAGGCGGGTGCCGACGGCATTAAGGTTGGTATCGGTCCGGGATCAATCTGCACCACACGCATCATTGCGGGCGTAGGCGTACCGCAGTTGACAGCCATTTTCGACTGCGCCAAAGCAGCAAAGGGTAGCGAGGTTGGCGTTATTGCCGACGGTGGTTTGCGCTACTCGGGCGATATCGTTAAGGCGTTGTCGGCAGGTGGCACTTGCGTGATGTGCGGTTCGATGTTTGCCGGCACCGAGGAGTCGCCGGGCGAAACAATCATCTACAATGGTCGTAAGTTCAAAACCTATCGTGGTATGGGCTCAATCGATGCGATGAAGGCGGGTTCGAAGGACCGCTACTTCCAAGACGGCGAGTCGAACGCTATGAAACTCGTTCCTGAAGGTATTGTTGGCCGAGTTCCATTCAAAGGCTCGTTGGCAGAGACTGTATATCAGTTGGTTGGCGGTATTCGTGCAGGTATGGGTTATTGTGGCGCACGCAATATCGAGGAGTTGCAGCAGGCACGTTTTGTTCGCATCACCTCGGCTGCGGTAGTCGAGAACCACCCACACGACATCACCATCACACGCGAAACACCGAACTATTCGCGCGGAGAGTAAAAAAAAACATTAGCCATTGGCCATTAGCCATTGGCTTAAAAAAAAGAGAAAAGTTATTAACAACAAAAAAAGCTAATGGCTAAAAGCTAATAGCTAATAGCAAAAAACAAAGTTTTTATGAAGCAAGATATGATTGTGATTCTCGACCTTGGTAGTCACGAGAACACTGTGGTAGCACGTGCAATTCGTGCATTGGGCGTATATAGCGAGATTTACCCACACGACATCACCGCAAAGGAGTTGCAGGCGTTGCCAAATGTTAAGGGTGTAATCATCAACGGAGGCCCTAACTGCGTAATCGATGGGGTAGAGATCGACGTTCTGCCCGAGATTTACGAGGCCGGCTACCCAGTAATGGCTGCAGGTTGGGATAAGGCATTGTGCGACAAAAAGTTACCACAATTCACAGACAACCTCGATGCTATCAAAGAGGCGGTAAAAGAGTTCGTTTTCGACACTTGTAAGGCGGAGGCTAATTGGAATATGACAAACTTTGTTGCCGATCAGGTGGAGTTGATTCGACAGCAGGTAGGCGACAAGAAGGTTTTGCTCGCATTGTCGGGTGGAGTAGATAGTTCGGTTGTTGCGGCGTTGCTGTTGAAGGCTATCGGCGATAACCTCATTTGCGTTCACGTAAATCACGGTCTGATGCGTAAAGGCGAGTCGGAGGATGTTGTGGAGGTATTCCGCAATCAATTAAGTGCCAATCTCGTATACGTAGATGCTACGGAGCGTTTCCTCACAAAGTTGGAGGGCGTAGAGGATCCGGAGAAGAAGCGCAAGATTATCGGTGGCGAGTTTATTCGTGTATTCGAGGAGGAGGCACGCAAGTTGGAGGGCATCGACTTCCTTGGTCAGGGTACAATCTATCCCGATATCGTTGAGAGTGGTACAAAAACAGCAAAGATGGTTAAGTCGCACCACAACGTAGGCGGTCTGCCCGAGGATTTGCAGTTCGAGTTGGTAGAGCCATTGAAGCAACTCTTCAAAGATGAAGTTCGTGCTTGCGGTGTTGAGTTAGGCTTGCCATACGAGATGGTCTATCGTCAGCCATTCCCTGGTCCGGGCTTGGGTGTTCGTTGTCTTGGTGCAATCACTCGTGATCGTTTGGAGGCTGTGCGTGAATCGGATGCAATCTTGCGTGAGGAGTTTGCAAAGGCCGGTTTGGATAAGAGTGTTTGGCAGTATTTCACCATTGTACCGGACTTTAAGTCGGTAGGTGTACGCGACAACGCTCGTTCATACGATTGGCCTGTAATTCTCCGTGCCGTAAACACTGTCGACGCTATGACGGCAACCATCGAGCATATCGATTGGGCAATATTGGCAAAGATTACCGACCGCATTTTGAAAGAGGTTAAGAATGTAAATCGTGTATGTTACGACCTCTCACCAAAACCAAATGCAACTATCGAGTGGGAGTAGACAAATACCTCTATATAAATAGAATTGGGTGCCCGTTTGGACACCCAATTTCTTTATCGTCATTGAGCAACTATTAGTAGAGGCTTGGCTCAATAACCAAAGTTGCTATAACCATCTTCTCGCCACACATTGTGAGTGCTACCTCGCAAGTGAAAGCCTCCTCATACGACTCCGGAGTTTTTTTAACACGGAAATAGAGCGAATTCAAACCTCTATCACCTTTGCCGGTGGTACCCCAAGTTAGGGCATTCTCGTCGAAAGTGTGTCCTTGGCCCATCTCTACATACTCCGTGCCCTGACCAACAATCTCTGCGGTCCAATCTGCGTTAGGAACAATACGATACTCCAAAATGTGAGTACCAAAGTGGTTTGTACCAGCAGCAGTGCCGGCAACAACACCAAAGCCACCGCCCTTTGCATTTGTGTAGCCATCAGCCGATGCCCAAGTCCAACTGTACTCGCCAGAATCCTCGTTCTGAACATAGTTAGCGGTCTTGTTGTACGGGAATGCAGGTACCAATGTTGGTTCCTTCTTCTGCGCACACGAAGTTACGAACAAAGCCGATGCTATGATAGCAACGAGGCTCAAAATTGCTGTAAATTTTTTCATAGTGTTTTTTGTGTTTTATTTAGTTAGTAATAAATTTATTTCTCCTTTACGTATCTATCAATGGCGGCAGCAGCCTTACGACCTGCACCCATAGCCAAAATAACCGTCGCAGCACCCGTTACGGCATCGCCTCCTGCGAACACTCCCTTACGGGTTGTCTGTCCCCACTCATCCGCCACGATAACACCGCGACGTGTAGTTTCGAGAGCCTCGGTAGTCGAGGCGATAAGCGGATTTGGAGATGTACCGAGTGCCATAACCACAACGTCGCACTCAATCTCGAAGTCCGAACCTTCAACCACAACAGGCGAACGGCGACCACTCTCATCCGGCTCGCCCAACTCCATCTGCACACAGTTTATAGACTTCACCCAACCCTTCTCGTCGCCCAAAATAGCAGTAGGGTTGGTCAGCATCTTAAACTCGATGCCCTCCTCCTTTGCGTGGTGTACCTCCTCCAAACGAGCAGGTAACTCCTTCTCGCTACGACGATACACTATAACGGCCTCGGCGCCCAATCGTTTTGCGGTACGCACAGCGTCCATCGCAACATTTCCACCTCCTACAACCACTACCTTACGACCTACATATATTGGTGTGTCGTACTCATCGTCGTAGGCGTGCATTAGGTTTGCTCGTGTGAGGAACTCGTTTGCCGACAACACTCCGTTCAGGTTCTCACCCTCGATACCCATAAAGCGGGGTAGTCCTGCACCCGAGCCAATAAACACTGCATCGAAGCCCTCCTCGTCGAGCAGAGAATCTATGGTTATGGTGCGACCTACAACCACATCGGTTTCGATCTTTACACCCAACGCCTTCACGTTCTCTATCTCCGCCTTCACTATGCGCTCCTTTGGCAGACGGAACTCCGGAATACCATATACAAGAACGCCTCCTGCCTCGTGCAGGGCCTCGAATATCGTAACCTCGTAGCCCATCTTTGCAAGGTCGCTTGCGCAAGCCAAACCTGCAGGTCCGCTACCTACGATGGCTACTTTATGACCATTTTTCTCTATCTCGACCGCAGGACGAGAATTCTCCAACTGCCAATCGCCCACGAAACGCTCCAACTTTCCAATCGCAACCGCCTCGCCCTTAATGCCGAGTATGCAGGCTCCCTCGCACTGCGACTCCTGCGGGCATACACGGCCACAGATACTTGGCAAAGAGGAATCCCGAGAGATAACCTCGGCTGCGGCAGCAGTATTACCCTCGCGCAACTGCTCGATAAAACGTGGTATCTGAATACCTACGGGACAAGCACCCACACAACGAGGGTTCTTGCAATCGAGACATCGGGTAGCCTCCAACATCGCCTCCTCGCGGTTGTAGCCATAGCACACCTCCTCGAAGTTGGTGGCTCGCACTTGTGGATCTTGTTCACGTACCGGAACGCGAGGTATCTTATTTGCCATAAACTACTTGTCTAAACCTATATTGCACTTGTGTCCCGCCTCACGCTCACGCTGTATAGCCAACGCTCGTTGCTCTTGTGTGCGGTACATACCCTGACGGCGCATAGCCTCGTCGAAATCGACATCGTAGGCATTGAACTCCGGACCATCAACGCAGGTAAACTTGGTCTTACCAGCAATGGTCACACGACACGCACCGCACATACCCGTACCATCGACCATCAATGCGTTCAACGATACAATGCACGGCAGATTGAATTTCTTTGCCGTCAGCGTCACAAACTTCATCATAATCATCGGACCGATAGCCACACAGCAATCGTACTGTTTGCCCTCGGTAACGAGTTTCTCGAGTAGGGTAGTCACCAAACCGTGAAAGCCCTCCGAGCCATCGTCGGTAGCAATGTAGAGGTTGGTGGCAACACTCTTCATCTCCTCGGCATAAATAAGCAAATCTTTGCTCTTTGCGCCCACAATGACATCCACCTCCACGCCACGCTCCGTAAGCCACTTAACTTGCGGGTACACAGGTGCTGCACCCACGCCACCGCCAACGAATATGAACTTGCGCTTGCGTAACTCCTCGATATTCTCTGCCACAAAGTCGGATGGACGGCCGAGCGGACCCGCCACGTCGGCGAGATATTCGCCTGCACCTTTCGCCACAATCTTGCGTGTAGATATACCCAACGCTTGTGTTACGAGAGTTATGGTCTCCTCCACTACGTCGTAATCTGCGATAGTGAGAGGTGTGCGCTCACCCTTCTCGTCGGCACGAACAATAACGAACTGCCCCGGCTTTGCCGAACGGGCAATACGGGGTGCCTTAACGCGGGTTAGATAGATATTCTCCGCAAGTTCTCTCCTCTCTATTATCTCAAACATCTTTGTACTCTCTTTGTTATCGCTCAACAATCGCCGAAACCCGAATAGTCAAAACAGGCATCTTGGGGTCGTTGCTCACAATTCGCAACCTCTCGACCACCGCCCCGAATGGCAATTGCGAGGGATAAGCCTCTACTTTAATCTTTCGCTTGGCTCCCGCTTCTATGGTGCTACTACCCTCAATATCAGCAGCAAAGCCATCGCTCAAAATCTCTAATTTTCGTATTTCAATCGCTCTGTCGCCAAGGTTTCGCACCTCAATCTCGCGCGACAACTTCGCAACATCACACTTTACAGCCCCAAATTTAATAAATTTTTCTGAAAGAACAATCATTTGCGGGCGATTATTTGAATTTTCCTCGCGATTATCTATGGCAAGTCCGTTTATTATAAACGGATAGTGCGCCTGTTTGCCGTTTATAACAAACGAAACGGAGTACGACAGCGAGCCGTAAACATTGCTATTTTCCGGCAGCAAGCAGCCAAAATTCACAGCCACTCTTTCGCCCGCACCCAACGTCGCCGGAAAATAAAACTTCAACTCCGGATATGGGTTCATCACGGAAAGAGCGATCGACCGCTTCGAGGTGTTTACAATATCGAACGACGACTGCGCCATCTTTCCGTGTTCAACATAGCCAAACGAGTGGGAATTAGCCTCGGCACGCACCCCTTCGCCCAAAACGATAGGATACTGCTCCTCCAACGACTTCACACGAGGGATAACCCTGCCGGTAATCATCAGTTGCTCCTTCAACGCACCCCGATTAGTTACAATGGTTATCTTTCGGGCAAACGCACCCGGGTAATTCATAGGGGAGAATACAACCTTTACGGCTGCTACGCTGTCCGGCATTATGGGTTTACGAGGAAATTCCGCCTTGGTACATCCACACGAGGTGTGCGTGGCAACTACCACCACAGGCTCTGATGAGGCGTTGCGAAAGCGGAACGTATGCTCGACGTTGCCGCCCTCCTCAGCAATTTCGCCAAAGTCGTGCGACAATTCAAAAAATTTCACTTGTGCGCTCAAATCGCCATAAAATAGTGTAAATAAGGCGATAACAGCAATCCTTAAAAATCTTTTCATAGGTACAAAGATAATTTTTTTAATTTTTTTATGCAAAAGTTTTGCAGAATAAAAAATTTGCCATATATTTGCACTCGCAAAACGGAAATAACCGCATTGCAAAGGTTCTGAAAACACGCCTGAATAGCTCAGTTGGTTAGAGCACATGACTGTTAATCATGGGGTCCTAGGTTCAAGTCCTTGTTCAGGCGCTATTGCGCGAGGGTTGCAAAAACGATTTTCGACGGAGCGAGGGGCAAAATAAGCCGCCGAGTGACGAGTAAACAAAGCGAGTGTGGATAGCAGTTTTGTTGAAGAAAGAGAATCAGCAGTCCCAAGCCATTTTCGAAAAGGGAGTTTAGCTCAGCTGGTTTAGAGCATCTGCCTTACAAGCAGAGGGTCGGCGGTTCGAATCCGTCAACTCCCACAAAATCAAGACGACTTTTTAAGTCGTCTTTTTTTTTGTGTCCGTTGACGAATTCGGTCAGTCGGTGGCGGTGCGGCAGAGTTGTCTGCGAGTTATGCGATAGTAGTTGTTGCTATGCAACTGCGATAACAGATTAAAAATCAATAGTTCAAATGAATTTGACTACCGATTTTTAATCCATTCTCGAAACTTTCAGT
>JAZQML010000039.1:0-8700 GCA_045543395.1 Alistipes sp. | reverse complement strand
AGGGGGTACTGGGGTTTCTGGGGGCGCTACCAACTACGAACTCCGACGCTTTTCACGGCGCAACTGTTCTGGGGGTACTGGGGGCGCACCTTCGGTGCTTACTGGGGGCGGGCGTTCCGCCCTTTACTGGGGTGCGCTACCAACTTATTTTGTGTCGCTCTCTGTACTCTATCAAAAAAGTTTTCCGTTTTGCATTTTGCATTCTGCATTTTGCATTTTGCATTTCCCTGTCCTCTCGTCTAATTAACGTGCAAAGATAGAAAAAAGTTATTACTTTTTATGCTTTATTTCAGACTTTTTGCTACCTTTGTCTAAAATAAATCCCAAAACAAAACTTTTTTGATGAAAAAAACACTACTTATCCTCGGTGCAGCATTGATGATATTCTCCGCACAAGCAAAGGATTACGCCCTTTCGACACCCAACTCCACGCTGATAATTTCGGCTACCGAAGGCAAAGCGCCCTACTTCCTATACTACGGTGCGCGTGCCGAGATTAGCGACGTAGAGTCGGCAGGCAGAGCCCTATCCAAGCAGGAGGCATACCCCGCATACGGCACCCATTGCGATAGGCCGTTCGCCTCGTTGGTCAAGCAGCACGATGGCGACAATGCCGTAAATCTCGTTGTCGAGAAGGTATCGGAGAGTATAGATGGCACAATCTCTACCCTCTCGCTCTTATTGCGCGACACAGCACATCCGACGCTCGCCGTGAAGTTGAACTACTCGGCATACTCCGATTGCGATATCGTAAAGATGAACACCGAGTACATCAACGAGGGCAAGAAGCCTATAGTATTGCAGAAGTATATGTCGGCAGTGCTGCCTATTCAGTCGGACAACTGCGTACTGCTCCACCTCGACGGCACGGCAAAGAGCGAGTGCCACGAGCATATCGAGCCTCTTACAAATGGTATTCGTGTTATTGCTACGCAATCGGGCTCGCAGGTGGCAAAGTTCGAGAACGCATCGTTTATGCTCGGTTTGGATGGTCGTCTTGACGAGGCGAATTGTCCTGTTGTTGCAGGCACTCTCTTGTGGATGGGTAACTTCCACTTCGAGTTCCACAACACGCTCAAAACCGTCGCCAAAACGCTCTTTATGGGAGGTATAAACCCTGCCGCAAGCGACTACACATTGGCAGGCAAGAGGTCGTTGGTAACGCCCGAAATGGTATTTACCTACACCACAAATGGTAAGGGCGAGGCTTCGCGTAACCTCCACCGCTGGGCACGCAAATATCAGTTGCTCGAAGGTACAAAGGAGCGTGAGATTTTGCTCAACTCGTGGGAGGGTGTTCACTTCGATGCTACGGCGGATAACCTAACCCCTATGGTTTCCGATTTCGCTGCGCTGGGTGGCGAGATGTTTGTTGTGGATGATGGTTGGTTTGGCCCTAAATACCCACGCAACAGCGGCAAGTCGTCGCTTGGCGATTGGGGCGTTGCAAAGTCGAAGTTGCCTAATGGCATTCGCCCGCTTATAGACCTCACCCACAAGCACGGAATGAAGTTCGGCATCTGGATTGAGCCGGAGATGGTAAATGTAGAGAGCGAACTCTACGAGAAGCATCCCGATTGGGTGTTGCGCCACGCAGACTACGAGCCTACCTATGGTCGTGGCGGTGGTCAAATGTTGCTCGATTTGACCAATCCGAAGGTGCAGGATTTCGTGTTCGGTGTGGTGGATGATTTGCTCACCCAAAATCCTGACATCTACTACATTAAGTGGGACAACAATATGGGTATGAGCAATGCTCAATCGCTCTACCTGCCAAAGGCGTTGCAGTCGAACTTGCAGGTTGAGTTTGCGCTCGCTTTGGAGAGTATTCTCAAACGCATACGTGCCAAGTATCCGAAGGTTGTTATTCAATTGTGCGCTTCGGGTGGTACCCGTCTGAACTACGGCTTTATGCCTTACTTCCAAGAGATGTGGACAAGCGACCAGACCGATGCCTACCACCGCATTCTCATTCAGTGGGGCTCGTTGAACTTCTACCCTGCGAATATGTTGGCTGCGCACGTAGGCTCGAAATATAGCAAATATACGCAGCGTTTGGTGCCTATAAAGTTCCGTTTCGACGTGGCTTCGATGTGCCGACTCGGTATGGAGATGGTGCCGGCAACGATGAACGATGTCGAGCGTGCCTACGCAAAGCGTGCTATTGCCGAGTATAAGGTTATCCGTCCTGTCGTGCAGCAGGGCGACCTCTACCGCCTTATCTCGCCATACGAGGGCGACAAGAACTACACCTCGCTGATGTATGTGAACGAGGCGAAGGAGAGGGCCGTACTCTTTGTTTATCGCCACCTTATTTGGCGCGAAACATCGATGCCTATAATTCGTTTGCAGGGGTTGAAGGCGGATGCAAAGTATCGCATTCGTGAGGTTGCTCCCGAGTTCGAGGGCGAGCCTGTACACATTAGCGGTAAGGTTGTCAGTGGCAAGATGTTGATGGAGGAGGGTATCGTAATTCCCGAACTCGCAAAGGCATACAAATCGAACGTGGAGTTGAACGAGATGCGTGCCACAAACGACTGGCGCAGCGTTGTACTCGAACTGACAGAAGTGAAATAAGGGAAATGCAAAATGCAAAATGCAGAATGCAAAATTCAAAATGCAAAACTACTCTCTACTAACTACTAACTAAAAAAGAACCCCCAGAACCCCTAGAACCCCCAGTAACCCCCATTAACCTTATGATAACAAAGGCAGAATTTAAGTGCTCGTCGGAGCGTATCTCGCAAGTGCCGAAGGACTCGTTGAAGGATATCGCCTTCATCGGGCGAAGCAATGTGGGTAAGTCGTCGCTTATAAATATGCTCACCCGCCACAAAGGGTTGGCAAAGGTGTCGGCTACACCCGGCAAGACCAAGTTAATAAACCACTTCCTCATAAACCGAGAGTGGTACTTGGTAGACCTGCCCGGATACGGATATGCCCGCACCTCGAAGCGTGAGCGTGGAGCCTTCGCAAAGATTATACTCGACTATGTGTTCAAGTGCGAAAAGATGCACTTTCTCTTTGTGTTGGTCGATTCGCGATTGGAGCCACAAAAGATTGACTTGGAGTTTATAGAGATGTTGGGCGAGGGGGGGGTACCCTTTGCCCTAATCTTTACCAAGTGCGACAAGCAGTCCGCCACGCAGACGCAACGTGCTGTTACAGCGTACAAAAAGCGTTTGTCGGAGCAGTGGGAGGAGTTGCCACCGATGTTGCTCTCGTCGAGCGAAAATGGTCAGGGGCGAGAGGATATATTAGAATTTGTTAATAAAATTTTGGCAGAAAGCGCAGAATAAGCACAAAAAGTGCTACTTTTGCGAGCGGAGATGGAGAGAATGCAAAACGGAAAACGGAAAGCGGAAAACTTTTTTGATAGATTACGGAGGACAGAGGACAGAGAGCGACACAAAATAAGTTGGTAGCGCACCCCAGTAAAGGGCGGAACGCCCGCCCCCAGTAAGCACCGAAGGTGCGCCCCCAGCAAACCCCAGAATCGCTGCGCCGTGATAAGGGTAAGAGTTCGCTAACAAAGATTTACAATTTACACAATTTACACCCCTGTAAATGTGTAAATCTGTAAATCTGTAAATTTAGACGAGAGTTGGCGCAGCAGAATGGCAATCGCTCGTTGCACTCGCTGAATGGCAAGCGTTCGCTAACGCTCACTGAATGGCAATCGCTCGTTGCACTCGCTGAATGGCAAATGCGCCTGTCATTAAGCACTCCTATGGAGTGCGCTGCCATTCAATGTCATTAAGGGCTGAAAGCCCGAATGCCATTCAATGCCATTGAAAAATGGCGCAAAACAAAAAAGCCAATCGCTAATGGCTAACGGCTAATAGAAAAGAAAACTTATACTTAAATAAATTATATAGTATGGCTATCCACAAAATTAAGTTCTTCACAGGTCGTGCATCGCGCTACCTGGCAGAAAAGATTGTCGCTGCCTACGGCACTACACTCGGCGAGTGCGAGGTTGTAGAGTTCAGCGACGGCGAGTTCCAACCGCACTTCATCGAGTCGATTCGTGGTTGCACGGTATTCATCATCCAATCAACATTCCCTAAATCGGACAATCTTATGGAGTTGTTGATGATGATTGATGCTGCCAAGCGCGCTTCGGCCTACAAAGTCGTAGCGGTTATCCCTTACTTTGGCTGGGCACGTCAGGACCGCAAAGACCGCCCACGCGTACCTATCACCTCCGCACTCGTGGCTAATATGCTCACAGTGGCTGGTGCCGACCGCGTGATGACGCTCGACCTGCACGCAGACCAGATTCAGGGCTTCTTCGATGTACCTGTAGATGCTCTCTACGCAAGTGGCATCTTTATCCCGTACATCAAGAATCTCGGCATAGAGGACCTCTCGATTGCTTCGCCCGATATGGGTGGCGCAAAGCGAGCAAGCACCTATGCCAAGTTGCTCGAAACGCCTATCATCATCTCGCACAAAGAGCGTGCAAAGGCCAACGTAGTAGGCTCTATGACCGCTATTGGCGAGGTTGAGGGCCGTAACATCCTTATCGTAGACGATATGATTGATACGGCTGGCACCATCTGTATGGCTGCCAATATGTTGATGGAGCGTGGAGCAAAGAGCGTTCGTGCAGCAATTACCCACCCTGTATTGTCGGGTAAGGCCTACGAGCGCATTGCCGAGAGCGCATTGCAGGAGGTTATCGTAACCGACACCATACCGCTCAATCCTGAAAAGGATCTATCGAAGTTTACGGTACTCTCGTGCGCCGAGATCATTGCCGAGTGCATCGAGCGAGTACACAACTATCAATCTATCTCGTCGCTATTCTACAAATAGCCGAGCGCACATCGAGAACAATAAAGGCAACCAATTTGGGTTGCCTTTTTGTTAGTTAGTAGTTAGTAGAGAGTAGTGAGTAGTTTTGCATTCTGCATTCTGCATTCTGCATTCTGCATTTTGCATTTCTCTGTACTCTCGTCTAAAATTTACAGATTTACAGATTTACACATTTACAGGGGTGTAAATTGTGTAAATTGTAAATTGAAAATAGCAGACTGCGAACTCTTACCCTCATCACGGCGCAACGATTCTGGGGTTTGCTGGGGGCGCACCTTCGGTGCTTACTGGGGGCGGGCGTTCCGCCCTTTACTGGGGTGCGCTACCAACTGCAGACTCCATTTTGCATTTTGCATTTTGCATTTTGCATTTCTCTCGTTCCTCGTCTAAACCTTCAAGTAAATCTCCCTCCTATACATATAGTACAGCAGCAGATATTGGCAGACGACAACCACAAGTGAGATGACAAAGCCACCCCAACCCTCGCCCAAGAGGAGCGGGCAGAACACCAACAAGCCGCTCAACACCTTACGCAGAGCGATAAATTTAGGCATCATATAGGCGGCTATGGAGTTCATACCGTAGACCTTAAAGAGCGTTAAGCCCCAGCGATAACCCTTATAATCAATCAGATAGTAGCACAACCACAACAGCAGGAAGCATATTCCGCCCGTAAAGAGCGTCATCGACGAGGTCCATATCATCTTGATTATAGGGTGCCAAATACCCCAAATCAACCCCACTACGACCATAGCCACACCTGCGCCTGCAAACCACCAAAGTTTGCGTTTCTCTGCCATCTGCGACTTGGCAATCACGCCCGCAAACATACCAAGCAGCCCCGTAACCACAAAGTTCAGCGAGGAGAGTATCCACGTGTAGTGGTAGCCCTCTTTGAACACCACTACCCCATCCACAACCTTCGCACCATCGCGGAAACGACCGAGTACGGCATTATCCACCCACTCGGCGAGGTTGTGCGTAGGCGAGTAGTCGCCACCGCCGTAGCCATCCACCGACACAAACTCCATCGCTGCCCAATAGCCCACGAGCAATAGCGTAGCCACCGCAATTTGCGTGCGTACCTTCGTAAATAGGAACAACAACGCAGCCGCAGCGTACGCCACCGCAATAGATTGTAACGTATTGGAATAGAGATATATGGTGTGAGGGTCTTTGTCGTAGAGTCCGCCCTGACAAATCATACCGAACAGCCACAGCACCACCACACGACGCACTATGCGCCACAGGGCCGAGCCATAGTTGCGCTCCTCACGCGCACGCCCCAACGCAAAGGGGATGGTTATGCCGGTCATAAAGACAAACAACGGCATAATGATATCCCAAGGCGAGAAACCAAACCACTCGACGTGGTCGAACAGCCAATAGCAGTCGTTGAGCCACGGCACATCTACCGTCCTGATAAACTTACGCATAATAGGTCCCACCGCCATCAAAAAGAATAGGTCGGCACCTCGCAATACATCCAAAGATTCTAATCGTTTCTTCATAGGGTTATATTTTGTTTTTTTGGGGTTCTAGGGGTTACTACCAAGTGCGAACTCTTACCCTCATCACGGCGCAACGATTCTGGGGGTACTGGGGGGGAACCTTCGGTGCTTACTAGGGGCGGGCGTTCCGCCCTTTACTGGGGTGCGCTACCAAGTGTAGACTCCATTTTGCATTTTGAATTCTGCATTTTGCATTCTACATTTTGAATTCTGCATTTTGCATTTTGCATTTTGCATTTCTCTATACTCCGTTTTCCGTTTTCAGTTTTCCGTTTTCAGTTTTCCGTTTTCAGTTTTCACCACCCATCGGAACACTCTATCGAGCAGCGAGGGAGCAAATTTCTTTACAAAGTGTGTTGCACGCCCTTCGGCATCCATCAGGCAGAGGCGTTTTCTACGCGCAATGCCCTTTGCCACACGTCGTGCCACCTCGTCGGCACTCATCATCTTGCTCTCGTTGCGTGGCGTTGCGCCCTGCGGCGTGCCGTCAGCCATAAGTGCCGAGTAGCGCACATTCGAGGCGGTATATCCGGGACAGGCAATCATCACGTGCAACCCCTTCGGAGCGTTCTCAATGCGGATGGTTTCGAGCAACCCCGTAATCGCAAATTTCGATGCCGAATAGCCCGTTCTACCGGGCAAGCCGTGCAACCCTGCCACCGACGAAATACCCACCAACGAGCCTCTCGCAGCCACCAAATAGGGCAATGCGTACTTGGCACAATAGACTGTACCCCAAAAGTTTACATCCATCACTCGGTGCAAGACTGCCATATCCACCTCGTCGAAGGTCGCCCGCATCGAGATACCGGCATTGCAGATCATCACATCCACACCGCCATACTCCGCCACAGCACGCTCGATAAGCCGTAGGCACTCCTCCTCTTTGGTTACGTCGGTAACGACATATATCGCCTCGCCACCCTCCGCACGAATGGTCGCAACCAACTGCGCAAGTCGCTCCTCGTTGCGTGCGCCAAGCACCACCTTCGCTCCCATCCGGGCGTAGAGCCGTGCCATCGCCTCGCCTATACCCGACGATGCACCTGTGATGATTACTGTTTTGTGTTTCATATAGTTCTAGGGGTTCTGGGGGCTCTGGGGGTTCTGGGGTAATTTTGCATTTTGCATTCTGCATTTTGCATTTTGCATTCTGCATTTCTCTCGTCTAAACTTCAACTTTCATTCCATCGTATGCAAACTCAACTCCTTCGTTTAGGCGCAAGTTTGCCACACAATGCAACCCTATATCGTGCGAGATATGGGTAAGGTAGGTCCGCTTTGGAGCGACCTTTGCCACCAACTCCATAGCCTCTGCCACCGAGAAGTGGGAGTCGTGCGGCTCGAAGCGCAAGGCATTCACCACCAGCACCTCCACGCCCTGCAACTTTGCACATTCGTCGTCGCTAATAGCCTTAAAATCGGTCAAATAGGCGAGTTTGCCGAAGCGGAAGCCCGTAACCTCGAAGCAAGAGTGTCTGCCCCGAATGGGGATGATTTCCACCCCTTCGACCACGAAAGGCTCGGTGTCGAACTCGTGCAGTTGCATCTGCGGAACACCACGATAGGGGTTAGGCTCGAAGGCGTAGTCGAAATCTTTGCGCACGCACTCGCACGTGTCGCGCGTACCATAGATATGTACGGAGTGTATTTGGCGCGGATAGTCCACAAAATTCAGCGCACGCACATCGTCAAGCCCGCCGATATGGTCTTTGTGTTTGTGAGTCAGTAGTATCGCCGTGATGTGCGATATACCCTCACGCAACATCTGCTGGCGGAAATCGGGCCCCGCATCTATGACAAATCGTTTGTCGCCCACCTCCACCATTGCCGAGGTGCGCAATCGTCTGTCGCGCTCATCTGCCGAGCAGCACACTGCGCAGTCGCAGCCTATGACGGGAACACCCTGCGAGGTGCCTGTGCCGAGGAAAGTGAGGCGTACGGAAGTTTTATTTAGCACCATTTTTGCTCTTTTTGGTATAAACCACTACCACAAAGATACGATTTTTTTGGATAATTGAGAATAAAAGCGTAACTTCGCACTGTTAATTAACACAAATAATAGAACTATGGCTTACAAAATTTCAGATTCGTGTATCGCGTGCGGTACTTGCATCGATGAGTGTCCGGTTGAGGCTATCACTGCCGGCGACATCTATGTAATCGATCCAGAGAAGTGTATCGAGTGTGGCGCGTGCGCAGGTGTTTGTCCTTCCGAGGCTATCAGTTTGTAGTCTGACGGAAGCCAACAGAAAAGGCAGTTCTTCAACGGGCTGTCTTTTTTTTTGTGGTTTTGCGAACCACTACCCTTATCACGGCGCAACGATTCTGGGGGTTGCTGGGGGCGCACCTTCGGTGCTTACTGGGG
>JAZQML010000038.1:0-1548 GCA_045543395.1 Alistipes sp. | reverse complement strand
TTTTTACACAATCTCGACAGCCAATCCAAAACCCTTGCAGATGTATTTGCAAAGCAAGAGCGTTTGGCTCTTGCCCGTCAAGAGTTGGATGCGCTGAAAGTGGAGCACACGCACTTTGAGCAGGAGGTTGAATACAATGGAGCAATAACCATTCGCAAATCTTTCACCTCGGCTCAACTTATGACTTTGTGGAATGAGTTGCAAGCGGTTATTGAAGGCGTAAGGTATTCGGGCATATTTACAAAAATCGTTAATGCGATTCGTGATTATAGGTTTAGGCGCAGACTGCACAAGATTTTCAGCGGTGTTGCCGACAAGCCGACTTTGAATGATATTGCTTCGCTTATCCCGATAGTTCAGCGCAAGTTATACGAGGTGAAACACTCGGAGTTGGTGGATGAAATAGCCTCATTGGAGCGTGCGTTATCATCGTGCGATGCCTCGGCAATGATGAAACAACTGCAGGAGCAATCGATGTGTTACTTGCACAACTCACTATATTACAAGTATGGCAAAGACCACGAGCGACCAATATTTGGAAATATCGTTCCCGATTTGATAAAGGAGTATCCTTTGGTGTTGAGTACTACTTTTTCTTCTCGCACAAACTTTGACAAGGATGCCGTATTCGACTATGTGATAATGGACGAGGCTTCGCAAATCTCGGCGGAAACGGGCGCGTTGGCTCTAATGTGTGCCAGGAATGCTGTTATCGTAGGCGATTCGATGCAGTTGCCAAATGTGGTTACCGAGGAGGATAAGTTGCGTTTGCAGGCAATTGCGATGAACTGTAACATTGACGAGCGATACGATTGTTCCAAGAACAGTTTTTTGCAGTCGGTTTGCAAAGTTCTTCCCGATGCACCGCAAACACTACTCCGAGAGCACTATCGCTGTCACCCAAAGATTATCAATTTCTGCAACCAAAAGTTCTATGGCGGCAAGTTGATAATTATGACTAAAGATAATGACGAGGAGGATGTAATATCGGCAAAGCGCACAGCCGTGGGGCATCACACTCGTGGCAAGATGAATCAGCGAGAGGTTGAGGTTGTGATGCAAGAGGTGTTGCCAACTTTGCCATACCCCGCAGAGGAGATTGGTATTATCGCGCCATACAATGGGCAGGTCGATGCGCTAAATCACGCCATAGGTGGTCGCGTTGATGTTGCCACGGTGCATAAATTTCAGGGCAGAGAGAAGGATGCAATAGTTATGTCCACCGTTGATGATATGATAACCGAGTTCTCTGATGACCCCAATCTGCTCAATGTCGCCATATCTCGCGCCAAGCAAAAGTTCTGCCTTGTGGTGTCGGGAAATGAGCATCCAAAGGAGTGCAATATTGCCGATTTGTTGGCATATATCGAGTATAATAATTGCACGGTTTCGGATAGTAATATTCACTCGATTTTTGACCTGCTATACGACCAATACACCGAGGCTCGATTAGCGTATTTGAAGGAGCATAAACGCATTTCGGAGTATGATTCGGAAAATCTAACATACGCGATGTTGGAGCAGATAATTGAGGAGAATACGGAGTTC
>JAZQML010000037.1:0-21593 GCA_045543395.1 Alistipes sp. | reverse complement strand
CGGGCGTTCCGCCCTTTACTGGGGTGCGCTACCAACTTATTTTGTGTCGCTCTCTGTACTCTGTAAAAAAGTTTTCCGCTTTAATCCTGCTTCGCAGGCTTTTCCTCCTCGCGGCTCGGAAAAATGCAAATAAATTTGCTTTTTTCTCTCGCTCCGCATCGTCGGTTCCGTTATTTTTCGTATCTTTGCACGATTATATAGTTTTGTGTGCCGGCAAGCACAGCATACTAAACGTATGTGAGGAATTTGGCGACCGAAGCAAGGTACAAAATTTACCAATCAGAACGATTTTGGGTATTTGAAACGAATAGTTAGACAATAAAAAAATATAGAGTATGAATATTTCATTTAATTGGTTGAAAAACTATGTTGACACCACTTTGACAGCAGAGGAGGTGGCGACAGTTTTGACTGACATTGGCTTGGAGGTTGAGGGCTTCGAGAAGATTGAGACAATACGAGGCGGCTTGGCCGGTGTAGTTGTGGGTGAGGTACTCACTTGCGAGGATCACCCCGACTCGGATCACTTGCACATAACAACGGTTGATGTAGGTGGCGAGGCACCATTGCAGATTGTGTGCGGTGCAGCAAATTGCAGAAAGGGTTTGAAGGTTATGTGCGCCACAGTAGGCGCAGTACTCTACCCCGACGGAGGCACCGAGGAGTTCAAGATTAAGCGTTCGAAAATTCGTGGCGTTGAGTCGCTCGGTATGTTGTGTGCCGAGGATGAGTTGGGTATCGGCTCGTCGCACGCCGGAATTATCGAGTTGCCTGCCGAGGCTGTTGTAGGTACACCGGCAAAGGAGTACTACAACATCTCTGACGACTATCTTATCGAGATTGGTTTGACACCAAACCGCATCGATGCCGCTTCGCATATTGGCGTGGCACGCGACCTCGTGGCATACCTCCGCGCTCGTGGCGAGCAGGCAGAGTTGAAGTTGCCGAGTGTTGAGGCTTTCGCTGTAGAGAACAACGATTTGCAGATTGAGGTAGAGGTGGAGAACACCGTTGCTTGCCCTCACTATACGGGTGTTACAGTTAAGGGTTGCAAGATTGCTCCGTCGCCGGAGTGGATGCAGAACTCGCTCCGTGCTGCGGGCATAAACCCAAAGAACAACCTGGTGGATATTACCAACTACATACTTTTCGAGTTGGGACAACCACTCCACGCCTTCGATGCAGCAAAGATTGAGGGTGGTAAGATTGTGGTTAAGAATTGCGCCGAGGGTACTCCGTTTGTTACTCTCGATGGCGTAGAGCGCAAACTCACCGCTGACGATTTGATGATATGCTCGGCAGAGCGACCTATGTGTATTGCCGGTGTATATGGTGGTTTGGATTCGGGCGTAAGCGACACCACAACCGACATATTTATCGAGAGCGCATATTTCAACCCTGTATCGGTACGTAAGACTGCAAAGCGTTTCGGTTTGAACACCGACTCATCGTTCCGTTTCGAGCGAGGCATCGATCCTAACATTCAGATTTACGCATTGAAGCGTGCTGCTCTACTCTTTAAGGAGTTGGCGGGCGGAACAATATCGAGCGAGATTTACGACTCTAACCCTGTGGCTGTTGAGCCATTCCGTTTCGACTTCTCGGTAGCACGTGCCAAGTCGATTATCGGCAAGGATATTCCAACCGAGGTGTTCCGCACCATTGTGGATGCGTTGGAGGTTAAGATTGAGAAGGAGGAGGGCGATGTTTGGAGCGTTGCCGTACCGCCATACCGAGTTGATGTTCAGCGTGAGGCCGATTTGATTGAGGATATTTTGCGAATCTACGGCTACAATAACGTGGAGGTTTCGGAGAAGGTTAACTCTACCCTCTCGTATGTTCAGAAGCCCGATAAGACACGTCTTACAAACCTCGTAGCAGATATGCTTACCGCACGTGGCTACACCGAGATTATGTCGAACTCGCTCACAAAGACCGCCTACTACGAGGGATTGACCTCGTACCCTGCGGAGCAGTGCGTGAAGATTATGAACCCACTCTCGGCAGATTTGGGCGTAATGCGTCAGACTCTCCTTTTCAACACTATGGAGGCTGTACAGTTGAACGCCAACCACCGCAATGGCGACTTGAAAATATACGAGTTCGGTAATTGCTACTTCCGCCACAATGTAGAGGCGAAGGAGGGCGAGGAGGCTGCACCTTTGGCTGCCTACTCCGAGAACTATCGCTTGGCTATTGCCGTAACGGGCTTGGCTACTCCGCAGTCGTGGAATCAGAAGGCGGAGCAGGCTTCGTTCTACACTTTGCGTGCTACGGTTGAGTTGTTGCTCCGTCGCTTTGGTTTGGACATCTACACCCTACGCTCGGAGTCGCTCGACAGCGATTTGTTTGGCGATGCTGTGGAGTTGTATCTCAACAACAAACCATTTGCACAGTTAGGACAGGTAAATGCCAAGATTTGCAAAGCGTTCGATTTGAAGCAGGATGTATTCTTTGCCGAGATAGACTTCGACCTCTTGTTGAAGGCAACCCGCAAACACAAAGTTGCAGCAACCGAGTTGTCGAAGTATCCGGAGGTTAAGCGCGACTTGGCACTGTTGGTAGATAAGAGCGTTTCGTTCTCGCAGTTGCGTGCTACGGCATTCGCCACCGAGAAGAAACTTCTCAAGAGTGTTGCGTTGTTCGATGTATACGAGGGCGACAAGTTGCCGGAGGGTAAGAAGTCGTACGCATTGTCGTTCATCCTCGAGGATAAGAACCAGACACTCAACGACAAGACTATCGAGCGCACAATGGCTGCTTTGCAGTCGGCATTCGAGCATAAGCACGGCGCACAGATTCGATAAATCTCAAAACTTCATAAGTGATGAAAAAATTAGTTATTCTTGCAGTTGCAGTCTTGGCTGTGGTATCGTGTAGCAAGGTCGATTACAAAGACCCTAACGCCCCTATCGAGGCTCGTGTGGAGGCACTCCTCTCGCAGATGACGCTCGAAGAGAAGGTGGGACAGATGAACCAGTTTTGCGGCGTTCGTCACGTTGAGAAGCGCGACAAGAAGATGCAAGCTGACAATCAGGATGCACAAGGTTTCTATCCGGGCATCAATGGCGACACTCTTCGCAAATGGACACAGCAGGGCTTAATTGGCTCGTATCTCCACGTTTTGGAGGCAGACGAGGCAAATGAGTTGCAACGTTTGGCTATGTCATCACGACTCGGTATTCCGTTGATTTTCGGTATCGATGCAATTCACGGCAACTGCCTTGCTCCAAACAATACATCGTACCCTACAAGCATTGGTCAGGCTTGCTCGTTCGATACCGAGATGGCATACAAAATTGCTCGTCAGACCGCCAAAGAGATGCGAGCAATGAATATGCATTGGACCTTCAACCCCAATATCGATGTTGCTCGTGATGCCCGTTGGGGACGTGTTGGCGAAACCTTCGGCGAGGACCCATATCTCGTAACACAGATGGGCTTGGCACTCATTAAGGGTTATCAGGGCGATATGCAGGGCGGAGATGATGTTTTGGCGTGTATCAAGCACTGCATTGCCGACTCACAGCCCGTGAATGGTGCGAACCACGCACCGAGCGATATTTCGGAGCGCACACTCCACGAGGTTTTCCTTCCGCCATACGAAAAGGCTATCCGTGAAGGTTTTGTAGGTTCGTTGATGACTGCACATAACGAGATAAACGGTGTCCCTTGCCACAAGAGTAAGTGGTTGATGCAGACCAAGATGCGTGACGAGTATGGTTTTACAGGATTTGTTGTGAGCGACTGGATGGATATCGAGCGTATTCACACTCTACATAAGGCTGCACCGAGCCGCAAGGAGGCTTACTATCAGTCGATTATGGCAGGTATGGATATGCATATGCACGGTATTCATTGGAACGAAGAGGTTGTTGAGTTGGTACGCGAAGGTCGTATTCCCGAAAGCCGTATCGACGAGTCGGTGCGTCGCATCCTCACCGCCAAATTCCGCCTCGGATTGTTCGAGAACCCGTACTGCGACGAGGTCGAGGGAGAGAAGGTTCGTATGTGCGAGGAGCATCGTGCAACCGCTTTGGAGGCCGCTCGCAACTCTATCGTGCTGTTGAAGAACGACGGCATCCTTCCGCTTGACGTGAAGAAGTATAAACGAGTACTCGTTACCGGCATTAACGCCGACGACGAGAATATTATGGGCGACTGGTCTGCACCTCAAAAGCCGGAGAATGTAACAACTATTCTCGAAGGCTTGCGCGAGGTGGCACCGAAGACAGAGTTTGTATTTGTCGATCAGGGCATCACCCCAAAGAAGATGACACAGGAGAGTGTAGATAAGGCGGCACGTATCGCCCGCACCACAGACCTAAACATCGTTGTAGCAGGCGAAATAAGTCTTCGAGCACGTCGTGGAGACAAGACCTGTGGCGAGAATCAGGACCGTGCAGAGATTCACCTCTACGGCTTGCAACAGGATTTGGTTAAGAAGGTTTATGCAAGTGGCAAACCTACGATTCTCATAATCGTAGCAGGTCGCCCACAAGCGGTTGTTTGGGAGGACGAGCATCTTCCTGCTATCGTTTGCGCTTGGGAGCCGGGAATGGTTGGAGGTCACGCTGTTGCAGAGATTCTATACGGCAAGGTAAATCCTTCGGCAAAACTCGCAATCACCATTCCTCGCACATCGGGACAGGTGCAGATGTACTACAACCACAAGCCATCGCACTATCGTTACAAGTTGCAGGATATTCCGAACAAGCCACTCTATCCTTTCGGATACGGTCTTTCATACACTACATACGAGTATTCGGATCTCCAACTCTCGAAGAGCGTTATCGGCACTAACGAGAGTATCGAGGCAAGTGTTACCGTAAAGAATACGGGCACACGCGATGGTGTCGAGATTGCACAACTCTATATTCGTGATTGCTACTCGGATGTAACTCGTCCGGTTAAGGAGTTGAAGGGCTTCGAGCGTGTGGCGTTGAAAGCGGGCGAGAGCAAGCGCATCTCATTCACACTCACTCCGGAGCATCTGCAATACTACAACCTCGAAATGGAACGTGTTGTCGAACCCGGAACATTCAAGGTTATGGTTGGAGGCTCATCACTTGATGACGATTTGCTAACCGCCGAATTTGAGGTTAAGTAGCATTTGAGGTTAAGCAACAATAAAGAGCCTGTCTAACAAGTAAAAAGTTAGGCAGGCTTGTTTGTGTAATGATGTAATTATGAGATTTGATAGGATGATAGGATTTGATAGGAAAATCATACAACATCCTATAATTTTCTACTCTTCTCCCACCCCAAAAATCGTAAATGATTGAGGGAATTTTGTGCCAAGCAAAAAACCGAGAGCGGAGCATAGTGAACCTATGTGAGCATCTCGGTTATTGCTGATTGGGGGCAAAATTCACCAATCAGAACGATTTTTATCGCATTCCTCCGGTTACTTTGATAACCTCTCCGGTGATGTATGCGGACATATCGCTTGCGAGGAATAGGGCAACATTGGCAACCTCGTCGGTTGTACCCATACGGCCCAGAGATACCGAGGAGATAATCGCCTGCTTGGTGGCATCGTTCAACTTATCGGTCATATCGGTCTCGATAAAGCCGGGGGCAATAGCGTTGCAACGGATACCACGCGCACCCATCTCTTTGGCAAATGACATTGTAAGACCAATAAGTCCCGCCTTCGATGCGGAGTAGTTGCACTGCCCTGCATTGCCATTGGTGCCTACCACCGACGACATATTTATAATAGAGCCTGCACGCTTACGAGCCATCACAGAGGTTACAGCGTGGGTGAAATTGAATGCCGATTTGAGATTGGTATCGATAATTGCATCCCACTGCTCCTCGCTCATACGCAACATAAGGCCATCTTTGGTCTGACCTGCGTTGTTCACAAGAATATCTATCTGACCGAACTCGGCAACAACCTTTTCGACAACACTGTGAGCATCGGCAAAGTCGGCTGCGTTCGATGCAAAGCCTACTGCACGCGCACCCAAAGCCTCAATCTCGGCAACGAGCGACTCGGCCGCTACCACCGACGAGAGATATGTGAAAGCGATATTTGCACCATTCTCGGCAAATCGCAAAGCAATAGCACGGCCAATACCACGAGTGGCACCTGTAACGAGTGCTACCTTTCCTTCGAGTAGTTTCATACTATAATTTGTTTATAAGTTTAGCGCAAAGATAGTATTTTTATTTGAAAAATCTCGTAACTTCGCAATTCGAAGGCTCGAATTGAGAACAACGACAACAAAATATAGATTGAATTATGAAGTTAGACACACAAATTTTCGACCTTATCTCCGAGGAGCGTGCCCGCCAGATGCGCGGTATCGAACTTATCGCATCGGAGAACTTTGTTAGCGAGCAAGTGATGAATGCTATGGGCTCGGTCTTGACAAATAAGTATGCCGAGGGCTACCCTGCAGCACGCTACTATGGCGGTTGCGAGGTTGTAGATAAGGTGGAGAGTCTTGCCATCGAGCGACTCTGCCAAATCTATGGTGCCGAGTATGCCAATGTTCAGCCTCACTCGGGCGCACAGGCTAATATGGCGGTATTCTTTGCGGTATTGAAGCCGGGAGATACATTCCTCGGTTTGAACCTCTCACACGGTGGGCACCTCTCGCACGGCTCGGCTGTCAATATGTCGGGAACATACTTCAACGCAGTGAGTTACTCGGTGCGCGAGGAGGATGGCCGCGTAGATTACGACGAGATGGAGCAGAAGGCAATGGAGTGCAAGCCAAAACTTATCGTAGGCGGTGCATCGGCATACTCGCGCGAGTGGGACTACAAGCGTATGCGCGAAATTGCAGATAAGGTAGGTGCTTTGTTGATGATAGATATGGCACACACCGCAGGTCTTATCGCAGCAGGCTTGCTCGAAAACCCTGTTAAGTATGCGCATATCGTAACCTCTACCACCCACAAAACATTGCGTGGTCCACGTGGCGGTATCATCTTGCTCGGTAAGGACTTCGACAATCCGTGGGGTTTGACCACTCCAAAGGGTGTAGTAAAGAAAATGTCGCAGATTCTCAACTCTGCCGTATTCCCGGGCATTCAGGGTGGTCCACTCGAACACGTTATCGCAGCAAAGGCTGTCGCTTTTGGCGAGGCTCTGACACCGGAGTATAAGGAGTATCAGCAGCAGGTTGTTCGCAACGCACAGGCGTTGTCGGCAGCACTCACCGCACGTGGCTATAAGATTGTTTCGGGCGGAACTGACAACCACCTTATCTTGGTAGATTTGCGCACCAAGTTCCCTGAGTTGACAGGTAAGGTTGCCGAGAAGGCTCTCGTGGCAGCAGATATCACCACAAACAAGAATATGGTACCGTTCGACTCTCGTTCGGCATTCCAGACTTCGGGTTTGCGCTTCGGCACACCTGCCATCACCACTCGTGGTTTGAAGGAGGATAAGATGGAGTATATCGCCGAGTTGATCGACCGAGTATTGTCCGATGCCGAGAACGAGGAGAATATCGCTGCTGTTCGCAAAGACGTAAACGCTTTGATGGAGCAGTACCCTCTCTTTGCGTGGTAAAACAATAGATTTATGAAGTTCTACGCCTACATAGTCAGCGCTTTAATGTTGCTCTTTGCATCGTGCGCTCCCTCATACGATGACTCGTCGGTTATGGATAGACTCGACGAGTTGGAGCAACGTATAGATGAATTGGAAGCACAATGCGACAAGGCTGACGAAGATATCGCTGCTCTGCGAGCCATTATAGAGGTATTGCAAAGCAGGGACTACGTAACTTCTGTTACGCCCATTATGAATGGCGAGGAGGTTGTAGGCTACACAATAACTTTTGCCAAGAGCGACCCTATAACCATAAACAACTGCGACTGCAAAGAGGACGAGGAGTGCATTATTGTTGGTATCACCGATAGCGAAACGGAAGTTGTTATTACCCTCTCTGACGGTAGCACAATCACCATTCCGAAGGGTACCATTCCGCCCCCAACCGACTACTGCGAGAAGTTGGAGGATGTAGAGTTTATGCGCTATTGCTACGAAAAGTTCGATATCAATGGCGACAAGGTCCTCTCCGAGAACGAGGCGAAGGCTATTCGTGCCATCAACATCGACTCAAAGCAGAATATCTACTCGGTCGGAGGTATTGAGTATTTCGTAAATTTGGAGAGTTTTCAGGCATATAATGCTATTGCACTGCGCACCCTCGACCTCTCCAAAAATACAAATCTGCGAATAATCAAGAAACAAGCACTCTACAAGTGCCACGGCTTGGAGAGCGTAATACTACCTTCAACCATCACAACTGTCGAAGATGACGCCTTCCACGAATGTCCTATACTTGCTTCAATCAATATTCCCGAAGGAGTAAAGAGCATCGGAACTTATGCTTTTGCCGGCGATTTGCAACTCTCGGAAATAGCACTGCCACAGGGCATTGAAACAATCGGAAAGAATGCCTTTGCGGCTACGGGATTGCGTTCATTCGCTCTACCCGAGGGCTTCACAGCAGTAGCGGAGAGCATTTGCTTTAACTGCAAGTCGCTCACGAGTTTAACGCTCCCTTCGACCACGACAAATGTGGGATATCGAGCATTCAGTTATTGCGAGAAACTTACAGAGATTCACTGCAAGGCGACTACCCCACCGACATTGGAACAATACGCCTTTGAAGATGTGGTTACGGGGCGTAAAATATATGTTCCGCACGACTCGGTCGAGGCGTACAAAACAGCAGATGGTTGGAGCGATTTTGCAGACCAGATTTTTGGCGAATAGAGGCTACTTGGCTCGCAACTTTTGCCAAAGACTTTTAGGCTCCGACTCATACTTATCAAGGGCTGCGGACATTAGTTCGCGCCCTTTTTCGACTATCTCCTTTGCCAACGCGTAGTCCGAGATATCGCCATAGGCATCGAACGGCATCTGCACCAAAATGTCGGGTTTGCACAACTCAATCATAAGTTGCGAATTACGCTGATTCATAATAGAAAATGTGCGGTCGATTATGCCGTAAAAGTTGTCGTCCCAATCGAGTTCGGGCAGCGTATCGATATTCGTTTCACGGAACGAGCGCACCTCACGCACTGCCTCCAAACCTTTCGAGCCGAGAGCCTTCAACTTGGCAAAGAGCGACACATCAGCAGCGTTGTTCATCTCGGTAGCCAACGCCTTAACCTCCTCACGCTTTGTGAGTTGCAACTGTTCGTAGTCGGCACTTTTCTGCTCGGCATTCGCAATGGTTGTGCGGATGGCGGCAACATCAAAATAGTTCACGTCGAAACCCACCAATATATCCCCTTTGGTGCGCACTACCCTATTCAGCGGCAGACAGTTTGTAGAGTGTCCGTCAATCAGCACCGTATTGCCGTGTGGAATAGGCTTGAAAAGCGACGGAATGGACATCGAAGCACGAATTGCCGAGAACAAATCGCCCTTATCGAAAACCACCTCTTCGCCGGTGTAGAGGTCGGTGGCAACAGCAGAAAATGGCAACGCCATCGCCTCTATTTGCACATCGGGTACAACCTGTTTTATCGCCTCGATAATTTTGTCGCCCTTAACGATGTGGCTCATCGAGAGCGAAAAATCCATCAGCGAAAACACTTTGCGTGTATCGAGCGAAAAGAGCCACTCTTTGAACTCGGCAAGATGACCGGCAGCATACACTCCGCCAATCAACGCTCCGATGGATGTTCCGGCTACTGCCGACACCTCGTAACCGCGCTCTGCAAGCACCTCCAATGCGCCTATATAGGCAAATCCACGTGGCCCGCCACTCGATAGAGCGAGTGCCACTCTCTTTTTCTTTCGTAGAGCCATACTTCTCACAAAATTATCTTTTACAAAGATAACAATAATTTAGAATTATTCACTATCTTTGTGCGATTATAACGCAAATAAACAGATAAAAAGACTAAATATGGCAGACGAAAAAATCATTTTCTCGATGGTGGGTGTGAGCAAGACCTTTCAGAATCAAAAGAAGGTCTTGAATAATATCTACCTATCATTCTTCTATGGAGCGAAAATCGGTATTATCGGTTTGAACGGCTCGGGTAAATCTACGCTGATGAAAATTATTGCAGGTATCGACAAGAACTTCCAAGGCGAGGTTGTATTCTCGCCGGGTTACACCGTAGGTTATTTGGAGCAGGAGCCTAAACTCGATGACACAAAGACCGTAAAGGAGGTTGTCGAGGAGGGTTGCGCCGAGACCGTAGCATTGCTCAAAGAGTACGAGGATATAAATATGAAGTTGTGCGAGCCTATGGACGACGACGAGATGGCTCGTCTTATCGAGCGTCAGGGCGAACTCTACGAAAAGATTGACCACGTGAATGGCTGGGAGTTGGATAGCGTATTGGAGCGTGCTATGGACGCTCTGCGTTGCCCTGCACCCGACGAGAATGTTGCCCACCTCTCGGGTGGAGAGCGTCGCCGTGTGGCACTGTGTCGTCTGTTGTTGCAGCAGCCCGATGTATTGTTGCTCGACGAGCCTACCAACCATCTCGATGCCGAGTCTATCGATTGGTTGGAACAGCACTTGCAGCAGTATAAGGGTACGGTAATTGCCGTAACCCACGACCGCTATTTCTTGGACAACGTGGCGGGTTGGATTCTCGAACTCGACCGTGGCGAGGGCATTCCTTGGAAGGGCAACTACTCGGGATGGCTCGACCAAAAGACCAAGCGTATGGCTATGGAGGAGAAGCAGGAGTCGAAGCGTCGCAAGACATTGGAGCGTGAGTTGGAGTGGGTAAATATGAATCCATCGGGTCGTCGTGCCAAGAGTAAGGCTCGTTTGTCGGCATACGACAAGATGCTCAACGAGGATACAAAGCAGAAGGAGGAGAAACTCGAAATCTACATCCCTAACGGCCCTCGTTTGGGCGATGTTGTTATCGAGGCGCACGGCGTATCGAAGGCATTTGGCGATAAGGTACTCTACGAGGGTTTGGACTTCAAGTTGCCACCTGCCGGTATCGTGGGCGTCATCGGCCCGAACGGAACGGGTAAGACCACATTGTTCCGTATGATTATGGGGTTGGAGGAGCCTACGAGCGGAACTTTCACCGTAGGTCAAACCGTAAAACTCGCATACGTAGATCAGCAACATAAGTCGATAGATCCCGAGAAGAGTGTCTACGAGGTAATCTCGCAGAATAGCGAGTGGGTGCAGTTGGGCAACCGTCAGGTACCGGCTCGTGCCTATGTCGCTCGCTTCAACTTTACGGGTGCCGATCAGGAGAAGAAGTGTGGTGTATTGTCGGGTGGAGAGCGTAACCGCTTGCACCTCGCATTGGCATTGAAGGAGGAGGGCAATGTAATCTTGCTCGACGAGCCTACCAACGATATCGATGTAAACACATTGCGTGCATTGGAGGAGGGTTTGGAGCACTTCGCCGGTTGCGCTGTGGTTATCTCGCACGACCGTTGGTTTTTGGATCGTATCGCTACGCACATCCTCTCGTTCGAGGGCGACTCGAAGGTTGTATTCTACGAGGGCTCATATTCGGAGTACGAGGAGTGGAAGAAAAATCAGGGTATGGACACCACCCCACACCGAGTAAAATACCGCAAACTTGTTGAGTAATCAACAAATGCGAAACCGACGCACGAAGCAAGAGCAGAGGGTGCTTGCACACTATGCCTTGCAAGAAGGAGGAAAAGCCCTCGAAGAGGGGTTAATGCAAAATGCAAAATTTGATATGTTTAATAATTTTGAATTCTGAATTCTGAATTTTGAATTTATACTATGGCACAGAAACCATCTATTCCAAAGGGAACACGCGACTTCTCGCCTATCGAAACGGCTCGTCGCACATATATTTTCGACACTATTGCCGACGTTTTCCGCAACTACGGCTTTGCATCTATCGAAACGCCTTCGATGGAGAACCTCTCCACACTTATGGGTAAGTATGGCGAGGAGGGCGACAAACTTCTCTTCAAGATTCTCAACTCGGGCGACTTCGGCTCGGGCTTGAACGACGAGGAGGTACGCCAAGCACACCGCATCTGCGAGAAGGGTTTGCGCTACGATTTGACCGTTCCGTTTGCTCGCTATGTTGTGCAGCACCAGAACGAGATTACATTTCCATTCAAACGTTACCAGATTCAGCCTGTATGGCGTGCTGACCGCCCACAAAAGGGGCGTTATCGCGAGTTCTACCAGTGCGATGTCGATATTATCGGCTCTCGCTCGCTGCTGAACGAAGTGGAGTTGATTTCGATTGTGGAGCGTGTATTCCGCTTGCTCGGCATCAATGTGGTGTTGAAGTTGAACAACCGTAAAGTACTCTACGGCATTGCCGAAGTTATGGGCCACGCCGACAAGATGATAGAGATAACGATAGCCATCGACAAACTCGAAAAGATTGGTCTGGACAATGTTAAGGCGGAGTTGGCAGAGCGTGGCATCGAGGCGGAGGCTGTGGCGAAGTTGGAGCCTATCCTCACTTTGAGCGGCACGACAGCCGAGAAGTTGGCGCAACTCGAAACCATCCTCGCAACGAGCGAAACCGGCTTGAAGGGCGTTGAGGAGTTGCGCACCGTATTCTCTGCAGTGGAGGCTCTCGGCATTAAGTTGGAGGTTGAGTTGGACCTCTCGTTGGCTCGTGGTTTGAACTACTACACCGGCGCGATATTCGAGGTTAAGGCGAAGGACTTTGCTATCGGCTCGATCTGCGGTGGTGGTCGCTACGACAACCTTACGGGTATCTTTGGTATGCCTGATGTATCGGGCGTGGGTATTTCGTTTGGCGCAGACCGCATCTACGATGTTATGTCGGGACTCAATCTCTTCCCTGAATATGTTGATCGCACCACGAAGATTCTCTTCCTCAATCTCGGCGAGAAGGAGGTATTGGAGTCGCTCCGCATTGCAGAGATTTTCCGTGATGGCTGGTCGTGCGAGGTGTATCCCGACCCTGCAAAGATGAAGAAGCAGATGGAGTACGCCAACCGTCGCCAAATTCCGTATGTTGTAATTATCGGCAGCAACGAGTTGGCAGAGGGCAAGGCTACTCTCAAAAAGATGGAGAGCGGCGAACAGATTTGCGTGCCTGTCGAGGAGTTAAGACTTCACATTTTGTAATTTTATAAATCGCGGACAATATGGCTAACCTAACCACTACCCTATCGGCAACATTTGCCGACAGCAAACCTCACTACGCACTACTCGACGGCTTGCGAGGGGCAGCCGCTCTGATGGTTGTATGGTACCACTTTTTCGAGGGCTTTGCCTTTGCCGAGGGTACTGCAATCACAACCTTCAATCACGGTCATATTGGCGTAGATTTATTCTTTATGCTTTCGGGTTTCGTAATCAGTTACGCATACGACGACCGTTGGCAGAGCGCACACAACCGACTGACACTCAAAGATTTCTTTAAGCGACGACTTATCCGATTGCACCCGATGTTGATTATGGGTGCCATAATCGGTTTTATTGCCTTCTACTTGCAGGGAGGAGTGAAGTGGGACGGCACACCTACCCCGATGTCGTGGTTGTTGGTGGCGTTGGTGCTTACGATGTTCTTTATTCCGGCCTACCCGGGTGCGCCATACGACTTGCGTGGCAATGGCGAGATGTTCTCGCTGAATGGCCCGAGTTGGTCGCTCTTTTTTGAGTATATCGGCAACTTGCTCTACGCACTCTTTATACGCCATTTGAGCAATCGTGCATTGGCGATATTGACTGTTGCGTTGGGCGTAGCGTGGAGTTGGTTTGCTATAACCGATGTATCGGGTTACGATATGTTGGGTATCGGTTGGACTCTCGACACCGCCAATTTCTGCGGTGGTCTGCTGCGAATGATGTTCCCATTCTCGTTGGGTATGCTCTTGGCTCGCAACTTCAAACCTGTAAAGATTAAGGGTATATTTTGGATTGCGTGGGCGATACTCTTTGCGTTGTTCTCGGTACCGGCATTTGCAAAGTGTGGCGAGATTAGCATAAATGGCTTATACGAATTGGCGTGCGTGATGTTCGTATTCCCTGCTATCGTATGGTTTACCGCTTCGGGCGAGACGACAAACAAATTCTCGTCGTCGGTTTGTAAGTTCTTGGGCGATATATCCTATCCGCTCTATATCGTTCACTATCCGGTGATGTACCTATTCTACGCTTGGCTTATCGAGAACAAATACTACTCGTTGGGCGAAACTTGGCCGGTGGTGATTATGGTATTTGCGATAAACATCGCTCTTGCGTACGCTTGTCTGAAACTCTACGACGAGCCTGTACGTCGCTGGCTCACAAAGCGTTTCATCAATAACAAATAAGTTGATTTTGCATTCGGCATTTTGAATTTTGCATTTTGAATTTTGCATTTTAAGGTATGGAGTCTTTGGGATTTATACAGTGGTGTTTGGACAATCTGAACTATTGGACCATTACTTTGTTGATGGCTATCGAGAGTTCGTTTATTCCATTTCCAAGCGAGGTAGTCGTACCACCGGCAGCATACAAGGCTGCTGCTACAGGCGAACTCAACGTATGGTTGGTAATTCTATTTGCAACAATCGGTGCAGTGATTGGTGCATACATCAACTACTTTCTCGCTTTGTGGCTTGGTAAACCCATTGTCTACAAATTCGCAAATAGCCGCATCGGCCATATGTGCCTGCTCGACGAACAGAAGGTCGTTAAGGCGGAGGAGTTCTTTGTACGCTACGGAGTGGCAGCAACGCTTATAGGTCGTCTGGTGCCGGCAGTACGCCAACTCATCTCCATTCCTGCGGGTTTGGCTCGTATGAATCTCGCCAAATTCACGCTCTACACGGCTATTGGAGCAGGTACGTGGAACGCAGTGCTGGCATCATTAGGTTACTTCCTCGAATCGGTAGTTCCCGAGGACCAACTCATCGCCACCGTAACCGAATACAGCCACGAGATTGGCTACGGCATTATTGCGGTAGTTGCATTGGCTCTCGCATTTATCATTTACAAGGGAGCAAAAAAATAGCAATGAAACACTTTGCGCTCATAGGCTATCCACTCGGGCATTCGCTGTCGAGAAAGTATTTCACCGAGAAGTTCTTGGCGGAGGGTATCGATGCGGAGTACTCGTTGTTGTCGATGGAGCGAGTAGAGGAGATTCTACCTCACTGCGCAAATCTTGTGGGTTTCAACGTAACGATACCGCACAAACAGGCGATTATACCATTGCTTGCCGACATCAGCGAGGAGGCAAAGGCGATAGGCGCAGTAAACTGTGTTAAGGTTACGCCAAACGGTTTGGTGGGCTACAACACCGATATTGACGGTATTCGCAAGTCGTTGGAGGGTGTTGAATTGAAGGGCGCAAAAGCCATTGTCCTCGGCACGGGAGGTGCTTCGAAAGCGGTGCAATATGCTTTGCGTGAGGGCGGTGCAGAGGTTGCGATTGTATCTCGTACTCGAGGCTTGGCAGATCTAACCTACGAGGATTTGAGCGAAGAACGCATCGCAGAGTGCGACATCATAGTAAATACCACCCCTCTGGGAATGTTCCCCAATGTGGATAGCGCACCAGCACTACCCTACTCGGCAATATCGTCAAAACAGACTCTTTTCGATTGTGTCTACAACCCACGCCAAACACGATTTCTGCAACTCGGTGCCGAACAAGGTGCGCAGACCATAGATGGTTTGACAATGCTCTACGCCCAAGCCGAGAAGGCGTGGGATATTTGGAACGCCTAATCCCTTATTCGCAGTAGCGTTTTTGCCTGCTTGTAATCTTTTTCCGACACAACCAACTTGGCACGAATAACACCCGGATAGAGAGTGGTCATATACTCATTCTCTATATGTGCGTGTATGCCCGCGCACGCAAGGATACTCTTCGCCATCTCTGCCTCAATGGCGGAAGCGTACTCCGACAAAACAATCAACTCCTCTACCTGCATAAGTTTACCCTTTCGATAATACAAAGTTATAACTTTTTCCGATAGTATCAAAACAAAAACCGCGCCCAAATAAGCAGAGAACGCAAAACCGCAAACGGAGAACTTAAATAGAAAAAAGTTTTCCGTTTTACATTTTCCGTTTTCCGTTTTATTTTCTATCTTTGTAGGTAGCAAAATAGGACTATATTATGAGCGGTTTCGTACATCTTCACACCCACACCCAATACTCTCTCCTCGATGGTCAGGCGAGTGTAAAAAAACTCGTCGATAAGGCTATCAACGACGGTATGCCGGGCATTGCCATTACCGATCACGGTAATATGTTTGCTATCAAGGAGTTCACGAATTATGTGGGTAAGATAAACGGAGGCAACAAGAAGCGTCTGAAAGATTTGAAGAAACTGCTCGACAATATGCTCAAACTCCAAGACGAGCATAGCGACCTCGCATCGTTGCTTGCCGAGAAGGAGAAGCAGGAGAAGGATATTAACGACTTTATCGAGAAGTCGTTGAAGGCAGACAAAGATTTTGAGCCAAGCGACGAGCAGAACGAGCAACTCGAGGCGTTGGCGAAGGATATCCCTTCGCTGAAGAGTATGAAGGAGGAGTTTGACTTCGATGCTGTGAAGGCTCGTGAGATGATCATTGAGTTGGAGAGCATCCCGCCGTTCAAACCAATTATCGGCTGCGAGGTGTATGTTGCTCGTCGTGGCGACCTCACCTTAAAGAGCGAGAAGGTAGACCGAAGCGGCTATCACCTCATCCTGCTGGCAAAAAATCTTAAAGGTTACAAAAACCTTCTCAAAATAGTGTCGAAGGCGTGGACCGACGGTTTCTACGACCGTCCACGTACCGACCGCAAAGAGTTGGAGAAGTACCACGAAGGACTCATCTGCGCTTCGGCGTGCCTCGGTGGCGAGATTCCACGACTCATTCAGGATGAACACTTCGAGGAGGCAGAAGAGACTGTATTATGGTACAAAAACCTCTTTGGCGAGGACTACTACTTGGAGTTGCAGTTGCACAAGGCAACCGTCGAGCGAGCCAACCACGAAACCTACCAGATTCAGTGTCGGGTAAACGAGAAGTTGGTGGAGTTGGCGCGTAAACACAATATCGCACTTATCTGCACCAACGATGTTCACTTTGTGGATGAGAAGGATGCCGAGGCTCACGACCGACTTATATGTTTAAGTACCGGCAAGGACCTCGATGACCCGAAACGTATGCTCTACTCGAAGCAGGAGTGGATGAAGACGACTGCCGAGATGAGCGCAATATTTGCCGAATACCCCGAAGCACTCGAAAATACGGTGGCTATATGCAATAAGGTGGAGCATTACTCGATTGACCACGCCCCTATTATGCCTGTGTTCCCTATTCCGGAGGAGTTCGGCACCGAGGAGGAGTATCGCAGACGCTACACCGAGAAGGACCTTTTCGATGAGTTCACCCAAGACGAAAATGGCAATGTGGTGATGAACGAGGAGGAGGCAAACAAAAAGATTGATAACCTCGGTGGCTACGACAAGTTGTACCGCATAAAGTTCGAGGCAGACTACCTCGCAAAGATAACATTCGAGGGAGCCGAGAAGCGTTATGGCTCGCCACTCTCACCAGAGGTTGAGGAGCGACTCCGTTTCGAGTTGTATATTATGAAAACGATGGGTTTCCCGGGCTACTTCCTTATTGTGCAGGACTTTATACGTGCTGCACGCGAGGAGTTGGGCGTATGGGTAGGACCGGGACGTGGCTCGGCGGCAGGTTCGGCTGTGGCGTACTGTCTTGGCATCACGCAGATTGACCCTATCAAATACGACTTGCTGTTTGAGCGTTTCTTGAACCCCGACCGTATTTCGTTGCCCGATATAGATATCGACTTCGACGACGAAGGTCGTGGCCGAGTACTCGATTGGGTTACAAAGAAGTATGGTAAGGAGAAGGTGGCGCACATCATCACCTACGGCACGATGGCCACAAAGATGGCATTGAAGGATGTGGCGCGTGTGCAGAAGTTACCACTGCAGGATAGCGATAGACTCTGTAAGTTGATCCCCGACCATATTCCTAATCCCGAGAATAGCGAAAAGGGGTTGCCAATCAACCTTCCAAACTCCATAAACTTTGTTGCCGACTTGAAGGCGGCCGAACAGTCGAACGACCCAACACTGCGCGACACCATAAAGTATGCGTGCGAGTTGGAGGGCAATGTTCGTGGTACGGGAGTTCACGCCTGTGGTACTATCATCTGCCGTGACGACATCACCGACTGGGTGCCTGTGTCTACCGCTACGGATAAGGAGACGGGCGAGAAGATGTTGGTAACCCAATACGAAGGCTCCGTAATCGAGGATACAGGTCTTATCAAGATGGACTTCCTCGGTCTGAAAAACCTCTCGATTATGAAAGATACGGTGGAGAATATCCGCCGAATTAAGGGTGTGGATGTGGATATTGACTCCATCCCTATCGACGATAAAAAGACATACGAACTCTACTGCGCAGGTCATACACTCGGAACATTCCAATTCGAGAGTACGGGTATGCAGAAGCACCTTCGTGATTTGAAACCTACGGTTTTCGAGGATTTGATTGCAATGAATGCACTCTATCGCCCGGGACCTATGAAATATATTCCGGACTTCATCAACCGTAAGCACGGACTTGCCCCTATCGAGTACGATATTCCGATTATGGAGAAGTATCTCAAAGATACATACGGAATTACGGTATATCAGGAGCAGGTGATGTTGCTCTCGCGATTGCTGGCAAACTTCACACGAGGCGAGGCAGACACCCTGCGAAAGGCTATGGGTAAGAAGATTCTGTCGAAATTGATGGAGTTGAAGCCGAAGTTCCTGAAAGGCGGTAAGGCAAATGGTCACAATCGAAAGGTACTGGAGAAGATTTGGGGCGACTGGGTGAAGTTTGCCGAATACGCCTTCAACAAGTCGCACGCCACTTGCTACTCGTGGGTGGCATACCAGACCGCCTACCTCAAAGCGAACTATCCGTCGGAGTATATGGCGGCACTCTTGAGTTCCAACCTCGGCAACATCGAGAAGTTGGAGTTGTATATGAGTGAGTGTAAGCGTATGGGTATCAGGGTGCTCTCGCCGGATATCAACGAGTCGCAGATGCGTTTCTCGTCAAACGCACAGGGCGATATTCGTTTCGGCTTGGCGGCAATTAAGGGCGTGGGCGAAGGTGCCGTAAACGCAATTATCGCTGAACGAGAGAAAAATGGACCATACAAAGATATCTACGACTTCTGCGAGCGTGCCAACTTCTCGGTAATCAACCGCAAGTGCGTGGAGAATCTCGCAATGGCAGGAGGTTTCGATTCGATTATAGAGTTCCCACGAGGCAAATTCCTCGTTAAAGACGACAAAGAGGAGACCTTCATCGACGCATTAGTACGTTACGGCGCACGCATACAGGTTGAAAAGAGTAGCGCACAGCAGAGCCTCTTTGGCGGCGATACCGGCATAACCGACATTCCAAAGCCATCGATACCGACACACGGCGACGCTGCACTACTCGAACTGCTGAATAAGGAGAAGGAGTTGATAGGTATGTACCTGTCGGCGCACCCACTCGATGAGTATAAGTTGTTGCTCAACTCAATATGCAACTGCTCGCTCGGCAATCTGAACGACCTCTCACAGTATCGTGGCAAGGAGATTGCTGTGGCGGGTATTGTTACCGACACACGCGAATTTATACTCAAGAATGGTACTCCTGCCGGCTCAATAACCGTTATGGATTACAGCGGTATGAAGGAGTTTACCTTCTTCCGTAAGGACTACGAGATGTTCCGCACGCGAATGTTTAAGGACTACTTCCTGCTTATCAGGGGACGTGTGCAACCTCGACCATATATCAAGGAGGAGCAGTTGGAGATCAAGGTTACCTCTATTACGCAGTTGTCGGATGTGCGTGATGCTGTGCGAGAGATCAAACTATATCTCCCGACCGATATAGTATCGAAGGAGTTTATCGACGATTTGGTTAAGGTGGCAAAAGCGTCGAAGGGTAAGGCTCAACTCAAATTTGCACTGCAAGATTTGGAGGAGGAGATATACCTATCTGCCTACTCACGCAAATACCACGTAACACTCTCACCCGAGTTATCGGAATTTATAGAACAGTATAATTTGAAATACACTATTACAGTAAACCAATAAAAAACAAAAAAAATTATGGCACTTAACATTACAAATGAGAACTATGAGGCGTTGTTGGCAGACAGCAAGCCGTTGGTAATTGATTTTTGGGCAGAGTGGTGTGCGCCTTGTCGCGCTATCGCCCCTATCGTAGAGGAGTTGGCAGAGGAGTATGCCGACAGAGTAAATATTGGCAAATGCGACGTAGATTCGTGCGATGATGTAACAGCAAACTATCGTGTACGCAACATCCCTACACTCGTATTCATCAAGGGTGGCGAGGTTGTTGACAAGCACGTAGGCGCAATCAACAAGGCTGACCTCAAAGCAAAGATTGACGCATTGCTTTAATTATTAAAGCAATGCATTCATATTGACATTCCCCCTAAATCCCCCTGTTGGAAAAGGGGGACTTAATCCTGCTTCGCAGGCTTTTCTTCCTTGCGGCTCGGTATAGCATAAACAAGTTTTACTATACCCTCGCACCGCTGCGTCAGTTGTCGCTTCGCTCCGATTATGGCGATTATGCAAATAAGAAAATGCGGTGAGAAATATCACCGCATTTTCTATTCCTTCCTAAATTCTAATATATCTCCGGGTTGGCAATCGAGCACATCACAGATAGCATCGAGTGTCGATAGTCGCACCGCTCGTGCTTTGCCGGTTTTTAGGATTGAAAGATTAACAATCGAAATATCTACACGCTCGGATAACTCCGAAAGCGTCATCTTGCGCTTGGCAAGCATCATATCGAGATTTATTATAATAGCCATACTACTCTACTTCTATACGGTCATCACCTCATCTTCGTTCATTATAATGTTTATCGTTGCAAATATAGAGCAAATATTTTAATTCTGTAATCTTTTTCGATAAAAATTTAACGATTTTCGTTAAAATAATAGAATGGGGCAAAAAAAGCCGGGGAAAATTCCCCTGCTTGAAAAAGGCTAGTAAGGGCTAGTAAGGGCCGGTAAAGATTTTGCTATTTTGAATTACGGGTTATCTTTCGTTGATATGTAAGTTTCTCACGAAAGCCTCCTTCATTCACAAATCGCTCACTAATTTTCTGTATATACCTATATAATAGGTAGTCGCACTGATTCAATAAAATAATAGCCAAATTAGCAACTGTTTCAGCATTACGAGTCTTAATAAGTACTCGCCAAAAAGCCGATTCGTTGTGTTCCTTGCCCAACTGTTGTGCTTTAACAAACTCTTTTGAATCAGACTCCCACTGTCTCAAATCACGAACACGCAAATAATCTTCGTAGTCACATAACAACTCTTTAAGACTATTCTTTGCGACATTCATCAATTTTAGTTCCGTCTCTTTTGATGTTGCTCCCGCTCCGTACCCCTCCACTATATTTTGTTTTCCGGAGCGAGCTGCTTGTACCATCTGGTCGATAGTCCTGTCTCCCTTTTCCAAGAAATTACTTGTAAAGAAGAATGTGATATCAAATATTGCCTCCGCCTTCTGATACGAAAGCAGCGTTTTGTAATTATTCTTATTTGGTACAATATTCGGCATCATCAAAATTTCATTACTAGCCCTTACT
>JAZQML010000036.1:0-5043 GCA_045543395.1 Alistipes sp. | reverse complement strand
AAATTTGGCAAAAATTTTCACTGTGGTTGTGGCGGGAATGCTCGCATTCTCGTGCGTTACCGACACAACCGAGGACCTTGGAGTAAACATCCAAGGCGACAGGGGGGGGGTTACTGAAGTTGTCCTTTCGATGGAGGCTGCACGTACGCACCTCGGCGAGAAGGCTGACGGCGTTTACCCTCTCTATTGGAGCGAGGGCGATGCTATCGCTGTGAATGGCGTGTCTTCGAAGCCGTTGGCAGTGGTTGGCGAAAGCACTTCCGCTGCATTCCAGTTTAACGAGGTGGTAAACTACCCTCATTGCGTTGTCTATCCTGCTCCGGCAGCGGTGGCAGCAGAGGAGGCGGCAGAGCCTACAACAGTTTACCCTGTTACATTCCTCGCAACACAGCCTTACACCGTTGGCACATTTGCTCCACAGGCTGCACCAATGTACGGTTATGGCGTTGCTCCTGCCGAGGGCGAGGAGGTTGCACCTATCGCAATGCAGCACCTCGCAGGCGTTCTCCGCTTTGCCGTTGTAGGTAATGGAGAGGCAGTTTCGACTCTCACCGTTAAGTCGGTTTCGAGCAAACTTTCGGGTGCTTTCACCGTAGATTGCACAAATGGTACTTTGACCGCCGACGAGAGCGCAGAAAGCACAGTTACTGTTACCTTCCCAGAGGGTACCGTTTTGGGCGAGGAGCCACTCGTGGTTTATGTTGCTGTTCCTGCCGGTAAGCACGGCGAGATTTGGGCTACATTGCGCACTGCCGAGGACAAGATGACTGTTAAGTTCAACAGCGATGTTAAGCCGCTCGTTGCAGGTAACGTTCGCGAGTTTGCGCAGTTCACTTATCGCGCTAATGAAGGCGATAGCGACGACAGCGTATTCGAAATTGACAGCAAGGAGGCTCTTATCGAGTTTGCACGCATCGCTTCGGTATTTGCTCCACGCACCACTGCAAAGGTGGTTGCCAACATCGATATGAGCGGCTACGATTGGAAGCCTATCGAAAACTTCGGCAAGTACACCTTCGATGGTGGTAAGGCAGAAGGTTTCTCGATTGATGGTTTGAATGCACCTTTGTTCGGCACAACCGCTGCAACAATTCAGAACTTGAACCTCACCGGCGTAGATATCACCGTTAACGATATCGCAAAGTTGGGTGCTGTTGCTTGCACTATTAACGATGGTTCGTTGAACAACTGCTCGGCTTCGGGTAAAATCGAGATCAACAACACCAAACTCGTTCCAAGCGAGAATACTTGGAATATCATTTCGTACGGTGGTATTGTTGGCTCATTGACTGGCGCAACTGTAGAAGATGTGACCAACAACGTAAATATCACATTAAACCAAGTATGCCACACAGACAACGTGGCGGCTTCGTATATCTCCCTTGGTGGTATCACCGGTTACACCACTGCCGGAACACACACAAACGTTGTCAACAATGGTGCTTTGACCGTCAATAGCACTACAAACTGGATTGCAGTAGGCGGTTGCTATGGATATGGTGCTGACAATGTTACCGGTGCTACAAACAGCGCCGATATCACTTTTGCCAACGTTGAAGGCACAACTGTCACCGCTATCTATGTCGGTGGTATCTTTGGTGCAGCACAAGCATTGAACAAAGTGAACTACACCGTAAAGGATATGAGCAATACGGGAGATATCAAAATCTACAAGGATGCAACGGGTGCGTCGTATGTAGGTGGCGTTATCGGAAGAAATGGTAGCAACACCGACTACTCTGTTGATGTTGATGGAGCAACCAACCTCGGTAACGTTGATGTTAATTGCAACTTCGGAGAGAGTTATTTTGGTGGTATCGTAGGTCGCTCGTATGGCGGTGCTACCATAAACAATGCTGTAAACGGAAATAGCACCAACGCAGATGCCACATCATTCACCGTCGATGGAACCTGTACCGGTACTTTGCAATTCGGAGGTTGTATTGGCGATAATAAGTGTACCGTAACCTCTATGTACAATTACAGCAAGGTTGTTGTTAATGGCGCAATTAGCACTTTGAGCATAGGCGGTTGTATCAATTACAGTTCGGGAACACTTAACGGTGTTTACAACTACGGTACTGTAGAGATCAATAGCAACTCTACCTCCGGAACTTTATCGGTTGGAGGTGTTGTGCAGAAAAACACAAAAGCAATAACCAATGTTGAGAACCACGGCGATATAACCGTAAATGGTACTCACACTGCCGCTGTATATATTGCTGGTATTTCCTACGACATCGATAGCACGATGGAAAATGTTACAAACGACTCTACAATCAAATTCGCAGGTGCTTGCGATGGCTCATTATACATGGGAGGTCTTACTGCCGCTGCTACCGGTTCAACGCGAACTAACTGCACAAACAAGGGCGAGATTATTGTTTCGGGAACAGTTGGTAACGAGCAAGAGGGAAATACAGGTTCTGACTGCTTTATCGGTGGATTCTGCTACCGCTCTTCGGGAGGTACCGAGACTTGGAGTAATTGCCACAACAAGGGTAATATCAAACTCAACTCCACCGCAAGCATTGCAGGCTCTGCTCGATTGGCAGGTTTCATCCCTAATGCCGAATACGATAATACCGTATTGACTTTCGATGGCGATTGCTCGAACAGTGGCAATATAACTATTGATGGAGCGACTATTTGCGCCTACGACACCGCTGCTGTTGCCTCGGTGGGTGGTTTGATTGCTTCCAGCACGAAGGGTGCATCGCTGACAATCAATGATTCGCTTGCCAACTCCGGTGTAATTACTATCAAAGATACAGCATTTGGCGGTAATACTTGGATTGCAGGTTGCTTTGGTAGAACAATTCACGCCCTTTCAAATGTTAGCAATACGGCTGCTATCAGCATCAGCAATGTAGAGTTCAAAGGGAGTACTTACATTTCGGGCTGTATTGGTCAGGTTAATGCCAAGGTCGCTCTTGATGATGTCTCAAATACCGGTGCTATTACATTGGACGAAAAGTGCAAGTATAAGGAATTGTATATTGCCGGATGTTTGGCAGAAGATGGCAAAGAGGGAGGCATCTTTACCAATGTAACAAACAATGCCCCTATTACCGTTAAGGGTGGTGCTTCGTCTTTTGTTCGTCTCGGAGGCGTTCTTGGTTGGGTAAATGCAGCAACCGGACACTCGAAACTCTACAACTACGAGGATGGTGATTTGCATCTCGAATTGACCGATTGCACGCCGACAAGTTGGATTCGCGTAGGTGGTGTGGCTGTAAAACTTCAAGACTCACACAATACCACCGAGAATCACGGCAATATCACTATTAAGGGCGTTACCGGTACCGGTGGTTTGGCTGTGGCAGGTATTGTTGCTTATCCAAACAACTATACCAGAACAACGTGCGTAAACAACTCGATAATTACTATTGATGCGAAAGTAACTAATCTAGCAGTTGGAGGTATTGCTTGCGATAGTACCGATGCTTCAAATTATGTCTCTTGCTCAAATAGCGGTGCTATTAAAATCACCGAGAATTGCGAGATAAGCGGATACGCCTATATCGGAGGTATAGTATCAACAGCAGAGGCAAATAATAAGTATGTGACCTCATCAACCAATAGTGCAAATATCACATTTAGCGGTACGTGCGGTGGCGCATTGTCGATAGGAGGATGTATAGGTAAGGCTACAAAGTACGGATATATTAGCGACTTCACCAACACGGGCAACATTACATATAATGGTAGCAATAGTGCAGGTAATGTCCACATCGGAGGTATCTTTGGCGATTGGTTGGCAACAACACAAACCGATGGTACACAGTTCCGTGGAAATAATATCAACACAGGTAAGATTAACGTAACCGGTACTTGCGCAGAGGCTGCAACATCCTACGTTGGTGGTATCGTTGGAAATTGCGCTATCGCTATCTCTAATGCAAAGTGCTATGCCGAGATTATTGGCGTTGGATATGACGGTACAGGTATGATTACAGGTGTAGCAAAGAGCGACGCTGTGGCTTTGACCGACTGCGCTGTGGGTGGCAAGATTACCTGCAAAGGCGCTTTGGGTGAAGATGCAGGTGGTGTCGAGACCTTTGTAACGCAGACCGTAACTCTTGGCGAGAGCAGCAACATCGATGACACGTCGGCTACCGAGTGGACCGACTACTGGTATAAGTATATCTATGGTAGCAACAACCCTGCATCGGCAGAGGAGGCTACGGGTGTAACACTCCTCACCGAGGCACCTTCGTTGGAGGCACCTGAAGCATAAACAGGAGCAAATGTTTAACCGATTAAAATTGATTTGACTATGAAGAAAAATATAATTTTGACCTATTCTGCTCCTGTGGTTGAGGTTTGCGAGGTGGTCGCCGAAAGGGGCTACATCGTCAGCACGGGAACAAGCCTCCCAGGCTTCGGCTCGGAGGAAGACGACCTTATTTACTAAAAAAATTTGCGGGGCCTTCGGGCTCCGCAAATTTTTTGTAAATCAATGCAGAATGCAAAATGCAAAATGCAGAATTATTAGCCGAGCGATGCTCGGTTTTTTTAGGGAGATTAGGGAATTTAGGGATGCATCGCTAAACTCCCTATATTCCTTAAATTCCCTAAATTCCCTATCTCCTGTGAGGGGGACTTTTGCTTTTGTGGCAAAAGTCCAGTGTGTTACCCACCCCCTAAATCCCCCTCCTGTGAGGGGGACTTTTGTCGCTTCGCTCCAATAAATTTGCGGGGCTCGAAAGGGTCCCGCAAATTTTTTTGCAAATCAATAACGGAAAGCGGAAAAGTGAAAACGGAAAACTATTTGGAGCGAGAATTTCTCGCTCTCTTTTTGCTTTTTTTGGGGCGTTTCCTCTTGTATTTCAGAAAGTTTTAGTATCTTTGTCGGGTAATGTTAGGCAAAAGGAACAAAGTCCCTTCTCCGATTTTTTCGGGGGGGGGATTTTGGGGTTTATTATATTCACAATCAGCGAGTTACAACGATTGATTAAGGAAAAATATTAACAAAACATACTTTTAACTTTCAATTATTAACAACAAAAACCAAAAAAACAATGAAAAATTTGACAAAAC
>JAZQML010000035.1:0-3975 GCA_045543395.1 Alistipes sp. | reverse complement strand
CCCCCCCTGCAAATTTTTCGCCAAAAAAATGCAGAAAAAGTGTAATTTTTTGATTAGATAATAATGTTTGTGCCCGTAGTTTGGGCTAATGGCATAAGTAAATTTGTGGCAAACACAAGTCGAGAAGAAGATACGCCTTCGACGTAAGATAGTTCTTGGCTTTCGTTGTCAGACTGATTAGGAACTTCGTAGTCTGTCAGGTCTTGATCACAAGCGAAGAAAGAGGTGGCAGCTACGAAAACGAAGATTGTGAAAATCTTTTTCATAGCTAAAAATTTTTAATGTGTTAATGAACTTAGTGTACGCGTACGATACAAAGGTATGTAAAAATTCCTACCATTGTTCTCGTTTTGTAAATAAATATTTAATTTCTTTGATTTTGGCGTAATACCTATTATATTATAGCTGTTCGGCGCGAGGGATTATGCCTCGGATACCGCCTGCCATTAGGTATTGAAGAACGCCACGGGCAACCATAAACAGCAGAAATGCCAACCACAGAGCGTCGTTGCCCCACACGCCACGCAGTGAAAAGAAGATCGCAAAGTAGAGTGCCAAGGCGCAGACCATCGAGTTGCGAAGTATGCGTGTCATCGTTGCGCCGATCATAATGCCGTCCATCAGGAATGGTGCAAAGCCGACTAACGGCGAGAGAATAACCCACACTCGATAGCGTGCTGCCGTAGCCATAATTGCAGCAGTTTCGTTTGGGTCGCCATCGACGAACAGTCCCAACAACCACTCCCAGCCGACCGTATAAACCGCAACATAGGCGAGCGCAATCACCAAGCTGATACGGAACATTCGACCCGCAGCGTCGCTCAGCGAATCGGCGTCGCGTGCCCCGACAAAGCGTCCCGTCAGTGCCTCGGCAGCGTATGCCACACCGTCGCTCATATACGAGAACAGCGAGAAGAGTTGCATCATTAACGAATTGACTGCCAGAATAGTCGGGTCGTCCATACGTGCTCCCGCAGCCGTAAAGAACGAGTAGGCCACGCACAAGCAGAACGAGCGAATAAAGATATCGCGATTGACCGTAAAGAAACGTCCCATAGCTTGCAGTCGGAGCGCACTGCGCCAGCACGCCAAGCGCACCACATCGCGGTAGCGTCGCACGATAGCCACCACAGCCAACACCACGCCGCTATATTGTGCCACGACCGTACCCCACGCAACGCCCTCCAAACCCATATCCAACCCGAAGGCAAACCAAATGCTGAACGCGATATTAATTACATTTTGCGCCAGCGCAATCAACATCGGGGTCGAGGAGTTTTGCATACCGATAAACCACCCATTGAGCGCAAAGAGCGAGATCGCCGCAGGCACCGCCCAGATACGTGCAAAGAAGTAGCGACGCACCAGATCGTCGCCATTCATCAACCATATAGCCGCCTCACCCACGGGGCGTTGCAACGCAATGAGCACAACGGCCAAAGCCACCGCCACAACCACACCGCGTACCAGCAGATTGGCGCACTCCTCCTTGCGTTCCGCACCGAAGGCCTGTGCCGTCAGTCCGCTTGTGCCCATACGCAGAAACGAGCAGTTCCAATAGATAAAGTTGAAGATTGTTGTTCCGATCGCCAGCGCTCCGATCGTGGCGGTCGAGTCGCCCAAACGTCCCGCAATAGCCATATCGGCCATACCTAAAAGCGGTACGGTAACATTCGACACGATGTTAGGAATCGTCAGTCGCCATATTTCGCGGGTCATCGGCTTCATTGCGTGAAAAATGATAATTTTTCGGACTACAAAAGTAATATTTTGCGACGTGAAAAGCAAACCAATTTGTAACCTTTGTAATGTGTTGAATTTCAGTGATTGATATATTTTTGTGTAGAAAATAGTCGGGTGAGATGTTGCAAACTAAAACTTTTTTACTATTTTTGCGTATTGTCGATGTTAGTTATGCGACAATTTAGAACGGTAAAATAACAGAAAATAACAAATAATCTTAATATTAACTTAAAAATTGTAACTTATGAAGAACATTTTTCGCAGAGTCGCAAGTATGCTCGCAGTAGCATTTGTTGCGGCAATGTCGTTGGTTGCTTGCTCGGAGGAGGAGGTCGCAGAGCCTAATCGTCTGGCAGCTCCTGAGGTCGATGTAGTCTTCCGTTCGGAGTCGTTCGATGTAACCTGGAAGGCAGTTGATGGTGCTGATGGTTACGTCTATTCGCTCAATGGCGCTGAGGAGCAGACCACTACCGCTACCTCGTTGAAATTCGAGGGCTTGAAGTACGGTTCGAACAACACTTTGAAGATCAAGGCTGTTGATTCGTCGAAGGCTTTCGCTGATTCGGAGTGGAAGAACGTGAGCCTGACGCTGAACACCGCATTTAAGCTGGGTGAGATCGAGTTGAAAGTTTCGAATCAGACCGAGTCGTCGTTCGTTGTATCGTGGAACGCTGCTGAGGGTGCTGAGTACTATGAGGTTGCTCTGGCTACTTCGTCTACAATCGAGATAGTTAATGGCTTGCAGAAGGAGTTTACCGGCCTGGCTGAGGGTGTTTACCACGTTATGGTTCGCCCCGCAACTTCGGACGCTGATTACGCTCCCGCAGCTTGGGTAAGAATCAATGCTAAGACTCAGGAGTCGATTGCTGACGAGTTGGCAGCAAACAGCTACCTCATCGAGGAGGCTGGTGCTTACGTCTTTGCTCCCTTCAAGGGTAACTCGGGCGAGGCTGTTGAGAATATCGCAGGTGTAGGTCTGCTGTGGCAGGATACTCCGGGTCTGATCACCGAGGCAGGTTTGGTTGATGGCAAGGTTCGCTTTGTAGTAGCTGAGGGTGTTTATGGTAACGCAGTTGTTTATGCATACGGTGCAGGTGGCAACGAGGAGATTCTTTGGAGCTGGCACGTATGGGTTCCCGAGCAGCAGGTTGAGTCGCTGCCTATGATCACCGGTTTCAATGTTATGAATATGAACCTGGGTGCAACCACCGCAGCAGCAGCTGATGTTAATGCTTTCGGTCTGTGCTACCAGTGGGGCCGTAAGGATCCTTTCACCGGCTCGCCTACGCTGACCGGTAATACCGAGACTATCTATGCACCTATCTACGATATCAATAACGAGCAGATCGCTTATGGTAAGTCAATGGATAAGCAGTCGGTAGAGTATTCGATTGCTAATCCTGCAACTTTCATCTCATCAGGTGCTATGTATTCGGATTGGTGCTCGACTTCGGACGATAGCCTGTGGGGTAACCCCGAGGGTAATGTTCGCGAGGAAGGTACGTTGAAGTATGCTAACTATGGCGTTAAGTCGATGTATGACCCCTGCCCCGCAGGTTGGCGTGTGCCCCCCATCCACGCAACTTCGCACTTTACATCGAGCGGTTTCCTCGTATTTAGCTTTGCCCAGACTACTATCGCAGATCGTAACGATGACGGTGTAGTTGATCAGAACGATTACAATTTTGGTTATTATTTCACTTTGTCGGGTAATACTAAGTCGTTCTTCCCTGCTGCTGCAGGCTGGGACGGCTGGTACGCTGCTCTCTATGGCTCGAAGGCAGGAATCGCAAGTGGCTATTGGACCAACTCGATCTATGTAAGCACACTTGAAGCTCAGAAGGATAGCAAGATGGCAGCCACTGGCTTGTCGTTCTTCACTCCTGCAATGGTAGGAGGTGGCTGCTACGCTTCAGCAAATGGAGGTATGGCACGTGGTGATGCTAACTCGGTACGTTGCGTTGCTGACAAGGAGTAACTTGATGACCAAATAGGGTAGCGATACCTTATAAATAATAGTAAGAATCGGTCGATACCGTTGGGTGTCGGCCGATTTTTTGTGTCAAAAGTGGAGTAAAAACGTACATAAAACGGTGAAAATGTGAAAAAAATAGCGCGCATTTTTTTTATTAAAAAATAATCACTACCTTTGCACGCCCATAATAATGGGTTTGGATCAATTAAACAAGTATTAATTTAAACGTAAAACAAGTGGATTCATTAAGCTACAAG
>JAZQML010000034.1:0-3103 GCA_045543395.1 Alistipes sp. | reverse complement strand
TGTATGAGTTTGTGAGAAAATAATTCTTACTCTGACATAATGTGGCAGTTTGTAGCGTCAACTTTGCACCATCAAACAACTATTAACAATTAAAATAGTAAAAATTATGGAAGCAAAGAAGAGTTTTGGCGATGCAATTGTGTCGCAAGAGTTGAACAAAGAGGCGTGGGAAAAGTTGTCGCGTGAGTTTAAGTGGAATGAGGAGTTGCTCCGCAAGTATCGAGATCAGATTGATTGGGAGGCGTTGTCCTGCAATTACCAAATGCTTTGGACGGCATCGATTCTTGAAAATTTCAAGAATTATATCGATTGGAAAGAGTTATCGGGTAATGCCCCTGAAAAGTTGCTTACTTCAAAGATTATCGAGCGGTTTGCTGACCAATGGGATTGGCACGAGTTGTCAGATAATAGCAACCTGAAACTCTCGTATGCCTTACTTGATAAGTTTGCTGACAAGTGGGATTGGGAGCGAATTATCAATCGTTGGCACGATGAGGAACTCTATACGCCCGATTTTGTGGAGCGTTACAAGGAGTTTATTCCTGCGAAGGAGTTTCAGGGTTCTTACCTCTGGGATGCTCTTGTTGAAAAGCGTTTCGGCGAGTTGGTCGAGGAGATTATGGGATAGTAAACATTTTTCGGATGTTGAGGAGTCGAGTAATCGGCTCTTTTTTTTGCTGACATAATTTTACACTGTCGCAATTTGACAGTGTAGCATTATACCTTTGCAACAAAAATTAAATAGCAAAGATTATGGGACAGAAGAAAACAAGCGAGCAAAATCGCAAGGAAAAATCATTTAGTGAGCAGTTGGTGGAAAGCATTGCAAACAAGCCTTTTACGGCAGAGCATTGGCAACAATGTGCCGACTCATTTCCCGAAAACAAGCAACGACAACGAAAACAAATAGCTATTGCCGTAGCTGTTGGCGTGATTATCGGCGCATTGGCAATGCACTTTTTATCCTCGCCCGAGCGTTGGATTCGATTATAATTTGTAACTTTACCTAAAATTCCGACCGTTATGAGTACCGCAGGACTTATCAACCGCTATGTGTGGTTTGTGACGACCATCTATAATAGAGGTCCAATTTCGCTCGCTGACCTCCAACATCGCTTCGAGTCGCACTTTGGGCGTGGCGAGGAACTTTCGGAGCGTCAGTTCCACCGCTATACCGATGCTGTGGAGGAGTTGTTTGACATCGAGATAAAGTATAGTCGCACGCAGCGAGGCTATGTCGTTGCCGACCGCGAGGGCATCGACAATATGGGGATGCGCAAGTGGCTTATCCAAACCTTCTCGGTGAATAACATCCTGCACGAGAGCCAAGAACTCAAAAATCGCATCCTCCTCGAAGAAGTCCCTTCGGGGCAGCAGCACCTGACGACCATTGTCGATGCGATGCGTGAGAGTGTGGCACTCACGATGACCTATCATAGTTTTCATCGTGAGGAGCCTTCGACCTTCGAGGTAGAGCCGTACTGCGTAAAACTCTTTGAGCAGCGGTGGTATATGCTCGGCAAGAGCGAGGGGTACGACGAACTTCGCTTGTATGCTCTTGATCGCATCAAGGCGTTAGAGCCGACCGAGCGTAAATTCAAACTCCCCAAGAAGTTCGATGCGGCGAAGTTTTTTGAGGACTACTACGGAATTATTATCGGCGATGAGGATTTCGATGTTGAGCCTGTGGCGTTGAAGGTCGATTCGTGGCAGAGCAAATATCTGCGCACCCTGCCTCTGCATCACACGCAGGTCGAAGTGGAGCGCAACGAGGAGTTTTCGATTTTCGAGTACCGCTTGTGTCCGACATTTGATTTTCAACAGAAACTACTCTCAATGGGCGACTCGGCAGGTGTGTTAGCCCCCGTGCTACTCAAAGATATTCTCCGCAAGAAAGCCGAAACAACCGCAAATAACAATGCCTCGGCAGGAATGGGCTCGGGGTATTATTTTAAGGTGTATAAGAAGTAATAAGTATGAAAACTTATAAAGAACGAGAAGAGGAGTTGTTTGCACGATGGATGGAGGCGTGCCGAGTGAAAGATGGCATAAATCCGGAGGAGGATTTTGCCTATGATGGCATCCTATTTCGTGGGGAACTTGAACTCTTAAATGGCTGTTGGATACGCCACTCGGGAAACGAAACCGAACTGTGGGATAACGCATCTTGTCGTTTGCTGATTCTAACCAAAGATACCACCCGTAACGGAGGCCAAGAGGATATACGCGAAGAAGCGGCTCTGAAAAACAACATCGGCGAGAGGAAAGAGCCGGCAGCAGGGATGTATCGAAACTTAACATTGTGGTCGTACGCTCTGCTCAATGCGGTGCAAGGTGGCGAGATTGTAGAATACGACCAAACGCCCTGTTGGGATGAGTTGCGTGAGCACTACGCCTCTGCCCCGATTGCGCGTGTGAATTGTAAAAAAGAGATTGGCGAGAGTTCTATCAGAGATGAGGTATTAAAGGCTCATATCGAAAGATATGCCGATTTCCTTCATGAGCAAATAGCGATGTACGATGCCAACATCATACTATGCTGTGGCGGTGGTGGTGTAATCAAAGATTTTGTAAAGGCCTCATACTTACCAGACCTTGAAAAGTTTTCGGATGCTGGCTGGGTATATTTTTCTCCTTCAACCCAAAAGATTGTGATAGATAGCTATCATCCTTCCTATCCTAAATCACACAAAGATATTGAGTTGTACTACGAGCAGATGGTGGCAGATTTGAAGGCGTTTTTAATGTCATATCCCAAATATCATAAATCCAAAACCTATGGAAGAGAAATTTGATTTTTCGCAGGCTGACCCTCTGTTTGTTGAGGTAGCAAGATTTGTTGTAGAGAACAATAGAATGGCTTGGGGGAGCCCTTTGGAGCGTAAATTTGAGATTGGCTTCAATCGTTCCAGACGCATCCTCGAGCAGTTGGAGGCAGCTGGTATTGTTGGTGAGGCTGTGCGCTGTAAACCTCGCGCCGTACCCTGCACTGCCGAGGAGTTAGAACAAAAACTCGCCGAGTGGCAGAAATAGCTAACTAATAAAGACGACATTCCCCTCTCTGTTCTGATGTGGCAGAGAGGGGTTTTACTTTTGTCGCAAA
>JAZQML010000033.1:0-46417 GCA_045543395.1 Alistipes sp. | reverse complement strand
ACAATGCCCCACACCTGTATATAGCAATACATTGGCATAGAGCATACCAATAGCATATATACAAGAAATGAGTGCTGTTCGTTTGCCCTCTCTTATGAAAACTTCCACATTTTCTGCTTAGGGCTCGAAAAACACTTTCTATATGTCTGCAATCCGAGGATTGCACCACAAATTTAGAAATTTATTTTTGATTGAGCAAGATGGAACGCGAATTTTTTATAAGGGAGAGTAAGGGCTAGTAAGGGCAGGTAAAGGCCAGTAATGTTCGCGCGCATTTTCTGCGCCACCCTTAATACCCCTTAATAAGAAAAAAAGGAATGTCTAAAATTTAGGCATTCCTCTTTTATACGCTTCCAAATCGTTATTCCGAACGAGCGTAGCGACTGTGGGAATCTCCTCGCTTGCGGGAGTGGATGAGATTGCCACGTTTTGGCTCTCGCAATGACGGAACAATTTATTTGTTGCGGATATACTCTTTAATGTTTTCGGCGATACATCGTATCAACTCCTTGCGAGCAGCATCGGCTGCCCACGCACAGTGTGGTGCGGCAATCAGCGAGTATTTGTCCGAGAGTTCGTAGAGCGGCGACGACGGCAGAGGCTCACGCGAGAATACATCCAACCCCGCACCCGCTATAACATTGTTGTTCAATGCCTTTGCCAACGCCTCCTCGTCGATGATGCCGCCACGAGCAACATTTATGATAATCGATGTAGGCTTCATCCTCTGCAACTCCTTCTCGCCAATCAAACCCTTTGTCGCAGGGGTGAGAGGGCAGTGAACCGAAACCACATCTGCCCAGCCGAGCAACTCTTCGAGCGACTTGTGAGGGTAGGCCTCCTCGCGCACTACGCCCGATGTGGAGGTGTATGCCACCTCGCAACCAAATGCCGTAGCCAAGCGTGCCACCTCGCGACCTATGGCACCCAAACCGATAATGCCCCATTTCGAGCCTCTCAACTGCCGTACAGGGCGACCAAAGTGGAATATATCCTCGCCTGCGGCATACTCGCCACCCTGAACGTAGTGGTCGAAATAGACGCTGTTTTTGAATAGCGAGAGGGCGAAAGTTATGGTCGCCTCGGCAACCGAATGGGTGGAGTAGCCCGCCACATTCTTAACGCCGATACCCAACTCCGCTGCCACCTCCAAATCTACGTTGTTCATTCCCGTAGCGGCAATGGCAATAAATCGTAGGTCTGGCAATGCACGCAGAATCTCTGCCGTAAGGCGTGTTTTGTTGGCAATTATAACCTCTGCACCTCGGCTATGTTCCAATACTTCGCCCTTTGCCGTGCGAACGAAACCAACATATTCGCCCAACTCCTTAATGGGAGTAAGGTCCATATCGCCGAGTGAATACTCGTCCAAAAATACTATCTTCATACTATTTAAGCAGTTAGCCATTAGCCATTGGCTAGATTAAAAATTCTTTTTGGGAAAATCGTTCTGATTGGCTCTTTTTGCACCTTACTTGCGGCGTAAATGCTCACATACGCCCAAGTATGCTGCGCTTTCCGCCACTGCGTAACGCACAAAAAATAGCCTAATCATTTACGATTTTGAATATTTAATTTTTAGTTTTCCGTTTTCCGTTTTCCGTTTCTGCTGTCAGTTCTCTGATGACCACCGAGGCGCAGCAGATGCCGAATGTGGCGGGCATATAGGAGACTGTGCCAACCTGCGACTTGTGGTTCTGCTCCTCGCACAACACCATCGCTCCCTCAACGGGTGGCTCTGCCGAAAATACCGCCTTAAAGCCTTTACGGATGCCTATTTTGTGGAGTCGCTTGCGCAACATATGCGCTAATGGGCAGTGGTGCGTCTTTGAGATGTCGGCAACCTCCACCTTCGTAGGGTCCACCTTTGCCCCCGCACCCATCGAACTCACTACGGGGTAGTGGCGGTCGATGCAACCCTTGATAAGGGCGAGTTTGGGCGACAGAGTGTCTATTGCATCTACCACATAATCAAACACTTCGCTATCCAATAGAAGGTCGGTTTTCTCATCCTTTATATAGTCGTTCACAACCCTCAACTCAATACTCGGGTTTATGTCGCGCAGTCGCTCTGCCAACACCTCGCTCTTGGGGCGGCCAATGGTGGAGTGAAGGGCTATGAGTTGGCGGTTTATGTTGCTCTCACCTACGCAGTCCGAGTCGGCAATGGTTATCTTTCCCACACCACTGCGTACCAGCATCTCGGCGGCGTAAGCACCTACACCCCCAAGCCCCACAACCAGCACATTTGCACCTTGCAGTCTTTTTAATTTCTCATCCCCGAATAGCAGTTTGCTTCTCTCCAACCACATAAATTTACTCCCTTTGAATACAAAGGTAGTAATTAGAATTAAAAATTAAAAATTAACGATTAAAAATTGCGAGTTGAGAATCGTTGCTTTTGTTAACGCCCTATTGTCATTCCGAGCGAGTGTAACGAGCGTGGGAATCTCCCCGCTCGCGGGTGAGGGGTAGGTAGCCACGAGTCTATCGGCTCTTGCAATGATTTTTAGTTATGGTTGAAAATTATACGGAAATTCTCCTCGGTGGCTGCGGTGAGTTCGGCGACGGAGATACCTCGCAATGCGGCAATCTTTGCGTAAATCTCCTCTATCGGAGTGGCACTCTCGTCGGTCTCGACAAAGAGGCGAGAGAGTGGGGTAGAACGCATCGCCTCGATACTCTTGGGCGAGCGGAATGTGCGCTCCCCGAATGAGAGGTAATAACCCTCTGCCACAGCACGTTGCGACTGCTCTACCGAGCCGATAAAGCCGTGAAAAATAACTGCCGGCAAGCGGTAGTCGCGCAGCACCCGCATAACCTCCTCGAAGGCTCGAACGCAGTGCAAAACCACAGGTTTTTCGTGCCTTTCCGCAATGGACAACTGCGCTCGAAAAACCTCCATCTGCACATCGCGCGGAGCGTCGCACGCATAGTCCAAACCTATCTCGCCAATGGCATCGACCTCTGCCGCACGCCTCTCGACGACCGAAATATCGCAAGCGGTGGCGTGCCAAGGATGAATACCCTCGGTATCAATGGTTTGCGCCTGCGCGAGCGTATTGTGTGTATGGATGTCCACAATCATTGCAAGTGTAAAGGTAGTGAAAATTTGTAAGAATTGTGAAAAAAATAACACAAAAGGGGTATAATCTCGCAAAAAATTCGTATCTTCGCACGCAATTTTATGGGTAGTGTTTGTCTGAAAGACAACTCTCACAAGAAACAACACAATTTTTACAATTTAATAATTCACTTAACAAAACTCAAAAAACATGTCGAAAATCATTAAACTTTGCAAAGGTTTGGATATTCGCTTGCAGGGAGAGGCGGCAAAGACAATCGTCGATGCTCCGCAGTCTGTGGAGTATGCCGTATCGCCACTCGATTTCGAGGGCGTAACCCCAAAGATGCTCGTTAAGGTGGGTGACACAGTAGAGGCTGGTTCTCCGCTCTTCTTCGACAAGAAGCGTCCGGAGATCGTCTTCACATCGCCTGTCAGCGGTACTGTTGCTGCTGTCAATCGTGGTGAGAAGCGTAAGATTCTCTCGGTGGTGGTTACCGCAGACAAGGAGATCGTCTACAAGAGGTTCTCCTCGCTCGACACCTCGAAGGCATCGCGTGAGCAGATTATCGAGCGTTTGCTTGAATCGGGTTTGTGGACGATGTTTGTTCAGCGTCCTTACGGAATTGTTGCTTCGCCAAGCGACAAGCCAAAGGCAATTTTTGTGTCGGCATTCGACAGCGCACCTCTCGCAACTGACTACGGCTTTGCGTTGGCAGACCAGCAGCAGCCATTGCAGAAGGGCTTTGATGTATTGCGCCGTTTGACAGATGGTAAGGTACACCTCTCGTACGATGCTTGCGGCAAGAAGCCGGAGGTTGAGGGTGTAGAGTTGCACGCATTCAAGGGCAAGCACCCTGCGGGCAATGTTGGCGTTCAGATTCACCACATCGACCCAATCAACAAGGGCGATAAGGTGTGGACTTTGAACATTCAGGATGTGGTAATTCTCGGCCGTTTGTTCATCACGGGTAAGGTCGATATGTCACGCGTTATTGCAGTTGCAGGTTCGTGCGTAGCGGAGCCACAGTACTATCGTGTGATTGCAGGTGCTTCGGTGGCATCTATCCTCGACGGTAAGTTGGCAAACGAGCACGCTCGTATCATCTCGGGCAACGTACTCACAGGTCGCAATGTTGGCAATGAGGGCTTCCTCGGTGTAAATGCCAATATGCTCACAGCAATTCCGGAGGGTGATACATACGAACTCCTCGGCTGGGCAATGCCTCGCTTCAAGAAGTTCTCGGTATCGCGTGCATACTTCTCGTGGTTGATGCCTTGGATGAAGTATAACCTCGACACCAACCTCAATGGTGGCGAGCGTGCATTCGTTATGAACGACCTTTACGAGAAGTACCTGCCTATGGATATCTATCCGGTACACCTCGTTAAGGCTTGCTTGGCTAACGACTTGGATAAGATGGAGAATCTCGGTATCTACGAGGTTGTGGAGGAGGACTTGGCACTTTGCGAGTTCGTCTGCCCTTCGAAGATTGAGATTCAGCAGATTCTCCGCAATGGTATTAACTTAATGATGAAGGAGGAGGAGTAATGAAGGCACTTCGTAAATTAGTTGATAAGGTTAAGCCAACCTTCTCGAAGGGTGGCAAACTCGGTTTCTTGCACTCGACTTTCGATGCTTTCGAAACCTTCCTATTCGTTCCTAACACAACCACACAGCACGGTGCGCACGTTCGCGACTGCAACGATATTAAGCGTACTATGATTACTGTGGTTGTTGCTCTTATCCCTTGCCTCTTGTTCGGCTGCTACAATACAGGCTTGCAGGTGGGCTTGGATGGCTGGATGGCGTTCTTCTACGGTTTGTTGCGTATCCTTCCTATGATTGCCGTATCGTACATCGTAGGTTTGGGCATCGAGTTCACCGTAGCGCAGTGGCGTGGTCACGAGGTTAATGAGGGTTTCCTCGTTTCGGGACTTTTGATTCCGCTTGTTATGCCTGTAAGCACTCCGCTCTGGATGGTTGGTCTTGGTACTGCATTTGCCGTAATCTTTGGTAAGGAGATTTTCGGTGGTACCGGTATGAACATCTTTAACCCTGCGGTGTTGGCTCGTGCATTCGTATTCTTTGCCTACACTCCGTATATGTCGGGCGAGACCGTTTGGTACTCGACTTGGAATATGCTCGGTGCAACCGATGCACAGACAGGTGCTACCGCTTTGGAGCAGTTGGCATCGAAGGGTTCGATGGAGTGGTCTGCACTCGATGCGTTCCTCGGTTTCATCCCGGGTTCTTTCGGTGAGACTTCGACTTTGGCAATTCTCATTGGTGCTGCCATCTTGCTCTACACGGGCGTTGCTTCGTGGAAGACTATGGTGTCGGTATTTGTCGGCGGTTTGGCTATGGGCTATTTGTTCGACCTCTGCGGCGTTGGCGCATTGAGTTCGCACGAGGGCTTCGAGCCGTATATGCACTTGCTCGTAGGTGGTTTTGCCTTTGGTGCTGTGTTTATGGCTACCGACCCTGTAACTTCGGCGCAGACCTCGACAGGTAAGTATATCGTTGGTTTTATGACCGGTGCTATCGCAATCCTGATTCGTGAGATTAACCCTGCATATCCGGAGGGTATGATGCTCTCGATTCTCTTTATGAATGCGTTGGCTCCGCTTGTAGACTACTTCGTAGTTGAGGCGAACATTCGTCGTCGTAAGAATCGTGTTAAAATCGCTAAATAAGGAGGACGGGCTATGAAATTCAATACTAATAGTAATGTTTATATCATCATCTACTCGGTAGTGATGGTGGTTATCGTAGCGGTACTTCTCTCGTTGGCGGCTCTCGGTTTGAAGCCACGTCAGGATGAGAATATCCTCAACGAGAAGAAACAGCAGATTGTTAAGGCACTCGGATACGATGCTGCCACAGTACACTATAAGGATGTTGTTGCCGAGGCTGCAATTCTCGATGTCGAGGGTGTTGTTGTCGAGAACGACGCACAAAAGGTTTTCGCTGCATTGCAGGATGTTAAGGCTACTCGCGAGTCGGGCAACTTCCCAATCTTTAAGGCTAACGATGGTAGCGTGGTTGTGCCTTTGTATGGTGCAGGTCTTTGGGGCCCAATTTGGGGCTATGTAGCATTGGCTCCCGATATGAACACCGTTAAGGGTATCGTACTCGACCACTCGGGCGAGACTCCGGGTTTGGGTGCCGAGATTACCACAGCAAAGCATCAGGCGATGTATGTGGGTAAGACCATTTTCGAGGGCGAGGAGTTGGTAGGTGTCACTTTGAAGAAGGGTGGTGCCGATGCAAACAACCCTCACGAGGTGGATGCCATCAGCGGTGGTACCAAGACTTCGGATGGTGTTACGGCTATGATTAAAAATTGTTTACAGTCGTACAAGTCATACTTTGTTGCGGCAAAGTCTAACGATAAAAACATAGAGAACAATGGCAAGTAAGAGTTTGAAAAATTTGACAGCACCGCTCAGCGGAAATAACCCTGTCATCGTTCAGATACTCGGTATCTGTTCGGCTTTGGCTGTTACCGTGCAACTCAAACCTGCTATTGTTATGGGTTTGTCGGTAATGGTGGTTACGGCGTTTGCCAACTTGGTGATGTCGATTTTGCGTAAGGGTGTACCTTCGCGTATTCGTATCATCGTTCAGTTGGTGGTTATCGCTTCGTTGGTAATCCTCGTAGACCAAGTGTTGAAGGCATTTGTATATGATGTGTCGAAGCAACTTTCGGTCTATGTGGGTCTGATTATTACAAACTGTATCGTTATGGGACGTGTTGAGGCATTTGCTTTGCAGAACAAGCCTTGGGATTCGTTCCTCGACGGTATTGGTAATGGTGCAGGTTACGGTTTGATTCTCGTTATCGTAGCATTCTTCCGCGAATTGCTCGGCTCGGGTTCGTTGCTTGGCTATCCAATCTTCGAGAAACTCGGCCTCTACGAGATGGGCTACTCGAACTGTGGTTTGATGTTGTTCCCACCGATGGCGTTGATTATCGTGGGTTGCATCATCTGGATTCACCGTACAATTAACACTAACTTACAGGAGAAATAGGAGGGCTGAATATGGAAACATTGAATTTATTTATTCGTTCGATTTTTATCGACAATATGGTCTTCGCGTTCTTCTTCGGAATGTGTTCGTACATTGCCGTATCGAAGAGTGTTAAGACGGCTCTCGGTCTTGGTCTTGCCGTAACCTTCGTGCAGACTATGACTGTGCCTTTGAACTACCTCTTGAATGAGTATGTTTTGGCTCCTAATGCTTTGGTTGAGGGTGTAGATTTGTCGTTCCTCTCGTTCATCGTCTTTATCGCCGTTATCGCAGCATTTGTGCAGTTGGTGGAGATGATAGTCGAGAAGTTCTCGCCAACACTCTACAACCAACTCGGTATTTTCCTTCCTCTCATCGCTGTAAACTGCGCCATTATGGGTGGTTCGTTGTTTATGCAGCAGATGGTTGGAGCAGGCGAGATTCGCAATGTTGGCGAGTCGGTAGTATATGGTTTGGGTTCGGGACTCGGTTGGTGGATCGCTATTGTTATGATGGCGGCCATCCGCGAGCGTCTTGCCTATTCGCATATTCCTGCTGCATTGAAGGGTCCGGGTATTGCATTTATTATCACAGGCCTTATGGGTATCGCATTTATGATATTCTCGGGTATTCAGTTGTAAACCTTTAATAAGAGTATAAAAAGATGGTAAAAGTAATTATTGTTGCAATCGTTGCCTTTCTTGCAGTAACCCTCCTTTTGGTGGCACTGTTGCTCTTTGCAAAGGCAAAACTCACATCGTCGGGCAATGTAACCATCGACATCAACAACGGCAAGAAGGTCGTTGAGGTTGAGGCCGGTGGAAACCTTCTCGCCACACTTGCTACGGCAGACATCTTCCTTCCATCGGCTTGCGGTGGCAAGGGTGCCTGCGGACAGTGCAAGTGTCAGGTTTTGGAGGGTGGCGGCGAGGTGCTTCCTACCGAGACAGGCTTCTTCAACCGCAAGCAGATTCGCGAGAATTGGCGTTTGGGTTGTCAGGTTAAGGTTAAGGAGGATATGAAAATCGCTGTTCCTGACTCGGTGTTGAGCATCAAGAAGTGGGAGTGCGAGGTTATCTCGAACCACAATGTTGCTACCTTCATCAAGGAGTTCGTGGTTAAGTTGCCGGAGGGCGAGCATCTCAACTTCCGTTCGGGTGGCTACATCCAGATTGATGTGCCTGCAATCACCGTAGACTACAAGGATATCGACGTTGATCCGCAGTACGAGGAGGATTGGGTGAAGTTCGGACTTCGCGATTTGAAGATGGTCAATCCGGAACCACAGGTGCGTGCGTATTCGTGTGCTACCTACCCGGCCGAGGGCGATATCATCCGTTTGAATGTTCGTATCGCAACCCCTCCATTTGGTCCGGATCGCAAGATGTTGCCTGTTAATCCGGGTGTCTGCTCGTCGTATATCTACTCGCTCAAACCGGGCGATAAGATCACTATGTCGGGCCCTTATGGCGAGTTCTTCTTGCCTGACAACCTGCCTGATACACAGGAGTTGATATTCATCGGTGGTGGTGCGGGTATGGCACCTATGCGTTCGCATATTATGCACCTGTTCAAGACCGAGAAGACCAAGCGTCCTGTAACCTTCTGGTATGGCGCACGTTCGCTCAAAGAGGCGTTCTATTTGGAGGACTACGCAGAGATCGAGCGCGAGTTCCCTAACTTCAAGTTCAACCTCGCTCTCGACCGTCCGGATCCGGAGGCAGATGCAGCAGGTGTGGACTACAAGGTGGGCTTCGTTCACAATGTTCTCTTCGAGAACTACCTCAAGAACCACGAGGATCCGGAGGGATGTATCTACCTTATGTGCGGACCTCCGATGATGGTTGGCGCGGTAGAGAAACTTCTCGATTCACTCGGCGTGCCACCGGAGAATATTTTGTACGATAACTTCGGCGCATAATTTCTTGTGATAAGCCGCAATCTGCGGCACTTCGCTAAAAGTAAAGACCTTCGGGCTGTACTATTTTGTACTATCCCGAAGGTCTTTCTTTTGCGATGCACCACATCTCACGACTTCTGACAAGAAATAAAAAATGTTTTTAAGCAGCGATTGCTGCGTTATACTTCGATAATCGGCTTGCTCATTTACATTTAGTAAACTGCGCAAGCCGATTTCTTGTATGCCTTGCTCTCATCTACTCAAATGGTTATTTCTTTCTCACATTCGCCCCATTTGCCCATCTAAATCCGCTCTCCTTCTCCATTGCCCGAAAAATGCACACAAAAAGTATCATTTTTTAGGAATATTCACTTAATTACTCTATCTTTGTCTCTGCGGTAATTCATTACGGAGTGAAAAAATTTACATTCATTGACCTATTCTGTGGCATAGGCGGTTTCCATCAAGCATTAACCAAACTGGGTGGGGAGTGCGTATATGCCTGTGATATAGATGCCGATTGCCGTAAGACTTATGAGCGCAACTATGGTATTAAGCCAGGTGGCGATATTACAAAGGTAGTTGCCACCGACATACCGAAGCACGATGTATTATGTGCAGGTTTTCCGTGTCAGGCATTCTCAAAGGCGGGAAAAAGGCTGGGCTTTGCCGATGAAACAAAGGGTACTCTGTTCTTTGATATCTGTAGAATACTTAAATACCATAAGCCTAAATACGCATTGCTTGAAAATGTGAGAAATCTGGCTAGCCACGACGGCGGTAATACTTGGCAAGTTATCCACGATACGCTAGTTGAAATGGGCTACAACGTAATTGACGAGCCAGTTATATTTAGTCCACACTATATAGGCGTACCCCAACATCGTGAGCGTGTGTTTATTATGTGCGTGAGAAAGGATATTGGCGATTTACCACCTTTCTACTTCAATCTTGACAATATTCCTGCTTGCAGTATTGACGATATATTGCTGGATGATTTGGAGGTTGATAATCTGAAATCATATCAACTGCGCCCCGACCAAATAGAGTGGATAGATAATTGGAATGAATTTATCCAAAATATTAAGTGTGATAAATTACCGAGTTTTCCAATTTGGGCGGACTGTCTGTGTCCTATAGAAGAGTGCCCTTTCTATGGCGAATTTGCCAATCTCCCTAGATGGCAGCAGAATTTCATTATAAAGAATAATGAGTTGTGGGCGATGAATAAGGAGTTCTTGGCAAAGTGGTTACCGAAGGCTCGTAAAAATAAAAACTTTTTTGGCGCAAAGGCCAAGTTGGAGTGGCAAGTTGGCGATGTTCAAAACCCCGATATTTGGGAACATATTATGCAAATCAGACCTTCGGGTTTAAGAGTTAAGCCTGGCACATACTTCCCTGCGTTAGTTGCAATTACTCAAACATCAATAGTCGGCAAGAGAAGACGATTCCTAACACAAAGAGAGTGTGCAAGGTTGCAGAGTTTTCCTGATACCTTCCAATATGATGTCAAGAAGCCTCAAGCATACAAACAATTTGGAAATAGCATAAATGTTGGTTTGGTAACTCTGTTTGCTCGATATATGTTCGGCGACAACGAAATACAAAAGCGATATTCTTTGGAGAAGCAATTTCCTCCAAGTAAAAAGGAGAAATCACCAATCCTATTTTAAGGCATTGCGAAAGCAGTGCTTTTTTGTTTTAATGATACTTATTGTAGGTTTTGCTATGCGAAAAGAAGAATTAGTCAAACTCGGTAAAATTGTAAGAGCCAAGCGTACAGAGCGCAACCTCACACAAACGGAACTATCTATACGAGCAAAGGTGGATAGGAACTATATCGGTATGCTAGAACGCGGAGAGCGCAACCCATCCTACCTCTCTTTGTTAAAGATAGCAAATGGTCTTGAATTGTCGATAAATGAACTTTTAACTATTTAATGCTTATCGCTATGCTATACCCAAACACTTTGAATGAAATTGCTACCAATATAAACACTGGCGTAGAGTATGAAATTGCGTTGTTTTATCAATTAGTTTCTGCTAACGAGCAACAACAAATATTAACCGCAATCAATAAACGTGCGGATAAGGATAAAGTGTTGGGTATTATAAAAATAACTGACACTACGACGATTTTATCTGCTTTACAAAAGCGAGGTTTAGTGCTGTTAGATGCAACATTTGAAACCCAGAATGATGAGATTGGACCATCTGACGTGGTTATGGTTGTATCGGATGGTAATAATAAATTTCAAATAGGTATTTCAGTGAAATACGCTAATGCCTGTACATTAAATGTTACAGGTCGTAAATTTATTACCGACTCGCAAATTGCCGAATTAAAGAAACAACTACCAATATATACTGCCAAATATATTGATGAAATGACTACCACTTACGGCAATGTCGATAATTGGTTTCGTTTAAGAAAACCGAGTGCAACGACTGATGCGTATATAGACCTTATTAGAGATGAGGTTGTTAAGAATTGGTCAAATGTAAAAGATAAACCTTCTCTATTAAGTACAATGTTTCATAGCGACTCGCCAATAGAATTTTGGGTAGTTACATACTCAAAGAAAGGCTATAAACTCACAGTTCAGCCACAGACTATTGAAATTAGCAGAGCAAATGATGTTACTATTGCAAAATATCAAACATCGTATGTTGCGTTTTATTTAGATGGTAAAAAGGTTGGTCAAATGCAAGTGAAATTTAATAACGGATTTATTGAGAAGTGTAAAAAGGGTTCTTCGGATATAGTTTGTGAAGATGTTAAAATGAAGTATGGTAAACCATTTTCGTCGTGGAATTTCAGCGTTGAGAAATAATTGATTCTAGATAGTTGTATAAAAAAAGACCTCGGGAATTTCCCGAGGTCTTTTTTCTTTTATTATTCTTCCCTCTATTTGAAAGTATGTGTGCGTTTGATTGCGCCCGACATATCGATAACATCGATCTTGATGCCATCGCTATCCACATCTGCCTTCAAGGCGTTGTTGTGAGCATTTACAAGGATAGGGAAGTTGGCATCCGTAGTCTCCGGTGTGTTGTATGAGTAGCGGTGGGTGTGGCCAGCGAGCATAACAGTGATGTTTGCCTTATTAAGTATAGGTAAAAACAATTCACCCGAGTACTTCGGGCCGTGCCACATATTCTTGCCACCGATTGGAGGCATATGCATAAGCACTACACGGTACTTTGCATTCTTGCAATCGTCGCTCTCGACAACCTTTTTCAGCCACTCTGCCTCCTCGCGACGGAATTGGTCATAGACGGCTGTTTCGTAGTATTCGAGGTCGCTATCCGGCTTATCCTCGCCACCATCGAGGATGATGAAGAATACGTTGCCGTGCTTCAAAGTAAAGTAGGTCTTGCCCGTAGGTGTAGGGAAATAGTCCAAGAAACTTGTTGCGAAAATGCCACGAGTTTCGTGGTTGCCACGCACGAGGTAGAATGGTGTTTGGCGTGCGAAAAGATTAACCGAGGCGTTCACGAAGCCGTTGAAGAGAATCTCCACATTTGGCACGTGGCTAACCATATCGCCATTGTAGAACACCATATCGGTCTTACCCTTCTCGAAGGTGTTGAGCAGTGCATCCATCTTCTCCTGCTTGGCGTGGATGTCGTTCAACACGATAAACTGTGTACTCTCCTTCTTTGGGTCGAGGGTGTAGAATCCCGGATACTTGCGACCATAGATGCGTGCTGTAACAACATCGCCGTAGTGTACTCGGTGACGTTTAACGCCGAGAACCTCCTTTGCCGATACCGAGTAGCGATACTTCTTGCCCGGCTCCAAACCTGTGATTTTCACTTGGTGTACTGTGCCGAATACTCGTTTGCCGAGGTAGGTCTGGTAGAACTTCGGACGCTCTACGTTGTAGAAGTTCGAGCCATCCACCGGAGCGCACTCCACCCACGCTGTAGCCTGCTTGTCTGTAACCCAAACGACAGTAGCCTCCGTGTCGGTTACCGACTGCAAATATGGACCGTAAACAATCTTGATTGCTTGTGCCGAGAATACGCCACAAAACAACGCTGCAACTAAAAGAAATTTTTTCATAGGTTTAGGTATTTGTTGGTTAAGTTTGCCTATTTGAATGAGTGGGTGTGCTTCACTGCACCCGTCATATCCACCACATCCACTTTGATGCCGTTCGAATCGACCTTCACCTTCAACGCATCCTCGTAGGAGTTTACAACGATAGGGAATGCGGCTTGGTCGGTGTGGTAGGAGTATTTATGAACGTGTCCGCACAACATAACGGTGATGTTCGCCTTGTTCAGCAGCGGCACATACATCTCCTGAATTTGGCGTGTGCCGTGCCACATCTTGTGTCCCTCGACAGGGGGCATATGCAGACACACTACACGATGTTTTGCCTGCTTGCACTCCTCGCTCTCGACAACCCCTTTCAGCCACTCTGCCACCTCTTTGCGATAGCCGTCGTAGGCTGCGGTGTCGTAGTATTCGAGGCTGCTGTCGGGCTTATCCTCGCCACCATCCAACATAATGAAGAAGGTGTTGCCGTGAGTGAATGTATAGTATGGCTTGCCCGTAGTGGTAGGGAAATGCGTCAGGTACTCAACCGCATACAGACCACGAGTCTCGTGGTTGCCACGCACATAGTAGAATGGAACATCGCTTGCAAAGTGCTTTACCGCAGTATCCAAAAAACCTTTGTAGAGCATCTCTGCCGATGGGATGCTGCTAACCATATCGCCATTGAACACCACGAAATCGGTTTCGCCCTTCTTGAAGTTGTGAGTCAGATAGGCCTCCATCTTTTCGTTCTTGGCGTGAACATCGTTCATCACCACAAACTCGATGCTCTCCTTCTTTGGGTCGAGTGTAGGAATGATCTGCGGCCCCTTTCGGTAGACATTTGTCGAAACAACATTGCCGTAGTGAATTTTGCCCTTCTGCGACAACACCTCCTTCGAGGCTATCGCATAGCGATACTTCTTGCCCGGCTCCAAACCTGTAACTCGCACCTGATGTATCGTGCCGATGGCACGCCTACCCATAATCGTGTGGTAGAACCTTGCACGCTCTCGGTAGTAGAAGTGCTTGCCATCCTCGGGGGCGACCTCTACCCACGACAAAGCGTCTACGTCGGTTACCCACATAATTGTGGCCTCGGTGTCGGTTACAGCCTGCAAATATGGGCCGTGAATAATCTTGATAGCGTGTGCCGAGAATACGCCGCAGAGCAACGCTATTACTAAAAGAGACCTCTTCATATCGTTTTTGTTTTTTATCTGCCGTACTTTTTGATTACGCCACGACCGCTCAACGAAGCACGCACAAAGTTGATGATTGCATCACGCTCTGCAGACTGCGGAAGGGTGTTCTCCGCCTCGTTGCAGGCGTTTGTGAAGTTCAAATCGCTCTGGAATATGATGCGGCACGTGTTGTGAATTGAGGCAATCTGCTCCGGCGAGAAGCCACGACGTTGCAGGCCAATCTTGTTGATACCGGCAAAACTACCTGTCTCGCGCAGAGTGATAAACGGAGGTACATCCTGACGTACGAGCGTACCACCCTGAATCATTGCGTGGTCGCCAATCTTGCACCACTGATGCACTGCCGAGTGTCCGCCAATTACCACCCAATCGCCAACCTCCACCTCGCCGGCAAGGGATACACGATTTGCGATTACGCAGTTGTTGCCCACAACATCGTCGTGAGCCACGTGAACGTATGCCATCAGAAGGTTGCCACTACCCACAACTGTCGTTCCGCGCGAAGCGGTACCACGACTAATGGTTACGCACTCGCGGATGTCGTTGTCGTCGCCAATTACGGCTGTGGTATTCTCGCCGACAAACTTCAAATCCTGCGGAAGGCACGCAATAGATGCGCCTGTGTGAATCTTGTTGCGCTTGCCGAGGCGTGCGCCATCGTTGATTACGGCACCCGGGCCAATCCAACACTCATCGCCAATTACTACGTCGCCTGCGATGTAGGCGAAAGGTTCTACTGTAACATTCTCGCCCAATTTTGCATCGGGGTGAACGTATGCCAAAGGACTAATCATATCTAAAATTCAAAATTCAAAATTTCTTTTTTGTTAGGGAATTCAGGGAGATAATTCTGCATTTTGCATTTTGCATTTTGCATTTTACATCTCTCGTTTTTCGTCTATTTGTTTTTTACTATCTGTGCTACGATGGTCGCTTCGCAGGCGAGGGTGTCGCTGACAAAGACCTTGCACGCCACATTCGCCACGTTGCGACGTGGCGGCTCAATCATCACACACTCTATCTGCATAGTGTCGCCCGGCACAATCTTGTGGCGGAAACGAACATCGTCTATGCGGAGGAAGTAGGTCGAGTAGTTCTCGGGGTCCTCCACTTTGCTCAACACAAAGAGTCCGCTACACTGCGCCATAGCCTCAACAATAAGCACACCCGGCATAATCGGCTCCGAAGGGAAGTGTCCTTGGAAGAATGGCTCGTTTATGGTTACCTGCTTGATGCCGGCAATCGAGTTCTCGTCCATATGGTAGATTCTATCCACCAGCAGGAATGGGAAGCGGTGTGGCAACATCTTGCGAATATCGATAACGTCGTACAGAGGTGCTTTGCGGGCATCGTATTTGTAGCGAGGCTTGACCCCCTCACGACGCAGCGAGTTGTGAATCTGCTTCATAAACTCGGTGTTGGCGTAGTGGCCCGGACGGGTTGCCATAACGCTACCTTTGATGCGCATACCGAGCAACGCAAAGTCGCCGAGCAGGTCGAGCAACTTGTGTCGTGCCATCTCGTTTGTGGCGCGGAGTTCGAGGTTGTTCAAATATCCGCCTGTAACACGAATATCCTTCTTGTCGAATAGGGTAGAGAGTCGCTTCAACTGCTCGTCGGTTACGGGGTTTTCGACAATTACGATGGCGTTGTCTACGTCGCCACCCTTGACCAAGCCTGCGGCAGCCAACGCCTCAATCTCGTGCAAAAATACGAATGTGCGGTTTGGAGCGATCTCCTCGGCATAGTTGTCCTCGGCATTGAATGTGGCGTATTGGTTGCCTATGACCTTCGAGTTGAAGTCGATATGCACCGCAGCCGAGAACTCCTCGTTGGGGTATATCGCCAACATTACACCCTTCTCGGGTATGGCAAAAACCTGTTTCTCGGTAACTTCGTAGTATTTGCGCTCTGCCGACTGCTCGACCAAACCCACACGCAGAATTTCGGCAGCATACTCGCGTGCCGAGCCATCCATAATCGGGGTTTCGGGGGCATTTATATCGATGAGAGCGTTGTCCACGCCGAGAGTCCAGAGTGCGGACATAATATGTTCGATGGTGCTAACTCGCGCCTCGCCTTGCTGAATAGTTGTGCCGCGTGCTGTGTCGGTAACGTACTCGCACAATGCCGGCACCAAGGGTGCGCCTTCGATGTCGATGCGGCGGAACACGATTCCGTGATCTTCCGAAGCGGGGCTAACGGTCATTGTAACCTGCTTGCCTGTATGTAATCCTTTGCCCGAAAAGGTTATCGGTGCGCCGAGAGTATTCTGTTTAGTTGACATAATTGTTCAAATTTCGTGAAATTAACACGTATATTCCTCACAAAGATAGTATTTTTTTCTTAAAATTGTTAAATTTGCAGTTGAAATTATACCCCGAGATGAAAGAGCAACCAAAAAGCAATAACGATGTGCCGACCAAACGCCCTTCGCCACGCGGAGGCAGATTGCGTCTGCCATTCGACGACCGCAGACAAGACCCGATAGATTGGATATACGAAAACAGAATCGGTCTGTTGGCTACGGTTACTGCTATGTTGTTGTTCTTTATAGTCTTTGTTTCGGCAAAAATAGGTAGCCACCTCGACAAAGCCCCCGACACCATCTACATCGATATGAGCGATGTGGAGTTGGTCGAACAGAAGTTGGAGGAGTTGAAACGACAGCAGCAACAAAACGAAAAGTTCGATTGGAGTTCGGTGCGCAACCTCTCGTCGAATGAAGGGGTGTCGAACGAGGCTCTCGAAGATGAGAAAGGCACCGATGTGGAGGCGTTGAACGCTGCTGCAAAGGCGATTGAGGCGGAGCGTATAGCCAACCAAAAGGCATACGAAAAGGGGTTGAAGGATGCTACTACGCCCATCTACGACAAGAAGGCGGACAAGGGAGCAAATGAACAAAAAGATGTGAAAGTTAAGGGTAGAGTAACAGTCAGTTTCTCGTTCAACAACCCTCTTCGATATAGTCGTTATCTGGTAAAACCGGCATATCGCTGCGAAGGTGGTGGCGAGGTTGTTGTATCGGTAGTGTTGAATCAGCGTGGCGAGGTCATCTCGGCACAGGTGGTGAGCGGAGGCGATGAGTGTATGCGACAGACGGCTGTCGAGTCGGCTCGTAACTCGCGTTTCGACATAAACAACAACGCTCCCACAAAACAACGAGGAACAATAACTTACACATTTATACCACAGTGATGATACGATATTTTGCGACGATACTTTTTGCCATTTGTTTGTCGCTCTCGGCAAGTGCCAAGGGCAGAGATAGTGTTGCCGTAAAGCAGAAGAGCCAATACCCCGTAATCGGGATGTGGAAGCAGAACTATATTGCTACGGGCTTCGCTACGAACAAACCCGTGTCGAAGTTTACGTCGGATATAAAGTTTCAGTTGAGCGTCGCTTTGCGTTTGTGGAGCAATGGCAAGGTCGATATATTCTCGACCTACACGCAGCGTAGCATCTGGGATGTCTATCAGGAGTCTTGCCCATTCCGCGAGAACGCCTACAACCCGGGCTTTTGGGTGGCGTGGCAGACCTCCGAGAAGGTGCGACTGCTATTCGCCATCGAACACGAGTCGAACGGACTCTCCGGCGAGAATACACGCTCGTTCAACTACGCTACGGTGGCGTGCCTGTACGAGCCGTCGGAACATTGGCGATTGGGCGCACGTGCTTGGTATGGCTACTACGACAAGGAGACCATTTCGCACTATTTCCGCTATCGTGGAGTGGTGCAGTTGTGGGGAACGTTCCGCACCAAGAACGACCGATTTTCGGTTACGGCACTCGTAAACCCTACGGTAACCTTCACCAAGTATAATGTTCAGGTCGAGGCGGCGTGGCGAATGGCGAAACGAGGCGATTGGTTGCCGTGCCTATTTGTGCAGTACTGCTACGGTTATGGCGAAACGATGATTGACTACAACCGTCGAGCGAGCAAAATACGCATCGGCATTTCGCTCTCGAACAACCGCCTAAACCTCTACTAACACGAGGAACAGGCAACCCCAAAAACAACAGAAAATAACAGAAATATGATTGATATAAGTACTGAACATTTCCTATTCATTGGAGCAATACTCCTCTTTGTGGCGGTATTGGCGGGAAAGGTGGCATATCGTTTCAATGCTCCGGCACTCCTCCTCTTTTTGGCGGTGGGATTGTTTTTCGGCTACGATATCCTCTCGTTCAACTCGCCCGAACTTACGCAATTCATAGGTACTATTTCGCTCTGCATCATCCTCTTTTCGGGAGGTATGGATACGAAATTCTCGGAGATACGCCCCGTTATTGCCGAAGGTGTAACCCTCGCTACGGTGGGTGTGTTGCTTACGGCGTTGCTGCTCGGAAGTTTCATCTATCTGGTGGCTCCTTGGTTGGGTGTGGAACTTACGCTGCCGTTGTCGTTGCTTTTGGCTTCGACCATATCCTCTACGGATTCGGCTTCGGTGTTCTCCATTCTGCGTACCCGCCGACAGGGGTTGAAGGAGAACCTGCGCCCATTGTTGGAGTTGGAGAGCGGCTCGAACGACCCTATGGCCTACATCTTGGTGGTTCTGCTTATCAGCGTGCTTGGCAACGATGGCGGCGATGTGAGCGTTGCCGGCGTGGCAATTATGTTCGTGGTGCAGATGGTTGTAGGCGCATTGGTGGGCTACCTGTTTGGCAAAGCCTCGGTGTGGATTATCAATAAGATAGATATAGACAACGCCTCGCTCTACTCGGTGTTGCTGCTGGCGTGCGTATTTTTCACCTTCTCGTTCACGTCGCTCATCAACGGCAACGGCTTCTTGGCGGTCTATATTGCAGGTCTGATTGTAGGAAACAACAAACTCGTACATAAGCGTACCGTAAACACCTTCTTCGATGGTATCACGTGGCTGTTCCAGATTATTATGTTCTTGATGCTCGGTCTGTTGGTCGATTTGGAGTCGGTGCTGAAACCCGAGATTTTGTTGCTCGGCTTGGCTGCGGGAGTGTTCCTTATCGTCATAGCACGACCTTTTGCCACGATTGTATGCCTTGCACCGTTCCGCAAATTGTCGGGTAAGGCTCGCTCTTATATCTCGTGGGTGGGATTGCGAGGTGCCGTACCTATCATCTTTGCCACCTATCCGTTGGTGGCAAAAGTCGAGGGTGCCGAGTTGATATTCAATGTGGTATTTCTGATGACTATCCTATCGCTCGTGGTGCAGGGTACTACGGTGAGCAGTATGGCGGAGTTCCTCGGGTTGGCGTATGCCGAGAGGGAGAGTAAGTTTGGCGATGCGTTACAGGATAGGATGAAGTCGGCATTTACCGAGATTGCCGTTACCGAGCAGATGCTCTCGGGCGGAAACACCCTGAATAAGGTTACTCTGCCCGACAATACGTTGGTGGTTATGGTGTGCCGCGATGGCGACTACTTTGTGCCAAAGGGGAGTGCCGAATTGACGCTCGGCGATAAGTTGCTGATTATCTCCGACCGCAACGAGGAGTTGGCAGAACACTACAAGGAGTATGGCGTAGAGGAGATTATCGAATTTAAGTAGTATGTCGGAGGAGATGGACAAGATATGGTTTGCAATGCGTGCAACCTATGGGCGTAACCTTATGGCGCAGAGGGCTCTCGATGTGGAGAAGATTGAGAGTTTTGTGCCTATGCGTAAGCGCACCCAGAAGGTTGGTCGTAGCATCAAGACCGATATGATACCTATCGTACGCGATTTGATATTTGTGCTTGGCGAGCGCGAGGAGGTGCAGGATGCAAAGAGCCGCATCCCCTATCTCCACTATATTGTTCGCCCCGTCGATGGCAAGAACACCCCTGTCGAGGTACCTGCCCAGCAGATGGAGGCCTTTATTGCGGTGTGCAACGAGATAGACGAGAGTGCGGAGTTACTCTCGGGCGAGGATGCTCACTTCGAGGTTGGCGAGCGTGTGGAGGTTGTAAATGGCTCGTTTAAGGGACATCAGGGGTTGCTCGTAAAGATTGAGGGCAAACGCTCGAAACGCTTTGTTGTGGCTGTGGACGGAGTGGTTGCGGTGGTCGTGTCGGGCATTACAGCAAAAGATATAAAACACATTTAGATGAAGAGGATAGAGACAAATATTGAGGGTGTGGTGATTTTTGAACCACGCATTTTCGAGGATGAGAGGGGCTACTTTTTCGAGTCCTTCACCGAGCGTGATTTCGTGGCGGAGGTGGGCGAGTGCCACTTCGTGCAGGACAATGAGGCGAAATCGAAGTATGGCGTGGTGCGAGGTCTGCACTTTCAGTTGCCCCCTCACGCGCAGAGCAAGTTGGTGCGTGTGGCAAAGGGCAGGGTGCTGGATGTTGCGGTCGATATCCGCAAGTCGTCGCCAACGTTCGGCAAATATGTTGCTGTGGAACTCTCGTCGGAGAACCATCGCCAAATCTTCATCCCGAAGGGGTTTGCTCACGGCTACTCGGTGTTGAGCGACGAGGCGGTTGTGGAGTATAAATGCGACGACTACTACGCACCCGAGTGCGAGGGTGCTATTGCGTGGGACGATGCCGAGTTGGCTATCGATTGGCAAATTCCTGCGGATATGATAACTCTCTCGGCAAAGGATCAATGCCATCCATCGCTTGCCGAGTGCGAAACACTTTTTGAGTAGGGTATGACTATCTTGGTAACGGGCGGAAACGGACAGTTGGGATGCTCCCTGCGCTTGGCGAGTGCCGAGAGTGGGCATCGCTACATCTTTACCGATGTCGAGCAGTTGGATATAACCTCCGCTCCGGCGGTGGAGGAGTTTTTCTGCCACGAGAAACCCGACGTGGTGGTAAATTGCGCCGCCTATACCGCAGTCGATATGGCGGAGGAGAACGAGGAGCAGGCCGACAAAATAAACCATCTTGCGGTGGCTCTGCTTGCCGATGCGTGCCGTCGCTACAACGCCACACTTATCCATATCTCCACCGATTACGTCTTTTCGGGCGAGGCTACTGCGCCATACGGCGAGGAGGTCGAGCCGGCACCGATAAACGCCTATGGCCGCACCAAGTTGGCGGGCGAGATGGCTATTGCGGAGTCGGGCTGTCGTAGTATCATCATCCGCACGTCGTGGCTCTATTCGGAGTATGGTAAAAACTTCGTAAAGACAATGCTTTCGCTTATGGCTTCGCGCTCGGAGGTGAGGGTTGTGGCGGACCAATTCGGCACACCTACCTATGCGGGCGACTTGGCGAGGGCTATTACCTATATTATAGATAGCGGTCAGTGCGATAAGTTGGGCATCTACCACTACTCGAATTTGGGCGAATGCTCGTGGTACGACTTTGCGTGCGAGATTGCCCGATTGAGCGGTAGCAACTGCACGGTCGTTCCTTGCACCACCGCCGACTATCCTACAAAGGCTCACCGCCCACGATATTCAACGCTCGACAAAAGCAAATTCATCGCCACCTTTGGTATCGCCATTCCGCAATGGCAGGAGTCGCTTGCGCAAGCAGTGAGGAGGTAGTAACTGAAAGCCCCAGTAATCCCCTATAAGCACCGAAGGTGCGCCCCCAGAACCCCTATTGCGCCAAATTTATGGCATTGAATGGCATTCGGGCTTTTAGCCCTTAATGACATTTAATGACAGCGCACTCCAAGGAGTGCTTAATGACGGGCGCTTTGCCATTCAGCGAGTGTAGCGAGCAATTGCCATTTGTTGCCATTCAGCGACCAACGGGAGCGATTGCCATTTTGCTTCGCTAAAAAGCCAAAGGCTAATAGCCAAAATTGGAAAGTGGGAGATTGCCACAGTCGTTTCACTCCTTCGCAATGACGATTTTTTATTGGAGTGTAGCGACAAGTCCCCCTCACAGGAGGGGGATTTAGGGGGGGGTGGGTAACACACTGGACTTTTGCGTCAAAGCAAAAGCCCCCTTTACAGAAAGGGGGTTTGGGGGATAGGTAACACACCGTCATCACCACTATATTAAGGGGTAAAAGGAAAGCCCTCCCAAAAGGGAAGGCTTTGCATATACGATAAGTCTCGGTAACCCGATTACTTTTTCATATACCCCTTAATATAGTGGTGATGACTTCCGTAGCGGTTGAACGCAGCCTCGTCGAGGGCCTCCTGTGCCGATGGGTGAGCCACCGAGATAATCAGGCGAGCGCGCTCCTGCAAACTCTTACCATACAAATCTACTGCACCATTCTCGGTTACAAACCAGTGGATGTGGTTACGGGTAGTTACTACGCCGGCGCCCTCGGTCAAAACGTCGGAAATTTTCGATACGCCCTTATTGGTAATCGAAGGCATAGCGATAATTGCCTTACCGCCCTTCGACAACGACGCACCATAGATAAAGTCGATCTGACCGCCTACGCCCGAGTAGAACTTACGTCCGAGTGAGTCGGCACATACCTGACCTGTCAAATCAACCTGCAAAGCCGAGTTGATAGCGGTTACACGGTCGTTCTTGGCGATGATAAACGGATCGTTGGTGTAGCCCACATCCATCATCAACACGCCCGGGTTGTCGTTGATGAAGTCGTAAACCTTCTGCGAACCCATCAAGAAGGTCGAAACCATCTTACCCTTATCGATATTCTTTGCCTCGCCATTGATTACGCCCTTCTCAACGAGTGGGAGTACACCGTCGGCGAACATCTCGGTGTGGACACCGAGGTTCTTGTGGTTGCCGAGTTGCGCGAGTACGGCGTTAGGAATAGCACCGATACCCATCTGCAATGTTGCGCCATCCTCGATAAGACCTGCGCAGAGGTTACCGATCTTGGTCTCCACCTCGTTTGGCTCTGCGAAGTGAGCCTCCTCGAGTGGCTGGTCGTCCTGCACGAAGATGTCGATCTTCGACGAGTGAATCATAGCGTCGCCCCAAGCACGTGGAACATACTTGTTGATTACGGCGATAACGGTGTCGGCGCACTCAACTGCTGCCAACGTTGCATCCACCGAAGTACCGAGCGAAACATAACCGTGCTGGTCAGGTGTCGAAACCTGAATCATAGCCACATTACAAGGCACTGCGCCCGAGCGGTACAACTTCTGTGTTTCGCTCAAGAAGATTGGAATATAGTCGGCAAAACCGGCCTGTGTGGTCTTACGAACATTTCCGCCCACAAAGAACGAGTCGAGTTGGAATACTCCCTCAAACTCCGCCTCTGCGTATGGAGCAGGGCCCTCTGTGTGAAGGTGGTGGATGTGAACATCCTTCAACTCGCCTGCACGACCTCTCTCGCACATAGCCTTAATCAAACACTGCGGTGCCGATGCAACCGATGAAAGGTGGATGTGGTCGCCCGATTTAATCGCTTTGACGGCCTCTTCCGGAGTAACAAATTTAATCATAGTTTTTTATAGTTTTAGGGTTAAACTCTTTGTTGTAAAATCGTTCCGATGGACTCTTTTCGCACCTTGCTTGTATCGTAAATCCTCACATACGTTTAGTATGCTGCGGTTTCCGCTACTGCGCAACGCGCAAAAATAGCCTCATCGCCTCCGATTTTGAATGTTACGGAATTTGTTTTCTTCTCTGTTTTTTAGTTTTCCGTTTTCCGTTTACTTGCGTTTTACCTCAACCTGCTCGTATCCCTCGATGATATCGCCAATCTTGATATCGTTGTACGACTCGATGTTCAAACCGCAGTCCATACCCGAAGTAACCTCCTTCACGTCGTCCTTGAAACGCTTTAACGAGCCAAGACGACCGGTGTGGATAACGATACCGTCGCGAATTACGCGGATAGGGGTGTGGCGGGTAATCTTACCCTCACGCACAATACCTCCGGCGATAGTTCCGACCTTCGAAATCTTGAAGGTTTCGAGTACCTCGATCGAGCATACAATCTCCTCCTTCATCACAGGCTCCAACATACCCTCGATAGCATCCTTGATATCGTTGATAGCGTCGTAGATGATAGAGTAGAGGCGAATCTCGATCTCCTCCTGCTCGGCAACCTTACGCGCAGCGGTCGAAGGTCGCACTTGGAAACCTACGATGATGGCGTTCGACGCGGCAGCGAGCAATACGTCGCTCTCCGAAATCTGACCTACCGCAGCGTGGATAACGTTCACCTGAACGCTCTCCTTCGAGAGTTTGATAAGCGAGCCGGACATAGCCTCAACCGAGCCGTCAACGTCGCCCTTAACGATGATGTTCAACTCCTTGAACGAGCCGATAGCGATACGACGGCCAATCTCGTCGAGTGTCACGTGCTTCTGCGTCATAATGCCCTGCATACGACGCAACTGCTCACGCTTGTTGGCAATCTCGCGAGCCGAGCGGTCGTCGTCCATAACGTTTATCGAGTCGCCCGCCTGTGGCGCACCATTCAAACCGAGCAACTGCACCGGTGTCGATGGTCCTGCATCCTTAACCTTATTGCCGTTCTCGTCGAACATAGCCTTAACACGACCTGTGTAGGTACCCGAGAGAATTACGTCGCCCACGTGGAGCGTACCTTCCTGCACGAGAACGGTCGAAACGTAACCACGTCCCTTATCCAGAGTGGACTCGATGACCGTACCCTTCGCCTTCTTGTTAGGGTTTGCCTTCAAATCGAGCATCTCCGCTTCGAGCAACACCTTCTCGAGCAACTTGTCGAGGTTGAGTCCTTGCTTTGCCGACACGTCTTGACTCTGGTACTTGCCGCCCCAATCCTCCACGAGCAAGTTCATCTGCGAGAGTTGCTCCTTGATGTGGTCGGGGTTGGCCTGTGGCTTATCTATCTTGTTGATGGCGAACACCATAGGTACGCCCGCAGCCTGTGCGTGGTTGATAGCCTCGACAGTCTGTGGCATCACCTTGTCGTCGGCTGCCACGATGATGATGGCAACGTCGGTAATCTTGGCACCACGCGCACGCATCGCTGTAAACGCCTCGTGGCCCGGGGTATCGAGGAAGGTGATCTTCTGACCATTAAGGTTCACCGAGTAAGCACCAATGTGCTGGGTGATACCTCCCGCCTCGCCTGCTGTTACGTTGGTCTTACGGATGTTGTCGAGCAACGACGTCTTACCGTGGTCTACGTGTCCCATTACGGTTACGATAGGCGGACGTGGGAGCAAATCATCCTCGGTATCTGCCTCCTCGTCGTTGATAGCCTCCTGAATCTCTGCCGACACAAACTCGGTCTTGAAGCCGAACTCCTCGGCTACAACCACCAATGCCTCGGCATCGAGACGCTGGTTGATCGAAACCATCAAACCGAGGTTCATACACGCCGAGATAACCTCCATAGGCGAGATGTTCATCATCGTAGCCACCTCGCTTACGGTTACGAACTCGGTAACTTTGAGAATTTTCTTCTCTGCTGCCTCCTGCTCGAAAGCCTCGTTCATACGCTCACGTACCTCCTCACGCTTCTCGCGACGGTACTTTGCGCCCTTATTCTTTGCACCCTTGGCAGTCAAACGTGCCAAAGTGTCCTTTACCTGCTTCGAAACCTCCTCGTCGCTAACCTCTGGACGAACTACAGGCTTTGGCTGTGGCTTTTGCTTGTTCTTTTTGCCACCGCCCTGATTCTGCTGGTTTGGCTTATTGAACTTACCCTTATCGCCCGGCTGTACAGCGTTGCCGCCCTTTGGTGTTTGAGGCTTGGTTATATCCACCTTCGCCTTATCCAAACGCTTGCGATGACGCTTGCCACCGGGTACCATTCCCGTAACATCCATAGTGCCGAGAATCTGTGGGCCCGAGAGTGTCGGAGCCTCCGTAGCACGGAATACGCCACCCGCCTTTGGCTCCTCTTTTGGCTCAACCTTTGGCTCCTCTGCCTTTGGTTGTGGTGCTGCGGGTGCGGGAGCAGGTGTAGGCTCTGCTTTCGGCTCAACCTTCGGCTCCTCCTTCACCTCTGCCTTTGGTTGTGGTGCAGGCTCGGCCTTCTTCTTTGGTTCGAGGTCTATCTTGCCGAGAATCTTTGGCTGCACAACCTCCTCCTTAACCTCGATTTTGCGCTTCTCCTCCTTCGGTGTCTCCTCCGGCTCGATGCTTACCGATGACTTTTTGTTTATCTTTTCGCGTACGGTGTCGAGTTCGTTGCCGGCAGGGCGATTTTTGCCAAACTCCTTCTCCAAAACGGCGTAGGTGTCGGCATCAATCGGTGCATTCGGCGACGAGTCAACCTCGATACCTTTTCGGTGCAAGAAGTCGGTGATGGTGCTTAAACCAACGTTGAACTCCTTGGCCACTCGTATAAGGCGTAACTTCTTTTCGTTTCCCATTATTTATCTCTTTTTTCCTATTCAACAATCAAAAAAGTTGTTGGAGTAGATGATTACTCCTCGTTCTCCGTCTTCTCGAACTCGGCGTTCAAGATGGCGAGTACACGCTCTGCCTGCTCAATCTCGAGGTCGGCACGCTTTGCAAGCATCTCGCTATCCATCTCGAGTACGCTCTTTGCGGTGTCGCAACCGAGGTTGTGGAGTGTCTCGATGATCCAGCCCTCGATTTCGTCGGCGAACTCGGTCAAAGCGTAGTCCTCCTCGTCGATATCGCGGAATACGTCGATGTCGTAGCCTGTGAGCAACTTCGCAAGGCGGATGTTAAGACCACCCTTACCGATAGCGAGAGATACCTGATTTGGTTGGAGGTATACCTGTGCTGTACCCTTCTCCTCGTCTACGACAATCGATGTTGGGGTAGCGGGAGCCAATGCACGCTGAATGAGGAGTTTGGTGTTCGAGGTGTACTGGATAACGTCGATATTCTCGTTGCGCAACTCCTTAACGATGGTGTAGATACGTGCGCCCTTAACGCCCACGCAAGCACCTACCGGGTCTACGCGATCGTCGTACGACTCAACTGCAACCTTTGCACGCTCGCCAGGGATGCGGGCAATTTTCTTGATGGTGATCAAACCATCCGAAATCTCGGGTACTTCCTGCTCAAACAACTTCTCGAGGAAGAGATTTGCCGTACGCGAAAGGATGATACGAGGCTTGTTGTTTACCATCTCCACGCTCTTGATGATAGCCTTGATGGTGTCGCCCTTGCGGTAGTAGTCGTTAGGAATCTGCTCGCTCTTTGGCATCACCAACTCGTTGTCGTCCTCGTCGAGGATGAGCATATCACGCTTCCAAACTTGGTAAACCTCGCCCGAAATCAAATCGCCAACCTTCGATGAATAGTCCTCGTAGATACCTGCGTTCTCGAGGTCCAAGATGCGCGATGCGAGGTTCTGACGCAACGACAAAACGGCACGACGACCGAATGCCGAGAATGGAATCTCGTCGGTGTACTCGTCGCCCACCTCGTACGAATCGTCAATCTTCAACACCTCCGAGAGTTTGATTTGTGTAGCCTCGTCGGTGAAATCCTCGTCCTCTACGACTTCGCGGTTACGCCAAATTTCGAGGTCGCCTTTGTCGTCGTTGATGATGATGTCGAAATTCTCGTCGGTGCCGTACTGCTTCTGCAATGCGTGACGGAATACATCCTCCAATACGCCAATCATTGTTGCTTTGTCGATGTCCTTCAACTCTTTGAACTCGGCAAAATTGCTGATAAGATTAAGATTGTTCATTGTCTTTTTGTTTTTGTTTATATTGTTTTTGTTTGTTGTTTTCTCTTTTTAGGGAGTTTAGAGAATTTAGAAAAATAATTTTGCATTTTGCATTTCTCTGTACTTTCGTCTATTTATAGTCGAGGTACTCTTTTGTCCACTTTATCTCGTCGTAGGCATAGGTGTGTGAGGTGCGTTGCATCTGCTTCTTCTTTTTGCCCTCTACAACTACCGCCTCGTCGTAAGAGATTGTGATATTCTCCTCGGTAACCTCGTCGAGCGTAGCCAAAATCTTGACGCCACTCTTTAGTAGCACCTCCACGCTCTCGCCCACGAGTTTCTTGTATTGGCGCACCAACTTCAATGGCTCGCCAATGCCGGCAGAGGCAACAGTCAGCGAATAGTCCTCGACATCTCTATCGAAGGCGTCGCCAATGGCACGATTTAGCGTAGCACACGCATCTATCGAAACCGATGTATCGCTATCCAAAACTATGTCGATGGTGTTGTCGGGTGCTATGGTGCAATCGACCACAAACATATCGGTTCCCTCCAATGCCTTCTCTGCAACTGCTTGTATCTCCTTAATCTCCATATAGTTGTATGCTATTTGTTAGTCAAAATTTCTTTGCGAAATATGTAAAAATCCTTTACTAAATATCTAAAATTCCTTTACGAAAATGAGGGGACTCACTGTCCCCTCATCTCTTGCCCCTCTCATTTCGACTACAAAAGTACACTTATATTTATAAATATCCAAATTTTTTCTCGTTTTTTTACGTTTTTTTACCGCACAAACGATATTTTCGAGCGGAACGAGTCTCGTGTTTCACGCTCAATGATACCCGTAACAACGTCGGCAGCGTCGTGCCAACGATTGGAGTGGAAGGTGCGGCGGTAGGTTGTCAGGTGGCTGAACAGTTCGTGCCAACGCTGCTGCCACCCACGAGGAAAGCGGAGCAGATGGAGTACGGTTGCCGAGTTCGACAATATGCGTGCCTCCTTGTTGCCCGACTGATGAAACCACTCGACCTTGGTGGTGGGAGCCATCCGCTGTACGGCACGTGCAAAACCTCGCCCTCCGTTGTTGCTTTCGATCGCCGCTGTGCGGGTGCGATTGCGACACAACATCTCCGCCACTTCACGCTCGGTAACCTCCATTGGCTCACGCGAATACACCACGTCGCAAATGTATATAACTCCGTCGGTATCAACGGCGTAGCAAATAGAACAGAGGTAGTCGTCGCCCGTGTCGGCTGTGTCGGTGTAGTTGCCCCATCGCACGATGTCGCGGGGCAGGGCGTCGTACTCCGAGAAGGAGTTGCCATAGAGCAGTCCTTCGCGCGATGAGGGGTGCCCCTGATACATACACTCGAAGCGTAGTGTGTCGAGGTTTCTTTTCTGCTTCAAAAGTGCGGCAGAGTGTCGCTCCTCCCACAACGCTTCGCCGATGCTACGAGGGTCTATTTCGGTGGCGGGCGAAGCCTTCAAAGCCTCGAAGTTGAGGTACAACCACTCGTTCTCGCCCACATTTTGTAAGTCGCTGAAACTCCGCAACTCACGGCACGGCTCTTTGCTCGTTATTGTGCCGATTAGGTCCTCCTCGTGCCATCGTGTGAAGACTATCAATTCGCGCGAGAAGTTGTGCATTCTTGTTCGCACCACCGAGGTGTACCACTCCCAACAATTTTCTCGAATTATGGGCGAATTGGCCTCCATTGCATCCTTGTATAAATCGTCCAAAATAAAGCAGTCTACACGGTTGCCCGTAAGCGAGCCTTCACGACCAACGGAGAGGAGTGCGCCGTCGTGGTTTATTATCTCCACCTCGTCGGCAGTGCGGATGTAGTTGGCCGGTTTTGCACCCTGCTTTATGGTTGTTTCGGGGAATAAATCGGCATACTCTCGGCTCTCCAAAATGCGCTGCACGCGACGGTTAAATCGTGATGCCAAACTCCCTGAATATGACGCTATTGCAATGCGTAAATCGGGGTTTAGACCGAGCATATATGCGGGCAGTAGGGTGGTGGCGCCCACCGACTTTCCGTGCTGTGGCGGCATCGTTATGATGAGTCGGCGAATGTCGCCCCGAGCAAACGCTTCAAGCACTCGGTAGTAGACGGCGTGAAAAGGCTGAATCTCCAAGAATGGGTAGATTGCCATTGCAAATTCCGAAAAGTTCATCTCCTAATCCTCCTCCTCGTATAAATACCTCTTAAACTTGTCGAAATCGAAGTCGTCGTACACAACCCCATCCTCGTCCTCGCAGACGAAGTCCCACCACACTGCCGCTACGCTGTATATGGTGTCGTGCGGGTGAATAGGTGTGATGCGACGGCGGTAGAGTATCAGCGATGCGGTAAGTCGCAATATCTCGCCACTCGCGCCCTCGGCTTCGACCACTCCGGTGAAGTAACACGGCATAGTCAATCGATTCAAAATCTCTGCTGCCAAGGCGGCGTAATCCTCCTCGGATAACTTGTAAATTCGATGCTTCATAACTATTTTTTGTTTGATGGTTAATAAAAACTTGTTTTTATAAAATAAATTGCGTAACTTTGCGATGACAAAGGTAGTTCAATAAATGAATTTTTGTACTCGAAAAAGTCCAAAAATTGTATAAAAAGATTTTAATAAAATATATGGGAGAGCGACTAAAACTTATACGCAAAAGTTTGGGGCTTACGCAAGAGCAGTTGGCTCAGCGACTTGGCGTAGGAAAGACCGCTTTGTCGATGATCGAAACAGGGAAGACACGCCTCTCATCTCGCAATCGCAACATCCTAATTCAAGATTTGAACGTCAATCCTTCGTGGCTCGATACGGGTAAGGGCGAGATTTTCAACGCCGACCCCGCATTGACAGCCTCGTATGGTCGTGGCGCAGAGATGGCTATGCCGTTGCAGTCGGTACCTCTCTATTCTATCGAGGCTACGGCGGGTTTGGTGCCACTCTTTGAACAACGCGAGCAGTATATCCCTGTGAACTACATTCATATTCCGAATCTGCCGAAGTGCGACGGTGCGGTTTATGTTGCCGGCGATTCGATGTATCCGCTGTTGAAGAGTGGCGACATTGTGCTGTATAAGCAGTTGCACGACTTGGAGGATATATTTTGGGGCGATATGTATCTGCTCTCGTTGGAGGTGGATGGCGAGGAGTATGTAACCATAAAGTATATTCAGCGTTCCGAGCGTAAGGGGTATGTGCGCCTCGTTTCGCAAAATCAGCACCACGCCGATAAGGAGGTGCAGATAAGCCGTATTCGTGCTATTGCTCTGGTTAAGGCGAGCATACGAATGAACTCGATGAGATAGACCGAATTTTAGAGAAACGCAAATAATAATTTTTCAACCAACAAAAAACAACAAAATGAAAAGACTGATTTTAGGTGCAGTTGCCCTTGTGTTGTCGTTCAGCGCAATGGCAGCAAAGGATCCGAAATGGCAGGATCCTCAAGTTTTTGAGGAGAATCGTGCTACGATGCGCTCCACATTTATCGTAACCCCTACCGTTGAGGGCGTAGTTTCGGAGCACGACTTCACAAAGTCGCCTCTCTATCGTTCGATAGGTGGTGTTTGGAAGTTCTATTGGACTGCCAACGCAACCGATCCGCAGCCCGAGGAGTTCTGGTCGCCAAAGTTCGACGACTCGGCTTGGGGCAAGATGCCTGTTCCGGGTTTGTGGGAGATGAACGGCTATGGAGTGCCTCTCTACAAGAACAATGGCTACGCTTGGCACAACTTCTATCAGAAGAACCCTCCGTATGCTCCAACCGAGCGTAACGCCGTAGGTTCTTACCGCCACAATATCGAAGTTCCGGCAGAGTGGCGTGGCAAGCAGATTTTTGTTCACATCGGCTCGGCAACTTCAAACCTCTCGTTGTGGGTTAATGGCGAGTATGTAGGTTATAGCGAGGACTCGAAGTTGGAGGCAGAGTTCGAGATTACCAAGTACGTGAAGCCGGGTAAGGACAACCTCTTTGCAATGCAGATTTATCGTTGGTGCGATGGCTCGTATTTGGAGGATCAGGACTTCTTCCGTTTGTCGGGTATCGGTCGTGATTGCTACATCTATGCTCGCGACAAGAAGCACCTCGAGGATGTGAAGTTTGTTGCCGACTTGCACGACAACTACACAAAGGGACACCTCGATATCAACGTTACTGCAACAAAGGGCGTTAAGGAGGTTCGTTTGACTCTCAATGGCCCTTGCGGCAAGCAGATGAAGCAGGAGGTTGTTTCGGTTGAGAAGGGTAAGGTTGAGCGTTGCTGGCACCTCGATAAGGTGCAGCCTTGGAGTGCCGAGGTTCCAACCCTCTACCAACTCGTTGTCGAGGTTCTCGATAAGGGCGACACCGTCGAGGCTACCGCATTCAAGGTTGGTTTCCGTAAGGTCGAGATCAAGAATGCACAGTTGCTCGTAAATGGTTGCCCTATACTTATCAAGGGTGCAAACCGTCACGAGATGGCTCCAAACACAGGTTACTATGTAACTCGTGAGGATATGATTCGTGATATTCAGATTATGAAGGAGTTGAATATCAACGCTGTTCGCACTTGCCACTATCCAAACTCGCCACTCTGGTACGACCTCTGCGACGAGTACGGTATCTACGTTTGCGACGAGGGTAATATCGAGTCGCACGGTATGGGTTACGGCAAGTATACTTTGGCGAAGGATCCACAGTACGAGGCTGCACACCTTGCACGTGACCAGCGTATGGTATTGCGTGACTTCAACCACCCATCCGTCATCTATTGGTCGCTCGGTAACGAGGCAGGTAACGGCCCTAACTTCCACAAGTGCTACGATTGGATCAAGTCTTACGACAAGTCGCGTCCGGTAGTGTACGAGCAGGCAAACGTTATCCGCTACCTCAAGAATAAGAGCAAGGGTATCCACAACTCGGATATCGACGCTCCTATGTATGCAACTTACGACGAGTGTGAGGCTCACGCCAAGGGCAAGAATCCATACAATCGCCCACTTATCCAGTGCGAGTACGCTCACGCAATGGGCAACTCGCTCGGTGGTTTGAAGGAGTATTGGGATTTGGTTCGTAAGTATCCTACATATCAGGGTGGTTTCATCTGGGACTTCGTGGATCAGGCTTTGGCTTGGCGCGATCCTGTTACCAACGAGTTGACCTACCGCTATGGTGGTTGCTGGAACGACCGCGATGCTTCGGACGAGACTTTCTGCTGCAACGGCTTTATTGCAGCCAACCGTCAGTATCACCCATCGGCATACGAGGTTAAGCAGCAGTACCAGAATATCTGGGCTACCAATAGCGACGTTTTGTGCGGTCGTGTAACCGTTTTGAACGAGAACTTCTTTAAGGGTATCGAGGATGTTCGCCTCGTTTGGTCGTTGTCGGCCGATGGTAAGGTTGTTAAGACCGGTATCGTTGAGGAGTTGAATGTTGCTCCGCAGAAGAAGGTAGATGTGCAACTCGGCTACACCGCAAACGATGTGAAGGCGTTGAAGGGTGAGGTATTGCTCACCGTATCGTTCGTGTTGAAGAATGCAGAGCCACTTTTGCCTGCCGGCTACGAGGTTGCCCGCAATCAGATTGCCGTTACCAACTACGACTACGCTACCGCCTTTGCTGCTGCACAGCCAAAGGGTACAACCTGCAAGAAGGCTCCGGGTTTGAAGATTGAAGGCCAGAAGATTTTGGGCGATAAGTTCGTTGCAGAGTTCAATGCAGAGGGCTTCCTCTCGTCGTATGTTTACAACGGCACACAACTTCTTGCGCAGCCACTCAAACCACAGTTCTACCGTGCTATGGTCGAGAACGACTATGGTGTTCGCAAGAATAGAAACACACGTTTCAACCACGCAGGTTGGTTGGTATGGCGCACCGATGCCCCTGTATTCGAGAAGATCGACGTTAAGGAGTTGAAGAACAAGTGTGTTGAGGTTGAGGCTGTATACAAGTATGCCAAGACAGGTGCTACCGTAATTATGAACTACCTCATCGCTCCTGATGGCACTATCGCCGTGTCGGAGAAGATGAAGAAGGGTGTTTCGGAGATTAAGATCGATAATATGTTGCGCTTTGGTGTTGAGTTGGCAATGCCGGGAGCATTCGACACTATCGAGTACTATGGTGCCGGTGAGCACGAGACCTATATCGACCGTTTGAGCAGCGCATTGGTGGGCGTTTACAAGCAGAAAGTTGCCGATATGTTCTGGCCATACTACGCTCGTCCACAGGAGTGCGGCGCACACAGCGACCTCCGTTGGTGGCGTGTTGTCGATAGCGCAGGTCGTGGTTTCGAGGTTGTCAGCGAGGCTCCATTCCAGGCAAACGCTCTCCCTTACTCTTTGGATCAACTCGATGTTCACTCGAAGAACTACCAGAAGTTCGCGCAGCGTCTTGTTAAGGATGGCAACACCTATGTAAATATCGACAAAGCGCAGATGGGCGTAGGATGTGTAAACTCTTGGGGACGCCTTCCACGCGAGGAGTATCGCCTTGCGTACGAGGATCGTGAGTTCAAGTTTGTTCTTCGCCCACTGAAATAATTTCTTGTGATAAGCCGCAATCTGCGGCGTATCGCTAAAAGTAAAGACCTTCGGGCTGTACTACTTGTACTATCCCGAAGGTCTCTCTTTTGCGATGCACCACATCTCACGACTTCTGACAAGAAATAGGAATCATTATGAAGGGAGTTTAGAGCCTTTTCCCTAAATTCCCTAATTTTTTATATTCCCTAATCTCCCTAATCTCTCCTCTTATCTCTGCATTCTCTTGGCACGAAGGTTGCTTTTCTATCGGGTGGTTTAACATTTAATCTTTCTAACGATGAAAAAGTTTCTATTTTCGGTTGCCATTGTGGCGTTGATGTTTGGGAGTCTGTTTGCGTGTAGCGAGCAGGCGAAGTGGAATCGCCAAGAGCGACAAGCAATGCGGGAGTTGCTGCGCGAATATCGTGAATTGGCTTATCTGAACGATTTGACCGAGGCGGAGTATATGCTCTTTGCCGATAAGGTTATCGCTTCGGTCGAGGAGGAGTATCCCGTATACACCACCTTTATAGAGATGCCTGCGGTGAACGACACAGTGCAGGTCTACGTTGTTACCACCATCGTGGAGCAGTTGGCTGCCGATGCCTCGAATATGCGCCACCTCTATCCTTATCGTGACCTCGTGGCGGCAAATGTTCTGCCCGATGGCCTCACTCGCTCGCAGCAGAACGCCTTTTATCAGTGTTTTGCCAACTCGGTGGATAACACCTATGCAAACCCTGCACAGTTGGTGAATGCGATAATGGCGGATACAGTGCAGAACTCGCAGATAGCACAGATGCAGGCGGCGTGCGCCAACAATCTCTTTGGCTGGACAGTCGAAATTATTGAGGTGGGCAATTAACCCACCTCTCTATTTGAACGACTTTACCGCTCGATATTGTCCGCCTTCGTGTTCGAAGCAGTATAGTTTCAAACCATTTGTCAGCACTATGTAGCGTGCTTGCGCAATCGCGTTGTAGCGTATTGCCTGCATTACTACCTCGTTGTCTATGGTTATGTCGGGGGCTTTGCACTCAACCAAGATGTAGGGCTTGGCAAACTCGTCAAACACCACAATGTCGGCACGCTGATTCTGTCCGTTGATATCTATGGGGTACTCCTGCGAAATGCGCAGCGAGGGAATCTGTTTCGCCGAAACCAACCACGCTATGGTGTGTTGGCGTACCCACTCCTCGGGTGTGAGTATCAGCCACTTCCCTCGTAGTGAGTCCCAGATGAGTTTGTCGCCATCGACCTCACGTATTGGCGACGAAATTCTCGGAAATATCAGTTTTACCTCCTCGGACATAGTGTTTTTCTCTAAAAAAACGTATCTTTGTCGCAAAGATACAAAAAAAAGATGAAGCGTTACACCTTTTTAGCAATCATATTGTTTGTTGCCTTTGCAACTTCGGCACAAACCACCTCCGACCTCTCGGCTCGTGGGGTAGAACCATCACGCGCACGCCTTATACCTTATAATAATATGGCGGGTGCCGTTAAGGGCATATCCTCGCAGTCGCGCTTTGTGGCGGAGGTCGAGGAGGCTACTTATGGCGAGGCAGGAGCAGTAACCACGCTCACCACCTACTTCGCAATGCCTGTCGGTTGGCTCAATCGCCAAGTGCTACTGCGTGTGGGCTACGCTTCGACAGCCTATACCGTATTCGTAAATGGCAAGGAGGTAGGCTTCGCTCCTACGGGCGTTATGGGTGCCGAGTTCAATATTACGAAGGCATCGCAAGAGGGGCGTAACGAGGTGGTTATTCAGTTGGATAAGTCGTTGCTTGCCAACAAGTTGTACGAAAATAACAAGGTTGTGGTCGAGGGCATTGAGGTCTTTTCGCAACCAACAATACGTATGCGTGATATTGCCGTAAATGTAACGCTCAACGAGCAGGGCGATGGCGTAGCGGAGTTTGCTATTCCCGTAAAGTGCGATGCGCTCAATAGGAAGGAGTGCCGTATGCACTACGCTCTGCGATTGAACGACACGACGGTTGTGGTGCAGGGCTATCGTGATATGGCTCTCGATATGCGCCGTGAGGATACGGTGCGATTTGCGTGCGTAGTGCCTTCTGCAGCGTTGTGGAGCGTTGCAAAACCTACTATGTTGCGCCTCGATTTGGAGAGCCGCATCGAGAATCGTATCGTGGAGTGCGTGAGCCGTGAGGTGGGCTTACGACAAATTGCCTATCGCAATGGCAAACTCACGATAAATGGTGTTGAGGTTGAGCCGAAACTCGTTGAGTGGGAGGAGGCTAAAAGCCTCGATAAGGTGAAGACGAGTGGCTATAACGGCATTATCGTAACCAACGATAGGGGAGCCGACAAAGTTATAGAGGAGTGTGCCAAACGAGGTTTGTATGTTGTGGTACGTACGCCGATTGATACTACGTTGCTTGGCGACGACATCAAACGTGGCGGCAACCCGAGCAACGACCCTGCGTGGAGCGAGAGTTATCTCTGGCGCAACAGCCACTCCCTACACGCCACAAAGGGCAACTGCGCCGTTATCGGCTACGCCATAGCCAAGGGCAAGACCTCGGGTGTGAATATCTACGATGCGTATCTGCTGCTGAAATCGCTCGCACCAAACCACCTCGTCGTCTACGAAGGTGCTTCGGGCGAATGGGCAACTGACATTAGCCGATAGCCGTTGGCTAAATTAAATTCTGGTAATAATTCCGAAATTCTTTTTAGGGAGTTTAGGGAGTTTAGAGAATTTAGGGATATAATTTTGCATTTTGCATTAACCTCTCTTCGAGGGCTTTTCCTCCTTCTTGCAAGGCATAGTATGCAAGCATCCTCTGCTCTTGCTTCGTGCGTCGGTTCTGCATTTTGCATTCTGAATTTTGCATTTTGCATTTTGCATTTCTTATCTTTCCACTCCTATGAGCGACCTGTCGCAGATGACTATCGGCGAGTCGTAGTAAGGGGTGTTCTTGAATTTGAAATTCTTGCCGAGTTTGCGGTGCGGTAATTCGTAGACTACGCCGGTAAGGATATCAACGCACACAGGCTCGTTGCAGTTGAAATTCTCGATAACAATCTCGGCACAATTCTCGCATTCGCAGTAGATCGGCACTTCACCTCCTCGCCATACAACAAGCGACTGTAAGGCGGTTTCGTTGTCCTCGAATAGATAGAATAACGGTTTGGAGTTGGCGTTGTAGATTGGAGCCGACACCTCGATGCCCGACTTGTCGCACACCTTATCGAGATTATCAAATACCGAGACAAAATTACGAATTGCGTGGTATGCAATCTTTGGTCGCGATACTTTGTTGCTCGCTCGGGTTGCGAGAATGCCTTTCAGGTTTTTAATCTTTATCTCATCCTTCGTTCCGTAATTCATATCGGCAATCGAAAAGATGCTGGTACGCACGCCATTTCCGTGGTCGTTCATCATTTTGCGGACGTCCCACTTTGCCTGTGTCTGCTCGGTCCAAGAGTACTCTGCCAATGCACCACCCATATAGCCGGCGGAAGGAGCGCCACTCTCGCCCTGCCATATCGCAATGTCGAGGTCGCAACGCTCGATTACGTTACGCAGTGCAACGCCATCGATAAAGTAGGTGTCCTCTGGCACATAGTGGTATCCGTGATATGTTATCCAATCAATCAGATACTCCTCGTTGTTCGCCTTCAACTTCGCTGCCAAGTCGGAGATAATAGCCTCCGCATAGACTTCGTAGCGAGGTACTGCCAAACCAAATGCAGCAATCTTTGCATCGGGGTCTACCGATTTTATCACTCGTGCCGTAGCGATTGTCAAATCGACAATGCTCTTTGGATCGGCGTTGTTGTAACGCACGGTGTTGTCCGGCTCGTTCCAAATCTCCCACTGATGCACCTTGCCTTTGTATCGCTCTACGGAAGCCTTTGTCCAGCGCAACCAGGCGTCTATGGCGACTTTCGATGTCGGCCAACCGCCATTTAAGAATATAGTTCCACCACCCGGGTAGATGGGGTTGCCATACGAGAGTTCAACCCAAGGCTCCAACCCTCGCGATACGGCATCGTCGATAATCGTGTCGAGCCAAGCAAAGTCGTAGACACCCTTCGCCTTTTCGGTCTTTGCCCATCCTGCCTGCAAGCGGATATAGCGCATTCCAAGAGGCTCGAGATACTCCTTATATTTTTGATAATCGGCGTAATCTCTATCGAGCGTTTCGCAACCAATGGCGAGGTCGTTTTGTACCTCAGAGAGGGTTTTCTGGCGCAGAGTTCCAATCTGTTGAGGGGATCTCTCTGCGCAACTCGCAAATATTGCAAATGCCAATAGGCATAAAAAGACTCTTTTCATACTATTTGTGACAGTTTTGTTGCAATGACTCCTCTGTTACCACTACCTTTATGGCTTGCGGCACAACCGATATTGTTACAGGTGTTTCGCCCTGCAACTCGCCATCGGTTTCGAGCGGCATAGGCGGTGCCGAAGTAATCTTAACCTCCTTACCTTGGGCATACTCCACGTGGCCGATAGAGTATATTTGTCCGTTGAATAGTCGCTTGGCGCGGAACACTACGTGCCACCAATGCACAGGGCGGATGATTGTGAGGTCCAACAAACCATCGTTTGCCACCGCACGAGGCAACTGCTGAATACCGCCACCATTGTAGCGACATACGCCCGCAGCCAACGAGAATAGCAGTTTGTTGTAGATAACTTTGCCATCCACCTCGATTGTTGCACCCGCAGGCTTTGCCGAGAAGAAGCCACGTATCAAACTATACAGATAGAGCCACTTGCCTTTGTAACCCTTCAATTTTAGGTGGTTGAATATCTGAATGACGTAGGCATCGAAGCCAAGACCTGCAACATTCGCCATATAGCGAGTATGTTCCACCTTCGACTCGGTGTAGACCACTTTGCCTACATCCTGCAAGAAGGAGTGTCCCTCCTTAATGGCACGAATTGCTGCGGTGTAGTTGCGTGGAATGCCGAATGTGCGTACCCAATCGTTGCCCGTACCTACGGCAATCACCGCCAATAACACACCCTTTGGCTCGCACTGCTTTTGCAGGAACAAGCCATTTACCACCTCGTTCAATGTGCCGTCGCCACCCACAACTATAATCTTGCGGTAGCCACGATTTACCGCCTCTACGGCGAGTTCGGTGGCGTGGTAGCGGTGTTCGGTAAATGCGGGGTCGTGTTCGATGCCGTTCTCGCGCAGAAGGTGCGATATTCTCGGGAAGTCGCTCAACCCCTTGCCGCCACCCGATACGGGGTTTACCACCACAAACCAACGCTCTGATGTCTGTTGCGCCATACTTTTAACTTTTAGTCACTTTGGCTAAATTTATAATTCTTTTGATTGAAAATCGTTCTGATTGGTAAATTTTGCACTGCTCTTCGGATAACGAAATGCTCACATACGCATTAGTATGCTGCGCTTTCGTTCCCTCGTTTAGCACAAAATTTCCTCAATCACCTCCGATTTTGAATTAGTGTAAAGTTTTTTCTATTTGCTTTTAGCCATTAGCCATTAGCCATTGGCTTTTTAGTTTTTCGTTCTCTTGTCTATCTCTTCGGTGCGTTTTTCAGCGTATGGAGCAGGAAGTCGTAGAACTTCTCCACCGAAGCAATCTCAACCTTCTCGTCAGGCGAGTGTGGGTAGCAGATTGTAGGTCCAAACGAAATCATATCGAGGTTTGGATATACACCACCGATGATGCCGCACTCCAAGCCTGCGTGGATAGCCGTTACGGCAGGCTTCTTGCCATACAACGCCTCGTAGGATGCCAACATAGCCTTCAAAATTGGCGACTCCATATTTGGCTTCCAGCCGTCGTACGAGCCTTCGAGTACAACCTCTGCACCCGCCATCTCGAATACGCCCTTAATAGCCTCGCCAAGAGCAACCTTCTCGCTCGAAACCGACGAGCGCAACAAACACTGAATCTTTATCGCTTTGCCGTCGGATACCACACGTGCGAGGTTGGTCGAGGTCTGCACCAAACCCTCCATCTCTACCGACATCTTAATCACGCCGTTAGGTGCGCCAACCACCGCCTTAACGAGATTTTGAGCCGTAACTACCGGGATAATCTCCGCAGGTGCGGCAACCTCCTCTGCAAGCACCACAATCGAATCCTCGATATTCTCGAACTCCGCCTGAAGCACCTTCTCGTATGCCGTAGCAGCAGCCTTCAAAGCCTCTACGTCGTGAACGAGAACTACCGCCTGCGCCTCGCGCGGTATGGCGTTGCGCAAACCTCCGCCGTCTATGGATGCAAGCAACCACTCCTGCTCGGTGTGGAGCAACAAGCGACACAACAATCGGTTGGCATTTCCACGCTGGAAGCCAATCTGAATGCCCGAGTGTCCGCCCTTCAAGCCCTTAACCTCCAATTTCACTGCCTTCCAACCCGCTGGCGCAGCCTCGGCAACATAAGGGAGTGTGATGTTGGCATCGGTACCACCTGCACAACCTACATATAACTCACCTTCGGTCTCCGAGTCGAGGTTTAACAAAATGTCGCCTTTGAGCAAGCCCGCCTTCAAGCCGAAAGCGCCGTCCATACCGGTCTCCTCGGTTGCGGTGAATAGTCCTTCGATTGCGCCGTGTTCGAGGGTGTCGTCCTCCAAAACTGCGAGAATTGCAGCCACGCCGATGCCGTTGTCGGCACCGAGGGTTGTGCCGTTGGCAGTCACCCACTCGCCATCTATATACGCCTCGATAGGGTCGTTCTCGAAGTCGAACACCTTATCGTTGTTCTTTTGTGGCACCATATCGAGGTGTGCCTGCATAACTATACCTTTGCGATCCTCGTAGCCTGCTGTTGCTGCCTTTGCGATGTAGACGTTGTACGCCTCATCCACTGTGTACTCCAAGTTGTGAGCCTTTGCAAACTCCACGATATATTCACGCACCTTCTCCTCGTGATGCGATGGACGAGGAATCTGTGTCAAAGCCTTAAAATGTTTCCAAACCAATGCCGGATTGAGTTGTTCCAAATTGTAATTCATAGTTGCTATATTTTGCTTAATTGATAATTCTTTTTTTTCTATTTGCTTTTAGCCATTAGCCATTAGCCATTGGCTTTTTTAGTTTTCTGTTTTCCCTTTTTCGTTTTCCGAACTCCTACCCATATCACGGCGCAGTGATTCTGGGGTTTACTAGGGGCGCACCTTCGGTGCTTACTAGGGGTTCTGGGGTGCGCTACCAACTAATTCTGCATTTTGCATTCTGCATTTTGCATTTTGCATTCTGCATTCTGCATTCCTCACGTTTTCCGTTCTCCGTTTTCCGCTTGATTGTCGAACGCCTCGACAATATGTTTTACCAACTCGTGACGGACAATGTCGCCCTTGTTGAACTCCACAAATCCGATGCCCTTAATGCCCTCCACCGTACGCATAGCACGCACCAAACCGCTGTCGCTCTTGTGGGGCAAATCTACCTGCGTAACATCGCCCGTAACGATAAACTTGGCGTTGCGCCCCATACGTGTAAGGAACATCTTAATCTGCGATAGGGTGGTGTTCTGCGCCTCGTCGAGAATCACAAAGGCGTTGTCCAGCGTGCGACCACGCATATAGGCGAGTGGCGCAATCTGCACCGTGCCATCCTCCATAAACTTCTGCAACTTTGCGGGCGGAATCATATCGTTCAACGCATCATACAATGGCTGCAAATAGGGGTCTAACTTATCCTTCAAATCGCCCGGCAGAAAACCCAACTTCTCGCCCGCCTCTACGGCCGGTCGTGTGAGTATCACTCGGCGCACTTGCTTATCGCGCAACGCCCTTACTGCCAATGCAATAGCCGTATATGTCTTGCCCGAGCCGGCAGGGCCCGTAGCAAAAATCAAATCGTTTTTGTCGTACAAACCTACCAACTTGCGTTGATTCTCTGTGCGAGCCTTCACAATCACGCCGTTGTTGCCGTAGACGATAACCTCCTTATCGGCGTTGTGCGCCGCCTCTGCCGCCTCGGCAAAGCCCACCGAGAAAGATTGCTCGATAACCTCCTTCGAGATATGCCCATAACGGTCGTAGTAGGCTATCAGTCCCGCCATTTGTCGCTCGAAACGCTCCACATCTGCCTTTGCACCAAGCACTTTCAGCGACGAGCCGCGTGCCACAATTTTCAACTTGGGGTGCATAGCCACAATCTGTTGCAGGTAGCACTCCTTTGCCCCATACAACTCGCGAGTATCGACACCCTCAATAAATATCTCTTTTCCTGTATCTGCCATCTTACTGCCCTTTTAGAATGCTACGCCAAGTCGCAACTGCACACTTCGACAACGAGTGCGGAACGACAGAGCCTCCTTCTGCTTATTCTCGTCGAGAGTCCATATATAGGCGTTGTTCGACTTTACGTCCATAAATTGGTCGGCATAGCGCACATCAATCATCATCACCTTCGCAAACTTAACGCTCACACCTGCCGTATATGTCACTACGGGGTAGAGTTTGCCGAGGTGCATCTGCTGCACGCTCTCGTCCTCCACGTTAGCCAACTGATATGTCGTGTCGTCCATCAGCGTAAATACAGGGCCAAAGTTGATTCTAAACATCGCTATACGGAACGAAAGCAACAACGGCACTTGCACCAAATTGGACTTTGCATTTGTCGAGAAATTATTTGCGCTATCCTTAATCTTAACCTTCGAGCGTGCATACGAAATCTCGGGCTGAATGCCGAAACTGCGCCCAATATTTAGTCGGAACTGAAACGCTGCACCTCCCGACCATTTCATCGACATCTTTGGCGTGAAGTTGGCACTTATGGGCATCACCTCAAACCAATTATATCTGCCGCCAACGCCCAAACCGAACTCCGTAGAAACCTTTGGTTTCTCCCTCTCCTGCTTCGGCATTTTGCTTATAGGCTTATCTTGCGACGACGTCTCCGACGCATTTGCGTTCTGCGTCTGTGCCATCAATGGTGTAGCCCCTGCCAACATCAGAATCAAAAACAGTGCTTTTAACCCTTTTAATCTCATATTTCTCAAATTCCAAACAATTCTAATCAACTCCCAAAAATAATAAATATTTTTGAAATATATTGTCTTAAATTGGGAAAATCTCAATTTTTTACTACCTTTGTAGGCGTAAAATTGCGTAAAATCGTTCTGATGAGTTCTTTTTGCACCGCACTTCGGATAACGAAATGCTCACATACGTTTGAGTATGCTGCGCTTTCGTTCCCTCGCTTGGCACAAAAATAATCTCATCATTTACGATTTTAGTAATGACAGGTTCTGATGAGTTCTTTTTGCACGAGTGCGTCGGTCGCCAAAATGCTCACATACGTTTGAGTATGCTGCGCTTTTGTCGCCTAACATCGCACAAAAATAATCTCATCATCTACGATTTTAGTGATGGCAGGTTCTGATGAGTTCTTTTTGCACCGCTCGTCGGATCGTGAAATGGCAAGTAATTATAATTTTGGCTAATGGCTAACAGCTAACGGCTAATGGCTTAAAGATATGAGTTTAGTAGCGATAGTAGGACGCCCGAATGTGGGCAAAAGTACACTCTTCAACCGTTTGGTTGGTAATCGTCAGGCGATTGTCGATTCGACGGCTGGAACTACTCGCGACCGCCACTACGGCAAGACCGATTGGTGTGGTCGTGAGTTTTCGATTATTGATACGGGTGGTTACTCGGTAAATAGCGACGATATTTTCGAGGATGAGATTCGCAAGCAGGTAATGCTCGCCATCGAGGAGGCCGATGTTATCCTCTTTATGGTTGAGGTAGGCACAGGAGTTACCGACTTGGATATGATGATGGCGGAGGTGTTGCGCCGAGCAAAGAAGCGCACCATTTTGGTCTGCAATAAGGTCGATAACTACGACCTCATCTACTCCTCGAACGACTTTTACTCGCTCGGTTTGGGAGATCCGTTCTGCATCTCGTCGATGTCGGGTAGCGGTACGGGCGATTTGATGGATGAGATTCTGAAACATCTGCCCGAGGATTGTGAGGCGGAGGAGTTGGACGACCTCCCTCGCATAACCATCGTAGGCCGACCAAACGTAGGTAAGTCGTCGCTCACAAATGCACTGTTGGGCAGGGATCGCAACATCGTGACCAACATTGCCGGCACAACTCGCGACTCTATCCACACACGCTACAACAAGTTCGGTATGGACTTCTACCTGGTGGATACCGCAGGTATGCGCAAGAAGGGCAAGACGATGGAGGATTTGGAGTTCTACTCGGTGATGCGTTCGATTCGTGCCATCGAGGCTTCGGATGTCTGCATCCTTATGCTCGATGCGCAGCAGGGTTTGGAGTCGCAAGATTTGAATATCCACAACCTCATAGTTCGCAACCGCAAAGGTTGTGTTATTGTGGTTAATAAGTGGGACCTTATCGAGAAGGGCAACAACACGATGAAGGAGTGGAAGGAGGCTCTCGCAAAGCGTTTGGCTCCGTTCAACGATATTCCTATTATCTTTACGTCGGCACTCAACAAACAGCGCATTTTGGATGTGTTGCAGACCGCAATTCGTGTCTACGAGTCGCGTGCGCGTCGTATCCCTACATCGGAGTTCAACGACTATATGTTGCCTATCATCGAGGAGACGCCGCCACCGGCAACGAAGGGTAAGTATATCCGCATAAAGTACGCTATGCAGTTGCCTACGCCAACACCGCAGTTCGTATTTTTCTGCAACCTTCCGCAGTATATTCGCGAGAACTACCGTCGCTTCCTCGAAAACCACATACGAGAGCATTGGGACTTCTCGGGAGTGCCGTTGCAGATATATTTCCGTCAAAAATAATTCAAACCAAATAAAACAAAAACAAAATGAAAAAGATCATTGCACTCGCATTGTTGCTTGCCGCTACAACATCGGCATTCGCAATCAAAATCACCTATGGCCCTTATGTGCAGGCTGTGACAAAGGAGACCGTGACTATCGTATGGCGCACCGACAAGACCGCTATTTCGTGGGTTGAGACTGCACCAAACGACAAATTGCACTTCTACGCATTCGAGCGTCCAAAGTTCTATCAGACTGTTCTCGGCCGTAAGTTGCCTACCAAGTTGCACTCCATAACCATTCCAAACCCTAATCCCAATGGCGATCCTACATTCCGCTATCGTGCTTACTCGCAGGAGATTACAAGCAATAAGGGTGGTCGTACAATGTATGGACGTGTGGCTGCAACCCGTATCTTTGCCTATCGTCACATCTATGTTAAGACTCTCGACTACAACAAGAAGTCGGTGAATTTCATCCTTATGAACGACCAGCACGGTATGGAGGGTACATACGAGTTGCTCAACAAGCGCATCACCAAGGCTAAACGTTCCGACAAACATTGGTCTGCTGATGCAGTATTCTTTGTAGGCGATATGTGCGCCGGACTCGATGCAAAGCAGACTTCGATCTATACAAAGGTTTCGGGAGGTGTCAATAACTATCCTAAATATAAGGAGACTCCATTCCACGAGGTGCCTATGTTTATGACACGTGGTGTGAACGAGACCTACGGCAATGTTGGTATGAACTATATGTCGTACTTCCCAACCTCTACGGGTAAGCCTTACTATACAGTACGTTATGGCTCGGTATGCTTCATCGTACTCGACTCGGGCCGCGACCAGAAGGATAAGAGCGCAGGTACCGACTTCAACTCTTATCGTAAGGAGCAGGCTGCTTGGCTTGCCGAGGTACTCCAAAGCGAGGATGTTAAGGGTGCGAAGTTTAAGGTTGCCCTTATACACATTCCGCCAATCGCAGGCACAGCACCTGTAAGTAAGGATCTCAATGCTCTGTTTGTTCCGCTGTTGAACGAGGCGGGTATCAACCTTATGATTTGCGGTTACACCCACAACTCCTACTTCCATAAGGAGACAAAGAAGTGCAACTTCCCAATTCTCGAGAATGGAACTGCAAACCTTATTCACCTGACTGCTAATCAGGAGAATATGAACGTTACAGTCGAGGATTTGCAGGGTAATGAGTTGAACACTTACACCTTCTAATTCAAATTGTAGAGATGAGAAAAGGTTGCCTTTCGCGGCAACCTTTTCTTTTGGTTGGTGGGGCTATTTCCTAACTGCTCTCTTTCTTGCTCCAACCGAAAAACAAAAGTTTTCCGTTTTCCGTTTTGCGAACTCCTACCCATATCACGGCGCAGTGATTCTGGGGTTACTAGGGGCGCACCTTCGGTGCTTACTAGGGGTTCTGGGGTGCGCTACCAACTGCGAACTCTT
>JAZQML010000032.1:0-34794 GCA_045543395.1 Alistipes sp. | reverse complement strand
CGCTAAGAACGACCGCGTGACCGCTATCAACTCAGCTCTTCAGGTAGACCTTACTGGTCAGGTTTGCGCAGACTCTCTGGGTCGCAAGTTCTACTCTGGCGTAGGTGGTCAGATTGACTTTATCTACGGTGCATCGCTCTCTAAGGGCGGTAAGGCAATCATCGCAATGCCTTCAATTACCAATAAGGGCGTATCAAAGATTGCAGATACCCTTACCGAGGGCGCAGGTGTTGTTACTACCCGTAACCACATCCACTGGTTTGTTACTGAGAATGGCGCAGTAGACCTCTACGGCAAGAGCCTTCAGGAGCGCGCTCGCCTGATTATCTCTGTTGCTCACCCATCAGCACAGGAGGCACTTGACGAGGCAGCCTTCAACCGCTATGGTAGCCACCACCACTATATTAAAAGCTATATGAAGAAATAGCAATTTCTTCATATAATCACAAAGACCTTCCTTTCGGGAGGTCTTTGTTGCTTTTAATATAGCGGTGGTAAAAATTACCACCACCTTTTGTGTTACCTATCCCCCAAACCCCCTTTGACCTTTGGTCTTCCTCCTTCGCACCTCGGCATAGTCTGCAAGCAGCCTCTGCCCTCGGTTTGGCGTCGGTTCTGTAAAGGGGGCTTATTTTGCGCAATAATAAAAAAGTTATTGCTCAATAATAAAAAAGTAACGATGCTATGACATAGCATCGTTACAACAAAATCATCGTGAGAATTTCTCTTAATTCATCTTTTTCTGAATATTCTCCAACTTGTAGTTAAGGTTGAAAAGATTACGCGAGATGTTGATAAATGTCTTTGAGAAAGCCCATTGTATCAATGAAATAACTACTACCAAGATGCTTCCTACGATCAGCCCAACGCCAAGTGCTTCTTCATAATCAGCCATCACCATAACTCCGGCAAGAAACATAATTACTGCCGAGATTATACCTATCCACAATACGATGGTTGTAACGGTATTGAGAACATCCTCTGCCATGGCGTTTACACTCTCGTTCTTTGTTGCAGATGCACTAACCGGTTGAGCCTTCATTGCATCCAGAATGTTGTTTTCCTGATTTGTCTCCATAATTTTAATTGTTTGATGTTATTTTACTGTTTATTTGTACCTGTCTTATAGAAAAGATAGTAGAATATAGCCCAAAGAGCATTGATAGCCAATGATACAAGGCTATCTACACGAGAGTATGTTGTAATTGCTTCACCGATGTTATCAATTGATACCGTAAATGAAGAGAAAACAAGTGGCATTATAAGCGCCTCCCAAAGAATAAGTATAGGTATAGCGATTATCACATTTTTGATCGGCGTTTTTTTCGGGAAGAAACGACCTAGCATCAATATACCAACTACCAAGCAGATTACAGGTAATGCAACGATTATTGGCCATAATATTCCACTGAAAAAACTAACATTCATAATCATACGAACATTCATATTCATAATCGAAATGATAGCCTGTAGGATAAAAGCAGCACACAATATTGCAGCAGGTTTAAGTATTGGTGCTTTTTTGCCGCATAGCCAGCAAAAATTACCCCAAAATAGTATAAATACAATGGATATCAACAAATTCGCTATTTTCGAAATGCTTGTTATTGTGTGAGAATTTCCAGAGAATAATGTTGCGATGAATAAAATTGCTGTTAAAAGCGTAAAACCCATCATTGCGAAGGATGTGTAGCGAGCCGCCTGAAATATGTTCTTCATATTATTAAGTTTGTTTTTGATTATGATTCGAGACCCTTTGGGTGTAGGCAAATACGAATGCACGGGTCTATATGGATTCGTAAATCTCTCTGTTTCAGAATTTCTAAAAATGAAATGCCTTCTGATTTTATATCTCTCTTCGATGTAAATATTATACCATAGGCACAACTATTATGAAATTGTTTGTACAAATGTACAAATTTTTTTTGTAACTTCGTACTACGAAACTATAAATTATCCCTACTATGAAAAGAATTTTAACTCTCTTTGTGATTGTGGTGTCGGTGTTGGCAGTGAAGGCGCAGACACTCGAATGTATGCAATGGTTCAACGAGCCGGAGGCGTGGAGTATCAAGAACAACAAACTCTCGATGCAGGTTACTCCGCAGAGCGACTATTGGCGCATTTCGCACTACGGGTTTACCGTTGACGACGCTCCGTTTCTATACACCACACGTGGCGGCGAGTTCGAGGTTAAGGTGAAAATCTCGGGCGACTACAAAGTGCGTTTCGACCAAGCGGGTTTAATGTTGCGTGCCGACAAGGAGAACTACATAAAGGCGGGTATCGAGTTTGTCGATGGCAAGTACAATATCTCGTGTGTCGTTACTCACCACACAAGTGATTGGTCGGTAATAACCCTCGACAAGAGCGTGGACTACATCTGGATAAAGGCGGTGCGCAGGTTGGATGCAGTGGAGATTTTCTACTCGTTCGATGACAAAAACTACGTGATGATGCGCAACTGCCACCTTGCCGACAACACTCCCGTAATGGTCGGAATGATGGCAGCCTGCCCCGATGGCAAAGGTTTCGAGGCTCGCTTCGAGGGCTTCAAAATCACCCACCTGCCCGACCTTCGCCGTCTGGAATGGTTGAAGAAGAATCAGGAATAGAGGCAATATTTGAAAAATATAGGAGTTACACGGTTGAAAGTGTAACTCCTATATTTTTTACTCCGTATAGTTCGGACTACTTCTTCTCCTTCAGCAAGTCGCGAATCTCGGTCAAGAGAACCTCCTCCTTCGATGGAGCAGGTGGTGCCGGTGGCGTTGCAGGCTTCTACTCCTCCTTTTTCTTCAAGTTCGAGAGGCGATTCATCAACTTAACGAGCATAAATACGCAGAGAGCCAAGATTGTAAAGTCGATGCACTGCTGAATAAATGCGCCATAATTCCAATAAACAGGCTCCGAAGGTGCAGTACCATCTGCTACAACCGAAACCGCCGCATCCTTAATCGCAGCCAAGTTTACCTTCAAATCTTTGAAATCTACGTTGCCAAGCAACATTCCGATAGGAGGCATAAGGATATCGTTAACCAACGATGTAACAATCTTACCGAATGCACCACCGATGATAACACCGACAGCCATATCCATCACATTTCCCTTAAGCGCGAACGCCTTAAATTCCTTCAAAAATCCCATAAGTTGTTTTAGTTGAAAATTGTTAATTGATATTAGGTTTCCCTCTTTTACTATCCAATAATCAGCAGCACCGCATCGGTAGCGACATTGTCGCCCTCGGCAACAGCAATCTGCAAGACACTACCCGAGTAGTCCGAAGTTATGGAGTTTTCCATCTTCATAGCCTCCAATACTACGACCTCGTCGCCTGCATTTACAGTGTCGCCAACCTTAACCTTCACCGAGATAACTCGTCCCGGAAGCGGAGCAACGACCTTATTGCCAACCACAGCCTTTGGTGCTGCACTCTCCGCCTTTGGTGCAACAGGCGCATCGCCCAACTCGATAAGCACCGCATCGGTAGCGACATTCTCGCCGGCAACTACCAAAATCTGCTTTACATATCCTGCGGCATCCGAAGTTATGGAGTTCTCCATCTTCATAGCCTCCAACAGAGCCACCTCCTGACCAACTGCCACAGCGTCGCCCACCTTAACCTTAATTTCGATGACCTTACCCGGAAGTGGAGCAACAATGGTGCGGCCCGTTATTGGTTGAGCCTTTGCCTCTGCTGCAACCTCCTCCTTCGCAGGAGCCTCTTTGGCAACCTTCGCCTGATAGGCTTTGGTCTTAACGCCTGTGAGGTATGGCTTCGCTACGAGTGGGAACAACTCGAGCAACAACTCCTCCTTCTCGTTCTCGGCAAGTTTCACACCGCCAGCCTCTGCAAGTTCAGGGTTTGGCTGGTGTTGATACTTCGAGATATCGTAGTTGCTCTCCTCGCGAACACCGCAAATCTTAAAGCGGAACTCCGGATCAATCTTCACAGGGGTTGTTCCATACTCGCCCTTCACGAGGTTTACAAACTGATTGTTCTTTGTGGTATACATCTCGCGACCTGCCTTCAAATCGAGAGCGCAGTTCACTGCCTGTGCGCCCACAATCTGCGATGTAGGGGTTACGAGTGGTGGCAAACCAGCCGAGAGTCTCACCTCCGGAATCAACTCCATAGCCTTTGGCAAGATATCCTCTGCCTTCAACGCCTGCAACTGCGCCACCATATTCGAGTACATACCGCCGGGGATCTCTGCCTCCTGTACCAACTTATTCGGTGCAGGGAAACCGAAGTATGCCTCAATCTTTTGTGCAGCATCGAGCAACGCATCGAAATCCTCCTTCTGCGCCGCTGCAACAGCCTTATCGAGCAGTGCCTCCACCTCGGCAGGGGTTGCATCCACCATAGGGTTGAATGGCTTTGGAGCAGGCTTATCGGCTCCAAACACCGAGATGTTCAACTCCGAGCGGATATCCTTCAACTGCTCGTTAATCTTGGCTACAGCCTCCATATTTACGCCGATGTCGATACCCAACTTCTGGCAGAAAAGGTATATCAACTCCACTGCGGGAGCACCTGTACCACCACCAAACCACCAGCAGTTAGCATCAACCACATCTACGCCCGCAGCAATAGCAGCGTAAACCGATGCCAAACCATAACCCGGGGTGCAGTGGGTGTGGAAGTCTACGGGAACGGAAACCGCCGCCTTCAACTTCTTCACCAACGCACTTACGCGCTGTGGCGGAATGAGTCCCGACATATCTTTGATGGTGATCATATCGGCACCCAAGCCTGCCAACACCTTCGCCTTCTCTACGAAGTAGTCATCGGTAAAGACAAGTTCAGGGTTCTTTTTGCCCATCAACTTCTGCCAAAACGACAACTTCGGATATTTAGGGTCTACGGTGTAGCATACTGCACAGTCGGCAATGCCACCATACTTCTTTACATACTTAATGGTCGATTTCACATTCTCGACATCGTTCAAGCAGTCGAAGATACGCATAATGCCCAAACCGCTCTCGATAGAGTTGCGGCAGAAGCCCTCGATAATCTCGTCGGTGTATGGAGCGTATCCGAACAAGTTGCGGCCACGCGAAAGGGCTGTGAGTTTCGATACATCGCCAACCTCCTTTTTGATGCTCTCCAAACGATACCAAGGGTTCTCGCCGAGGTAACGCATCACCGAGTCAGGTACTGCACCGCCCCACACCTCCATAGCGTAGAAGTGTGCGTCTTTGTAGAATGGCAAGCAACGCTCAATCTGCGCTTGCGTCATACGAGTTGCAAAAGACGACTGTTGGCCGTCTCGCAAAGTCAAATCTCTGATTTTTAGAGTTTTAGCCATAGTAGTAGTGTTTATATTGTATTTTGTTACTTTCAATTCCGATAGTTCATTATAACAAAGTTAATAATTTTTCGCAAAAAACAACAAAAAACGGACAAAAATATAATCGAACTGCTCTTTTTTAGGGCAATTCGCCATTGATAATTCCGATTCTCTTTTGTAGTTGATAAATGAGTACGATGCGACCTACATCACTCTGCGAAAAATGGCGAGGGGGAAGCGGCGTACGGGGCGGAGCCATAGCCATAACTTTGCGAGGAGGAGGTGTAGTCGGGAACAATCGACTACGCCATAAATCTTGTCGCGTGTTACACGCTCTGTACCAATGTAGTTGCCGTCGCCAAGCAGTGTTACATACTCCCCATCGACTTCGATTATGCGATGCACCACAAAGTTGTCGCCCGCATCTGCCATCACCACAGCGTATTTGCGGATATCCTCCGCCTTTGCCGGGCGCAGCGTGATGGTCGAGCCACTGCGAAAGAAGGGCAGCATACTCTCGCCCTTAACCGCCACACGCACCGTCTTGCCCTCCACAAGTGTGTCGCGCACTATGGAGAACAACTCCCGATTCGATATGATAAGGGTTTTTGCCATTCGCTATTTGCCAAAGATTGTTGATGAGGACAACTCTGCAGCCGCAGCATCGGGCAGACACTCCAAGTGGTAGACAGGGGTGCAGGATATAATCTCCGATACGGTGTTGCAGATGTGGTCTTGCAGCGCATTGTCGTAGGCGAAGGCTGGCGGACACGACGGCAGCACAGCACCAATAGCCAAGAGCGCAGGCAGACGATGAATTTTATTGTGAGGTGCTTGCGACAGGCGCATCAGCGCACGTACAGGCACGCTCTTATTTACGTAGCACGGAGTTTTTCCGCTCCAAGGCGAGCCGTAGACTATGCACTTGCCCTCCTTCACGCGGACGATTGGACTATCGTCGTTGAGCAACTTTGCCCCCTCGATATTCTCGCGCCAGAGGCGTGTGTGGGTACTCTTTCCCGTTCCCGACTCTCCAAGACAAAGCACTCCCTGATGCTCCTTAACCACCACAGACGAGTGTATGGCTATGGCACCGAGCGGAGCGATGACTATGCCGAACATTATCCAAATGCCAAAGCGCACAAGTGTCGGGTCGGCAATGGCGGTTGTTGTGAGGTTGCTCTCTACAACGTTCGAGCCATCCCTCTTAACGAGTAGAAACTGCCTTTCGCCACGAGTCATTGCAAAGCGATAACCCTCGCTGAAGCGTGCCAACTCGCCCTTTGCAAACTCCTGCTCGAACTCGAAGGCGTGAATGACGTGGGTGGTAGGGTAGAGCGTATCGTCAATCTCGCTATCCATTCGCAAAACCATTGTAGGCTCTGCGCTACTCTGCTCACACTCAAATGGTTTGAAACAGTGTAGACCTCCTTCGACGATGTCGTTGCCACGACCTTCGGTGCGTAAAATAAAATCTGCTATGCGGTAATTCATACTAATGTTCGTATTTTTCGAGTGTTACGATGCGGTCGCAGTAGTCGAGTGAACTATCACGATGGGCAACCACAACGATTGTAAGGTTTTCGTTCGACGACGAGAGACTCTCGATAGCGCGATTTATGCTCTGCTCGGTCGCGTTGTCCAACGACGATGTAGCCTCGTCGAAAAAGAGGATGTCGGCACGCTTGTAGAGTGCACGGGCAATACCTATGCGCTGACGCTGACCGCCCGATAGAAGTGCGCCACACTCGCCAATGCGGGTGTGAACTCCATTTGGCAACGAAGCGACAAACTCCGTAAGTGATGCAGCCTCGATGCACCTCTCAATATGTTGCATATCAACATCTTGCTCCTCGCATCCGAGTGCTATATTTGCAACTATAGTGCTGTCGGTAAGGAACGTATTTTGCGACACATAGCCGATGCTGTTCTGCCACTTGCGTACACGTTCGCCCTCCAACTTTTCGCCATCCACATATACGCCACCCTCGTTTGGCTCGTACAGACCAAGCAGTATGTTCAAGAGGGTGGTCTTGCCCACGCCCGACTCGCCATTTATGCCCACCTTCTCGCCTTTGCGAATCGTGAGCGAGAGGTTGTGCAGGGTATCGGCCTCGTTCTCCTCGAAGCGGAACGAGAGGTTGCGCACCTCGATTGTCGAGTTGAGAGGCAGTTGCTCGGTGGTTGTTGCTCTCATTGTTGCACTCTTCGCCTCTTGCAGTACATCTATGGCGTAGCGATTGTAGCGCAATGCACTCCACGCACCCATAATGTTGCGTGCCGAAGGCAGCAGTCGCAAACCCGCAATCGCAAATACGCCAAATAGGAGTTTCATATCTGCCGAAGCCAAAATAGTACCCAAGCAGAGCAGCAACGCCATACCCACAGCCAAACCTGTTTCGGTGAGGTTTTGTGGCAACATCGCTATGGTTGCGTTTTTGCGACCAACACCGATTATTGTCTCCAACTCGCTATCGAACTGCGAAAGACGATGCGGAAAAGCGTTGTTTATCTCCACGTCGGCATAGCCTCTAAATGTTTCGGTTACGTTGCGATACTTTCGATGTTGAGCCTCGTTCTCGACTTTACCATAGCCCTCCAAACGACGACGCATAATTGCAAAATACAACCACGCCACAGGCACAAAAACTGCCACAGCGAGCAACGCTCCCACAGGCGAATATATTGCAATCGAAAGAAAAATCATACCGAGCAGTAGCACCTCGCTTGCGAGTGTTGCTATTGGTCGCAAAACACCCGTAATATAGGTGTAGCACACCACATTCACATTGCGTGATAGCACCACCGAGTTCTCCTTTTTGACAAACTGCAACCCCTGCCCGAAGTAGCCCACAAAGAGGCGGTGCGAGAGGTAGCGGTAGAGCGAGTAGATGTAGTCGCGCTCCACACGATAGAGCAGCAGGTTGACAAGGTTTTTAATTACGATAAACGCCACGACAGCCACCGCCACAGCCACCACAAAGCGGTTGTCGGATGTGAAGCCACAGTGCGTGTATATACTTTGCAGATATACATTTGAGTGGATGCTCTCGCTGTCGAGGATAAGGTACAACACCGGTAGCAGTGCCGCCAAACCTACGAAATTCAACACCGCACGCACAAAGATAGTGAAGGCTACGCCCACACCCTTAATGCGAAAATTTTTCGGTATAACGCTGAAAAAGTTGAGTTTCATTCCGCAAAGATAATATAAAAAGGTTAATCCTCAAGTTCTACATCCACAATCTTGCCCTCCGGCACATACCAAACGTATCCTTTGACAGAGTTGTATCCCATATTTCGCAACGCACCGAGATAGACCTTTACCTGTTTGATGTGGTCGTTGCTCTCTTTGCCGAACTTGTAGTCCACAACCACAGCCTCCCTGCCACGTATCATCGTTCTATCGGGGCGTTTCGACTCGCCCTCTTTGAGTATGATGCTACGCTCGCAGTACAACCTATCCCAACTGCCGTCGAACCACTCTCGGGCAATCGTTGTGTCGAGCGTGTTTGTAATCTGTCGTTTCAACTCCTCAACCTCGCCACCATTCAACTCGCCATTTACCACCATCTCGTTGAGTGCGACGAATATATCCTCACGTGTTGAGGCTTGCTCGAAGGCGTGGTGTAGGCGAATACCTACGCTGCGTGGCGATAGACGCCCCTGCTCATCGGCAAAGTAGCGTGAGGTAGGGGTGGATAGTTGTACCAGCAAAGGCGACACTTTGTAGTCGTCGAGAACTTTGGTCTCGACGCTATCCTTATCGCCCTTTTCTATGGCTGGAGCCTCGAATGTACCCTCCTCGTAGTGGAGATAGTCGCAACCCTCTTTCGGGTTTAGTTCTTCCTTGAATATTGCTCGCAACATATGGTTTACCGAGTAGTAAGTCAGGATATTGTGCGCACTCGGAAGGAATATGTGCAACTGCTCCTTTGCACGAGTTGTGGCAACGTAGAGCATATTCATACCGTCCACGCATTCGTCGACCATCTCGCGAATGTAGTCCTCTACAAATAACGAATTGTATAACCCTTTTTGCGAGAATGGCACAGGCAACTTCCCGATGTTTTCGAGATTCTTGTCGCCCTTCGCTCTCGCCCAGATGTTGTTTTTGATATAACCGGTGTGGGTGAGAGGCACCAAGAGCCACGAACAGAGAGGAATCATTATCACCTTATTCTCCAAACCCTTCGCTTTGTGGATGGTGAGAATCTCGATTGCACGCTCGCTACGCTCAACCCTAACCGACAACTTCGCACCTTTCTCCTGCCACCACTTGGCGAACAGATCCAAGTCGGCACTCCTGTTCGCCGAGAAGCGTGAAATATTCTCCTGCAAAGCCAATACGTAAGCCGATTGTCCCTTCAAGTCGTCGGCGTAACGGATTGTTATCTGGTTGAACGCCTCGATAGGCGACATCGTGCGAATCATATCGAGGAACTTAACCTCCTCGTCACTGAATGCGGCATCGAACTTATCGTGGTTGTGCAGATGGTTGTATAGCACACGCGAGGTGATGTCGGTGCGGTTTATTGCCAGATACATAATTGCAATTATCAACTTCACAGCAGGCGACGATGCAAGACTCAACGCCTCCTCGGTCGTAATCTCGAACCACAACTCCTTTGGGAAACTACTGCGGTAATGCAACATCTCCTCGGCAATCTCCGTCGCTTCGCTATTCTTACGCACAATGATAGTTATATCGCGTGGTAAAAAGCCCTTCTTCAATACCTCGCGTATACGCTCTATGTAGAGCGGCATACCATCCCTATTGAGCAACTCTTTGTTCTCCTCTGTCGCGGCGGAAATCGCTACATAACCCTCGTTGCCACCTTTGCGTTTCTCTTGTTGCGAATAGTTGTCGTAGGCTCTGGTGAGGGTGTCGCGTAGTTCCTCTTGACACGCCTCGTCAATTCGCCCCTCTTGGCTCGCTTTGTCGATGAGGTCGTTCAAACGCTTATTCTCGTATTGAATAGCCCTATCGAATAGCGATTTGTTGAACTTCACGATTTTAGGCAGACTGCGCCAATTAAACGCCAATGGGTCCGACACACACTCGGGTAGGTCCTTCTTGACATATTTGCCCAGAATGCGCCAATTACCACCACGCCAACGATAGATTGACTGCTTCACATCGCCCACAATAAGCACCGAAGTATTCTCCTCGGGCGACTGCGAAATGGCGTTCAACAGCAGAGGCAGAAAGTTGCGCCACTCTTTGAGCGAGGTGTCTTGGAACTCGTCAATCATAAATTTGTCGAAGTAGTTGCCCACCTTCTCGTAGATGAATGGCACCTCGTTGTTGTTCGCTATGAAACTTTCGAGGGTGTGCTTGGTCTCCGACAAAAGCATCGAGTTCTCCTCTTGGCAAATCTTTGCAACCATCGCCTGCAAATCGTTCAGCAGGGCAAAACTGCGGAAGTTTGCGTTAATCACATTGAGCGTGTTTATCGAATCGATGCTCTTTCGAATGGTGTTGTCGATTACCTCCAACATACCCTTCAACTCGGTAGCGAGTGCCACCAACGCCTTCATATCTACACCCTTCTCCACCTTTACCCAGTCGCTTGGAGCCGTGTCAAGGCGTTTTTGGAGTGTCTTGTTCAACTCCGACATACTACCTTCGGCGTATGCTTTCAGATACTTTGGAGCGTTCTCCTTAAAGTTCTCGATTTTGAAACCTCTCTCGGCGATGAGGTCGAGCATTTGTTGAGCCGTTGTTCGTACAGTGTCTTTGGCTTTATTGACCTTCTCCTCGAAAGCCTTTTTCGAGGCCTCGAGCATCTGCTTGTCGCTGATGTTCAGGATGATATCTTTGGTGGACTCTTTGAAAAGTTCGTCGCTGAGCGAGCCTATCGTATTGCGAATATCGCACTTTGCGCCATTGTCAAGCCTCTCCGAAACGATAGCCTTCAACCAATTGCGTAGGTCGCTGTTGTTTGGTACGTCTTCGATGAGGGCCTCGATGCTTTTCGAGAGTATGGGCGCAGTGTCCAACTCGGTCGAGAAGTTCATATCAAGGTCCAATTCTCGCATAAAGGCACGCAATATGCGTTGAAAGAAGGAGTCGTTGGTCAGCACCGTAAAGTGCGAGTAGTCGTGCAGAATTTGCGAACGAACTATGCGTGCGCGTTCACGCAGTGTCTGCTCGGAGAGTTTGGTCTCCTCAATCAACTTTTCGAGGTGTCCGCTCTCTTGGTTCGAGGCAAGCAGATGAATCTCCGTTAATATTCGGGTTTTCATCTCCTCGGTCGCCTTATTTGTAAACGTTACAGCGAGTATGCGTTTGTAGTACGACTTATCGAAACCCGTCTTGTCGTTCCCCAAATCGCGGTCGCGGAGTACGTCGAGGATATATTCGTGGGCGATGCGATATGTCTTTCCCGAACCGGCACTTGCAGGGACTATAACTGCTCGCTTGCTGGTTGTTTGAGTGTTGGCCATACAACTAAAATTTTTGTAAAGTTACAAAATTAAGATTAAAAATTAGCGATTTCAAAAAAAAAGTTATATCTTGCATACCTAATTATATAATAGCGGAACTATGAAACGACTATTCACCCTTATAATATTTGCTGCGGCAGCAGTTGTAGCGTCGGCACAAACCGACACAACAGCCGTGAACAAACCTACTGCCGAGCAGGTGGTATCAATCCCAAAGACCGATTGGCTCACGTCGTTCAACAGCGTCAAGATTGACGGCCCTATGAACGTGATTTTCAAGAAAGTATCTACCGTCGAGGAGAGTCGCATAACCTACGACACGAAGGGAAATATCACATCGAAATTCAAGTTCGAGGTCGATAAGCGAGGCACTCTGGTCGTAACCGAGAAGTTCGATCCGAAGCGCACCTCCGTCACCGACATAACCATTTTCTACCATACGTTGCGCGAGGCAAAGATTGCCCACGCCAAAGCCATATTCGAGAACGTTGTCGAGTCGAAGTTGTTCGATTTGTATGTGTCGGGTGGAGCAATGGTGTCGCTTGCTATCCAGACTATGGATATTGCGGTCGAGTGTACGGGTGTGAGCCGTCTTACGTTGAAGGGTTCGACCAAATATTTCACTATGAAGGTCTCTACGGCAAAGGTCGATTGTACGGAGTTGTCGGTGGTTTCGGCAACTATCGATGCCTCGCACTCGTCGGAAACCCGTGTCAATATCACCGAACGTTTGGATGCCACAACCTCCACCGGAGCGAAACTTCTCTACAAAGGTCGCCCTGTGATTTTGCGTGACCACACTGCAGTGTTTGGAGGCGAAATTATCAATATAAACTAATAGTCGGATTATGGCGACATTTATCGAGGAGGTTGCAACGCAACTCTACAATAAGTATGGTGATGATGTTGCAACACTAAATTTGGTGTTGCCATCCAAGCGAGCCAGATTGTTCTTTGCCGAGGCGTTGTCGAAGGCGGCAAATCGTGCCATTTGGGAGCCTCGCTACATATCGATGGATGAGTTGATGTACCAACTCTCCGACCTTCGCAAAGCCGACACGTTACGCCTCATAGCAGAACTCTACACCATATACAGCAAGTATCACGAAGAGGATATAGATAAATTCTACACTTGGGGCGAACTCCTTATCTCGGATTTCGATATGGTGGATAAGTACAACGTCGATGCGGCGCAACTATTTGCCAATATCACCGATTTGAAGGAGTTGGAGCATACCATTTCATACCTCTCGGAGGAGGATGTAGCCCTTATAAATCGCTTTTGGGGTACTCTGCTCGAAGTTAATGGCGAGCAAGATATCTCGAAAACCAAGGAGAGTTTCCTGAAAATCTGGCGTTCGTTGAATACTATCTACGACGAGTTCCGCACACGTTTGCAGCAGTTGGGCGTAGGCTATACGGGAATGATCTATCGCCAAGCAATAGGGCGATTGGCTGCGGGAGAGGCGGCGTTGCCAAACGATGTTAGATATGTCTTTGTGGGCTTCAATGCCCTTTCGGAGTGCGAGAGGGAGTTGTTGAAGTATATGAGCAACAACTGCAAAGTTGAGTTTTTCTGGGACTACGACAACTACTACGTCGATAACGAGTGCCAAGAGGCCGGAATGTTTGTCCGCAAAAACATAAAGGACTTTGCACCTTCGGAGGGTATCTCGCACGACAACTTCAAGAACATACAATCGATAAACATACTCTCCACGTCGTCGAATGTGGCGCAGTGCCAATGCGTTGCCAACATTTTGGAGGAGATAGCGCAGAAGGGCAATGGCACTATCGGAAAGGATACGGCCGTAGTGCTTACCGACGAGAATTTGCTGATGCCGTTGCTATACGCTCTGCCCGAGAAGTTTAAGGTCGAACGTTCGGTGAAGGATGGCGTCGAGAAGGAGACCTCTATTCTCAATGTAACAATGGGTAACCCTCTCCGCAATACGTTGGCATACTCGTTTGTGGAGCGACTCTTGGAGTTGCAGAAGCACGCTGGCGTGGATGCTTCGGGCGAGGTTACTTTCTATCACGCCGATGTGAATGGATTGCTATTTCACCCATATATAGCCGAAGAGGCAACCGAGCAGTATGCCGAGTTGCGTAAATATATCCTTGATCACCACCTATTCAACGTACCTATTTCAAAACTCGGTTTAACACCGCTTCTGCAACGCATTTTCCGCAAGACGGAGGGTTGGCGCGAGTTGTCGGAGTATATTTTGGATGTGGTGAACGAGATAGCCTCCACTTCGAGTGCGGGAGATGATGGCGCATACCGCTCGGAGTATTTGTCGGTGGTGTACGATGCGTTGGTTAAGTTGCAGAATGTCATTCAGGCGTGTGGTATCGAGGATATTAAGTCGGTGGCAGAGAAGCCCGATAAGTTCCTCTCGGTATATCGTTCGCTCGTGCGTCGCCACCTTCAAGCGGAGCGTATTCCGTTTACTGGCGAGCCGTTGAAGGGATTGCAGGTTATGGGTATTCTCGAAACCCGAAATCTCGACTTCAAGAATGTGATTTTGCTCTCGATGACCGATAATAACTTCCCCGGTAGTCGTGCCGTCGATAAGTCGTTTATCCCTTACGCCCTGCGCTATGGATTTCATATCCCTGTGGCGGAACATCACGAGGGTGTCCACGCCTACTATTTCTATCGTTTGATTCAGCGTGCCGAGAATGTCTATATGCTCTACTCGTCGTCTACCGACGATAAGAGTATGTGCGAGCCGAGCCGCTATATCCGCCAGATAGAGTACGAAACCAACTTCAAGCCTAAATTTACGAATGTGGGCGTTGAGGTTTCGTTGTCCGACACCGAGAGCATCGAGGTGCCAAAGAACGACGAGGTGTTCGATAAGTTGATGCGATATACGAGTGGCTACAATGGCACCGGCAAACGAGCACTCTCGCCAACAGCCATCTCCACCTATGTAACTTGTCCGTTGAAGTTCTATCTCAACGTGGTCGAGTTGATGCGTCCCGAGGGCGAGTTGGAGGATGCGATTGATGCGATGACCTTCGGACGCATATTCCACCACGCTGCCGATTTGCTCTATTCGGATATCAAAGGCGATGCAAATCCAAAGGCGGGACTCACCCGACTGCGTGAAGAGGGCAAGGTCGATAAGTATGTGGATCAGGCGATTGCCGAGATATACTTCAACAATAAGAAGGGCGAATTGCCGCCTTTGGGGGGTGAGTTGCTCATCAATCGCGACATCGTGCATAGATATCTCGACAAGAATTTATTGAACTACGATATCGAACACGACGACTTTGTAGTCAAAGATACCGAGTATAAACTCAAATTGGATATTCCGATTGAGGCGAATGGCGAGGAGTATGTGGTTAATTTCTTTGGTTTTGCCGACCGTGTCGATTCGCTGAACAACGGAATGCTTCGCGTTATCGACTACAAGACCGGTAAGCCGCAACTACATTATGGCGGTATCACTGCGCTATTTCACGGTACACCAATCGTAGAGAAGCGTGAGTATAAGATTATCAACACGTTGCTCTATGCAATGATATTGAAAAAGAGGGAGCATCGCGATGTCCGCCCTGAACTCTACTTCGTAGGTTCGATGCTCGACAAGAATGCCGAAACCCTCTTTGTTGAGTCTACGGGCAAGTCCAAAGACGATAAAAGGACAATCACAGCCTACTCGGAGGTTGCCGAGGATTTCGAGCGAGAGATTACGAGTACTCTCTCCGAGATTTTCGACCGCAACATACCGTTCAAACAGTGCGAGGAGACCTCTCCGTGTCAATTTTGCGACTATCAAACTGTCTGCAACAGAAAGTAGTCAGACCATCATAGACAAAAAAATAGGGAATTATCTACTTTAGGCGTGTACGCGTCATTGCGAGTCTTGGTACAAGACGTGGCAATCTCCTCGCTTAAATGTAGGTAGGAGATCCTCACGCTCACTCCTTTCGCTCGGGATGACTTTCTGGTTTTACACGCCTAAAGTAGATAATTCCAAAAAAAAATATCGTGGCAAAAACCACGATATTTTTCTTATCTCTTGGAGCGACTACTCCAACTCAATAGCCGTAAAGAACTCCGGACAGTGGAAGCACGGCTGTGGCAATGCTATCGGCTGCCACGAGAGGAAGTGCGGTTTCGAGAGGTTGTCGCCACATTTGTAGAGGTTTACCTTCAACTTCAAACCGTCCCAACTCTCCACCTTGTGCTGGTGCATAATCGAGGTCGGAAGTCCCAACATCAACGACCACTTATTATCGCCTACACGCTCCTCGAAAGGCTCTGTGCCAAGCGATGTTATGCGCTCAACCTGCGAGAGTACGGTGTCGTCGGCGTGGATAACATCCTGTCCTTTCTGGCGATAGCCAATCAGCATCTTGCCGATGCAGGTGGTCTCGACGTTGTAGTACGCCTCGCCATCCAACGATAGGAAAAACTCGCAGCACGAGTCGGTCCAAACCTCGCCATTATCCTCCGCTACACGGGCTGCCGTATACTGCTCGGCAACATCGAAACGTACATACAACTTCTCGCCCGTATGGAACATCTTAAACGTTACCTCGGGAGCGTAAGGATACTCCTCTGCCCAGTTGCAGCACGCCACCTTCTCGGGTGCGATACCCTCGAAAACCTCTTCGAGGGTACGTCCCGACAAATCTATCTTTGCGACCTTCATACCTATGCCAAGTGTTTAGCGGTGGTCTGCTTGATTATCTCGCACATAGCCTCATACTGCGACTCGATGCTCTGCAACAGAGCGTATTGAGCGTGAGTACGTACGAGGTTGTGGTTAGGCGACTTAATCTTATAATAGGTATCGCCATTGATGTAATCCATCAAGAAACGCAAAACCTGCTCGAACGTAATGTAACGAGCCGAGAATGCGAGGTGATCCAACTCCGCCTGTGTGAGTGTCTTTGCCTGCTGCGAGAGGTAACCATCGGCATAAGCGGCAAACATAGGCAACGAGAGCGATACAGTCGAGAGATCCTCGGCATCCTCTGCACCGGTATTTGCGTAGGTGCGGATAGCGTCGCCAAAGTCGTTCAATGCAGGAGCCGACATCACGGTATCCAAGTCGATAACACAGAGAACGTTGCCCTGCTTATCGAAAAGGATGTTGTTGATTTTGGTATCGTTGTGAGTTACACGCATTGGAATCTCGCCACTCTCGACCTTTGCCCAGAATGCGAGCATCTCCTCACGGCGCGACTCGATCCACGAAATCTCCTCTGCTATCGAAGCCTTGCGACCTGCCAAATCCTGTGCCAACGCCTCGTCCCACTGAACAAAGCGGTGTTTGATGTTGTGGAAGCCCTTGATAACCTCCGCTAATGGCTCGGTGAAGTCGGCCAACTGCGACTGGAACTTACCGATACCCATACCACCCATACGAGCCAAAGCCTCGCTGTTAGCGGCATCGTAAGCGATGGTGTCAGCGATAAATTCGCATACTGCCCAATATTCGCCATCCTCGTCGATGTGGTAGAACTTTCCGTCGTGAGTGTGGTTTATGGTCATTACCTCGCGGCGGATGTCGCCACCCTCGGCTGCCACCTTCTTGCGGATGTGAGCAGTTACGCGGTCGATGTTGTCCATCATTGCAGGTACATCAGGGAATACAACCTGATTCTTGCGCTGCAAAATGTAGTTCGGAGCCTCGCCCTCGGTGTGGATGATGAAGGTGTCGTTGATGAAACCCTGTCCCAACGGAGTGATCTCTTTGATAGCACCTTCGAGAACGAACTCGGAGGCAATTTTAAGAAGTTTCTCGGTCATAATAATAGTATAAGTTTTTTACAAATTGTCCTTCTCAATATCTTTGAAGTAGCGGTATGTACCCACCTTCAACTCTACGGTTGCAGCCTCGTCGCAAACAATCATACCGTGAGGGTGTGTCTGGATGGCCGAAGCGGTGCAAGTGTGCGAGTAAGCACCCTCCACAGCGTTGTGCAAAGCAACAGCCTTCTTGTGACCAAAGGCGAGGATGATAACCTCCTTTGCCGATAGTACGGTGCCGATACCTACGGTCAAAGCCAACTTTGGAACTTTGTTCACGTCGTTATCGAAGAAACGCGAATTTACGAGCAATGTGTCGTAGGTCAAAGTCTTGATGCGGGTACGCGATGTGAGCGACGAGAATGGCTCGTTGAATGCCAAGTGTCCGTCCTCGCCAATGCCTCCCAAGAACAAATCGATGCCGCCCGCAGCAACAATCTTCGCCTCATACTCCTCGCACTCCTTCTTCAAGTCGGCTGCATTTCCGTTGAGGATGTTTACGTTTGCAGGGTTGATGTCGATGTGTTTGAAAAAGTTGTTCCACATAAACGAGTGGTAACTCTCGGGATGCTCTTGTGGCAAACCGACATACTCGTCCATATTGAACGTTACAACATTCTTGAACGACACCTTACCCTCCTTATACAACTCTATCAAACGAGCGTAGGTGATAAGTGGGGTAGAGCCGGTTGGCAAACCGAGAACGAAACGACCACCTGCCGCCTCTTTCTCGTTGATACGCTTTACGATATACTCCGCAGCCCAACGGCCTGCAGTCTGTGCATTATCCTGAATTATAAGTCTCATAATCTTTCTCTTTATATGTTAAAACATTCTTACAAACACCTCAATAGCCTGATACTCTGCCATTCCGAGAGCGTCGTACTGCTTTGCAGTGGTTTGTGTTCTATCCTCGCTACGCTGCCAGAACTCGCGTGGGTCCTCGCCCGGGAACGGAACGATATCCTTCTGCGAGAGGTGACGATAGATGGCGTGACGTTTTGCAATCATCTCGTTTGGCGAGAGTGGCACTGCCATATCTACCGAGCCGAGATCCCACTCCATCCACGCTCCACGATAGAGCCAGAGGTGGCAACCCTTGAACCACTCGTCGTCGCGAACTACGGCGATAGCCTCCAACACAATCTCGATGCAGGTGCGGTGTGTTCCGTGTGGGTCCGACAAGTCGCCCGCAGCGTAAATCTGGTGAGGCTTAACCTCACGTAACAACTTCACTACGATGTCGATATCGGCCTGTGTGAATGGGCTCTTGCTGATGCCTCCGGTCTCGTAGAACGGAAGGTTGAGGAAGTGAGCGTTGGTGTCGGCATTCAAACCGAACGAACGAACAGCAGCACGTGCCTCGGCACGACGCAAAGCACCCTTAAGGTTGAGCAGTGGACGTGGCTCCGGCTCACCCGGCTTCTTGCTCTTGATGATAGCCTCCACCTTTGCATACTCCTCGCTGCCTGCAAAGCCCAACTCGTGAGCAGCATCGATATTCTGCAATACCACGTCGTCGTGTACCGCTACGTTACCCGAAGTCTCGTACGCTACGTGAACGTTGTGTCCCTGCTGCACCAAGCGGATGAATGTACCACCCATCGAGATAACGTCGTCATCCGGATGTGGCGAGAAAATCAACACATTCTTTGGGAATGGAGTAGACTTCACAGGGCGTGTCGAGTCGTCAGCATTTGGCTTGCCGCCCGGCCATCCGGTGATGGTGTGCTGCAAATCGTTGAACACGTCGATGTTAATCTGGTCGTAGGTGCGGCCCTGCTCCAACAACTCGCCGAGCGAGTTCTCGATGTAGTCCTTATGTGTGAGTTTCAAAATTGACTTATTCACAACACCGCACAACCAAACCACAGCCTTACGTGTAAACTTCGGTGTCCATTGGCACGAACCTACCAACCAAGGTGTCTCTACACGAGTGAGTTGCGACGAAGCACCCTCGTCGATAATCATCTCTATGTTGTTGTGCAACTGCAAGTGCGAAGCCGGAATCTGCTCCGAAATCTCGCCCTCGATGATGCGCTTTGCAATCTTTGCCTTATCCTCGCCCCAAGCCATTACTACTATGCGGTCAGCCTTCATAATGGTGTCGATGCCCATTGTGATGGCCATCTTTGGAGTGTTGTCCAAACCACCGAATGCGCCCGACTGTACCTTACGCGACCTGTACGAAAGTTGCACCAAACGAGTACCCGACTTAACGTGCGAGCCAGGCTCGTTGAAACCGATCTGACCATCCTCGCCAACACCGATAATCATATAGTCGATGTGCTTCTTACCATAGTTGGCGCAGAATGCCGACAACTTGTCGTGCGAGAGAGTTCCGTCAGGGAAGTTGATATTCTCGGGACGGATATCAACCTGATCGAGCAACTCTGCGTGGATGCGGTAGTTGCGGCTCTGCTTCTCGGTTGGCTTGATAGGGTAGAACTCGTCGAGGCTGTATACGGCAACATTTGCGAAACTTACCTCGCCCGCCTTATGACGCTTAACGAGTTCGCGGTACAAACCAATCGGAGTTTTACCGGTTGTCAAACCGAGTACAAAAGGCTTCTCGTCATTGTGTGCGTTGATAGCAGCAACAATGCTGTCGGCAACATACTGCACACCCTCATACTCACTTTCGTAAACTCGCGTTGCAATTCGCTCGTAACGCTGTGTAAGGTCCTTGAATGCCTCGTCGGCAATCAAACCACCATCCTTTGGCAATGCATACTTATTGTTCATACTTGTAATTTATTAGAAGTGTTTTCTATCTATGTTGGTTTTTACTCCTCGCTGTCGGCCTCGGCCATTGTGTGGTAAACGTTTACCACATCGTCGTCCTCCTCCAACTTCTCTACGAGTTTCTCTACGGCCTCACGACCTTCGGCATCCAACTCCTTCGTATCGGTTGGGATGCGTACCGACTCTCCCGATACAATCTCGAAACCCTGATCGTCGAGCCACTTCTGAATAGCGCCGAACGACTCGTATGGAGCATATACGTTGATGCCATCCTCCTCTACGTAGAACTCATCCACGCCGAGGTCAATCATTTCGAGTTCCAACTCCTCTGGGTCGGCACCCTCTGCCTTGAATTTGAATACACACTTATGCTCGAACATAAAACCTACCGAGCCGGAGTTGCCGAGAGTACCACCACACTTGTTGAAGTACATACGGATGTTAGCCACAGTACGGTTTGTGTTGTCGGTTGCAGTCTCAACGAGGAACGCTACACCATTAGGGCCATATCCCTCGTATACCACCTCCTTATAATCAGCAGCATCCTTCTCTGTTGCACGCTTGATTGCTCTCTCCACATTCTCCTTCGGCATATTCTCTGCCTTCGCATTCTGCATCAAGATACGGAGTCTGGTATTAGCCGATGGGTCGCTACCACCCGCCTTAACCGCAATTTCAATCTCCTTACCAATCTTTGTAAAGACACGAGCCATATGGCCCCATCTCTTCATCTTTCTCGCTTTGCGATACTCAAATGCTCTTCCCATACTTTTTTCTTTTTTTATTTTGTTTGTAAACTTATTGCTTCTTACTTTGTAAATCGTTCCGATGCGCTCTTTTTGTACTGCTCATCGGATAGCAAAATGCTCACATAGGCTTACTATGCTGCGCTTTTGTTCCCTCGTTTAGCACAAAAATAGCATCATCGCCTCCGATTTCACCCTCTTGTGGCGGTTTTGTTTGCTCTATAAATCGTTCCGATGCGCTCTTTTTGCACTGCTCGGTTTATAGCGTCAGGCTTTCAGCCTTCTATGGCGCCGCTATAATGGCACCGTTTTTCGCGCGGTGAAATTACATTTCACCTTCCAACCTACAAAGTTATAAAATATCGCTCGAAAATTCAACTTTTCAGAGAAAATTTTGCAAAATAGAAAAAAGGTTGTACCTTTGCGCTTGGAAAGATGGCAGAGTGGTCGAATGCGCCGGTCTTGAAAACCGATGACCTGAGAGGGTCCGGGGGTTCGAATCCCTCTCTTTCCGCTCCAAAAGAGAAGCGTCGAACGCTTCTCTTTTTTGCTTCAATCGAGGGATTCGTTCAGTCGGTGGCGTCTCGGCAAACTTGTCTGCGAGTTATGCGATAGGGTTGTTGCAGTGCAACTACGATAACAGATTAAAAATCAACGGAATTATCTACTTTAGGCGTGTACACGTCATTGCGAGTCTTGGTACAAGACGTGGCAATCTCCTCACTTAAATGTAGGTAGGAGATCCCCACGCTCACTCCATTCGCTCGGGATGACTTTCTGGTTTTACACGCCTAAACTCCCTAAACTCCCTAAATTCCCTATGCGCCCCTGCCCAACAAAAAAAAAGCGCACCCTAAAAAGGATGCGCTCTTATAAAATCAGTATTTCAATTAGAACTCTCTCGACTCGATCTTTTCGCCGAGGCGGAGCGTTGTACGACACTCTTTGTGGAATGTGTAACGCATTGTAGTTGCTCTTGTTGAGGTGCTTGCCGGTGCGAGTTCGGCAAAGCCGTTAAATGCCGGAATATCGCCCTTCAACGAGTAGTATTCGCCATCGATATATGCTGTGAGCATCATTGCCACAAACTTCGGATAACTCGGTGTATTTACGCCATAACGCACGATGCCTCGTGTGTAGTCTATAACTCCCGCGATAGCGATGCCGTAACTGCCGTTCTTGTCGAGACCGTAGAACACTCCATCTCTATCCACGCCAAGCAGATGAATTTCGCCTACTTTACCGCCGCCGAAATCGTAGTTTTCAGCCACAATCTGCGACGAGAAAATGATGTCGTTGCGCTCTGCGGAGTATTCGCCTACGATGTTGAGGTTCAAACCCATAAGCCCCGACATATAGAGTTCGTGGTTGGCAATCTTGTGCGATATTACAACGTTGTTCGACACAGCGTTATCGCCCTTGATTGTCCAATTTCCGAGCCACTCCGAGTAGAGTGCCGTAGGCTCTTCCTCCTTAACCTCGAACGCCTTTGATGCGGCATACAAACCGCTCAATTCGCCCTCGGCAGTGATGCCGATAGCGACAGCGATATATTTGCCCGGGAAGAGGTCTTCCAAAGCGGTCATTGTGCTGCCCTTATCGAGCAGATCGGCAAGTACAAACGATGTGCCATTTACGGCATTAAAGTAGTCGATATAGGTGTACATATCCTCGATAAGTACCTCGCCCAAAGCCTCCAATTTCGATGCTTCGAACTCGGCAGCACGCACCACAACTACGGTGTAGGTATTCTCGTCGCTGCTGATTACGGCAACGGTGTGTTTGTGGCTTACGCCGTTAATTTCTGCCTCACCCGCATAGGATACGCTCCACGCAGGGTTAGACTTCATTGTGCCGTTGTCGTCGCCCGAGTTTCCCCCGCCTTTTTCGCACGCCGAGAGGGCTATGGCAGCCACCGCCACCATAGCCATTCGGAGTATGTTTTTCACAAAGTTCATAATTTACTTTTTAACTTGCTTTTTGTAGATGCAAACCTTGTTTATGTCGGCTGTTGCTTGTGTCGCACTAGTTGCATAAGCAGTGAAAGTACCTCCATTAGCACCCTTTTCGTTGAACTTAATCAAACGTGTTGATGTAATGGTTGCATTGCCATCTGCCTCGATTGATATTGTCCACGATGTAGCATCGTTAATGGCATAACTTGTAGCCCTCATTTTGAGACCACTACTGTAATACAAACGATAGCCGGTGTCATTATAGGTAAAGTCAAACGACAATGTGCCATCAGTTTTACCCTGTCCGAGGGTAAGTGGCTGTACGCCAGCCTCCTCAATATCGTAAATTACATTGCCTGTTTTCGAGATATTGGTAGAAGGGAAGAATGAGTTCGATGTGCTTGTAGGTTTTGCAAGAGCCTTATCAGCATTCTTGGCAACGATAATTACCTCGTCGCCTACTGCGAGAGTCGAGGCATCAGTAACAAGTTCCCAACCAATCTTGTTGGCAGGATTGATGCCCTGCTGAACGGTTACAGATGCCGAAGCCGAACCGTAAGTGAAGGTTACAGTAGCCTCACGAGCCTCACTTGTTGTGTTCTCCGAAGTGAACGAAACGGTTGCGCTCGCTGCACCATCGGTGTAGGCGAATGTTGCATAGTCGCAAGGAGCCATCGTTCCCGATACAGGCGTAGTTGGCAACTCAATCGAGCCGTTGTGGCTTGTTGCAACCTCGATAGCAACTGTGCCACCGGTGTAGTCCGCTGCAACTCCTGCCGTTGCAGTGAGTCGGTAGTGGCCCTTGTAGATAGATGGGTTGGTGCTACTAATACCACCCTTTTGGCTGCCCGCAGGAACAGTAACAACGGTCATAACATCGCCAAGTTGAATCGAGATATTGTCGTGTCCAAAGATAGCGTTGTCCTCCTCGTCTTTCAGGTAGTTGATAGTTACTATATTGTCATTCTCGTCAGACAAAACATAGCCTTTCGTACTATTATTTTCAGCCACTTTAGTAACCTTACCTGTGAGTCTGTATGACGAGTTCTCGTCCTTATCCAACTTTGAGAACTCCTCAATAGTGTAATCCACAGGTGCGCCCTTCTGAAGCATATTGAATGTCCAAGGCTCCAAAGTCTTATCGCCGAGAGTTGCGGTGATTGTAACCACAGCCGTACGCTTTGGATCGGCATTTTTCTCTGCGGTGTATTTGAGGCAGTTGTTCTCTGCATCGTAAACCACATCGAGCCACTCCTTATCCGCCTCAACCTTGATTGTCCAGTTGCCAACATAGTTGAATACAACCTCCTCGATAACAGTAGACTCGGCAACACCATCCTCGGTAATTACGATATCGCTATTAGGAACCTCGATATTTGCATCAACAGTAGGAACCTCACCCTCGGCACCTTCGAGACGATATACGCAAACATCTTTGTATACACTGCTATCGTTTTTGTTACTTGTGAAGTAGTCGCCTGTGTGATATCTCAACAAATTGCCCTTGTAGTCGCCCTCGGTGTTGGTGATAGTAGCCGCAGCGGTTGCGCAGTCGATAGTAATAGCAAATGAGGTGTCAACATTGCAATATACCTGGTTGCGAAGGTGTGTAGAACTTGTGCTGGTCGAAACCAAGAACTTCTGGCGAGCCTCATCGTAGAACGAGAAGGTGTTATCGGCCAAACCCGTCATCAAAATAAGTTGCTGAACATCGGTAGTGCTAACCAAATAGTTGCCCGATTTAGTGATATCGGCAGCATCGCGCTTTGCGGTTGTGCTGGTCTCCGATGCGCCGCTATACAACTTGGTACTCAATGCTTTGTCGTAATCTTTGGCAACGATAGCCACGATATCGCCCTCTTTGAGTGTCGAAGCGTCGCGAACAAGTCGCCACTTTGCTACCACTACTGCATCGGTCATATTCACACCAAAGCGCGAAACCTTACCCGCCTCGAATTTAAGCGACTTCTCTGCCGGAATCTCGCCCTGCTTGATGTAAACCTGCTTGTTGGTGAGAATAGCGACGCTGTAGGTGTCGCCCGCATCGAGAGATGTAGGCAATACGGTGAAGTGTACCTTATTTGCCGATGTTGTGGCAACCGATACGGTGCTGATGCCACTGTTTACGCTGAACTCGTGAGGGTTTACGAGGTCGGCATTGATGCTACCTGCGAGAGTCTTGCCATTGGCAGTAAAATCTACCTTCTCAACCACCTCGTCAGCAGCAAGAACGAGATTGTTTACCGACATCTCGACAACGGCAGCCAAACGAGTGAAACGCAACTGCTGCGACTCGGTAGGCTGCTCGGCGGTTGTTACAGGCATCGACACCATAAGGTCGGCATTCGGATCGTAAGAGCCGACTGCTGCGCTCTGCTCCGATGGCAAAGCGAGAACTGCCTCGTTGATATTCTCTGCCGAAACAAAGCCCGTCTTTGGATAGACTGCAACATATTTATACTCATCCTTATCGGCGTTGAGTGCGAACTCGGCATCGATATTTGCCTTGCCACCAACATTGGTGTATGCCACCGAAAGAGCCTTCACGAGAGCATCGGTCTGCTCCAAAACCTCGAAACTCTCCTCCTCGCCCCAAGCAAAGAGTGGAGTGTCGCCCGATGTATCGACCGAGGTACGAGCCTCCTCCGATACGAAATTGATAGTAACGCTGCCCTTAACAACGCCATTCACATTATTCTCATCAAAACCATTTTGGCACGATGTAAGCCCCATTGCAACTATTGCAACGACGGTCAAAAGTTTAATCATCTTCTTCATAGTCCCAATCGTTTTTTAGAGTTCAAAATCACTATCGAGATAGCCCGACTGCTGTCCGGCCTCTCCATAATCGCCATAATTACTACTCAAAGAGAAGCCTCTCTCGACTTGCAACTCCTCAATGGCGAGTTGAGGTGTTGTGTACTCTTTTCTTTCTGATTTTTTCATAACCAACCTAAATTATTTCATAAGTTTTTTGTATGTTTTGTTATTGTATTGTTTTCCAGTCGTCAGGTATGTTGGCGTAGTCGGACAAGCCGGTGCAGCCACTGAAACAACCCTCGTGTGCGCTTTTGTTGCTCGGTATACGTGGGAAATCCTCGCCCTGTACGCGCTCGTAGAGGTGTATCTTATCCTCGCCGATTACGATGTAAGGACTCTCGCCCGTAAGCGATGTGCAACCCTCGAAACAACTGTTGATATAAGAGATGCGGCGAACGGTGTCGAACAATCCTGCCGGGAGACTCTTCAATGCCGAGCATCCGTAGAAACACTTTGCGAATGTTACGCTCGTAGTAGTTGTGCCGATAGCCGAGAACAACTTTTCGGGTATGGTTTCGAGTGCCGTGCAACCCGAGAATGCCTCCTCGAAGGTCTGAATTTTAGGGTTACCCGCAAAGAACTTCTCCGGAACGGTTTTGAGTGCGGTGCAACCATAGAACATCTTGTTTACGTAGGCGAGATTTGCGCACGAAGCCAAGAGGTTCTCGGGTACGCTCTCCAATGCCGTACAACCGATAAATGTGCCGGCAAAGTGGGTTGTTGCGGTGTTGTGTGCGAACAACTCCGCAGGGAGAGTTTTCAACGATGTGCAATTTTGGAATGTCTGCGAGAACTTCAACTTTGCAGTGCCGAATGGTTTGAACAAGTCGGCAGGTATGTTCTCCAACTTCGGACAGTCGAAGAACAACCCCTTCATCGAGGTTACCGAGGTGGTCTCGGGGAATATCGAGCCTTCGATTGTTGTCAATTCGGGGCAACCCATAAATGTTGTTTCGAATGCGGTCGAAGGTACGTTGGTGCAAGATGCGAACAATCCCGCAGGGATAGTCTCAACGCCCGACTTGTAGAACAGGCAGTTGAAGCCGTCCGACGATGTGTCGGTAACGTGGTCGAATAGGGTAGCAGGTACGGTTTTTAGGTTTGGACACTCCGAGAATAGGTAGGAGTAGTTCGCCAAGTCGTAGTCGCGTACACCGTCGAACAGTTCCGCAGGAACGCTCTCCAAAGCGGTATTGGCGAACATCGACTCAAACTCGTAGGCAACGCTCATTCCCGCCAACAAGCCGGCAGGAATAGTGCGCAGCGAGGTGCAGTCGGCAAAGCAGTATGGGAACGACTTTGCTGCGGTCAAACCTTCGAACACGCCCGACTCGATGTCGGTAAGCGACGAGCAACCCTGAAATACCGAGCCTACGGTCTTAACCTTCTCCAAACCCTTGAATACGCCCTTCTTTACGCTCTTAATGCCCGAAGCCAGATAGAACAGAGCCTCCAAGTTGGTTACCTCTGTGCAGTTCTCGAACATTCCGACAGGAATCTCCGTTAGCGAGGTGCAACCTGCAAACATATACTTGATGTTGAGTGCAGAGGTCGCCTTCTCCATCAACTTCGCAGGAATCTCCTGCAAATTCATACAAGCATCAAACACACCCTCGTAGTTCTCCGCTGCGCTATTCGCCGCAAAAATCTTCTCCGGAATGGCGGTGATAGCAGTTCCCGCAAAGATATACTCGAAGCGGGTGATGTTCGGGCAGTTTTTGAACAACCCCTCCGGAATGGAGCGGAGATTACCACTCGAAATCGGCTTCTCCAACTCGGCAGGGTAACTATAATGGTAGTTGCCCGAGTTTATAGCCAACGCCTCATCGTTGATGACAAAGTCGCCACCTGTGCCGTAGAATGTGTAGTAGAACTCCTCGGCAAGAGGGTTGTTTTCAAATAGATTTTCGGGAATTTCGCTAATTGATGTCGCATAGCGGAAGCAGTTCGAGAACTTCTTTGCCTCCGTTGCGTGTTGGAACAAACCCTCGGGTATAGCCTTCAACTTCTCGCAACCGAGGAACGCCGCAATAAATGAGCCTACATCCTCGAACGAGCCGGCAACATCATTCGGAATAGACTCCAAATTGATACATCCCTTACACATATTGGCTGCATTTTTGTAACCCATCTTGCCCCACGAATAGATGTTTTTCAACTCCGGGCAGACGTGTTTGCCATCGCTAAATTCGAGGTTGTGGATATCCTCGCCCGAGATGATGATGGTGTAGACGCCCGGCTCGGCATACTCCTTATAAACTCGCTGGCTCTCGTACGACGATGGCGCACTTCCGTCGCCAAAATCTACGGTCATCTTGCCTCCATTTTGGAACGTCAGAATAGGCGCAGCAATAACTCGCTGATTAGGCTCTGTGGTCTCTACCTCGTAGATTAGTTCGTCGGTGTCGGTACCAATCTGCCAAACAGCAATCGCCGCTTCGGCAACGTTCTCTCCCTCGCCAACCTTTACGGTGATTGTCGCTTTGCGTTCCAATTTGTCGCTGCACTCATCGATTGTAACCAACAAATTATTGTTGTCGCGCTCTGCCGTGAGCCACTCTGCCGAGGATGTAATCTCCCACTCGAAGTCGGCGTATGTATCAACGGTAACACTCTGCGATGCTCCATCGTAGTCCGCAAAGAGTTGTGACTTGCCCAACTCAATGTAGGCGGGCTTTGCCGGCTTTTCAGGCACGGAGGGGTTGGATGGATCCACTACTTCGCCTTTGTTGTCGTCGTTTACATCGTGGGTTTCGCACGCCACGACTGCAAACAACATCAAAAACATAAAAAATAGATTTTTCAACTTCATAATTATTTTCTGTTGTTAATTTCTCGCAACTAAAAACAAAACTCCTGCCTCTCCACGCACCCATATTTTTTCGGCGAGGAAAGTCGTTGTTAGGTTGTTTTGTGTGGTAAAGAAAAAAGGTCTGCTCTACCTATTTCTAAATGCAAAGTTATGAAAAAATTTTAATAATGCGCAAAATGATGGATAAAATTTCTTTGTGGCGTGCAATTTGCTGTTTGGAAGGCAGTTATGGGGGAATTTCGCTACAATCTCGCACTCGTCGTGTCGAATATTCTATTCGGAGTATCCTTCTCGGTATATGTGTCGCTCTTGCAGGGTGCGATGCTCCCTTCGCAACTTTTTTCGCTGCAACTCCTCTTTTCGCTGTTCGTTTTTGCCCCTTTGGCTTTGTCGCAACGCGGCTTCTTCCGACTTACATTGAACGACTTTGGCTCGATATTTATCGTTGCTTTATTGGTGGTTTTCGGGTGGTGGTATCTGCTTATGATGGGCGCATCCTACACCAACCCGATAGATGCTGCCACCATCACTACCATAGGCCCGATTTTTACCCTCGTAACCTCGATTATTGCCCAATCTCGAAGCGCAAAACGTGGCGAGGTGGTTGGCGTAATTGTCGCACTATTAGGAGTTTTCGTATTGCTTGCCGATCGTGGATTTTCGCTTATTGCCGAACGAGGCGAGGGGTATGGCAACGCATTGGTGCTGTGCGCCGTGGTGGCTATTGCCGTAAATACAGTCTTTATAACGCCCGTAATTCGTCGTCACGGCACAACGGTGGTTATGGGTTGGTACTACATCATAGGTGTATTGCTTGCTTTGCCGTTGCTGGTAACGGAGTTGCCCGAATTGAAAATATCCGATTATACGCATTTGCAGTGTGTTGAGGTCGCCTATATCCTCCTTCTCGGCTCGGTTTTGCCGATGTATCTACTATATGTTGGCTCGGCACATCTAACCACTTTGCACACAGCCGTTTATCGCTACATTCAGCCCGTTGTCGCAACTATCGTGGCGTTGGCGCGTGGGCAAGCAATAATAGACCGCACCAACATTGTCGGTGCGGTCTTGATATTTTGCGGTATGTTGTGCGTGATTTTCTCAACGCCACGCGACGATGCCTCTATTCGCGGATGATTTTCACCTCGCCTCTTTCGCCAAAGGCGATAATCGAACTCGGCTGCCCCGTAGGTCGCCCCTGAAAGCGTGGGTTTACCATAAAATCGACACCCTCGACAATCTCCTTCGAGATGTCGCGCACACTGCGTGGAGTAGGCTCGCCCGAGATATTTGCCGAGGTCGAAACTATTGGTCGTCCGAACTTACGGAGCAATTTGGTGCAAAATTCGTGGTCGGGAACTCTCACACCCAGAGTCTTTGCCTCGGGGATAAGATTCTTTGCCAACCCCGTAGCACCCGGCAAAATCAATGTCAATGGCTTTGTCGCCATCTCCATAACCTCGAATGCTATGCAGGGAGCCTTGTCCACATAGCGCACAACCATATCGGCATCGCGACACAATACCAACATTGCGTGTTTGTCCTCGCTACGCTTCAGGGCGTAAATCTTTGCCACAGCCTCCTCGTTTGTCGCATCGCAACCAATGCCCCAAACCGTATCCGTAGGGTAGAGTATAATGCCACCTTTGCGGAGTACCTCTATCGCTAAACCTATCTCTCTATCCATTCTCTATTTGTTCTGCACTACGGTGATATCCATCACTCGGTTACCCACCATACCATATACATATAACTTGCGCTTCTCGCCTGTTTTGTTTGGCTGGGCAACGAGGTGAATTTCGTCGCCACCCTTCACAGCAGTGGCAGTAAGCCAATCGTAAGTTACGGTCATTACGCCTGCAATCTCTACGGCTTGCTTCTCGTCGCCGGCCTTGTTACCAATCGAAAGGGTGTGAATTGACTCATCGCCATCTACGTCTTCATCTCCTCCTGCTGCCGAGAATACCACTCGGTTGTCATAACCCCACTGATCCTCCTCGCAGGAATTGAGTGCGAATAGCGACAATAACATTGTCGCAACAAAAATAAATCTTTTCATAACTCTCTGTTTTTTTGTGGTTAAAATTGTGTTTGTTGCTACAAAGATACAAATTTTCGCTAATTTTGCACCATCTAACAACCAAAAATATGGTGAAACCTCTGAAAAATCGTAAGTGGAATGTGCTGTCACGCGAGTATCTGCTGCGCGAAGGTGCGTGGTGTACAGTGCGCCGCGATAGGGTACAACTCCCTAATGGAGTGGTAGTTCCGGAGTGGTATGTGTTCGAATTTCCAAGTTGGGCAAATGTTATTGCCGTAACCAAGGAGGGCAAGATGGTGCTTGTCAGCCAATATCGTCACGGCATTGAGCAGACCCATTACGAACTCTGTGCGGGAATGGTCGACGACACCGACCTTTCGATTATGGAGGGCGCAAAGCGTGAATTGGAGGAGGAGACAGGCTACGGCGGTGGTCGCTGGTCGTTGTATATGACAACTTCGGCAAATCCTTCAAATCATAACAATCTGAATTACACCTTCTTGGCGGAGGATGTGGAGCGGGTTGCCGAACGCCACCCCGAGCAGAGCGAGGATTTGGATGTGCATCTGCTCACGAAGGCGGAGGTGCGCGAACTGCTCGAACAGGGCGAGATTATCCAAGCGATGCACGCAGCCCCACTCTGGCGATATTTCGCTGAGGAGAGGTAAGACAAAAAATGAGTGGGGAGTGAAATTTTATCTCCTCACTCACTTTTTATTATTTAGCCCCTTTTAGTCGGTTGCACCTGCGACACAGCATTTGACAGTTGTCTGCCGTAGTTGTGCCACCCTCCGACCACGGCGTAATATGATCGCCCTCCATCTGTTCGAGCGTAAACCTCTCGCCACACGCTGGGCACACGCCATCCTGCCTTTCGTACGCCTCTCGCTTCTGCTTCTCCGAGAAGGCCCGAATACTCAAATATCGCTCATCGTGCGTCAGCAGATAGGGGTAAATACCCTTTTTGTTGGTTACATCCTCGTCGAGCATCAACACCTTTACTCGCTCCTCGAGTGCTACGGCATCGAATGGCTGACTACCATATTTATTATATAGTACGCCCCACTCCACGCCCTTCATCTCTTTGCGATATTTAGGGAAAATCAGTCGCACCCAATTTATCACGCTTTGGAAATAGAGCCACAACTCGGCAGCGTTCGCATCGTTCTGATGCGTAGCCATATAGTATTCTATATTGTGATTCTCTTTTTCTGCTATCCACGCAATCGCCGTTTCGAGATACTCTTGTCGTATTGCCGAGCCGCTCATATAGTTTCCGCCAAGTCCGTACGCAGGGCAAGATGTCTTGCTGAAATATCGCTTGGCATCCGATACCCACGACCCCGAATATACCGCATTTCGCAACTCTTGGTCGGTAAGTTTCTCGCCGGCTATATTGATTGTGCGAAACCAATCCAACTTCTCGCTATCGGTGCCACTGCAAAGGTAAATCATCAATTTGTAATCGAGAAATCGTTTCTGCTCGTCGTTTTGCAAGTTGTGGAAATAGCGCATATCGTAGGCAAATACGCTCGTAACATATTGGCAGATGGATATTGTGCGTTGCTGCCCATCTATCACCTCGAATGTGCCATCGTCGCACACCGCCCAATACATCACATTAAGCGGAAAATCACGATTTATGGTTGTTATCACTGCATCGCGTTGCTTGTCTTTGTATACAAATTCGCGCTGATACTTTGGGCGGATATTCAACTTGCCACCATAACCGACAACGCCCTCCTCGTTGTTATCACGATAACCCTCTACCAACTCTCGAATGGTTACCTCTTTAAGTTCGATATTCATAATTAAATTATGTTTATGTACTCCGTCATTCCGAAGGAGTGAAACGACTGTGGGAATCTCCCTTATTGTTATTAAAGGTGAAGCGGGAGATTGCCACGGCTTGTTCCAAGCCTCGCAATGACGATTTTTATTATTTTTTGATTTTGCGAATTAGAATTCTCTTATACAACCCACTGCCATTTAATACGGGTGCATCAAATCGTGTATGAGGTAATTTAATATCCTCTATCATTCCATCGCCGCCTCTGTCCGTTGTCCAAATGATTTCAAATTGGAAAGGGTTGTACTTATACAAGAATGTAATCGGCACACCCATAACGCCATCGTAGTCGCAAGGGATATCCGAAGTTTTATCCACATTTATTGCGTCGTAATTGTCGTATTTTGGGTACTCCTCGGGAGTGTAGTGTTTATACAAAATCAAATCCTCGTGGCGTTTGTCTATATCAAGATTGGTAAACCACACAACACCCGAAACACGAATCATTCCTTCACGATGGTCGCCGGCTGTTGCCACATCCTCGTACTTTGAAATAAAGTGTCCTGCTCCGCCCTTAAAACCATAGCCCAGCCAAATTTTATTCTCCTTGATTAGCGGAAATATCTCTTTGTAGGTAATAGCATTCTGATGACCGATAATTACAAATTTCTTATCATACTCAATAAGTTGAGCAACGTATTCACGAAATAAAGAAAACGGTGGGTTGGTTACAATAATATCGGCTTGTTTCAACAATTCAATACACTCTGCCGAGCGAAAATCGCCATCGCCTTTGAAATAGTGGATGCCAATCTCGTCGGGAGAAGGTATGCGGTCGCCATTTTTATCGCCAAGATACTCCAACCAAATAGCCTGCTCGTTGGTATTCATACTAAATAAGTCCATATCTTGACTTTTGTAGCAGGTGGTAATCAGTCGTTTAAGTCCAAGATGCTCAAAATTGTAGGCAAAGTATCGAAAGAAATTCGATATGCGAGGATCATCGCAGTTACACAATACAGTCTTTCCTCTGAAATGCTCCTTATAGTGTGATAGTTCTCGCTCTATGTCGGCAAGTTGAGTGTAAAACTCATCTTTCTTCGCCTTCTTGGCTTGGGTTAGATTTGCGTTTGCCATAGGTCTTTGGGAGTTTTCTTTTAACCCTTACCCCAATAAGCAAAGAAAAGGTGCGAAACTATCCGATTTGCTTATATGTTCCAGAGGTTCCGCTAAAAACCCGTCAAATGTATAAGCACGAATAGCCCACACCCAAGGTGTGAACTTTCAAAACTTATTCCCATTTGACTTTCTCTGAAATTTAGCGGATTTCTGGAATCGGGAACAAGAGCCAAAAGCTCAATTATAATATGTTAAATCAAAAAATTCTCTTCTTTCTTTTTCGGTTTTGTTGTTTGTGTAGCACAAAATTAGAAATTTATTTTTGTTTTAGCAAGCGGTTTATAGGTTTTTCCCATTTACCCCATTGGTCCTATCTCAACTCCTATCTGCCCACTACTCACTAATTCAAAGCCTCCAACAACCACAGGTATCGAAAACAATACCCACGAGAAATAGCGTTTTGGTTGCGACAAAAGGCCACCGTTTTGCGGCGGAGAAGGGGCGATTTCAAAAGATTTTTAAGAAATTTTAAGAAAAAATTTGCAGAATAAAATATTTGCGTTACCTTTGCAGTCGCAAAACCCCACGAGGGTGGCGCAAATAGGAGGTGCCATAGCTCAGTTGGTAGAGCAAAGGACTGAAAATCCTTGTGTCCCCGGTTCGATTCCTGGTGGCACCACTTGAAGAAAATGACAATTTAGTCAAAACGCTGTATTTCAACAAAATACAGCGTTTTTTCTTTTTGTGCCATATACCCATTTAGGGTGTTTTGGGGCAACTGAAAGTGTGCAAATCAGGAACACTTTTGAAAAATCGAAAAGTGTTCCTGAATTAGCGTCTAATTAACCAATTTTCAAGATTTTACACTACTCTTTATCTGGTAGCGAATTGCACCATTTTTTAATATTTAGAGTTATGATAAAGAGTACATTTTCAATCCTTTTCCTAATTCGCAAGTCTCGTTTAGGGAAGACTGGCGAGTCGCCAATTTCAATGCGCATTACCGTAAATGGCAGGTTTACAGAGATGAGTACGCTACGCAAGGTGCCTGCAAACCTATGGGATAGCAAAAAAGAGCGTGCCGTTGGCAAAGGTCCTATCCCGATTGAGATTAACCGCCATCTCGAATCGCTGCGAACACGAGCATACGAGATTCACAAAGAGTTGGTTGAGCGCGATGGTTATGCCGACCCACTAACGATCAAGGAGTATTTGCAAGGCAAGCATATCAGCCAAAAGATGTTTTA
>JAZQML010000031.1:0-34654 GCA_045543395.1 Alistipes sp. | reverse complement strand
TCGGCGGTCAGACTACTACTGTAACCGTAAATCTCTCTACTCCGGAGATTGCAAACCGTGCTTTCGGCGACGGTACTACTGCTACTCACTTGCAGTATGCTGTTTACGATGCTAATGGCAACGCATTGAACGTCTACAAGGTGAACAACGAGACTATCAACATCAGCAAGCAGGTTGAGTTCCAACTCACTACCGGCAACACCTACAGCGTGTTGTTCTGGGCTGCTGCTCCTTCGGCTCCTTACACCGTAGATTTGGATGCCAAGACTATGGTTGTAGATTACACAAGCCCTGTTTGCAGCGACGAGAATCGTGACGCATTCTACTACTACGGCTCGTTCACCGTATCGAACGGTATGGCTCCTATTCAGGCCGACTTGAAGCGTCCTTTCGCACAGTTGAACATCGGTACTAGCGACTATGCTGCTTCGGCTGCTGCGGGTTACACCGTATCGCACGCAAAGGTAAAGGTTCCTGTTTACACCAACCTCGACTTTGTGTCTGGTAATGCTACCAACAAGCAGACCGTAGAGTTCGCCTATGCGGCTATCCCAACTACCGAGGACTTCCCTGTTGCCGGTCACGAGTATATGGCTATGAACTACCTCTTGATGAACACCACAAAGGAGACCGTTGATGTAGTATTCACTTACGCTACCGACGCTACCGGTGCTGCTGCAAAGGAGCGCACTGTTGGTGCTGTGCCTGTACAGCGTAACTACCGCACCAACCTCTATGGTCAGTTGCTCACCGCTTCGGCAAAGGTTAATGTTGAGATTAAGCCAGGGTACGATGATGCGTTCAACAACGAGGGTTACTTTGTAACTACTAACACTAATGGCGAGATCACAACTGTAACTGCTCTCTCTGCAAAGGGTTTGGCAACTATCGCTGACCAAATCGCAGACGGAACTATCCCTAGCGATGTTGACATCGTTTTGAATGGTAATATCGACCTCGCAGAACTCGCTACCCGTGCAGTTACAACCAACTGGGCTCCAATTGGAACTGCAGACGCACCTTTTACCGGTACTTTCAACGGTAATGGTTTCACTATCAAGAACTTGAATATAGTTAAGACTGAGGCAAAGGATGGTAAGGCAAATATTGGCTTCTTCGGTTATGCAAAGAACACTACAATCAAGAATATTACTTTCGAGAATGTAAACTTGAACATCCCTTGCTTGGATATCGACCATAGCCAGGGTCACATCGGTGCTGTTGCAGGTTCGTTGGAGGGTACTTCGACTATCGAGAATGTAACTGTTAAGGGTGATATCAAGGTTTATGCTACTCAGGATGCTAACGGTGCAAGCCGTGTTGCAGTTGTAGCAGGAGGTAACTCGCATGGTGATGTAACAATGAATAATGTTCACGTTATCGCTAACGAGGGTAGTTACCTCATCGCAAACAACAACGCTGGTGCATTGGCTGGTCAGTTGCAGGGTAAGTCGGTATGCAAGAACTGCTCGTCGAACATCAATGTAACTGTAAACAAGTTCTTCGCAGGTGGTCTTATCGGTTTGGCAGCAGGCGATCAACTCTTCGAGAACTGCCACACAACAGGTGACATCGCAGTACTTGCAGGTCGCTCTGGTAAGGCTCACGACCACTACCGTGTAGGTGGTATCGCAGGTGGCTGGGCAGATGGTGCAACTAATGTTTGTACCCTCGTAAACTGCTCTTACACTGGTAAGTTGACAGGTATTAACTCTGACGGTTCGGTTGCTGAGGAGTTCTCATATATGGGCTATGTAGGTCGTGGTTACGATATCATAAACGGTAGCAAGGTTGTTATCGACGGTATCGAGTTCGTTCAGACCGCTCCTGGTGTATATAGCGTTACTAACGCTGAGGGCGAGAGCCTAAATATCGTAGAGGCTAACTCTATCGAGTCGCTCAAAACTGCTTTGGTAGATGCAGGTAGTGCAGGTGCAGGCCACACTATCATCCGCCTTGCTGCCGGAGAGTACACTATGCCTTCGGATTGGACTCCTATTTCGGTTGATGGCTACCACGGTGCCGATATCGTTACTGTAAATGGTAATGGTGCTGTATTGAAGGGTATGACAAGTTCGTTGTTCGATGGCGGTTTCGCAGGTGGTTCGGGTATCGTAATCAAGGATCTCACCATCGAGGATGCAACAATCGTTGCTAGCAGAGAACAGGGTTATGGTGCATTTGTAAACTGCGCTGACTCTATGAACGAGATCACCCTCATCAACTGCCACTTGATCAACTCGTCGATCATCACCCCTAACGATGGCGCTGACGAGTCGCGTTTAGGCGGTTTGGTAGGTTGGACATCGGGTTACAGCAATGTTAACGATGGCCCTGTAAAGACCTATGTAAACATCAGAAATTGCTCGGTTGTAGGTTGTACTTTGAAGGGTGGAAACTCTACTGGCGGTATTTGCGGCCACGCAGGTGCAAGCGATTGGACTTACACTACAATCGAGAATTGTACTGTTAAGAACAACACCATCATTTCAACCAACAGCAGCAGTTGGAGAGTAGGTGTTGTAGTTGGTACAGCAAATGTTGGCGAGGTTGTAGTAAACAACTTGATCGAGAGTGGCAACACACTTACACAGGGCGCATTGGTGGCACCTACCGGTGTTCGCAGTTATGTAGGTCGCCTCGCTTTGGGCTCTACCGGTACATTCGTTGTTGATGGCGTTGCTATCACCGAGTAAATCGTAGCGCAATATAGGGTAGAGGTCTTTGACCGGACCTCTACTCACTAAGGATAAACAAATAATTCGGAATTATCTACGTTAGGAGGGTGTGGTCGTTGCGAGGCTGCGCCCTCCCCTCTTAATATCCTTCGGAATTATCTGCGTCGGGCGTGTAAAACCAGAAAGTCATCCCGAGCGAAAAAGAGTGAGCGCGGGGATCTCCTACCTACATTTAAGCGAGGAGATTGCCACGTCTTGTACGAAGACTCGCAATGACGAGTACACGCCTAACGTAGATTATCCCGATATCCTTTAACTACCCTTAACACCCTTTTTGCCCATTGTTCCCACGCCATTATGTTAATTTTCAATTATTTTTGGGTTTTAGTTTTGAATTCTAAATTTTATTTGTACCTTTGCACCGCTAAATACCCACGTAGGGTTATAGCGGTAAGGCCCATTCGTCTATCGGTTAGGACGCAAGATTTTCATTCTTGAAAGAGGAGTTCGACTCTCCTATGGGCTACACGGAGTGGTTCAACCAACAATTTAGGAGCGGGCGTTAAGCCTATCCGCAAGCGACCAAGGTCGTCTTAAAAAGCAGTTGCGATGCACTGCGCCACCGCTACGTAAGGGCGGCGAAGCATCGAAATAGAGAGAGATAACAAATAAGAAAACGAATAAAACAGAAACAATTATGGCAAATCACAAGTCATCAGAGAAGAGAATCCGCCAGACAGCAACCAAGCGTGCTCACAACCGTCTTTATCACAAGACTACACGTAACGCTCTCAAGGCTCTCCGTAGCACTACCGAGAAGAGCGCAGCCGAGGCTTTGCTTCCAAAGGTAACAGCAATGCTCGATAAGTTGGCAAAGACCAGCATTATCCACAAGAACAAGGCTGCTAACCTCAAGAGTGCGGCACAGTTGCACGTAAACGCTCTCTAATCGAGCAATACGCAACCAAAGAACAACGGGAGTGTCTAAAATTTAGACACTCCCGTTTTGTTAGAAGTTGTATAACAAGGGGGCAATGCTTGCGTAGCCCGAAAAAGCGCAGTCTACTCGGCGTAAATGAGCATTTTTAAGTGCAAGCGTATTCACACTGTTTAGTATCGCAACCAACGCCACAAATCGCGCAACTTCGGTTTTGCGCCGTGCATAAAGATACCCACCTTATAAATCTTGGCAGCACCCCATACGCACACCACAAAGGTGGCAAAAAGAAGCAACAACGACGTGGCAACCTCCCACATCGGCACTCCGCTCGGAATGCGGGCAACCATAATGATAGGCGAGGTGAACGGTATCATCGAACACCAGAACACGATAGGCGAATTTGGATCCTTCATCACCATCATCATAATTATGAAGGCGAAAATTATCGGCATCGTAACCACCATTGTCAGTTGCTGTGCATCCTGTGCCTGATCGACGCTCGCACCAATCGCCGCATAGAGCGAGGCGTAGAGCAAGAATCCTCCCACCGTATAGAGCAACATCGCACCGAGAATCATCGAGATGTGGCCCGTATCGAGCAACGAAGCCATTGCGGTGAGCATCTCCGGTGCAACATCCTGCTCTGCGGCAATAGCCATAGCATCGCCACCGGTCTGCACCATCTGCACGCTCTCCATAAGATTGTCGGGCAACATCGCCGGCATAACAACGGCACTAAACACCACCAACAGCACCCCCCACACCAAAATCTGCGTAGCGGCTACGGCGGCAATACCGATAATCTTGCCCATCAACATCTCGAAAGGTCGCACAGTCGAGACCATAACCTCCAATATACGAGAACTCTTCTCGTCGATAACGCTCTGCATAACCATACTGCCATAAATGGCGAGGATGAAGTAGAGCAGAAAACCGAGCAACATACCCACCAGAGAGGATGCCATAGTCGAGGATACAGCCTCGTTCTTATCCACCGTAGTAAGGTGGATGGATGTTTCGACCTTCGCCAAAATCTCGTCGAGATTTTCGATGTCGTACTCTTTGAGTCGCTCGTTCTCCACCACCTTCTCTATCTGCGATGTTATACTCTCCTCGAGCATCATCGACGACGAGGATGTGGTGTAGAGGCGCACCTCGTTAGGGTTTGTAACAATATCTTTGTTTATGTGCAGCACTCCGAAGCACCCTTCGTCGCCATCCATTGCGATAAGTGCTTGGTCGAGTGGCTGGTCGGAGATGACAAACTCCACCATCTCGTCAGACGTGAGCAGAGGCGACACCACCCCACTATCATCCACCACCGTAATGCGGTGCGAGTCGGTACCGACAAACTCCATAATAAGCGTCGGTGCAGCACTCAACAATATCATCAACAACGGCATCAGAATCGTTGTGATGATAAACGATTTCTTGTATACTCTTTCGCGATACTCGCGACCAACTATCAAACCGATATTTCTCATAATCTCAAAATTCAAATATATGGTTATTGGGATGAGCGGAATCGTAGTTTTCCGCCCCTCTCGTCTATCTATTTTACGGCACGTATAAAGATGTCGTTCATACTTGGGATGGTTTCGGAGAATTGGCGCAACGACACCGAGTCGTTGATGAGGGCCACCACCGAGCGCACATCCTCGTCACGCTCGATATGTATCTTTGCCGAGGATAAACCTGTGGTTGATTCCTCGTGTGCAAGAACATTGCATACCCCCTGCAAACGCTCTACGAGAGCCGCTCCATCGCCCTTATACTGCACCGAGAAGGTGTTTGCTCCATACGAACGGCGAATATCGTCGACTTTGCCCGAGAGGATATTTTTCGACTTGTTGATAAGTGTTATGTGGTCGCAAATCTCCTCGACCGACGACATATTGTGGGTTGAGAAAATCACCGTAGCGCCCTCATCGCGCAATCGCAAAATCTCCTCTTTGAGCAGATTGGCATTTACGGGGTCGAAGCCCGAGAAAGGCTCGTCGAAAATAAGGAGTTCGGGGCGATGAATTACCGTTACCATAAACTGCACCTTCTGCGCCATACCCTTCGACAAATCCTCGACCTTCTTGTTCCACCAATCCTCGATACCGAAGCGCACAAACCACTCTTTCAGGCGCACCAACGCCTCGTGGCGGCTCAAACCCTTTAATTGTGCGAGGAAGAGAGCCTGCTCGCCAACCTTCATCTTGCGGTACAAACCACGCTCCTCGGGGAGGTAGCCGATACGGAAAATATCCTGTTGCGTTATGGGCTTGCCATTGAACAGGACACGTCCCTCATCGGGCAGCGTTATGCGGTTAATCGTGCGGATAAGAGTTGTTTTGCCGGCACCATTCGGACCGAGTAGTCCATAGACCGAGCCTTGCGGAATCTCAACCGATACATCGTCGAGGGCAGTATGTGCCGAGAATCGTTTTGTAATGTGTTCGGCGGTGATAATATTGCTCATACACCTAATTTTTTGGAAAATATAGTGCAAATATATAAAAAATCTATTAACTTTGCGTAGAATAGTGGGAATGAGTTTCCGGCCTATGCCCACTTTTACCAATTAGACGCAAAACACACAAAAATAACTACAAGATGAAACAAAAAACAGTTTTGGTATCGGGCGGAGCCGGATATATCGGCTCGCATACCGCAGTTGAGTTGATCAACGCAGGATTGAACGTAGTTGTAGCAGACAACCTCTCGAACTCGGATATGTCGGGCGTTGAGGGTGTTCGCAAGATTACAGGCGTAGATGTGCCTTTCATCAATGTCGATTGCTGCGACAAGGAGGCTTTCCGCAAAGTTTTCGAGGAGTACGAATTCGACTCGGTGATTCACTTTGCAGCATTTAAGGCTGTGGGCGAGTCGGTGGCAGACCCTATGAAGTACTACCGCAACAACCTCCTTTCGTTTATGAACATCATCGATTTGATGCGCGAGTTCGACCGCCACAACATCGTATTCTCGTCGTCGGCAACCGTATATGGCGAGGCTGACGAGTTGCCTGTAACCGAGCAGACTCCACGCAAGCCTGCAACATCGTCGTATGGCAACACCAAGCAGATGTGCGAGGATATCTTGCGCGACTCGGTGGCTGCTTATGGCGGTTTGAAGGGTATCGCTTTGCGCTACTTCAACCCAATCGGTGCGCACCCATCGGCATTGATTGGCGAGTTGCCACGTGGTGTACCGCAGAACCTCGTTCCATTTATCACGCAGACCGCTGCGGGTGTTCGCGAGTGCTTGTCGGTATTCGGCGACGACTACGACACTCCGGATGGATCGTGCTTGCGCGACTATATCGACATCGTAGACTTGGCAAAGGCTCACGTTGTGGCTATCAAGCGTATGATCGACGATAAGAACAAAGAGCGTTACGAAATCTTCAATGTTGGCACGGGTCGTGCAGTATCGGTGTTGGAGTTGGTAAACACCTTCGAGCGTGTGAACGAGTTGAAACTCAACTATAAGGTTGCACCTCGCCGTCCGGGCGACGTTGTGGCTATCTGGGCAGATACCGCTCACGCAAACGAGGAACTCGGCTGGAAGGCAGAGCGTTCGTTGGACGACACCTTGCGCTCGGCTTGGGCGTGGGAGAAGAACGTTCGCGGAATTAAATAAACGGTAAACCGAAAGCGAAAAACGGGAAAAAGTTTTCCTTTCGCAAAATATAGAGTTATGGAGTACAAAAATAAATTAACAGACTTTGCACCTGCATTGACAGAGGCGGAGGTTGCCGCCGAGGTTACCCGCATTAAGGAACTTTCGGCACGCAACTGCCGTAAGGAGGTCTACGCCTTTGCACTGTCGGCGGTAGATTTGACCACGCTTACCTGCAACGACTCGGTGGAGTCGGTGTCGGCGTTTGCGCAGCGTGCGGTTGATTTCTACACCAAATACCCCGACTTGGCAAATGTTGCTTCTATCTGCGTCTATCCATCGTTTGTCGAGACCGTAGGCTTGGCGGTGGATGGTTCGCCTATGCGCATTACGAGCGTGGCTGCGGGCTTCCCTGCATCGCAGACCTTCCTCGAGGTGAAGATGTTGGAGGTGGCTATGGCCATCGAGAACGGAGCCGACGAGGTGGATATCGTGATGAACGTGGGTAAGGTGTTGGAGGGCAACTACGACGAGGCTGCCAATGAGGTGGAGGTTATCCGCTCGGAGATGGGCGAGGAGACCGTTTTGAAGGTTATTCTCGAGACGGGAGCGTTGAAGACTTCGCAGTTGATACACGATGCTTCGTTGATTTCGATGATGGCGGGTACCGACTTCATCAAGACCTCTACGGGAAAGATCGATGTTGCAGCGACACCCGAGGCTGCTGTTGTGATGTGCCGCGCCATTAAACTCTACCACGAGAAGACGGGCGTGAAGGTGGGCTTCAAGGCTGCGGGCGGTGTTCGCACACCGGAGGATGCGGCGTTGTACTACACCATCGTCGAGGAGATTTTGGGCGAGGAGTGGCTTACTACCGACTTGTTCCGTATTGGGGCATCATCGGCAGCCAACAATCTCCTTTCTGCAATTCTTGGCGAGAAGGTTTCGCACTTCTAATCGCATATCGAAAGAGAATAAGGGTGTTCGACCTTCGTGGTTGGACACCCCTATTTTTGACTCTAATTTTTAGATGTTTACACTTTTTGGTCGATTTTTTGCAGAAATTTTGCAGATTGTAGAAAAGTTTGTATATTTGCAGACCGAAAGGCGGGGATATTCGCCAAAATGGTCTGATGGCCGAGTGGCTAGGCAGAGGTCTGCAAAACCTCGTACAGCGGTTCGAATCCGCTTCAGACCTCAGTGCTACCGAAGAGGTAGCATTTTTTTTACGGATTACTCACCGATGGTTACCTCCTGCGTGAATATCCGCACCGCCAAATATGGCGACTGCGGCACTTAGTCGGTGACGACGCACAAGTGCGACGTTCGAATCCGCTTCAGACCTCCAAAGCACTTCCGAAAGGGAGTGCTTTTTTTTGTTGCGGTGGGGGTGGGGGGGGGTAGCAAACGAGGGTACCCGCTCGGCACCCTCGTTCTATTATTGCACTCTCCTATCTCTCGAGTTTGATGATAAAGACAGGGGTTATTTCGCGATGCTTGGCGTTCTGGAAGCGGCGGCGACCTCGCTGGATAACCTCGCCCTTAACCGTTCCTACGATATACTGCTGCCACGTAGGTTTCGACTTCTTGCCCTTGAAGCGTTCCAAAGCCGCCTGATTCAACTTTATATGGATGATCTTCTCCTTCTCCTCCGGCATTATCGAAACAGGATCGAGCGAGAATATTCTGTTCTTCTTGCCCAACATCAACTCGATAGGCTCGTTGAAGTCCGCATTCTTATCCACAGAAACCTTCACAGCGATGCTCTCATCACCAATTTTGAAGCCCTGCTCCTCCTCCAAATCGAAGGAGAGCAACATTCTGTATGGCGACTGCTCCACAACATCCACAGCCAACTCCGCAGCCGGAATATGGTGTATGTAGTAGAACGCCTGTGTCATCTTATCCACCGGCAGCACCTTAACCTGCTCACGTCCATTCTTACCCTTATAATCGAGTTTCAGTTCGATAGGTGTACGCTCAACATCGGCACCCTTCGGAGCAGTAACCGACACATCCCAACGGCGACCACGCAACTTCAACGAACTTGTGGTAAAGCCCTTTGGCAACCCCTTAATTTCGAGGTGAGCAGGCCTACGCATCTTACCCTTAACATCCACATTGAATATAGCCGTACCTCCCGAAGGAACTGTGATATATGCCGGCGAAACGAAGGCATTAACCTCCGGCAACTGCTCGTGGCGACGGAGCAAATAGTGGTAGTCCTTGCCATATCCCTGATGCAAATCCTCCACCTCGATAATCATCTCGCCATTCATCTTTGGGATATACTTCAACACCGGGTCGGCGTGGAAGGTCATAAGTCCCTGAATTGGATCTTCGGTATCATCCACCTCCTTAATAAGGTTGCCATATCTATCGCGCAGACGCAGCACAGCATCTATACGCGACGAGTTGCGACGGCCGATAAGTTCCACAATCAGCGGCTTGCGCTTCTCGACCACAACCTTATAACGCTTAATCTTGGCATCCTCGGTCAAATTATCGACAATAGCGTGCGTGAGCGACAACTCCGCATACCCCTTTGGCGAGTGGATAATCTTCATCCCCTTTGGCAGAGCGTAGAACGACACCGCATTCGACGTGCCTACATCGGTTGTGTAGGTTAGTTGGTGGTAGCCCTCCGTCTTAACCTTCACCGTTGCCTTCGCCTTCTCGTCGAGGTTTACGCCCTCGACCTGCTGCTTCACACGCTTGCCCGCAACGCCATAGGCAGGATAACGCCCCGTGACAAATGGTATTACGCCGAGTTCGATGCGGTAGTTGAAGTCCTCGCGACCACGATATATGGCATCGTGAATGGTCAACGTATACTCGCCACTATGTGGGAGTGTGGTCATAATCACAGGGTCTACATTGTGGTGGTAGTCGTCGGAGTACGCCACCTCTTTGCCCTTCGCATCGACTATCTTTATAACCGGCTGGAACCATCCCGGCACCGCATCGGCTATATATGGCACGAGTTGGCGAGCCTTAACCGAAGCAACGATAGTCTCGCCCTTACGCCCCGTAAAGCGGAAGTAGTCGATACCGCCCGGGGTAACCTGACCGCACAGCACAGCGGGGAGTTCGTGAACTCGGTTTTGCTTCCATTGGCGATTGTTCTTATCCTCGACAAAGTTTGGATACGACGACACCTCGAATGGGAGTTTGTTCGACAAACCCTGTGGACTCTGCAGACGCAAGTCGTACAATCCGCACGGAACATTATCGGCAATGGTTACGGTAATCTTCACGCGGTCGGCAAGTTGTGGGCTACTCTGGTCGCCCAAACGTCTGCGACGACGTTTCTTGGCTGTCGACTCCTTCAAAGGCTCCACCTTTCCGGTAATACCCGGATGACTGAACACCACCTTTTTTGCCTTGTTGATATTGAGTCCGCCAGCCTCTATCTCAACGGTAGTGCCCACCTGACCACCCGCAGGATAGAGATATCCCGAGGTCATCTTCTGCGCCGACAACGTCGATACGCAAAGAATGAGCGAAAGTGCCAATATAATGCTTCTAATTCTCATAATTAGGCTTTTTTTGATCAATGATTTCATACAAAAGTCCGTAACTCTGCTTCTTGTCCAACAACGAAGGGAGTATCGGGAGATCGCCCTCCGAGACGTGAGGCAGTGTGCCATAAGGGTCTATACCCAAAAGGAGGTAGATTGTGCCAATCAAATCGCACGGAGCAACAGGTCGTTCGGCAACCTTCTCGCCCGTTTTATCGGTCTTGCCCACAACCTTACCGCCGTGAAAACCACCACCGGCAACGAGGTAACTGAATGTTCTGCCGTAGTGGGCGCGACCGCCATTCCAAGGAGCCTCCCACAACACCTTTGGTGTACGGCCAAACTCGCCACCGCAGAGAACGATAGTACTCTCCAACAAACCACGAGCATCCAAATCGGCAATCAGGGCCGACAACGCCTTATCCAACTGTGGCAACATCGAGTTCATACGCTGAAAGTGCTTCTTGTGGGTATCCCAGCCCGTCATACGAACATTCACAAACGGAACACCTGCCTCGACGAGTTTTCGTGCTGTGAGGCACGACTGTCCGAGGCGGTTTTTGCCGTAGCGTTCACGCACAGAGTCCGGCTCGGATGCGAGGTTGAAAGCCTCTCGGCTCTCGCCCCAGATAAACTCCATATTGACCGCTCGCAACGAGTCGAGTTTTGCCTTCTCGATAGGCAACTTCTCGAACTTGTTGAGCAACTCCATACGCTTATTCATTCTCTCCTTATTGACAAACTTATTGACTACGCCCTCAACCTCGAACTCCTTGCCCTGCGGGTTGCCACCCGTATCGAACGACTTGAACGAATTGCCGAGGAATCCGCCCTCGTTGAAGCGGCTATTTGCACTTGTTACCGAGATGTAGCACGGCAAAACACCCTTATACGTATCTTTCATCATATAGGAGATAACCGCACCAAACGATGGATATACAACCGCTCCGCGCGAGGTGTCGCCCGTAATCATTGCATAGTGTCCTGTTTCGTGAGCGTTGCTGCCGTGAGTCATAGTGCGGATAAGCGAGTATTTGTCCGCCATAGTCGCCAACAAAGGCAACTTCTCGCCTATCTCGATACCCTCGACATTGGTCTTGCACACCCCTTTGAGGTTGCCATAGTAGTTTCTTCCCGCTGCGGGTTTTGGATCGAACGTATCGGTCTGCGCAGGGCCACCATCCAAATAGACCAAAATCACCGACTTTGCCGTCTGTGCATTAGCAACGAAGCCCACTGCCAATAGCATTAGTATTGATAATATCTTTTTCATCGTTTCGAGAATTTTAGTGGTTGTAAAGGAATTCGTTACTGTTTATCTGCATCCACACCATATCGACAGCCATATCCATCAACGCCAGACGGTTCTTCTCCATATACTCCTTATACATCGCAATCTCCTCGGTGGTTGCCCGACGCGACAACACCAACAGCGTAACGCCGTTGGCAACGCCTTCGAGGGTGCCACTTTCGAGGTAGATGTTCTGAACATTCTGGCTACGGCGAATACGACGCTCCAACACCGACGAGTTCATCAAAAAGAGCAACTGTCGCGAAGTGATCGAGTTGTTGCGCTGGCTCTCCAACGACACATCGCGCGACACCTTGCCGAACAACTCCAACTCCGACGACGAAACGGTAGCATCGCCCAGGTGTGTGGCACGAGTCTTTGGAGGATAGTAGGTGAATGGCTCCGGCACACGGCTCTGGTAGGTGTTCCACGCACCCGTAATCGACGATAGCGCATCCACTATAACCTCTGCCGGCAGACGCTGCGGCTCGTAGAAGCCTTCGGGTGCAGCCTTCGAGTTGAACTCATCCGAGAGGAGAATTTTCTTCAACAACTTGCGCATATCGAACTTGTTGGCAACGAAGTAGTCGGTAAGTTCCTTCAACAACTCGGGGTGCGAAGGCTTGTTATCCTCGCGCCAATCGTCAGGCTCGTGAACTATACCCTTGCCGAACACCCAATACCACATACGATTTACCAACACCTCGGCAAAACGGCGGTTGTCGTGCGATGTGAGCCACTTCACATACTCCGTACGCCAATCGCTGTCGCGCTTTGGTGTGAGTATGGTGCCGTCGGCGAGTTTAACCACATCGTTTGGCAACGTCTTGTGGTAGTCGACATATATAATCTCCTCCTTCCACTCCTTCGTGGACTTGAACTTCACCTGCGAAAAGCAGATGTGTCCGTTATCCTTACAATCGCGATTGCCGAGGAAAAGGAGGTTGATATTGGCGTAGAAATTCTCGGGCGAACGCTTCTGAAAACCACGATAGAAGTTTACCGCCGGCGAGCGGAAGTTACTACCCGACGAGAGCAACAACTTCTGCACCATCTCATCGTACGGCACATTGTAGAGCAACTGCTCGTATATCCAGCGATTGTACGCCTGCACACCATTGGGCCATAGGTTGCTCGGGAACTCCGACTTAACACGCAAAATATCACCCCAGTGCATCTGCATATACTTCAAGCCGAGTTCGCTGTTGATAAGTTTGTCGATAAGCACCTCACGCTTATCCGCCTTTGTGTCGTCCAAGAATCTGGTCGCCTCGCGTGGAGAAGGCAATGCTCCTGTTACGGTGAGGTAGGCTCTACGCAAAAAGACCTCATCCCCACACCTCTCCGCCGCAAAGGCATCGATGGTCGGCAGCAACAGACAAATGATGAAAATCAAGAGTGTTTTCATAACCTTATGATATTAAAATCCCTTCAATCTCTACTAACAATTCGCTACGGCACACATCCGCTACCGAGTATATGGTTGCAACATTCGGGTAACGCTCCTCGACCACCCGACGAACAGCCTCGTAGTCGTTGGCGTGTTTGATAAAGACGTGCAACTTCACGCACTTCAAATCGTAAGGTTTACACCCAAATCGCACCAAGTTCTCCGCCGACACCAAATACTCGATATTTTCGAGTGTGCAAACGGTTTGCATACCCGCATTTTCGGCATCCACACTCGCCTCGCCACGAATTGCCGCTGTACCCGACACGAAGCAACACGCTCCACGCTCGGTCTCGATCAACTTCGCTCGCTCGAACTTTGGGGTACTCTTTACGGCATTCTTATCGTCATCGACAAGCACACTCTTCGAGTAGACGTGAGCCGCAATCTGCAATGGGTTGTCGATAGGATAGATACCCCCTTCTACCTTTTTGAAGGCTATGCCACCTACGATAATGCCCTCGGCAGAACCTATGCCTGTGGCTGCGGGGTAACCATTTCGCCACTCGCATTTGCCGTAGTAGCGGGAGCGGGCATCGTTGAACTCTTGGTAGTTCTGCTTGCCCTCTCTGCACGCAACAATACTGCCTATATAGTTCCATTGGCGCACGATATCGTCAACCTCGAAATCATACGAGGCGAGTATTCGGTCCAACCTTCCAAACACCTCATCGCTCTGCCTCTGCACCCCCTCCGTAAAGTCGGTTGCAGGAATACCCTCGACAAAGAGCATACGCCCCTCATCGCCCCCGATAAGACCGTAGCACACCCCCTCACGCTCCTCGAAACGGATGGTGGCGTTGTCGAGCGTATATACCTCGACTGCAAGACCTCCGTTTGGAAGGATATGTTGCGGGATAAGTGTTACGGGTACTCGCTTGTTCAACACATCGCAGACGACACCCCTCAAATTGTCGAGCAACGAGTGATATTGCGAGGTGGAAGTACCACAAAAGACGATACCGCAGACGGTATCTGCTTCGACGTCCTTCAACACATTTGTGATTTGTGCAGAATAGTCGTCACAAACATTGAGATAGGCAGAATAAATCTTCAATCCCATAAGTTACATTCGATGAGGGTTACTATATCTTATAAGACAAAGTTAATAATAAAAAGTTAAATTGCAAACTTAAAGTTTTTCGGAATCATCTACTTTAGGCGTGTACGCGTCATTGCGAGTCTTGGTACAAGACGTGGCAATCTCCTCGCTAAAATGTAGGTAGGAGATCCCCACGCTCACACCATTCGCTCGGGATGACTTTCCGGTTTTACACGCCTAAAAAAGTAGATAATTCCGAAGTTTTTACAGACAGGGCATCTCACCCACCCTATTACGCTCAAAGCAGCAAAAAAAGAGGCGAAAATTTCGCCCCTTATTTTCGATTTCTTCCGAGGATAAGGATTACTTGCCTACAACAGCCTCCAACTCCTCAACCGACGATGGGATGTGTTTGTCGCCGATGATGCGACCACCCTCGGCTGTAACAACCACATCGTCCTCGATGCGTATACCGCCAAAATCACGATAGTCGTCGAGCAAATCGTAGTTTACGATGCCCTTATAGAGTCCTTCCGCCTTCGATTTGTCGATCAATGCAGGGATAAAGTATATACCCGGCTCGTTGCTCATAACTGTACCCTCGTGCAAACGCCACGCAGCACGATATACGCAAGTACCCGAAGCCTCGGCACGCTCCTTCATCTCCGAGAAGTCGTAACTGCGCTCGCCCATAGCCTCGCAGTCGTGAACATCCATACCCAAGCCGTGCGAAAGTCCGTGTGGCATAAAGAGATACATCGCTCCCGCCTCGACAGCGTCCTCTGCCGAGCCGTGAATGAGTCCCACATCGTGCAAACCCTCGGCAAGCGTGAGCAGAGCCCTCTTATGCACCTCCTCCATATACATAGCACCTGTACGCATATTCTTTGGTGCCTCGTCGTGGGCGCGGAGTACTATCTCGTAAATCTCGCGTTGCTTTGCCGTAAATTTACCCGAAACAGGGTAGGTACGAGTGTGGTCGGAGCAGTAGTTCTCCACCGACTCGGCACCCGCATCAACAAGCAACAAACGCCCATTCTCCAACACGCCGTCGCAGTTGAGATTGTGCAACGTCTCGCCGTGTTGCGAAACGATGCTTGGGAACGACACTCCAAGTCCGCTCGCTTTGGCTACACCCTCCATTGCGCCGGCAATTTCGCGCTCGACAACGCCCGCCTTACACATCTTCATTGCGGTGGTGTGCATAGCGTAGCCGAGGTGGAAAGCACGCTCCAAAGCCTCGATCTCCTCGGCAGATTTCACCTCACGCATCTCGGCTACGGCAAACATCAAATCGACGGATTTGTGGTTGTATAACTCTGCAATAGGCAGACCGAGAAGGCGCGACAACTCAATCTTGCTCTCACCACGATATGGTGGCAAGTAGTGTATTCTGCGTCCCTGCTTCATTGCGGTGGCGATAACACCATCCAACGCTTTTAGAGGTTGGCAATTCGACACGCCCACCTCTGCACCCAACTCCACAAGACGTGGTTGTGGGCCTGTCCAGATTATGTCCTCGACGGTGAAGTCATCGCCAAAGAGCATCTCCTCGCCCGACTCGGCATCTATCACCGCTATCAATGTTGGCAAGTTCAGACCGAAGTAGTAGAGGAAAGTCGAATCCTGACGAAAATAGTAGGCATTGTTCGGATAGTTGTTTGGCGAGAAGGTGTTTCCCGGAATCAAAATCAATCCATTTCCAATGCGGCGTCGCAACTCCGTACGACGGGTAATATAGGTTTTAGCACTAAACATAGTATGTTGGGTTATTTTTTCGTTTCTTTTACTCTTTGGTGTGCCAGAGAATCGAAGCCTCGGCATCCCACTCAGGGAGTGGTTTAGGCTCGAAGTCGGAGTAGCCGAGCGCAATCACGCACTCCACGCTCCACTCGGCAGGTATATCGAGGAACGTGCGCAGATACTCCTCTGCCGTAGCACCCTCCGGCTCCTTTTGGAGGCGAGGACGGCCACCTACGTGTACCCAGCACGAAGCCAAGCCGTGTTCGACAATCGAAAGTTGCAACATCGTAGCCGAAATGGCGCAGTTCTCACGCCAAAGGTCGGTTTTGGTGGTGTCGCCCATAACTACAATCGCCGCCGGAGCCTCGGTTACAAAGCCCGAGCCGTAGTCGCGCATCTCGGCAATCTTGTCGAGGGTTTCGCGATCATCGACAATCAGAAATCGTGTGGTGTGCATATTACGCGACGAGGGTGCAGTGAGTGCATCACGCACAACATCAAGCAGCACCTCGCGCGAAGGTGTGGTCGGCGAGAACTTACGCACGCTGCGACGCTTTGCCAAAATAGTCTTAAACTCCATATTTTGCTCTAATTTTTGTGTTATCGGTGGTTTGTAGTTGCAAAAATAGTGAAAATTTTATTACATTTGTAGCACATATATATAAAAAGAGTTGGAATATGGAGAAGTTTACTATCGCACTAATCTACGACTTCGATGGAACCCTCGCTGCGGGGAATATGCAGGAGTACGATTTTATACCCGCTGTGGGCAAGAGCAATATGGAGTTTTGGGACGCATCAAACCGTCTTGCAGAGGAGCAAGATGCCGACCAGATTCTCACCTATATGGCTCTGATGATTCACGAGGCACAGGCTACGGGACTATCGCTCCGCCGTGAGGCTTTTCAGGAGTCGGGCAAGAGGGTTGAGTTGTTCCCGGGCGTTATCGAGTGGTTCGACCGCATCAACGCTTACGGCGAGGAGCGCGGTGTGCGCGTGGTACACTACATCAACTCGTCGGGCTTGAAGGAGATTATCGAGGGTACGCCTATTGCCGACAAGTTCCGCAAAATCTACGCCTGCTCGTTCCTCTACAACGTGGACGGCATAGCCTATTGGCCCGGCGTGGCTGTAAACTACACCAACAAGACACAGTTTATATTCAAAATCAACAAGGGTGTGGAGTCGGTATACGACACCAAGCAGGTGAACAAGTATATGGAGGAGAAACAACGCCCTGTGCCATTCTCGCGAATGATTTACGTGGGCGATGGAACAACCGATATTCCGTGTATGCGATTGGTTAAGAACTTTGGTGGACACTCCATTGCGGTCTACAACCCGAAAGATTGGTCGAAGCGTGGCGAGATGAGCACCCTTATTCGCGACAACCGAGTAAACCACGTTTGTCCGGCAGACTACAGCGAAGGCACCGAGATAGATACGGTGGTTAAGGCTATTATCGACAAGTGCGTAGCCGACCACAAGTTGGCACTGCTCGAAGCGGAAAACTAAAAACGTAATACTAATTACAAATTCTCAACTCAAATAGACCACCACGATTATGAAACCTTACCGATATATCGTTGCTCTGCTTGCTGCGCTCTTTGTGATGCAGGGGGCAGTGGCGCAAAAGAGGACAAAGACAGTGGTGCAGACCGACTCGACAACGGTGGTTACCACCGTGCGAGTGATACCGAACTTTGCGCCGAAGCACGACCTACGCATAGGCATCGGGGCGGCGAGTGTAACTTCGATTTTTGCGTTCGATGTGGGGGTTGATGACTACTACCACGACTTCCGACAAGATATGGAGCGTGCGGACACCTACCTCACACCTCGCACCTTTGTAGGCAACTACTCGTTGAGTTACACCTACCACGACCGTCGCTGGTTGCAGTATGGCGGTACGGTATCGTTTGGTGCTTCGACTCGCTGGCGTAAGGATGCCGCTACGGGCGAGAAGGTCGAAAACCTCTCACGCTATGCGTTGGCAGTGATGCCGTCGGTGCGCTTTGTGTGGTTCTATCGTGAAAAGGTGCAACTCTACTCCTCGATTTCGCTCGGCGTAGTAACCGACTTCGACGATGCTTATATTTGGGGCGATGTGGCTCTTGTGGGCTGCTCGTTTGGTCGTAAGGTGTTTGGCTTTGTGGAGTTGGGCGGCGGTATGACAGGCTCGGCACGCATAGGCTTGGGCTATCGCTTCGATGCAGGTAAAAACAGCAAAAAATAGGAGGGCATAGTTATGAAGAAATATTTTTCGATTTTGATTGTTGCCCTCGTGGCTCTCTCTGCGGCAACATCGTGCCAACTCGAAGAGGGCACCGAACCAGACCTTAATAGGGCAAACAGATTGTTGTGGAGCAGGGTTGAAACCGCATTGAATGGTCAGTACGAACAGGCACAAGTGGTAGCGTTGCTGAATGACTATATGCTCGGCATCAATCGGGGCGAAGCCAACGAGCCGATAGTTATCTCGGAGAAGGAGGGTGTCTACACTTTGAGTAGTAACATAACCTACCGCGTAAATACCAACGGCAAGCGACTCAACGAGGGTGGCGAGTGGGTTCTCTATGTGAAGTATGGCTCGTATATGGAGTTTGAAAAGATGGGCATCGTCGAGGGTGTGGTTGGCGAGGATGCGAAGTTCTCGATTGAGAGCGAGGTAAGCATTCACTCACCATATTACAGTGCGCTGCGGTCGGATGTGGAGTATCTGTTTAACGACGTGGAGGAGATGTACGAATTTACCTTCACGACGTGCAATGGTATCTCGACCGACACCAACAATGCTTCGAGCAGTATGGAGTATGTAATCGAGTTCGAGGCTACCGAGCCACTTGTTTACACCGAGAAATCGCTCTGGTCGGGCAAGGTCGATATCCACTACAAGGATAATGTGGCGGGTACCGAGCGCAACGTAACTGCCGATATTGATCGCAGGTTTGTAACATTTATATAATTGAAACCAATGGCTAACGGGTAAATGCTAATAGCCTAACCGTATGTGAGCATTTACGACGCAAGTAAGGTGTGAAATTTACCAATCAGAACAATTTTTACTATGAAAGAGTTGATTTTTGCAACCAATAACGCCCACAAGTTGGGCGAAGTGCAGGCTCTGCTCGAAGGTGCTTTCGAGTTGAGGACGCTACGAGAGTGCGGCATAACAGAGGATATACCCGAAACTGCCGAGACACTCGAAGGCAACGCTTTGCAGAAGGCGCGATATGTATATGAGCGTACAGGTGCCGATTGCTTTGCAGACGATACGGGTTTGGAGGTAGATGCTTTGGGTGGCGCACCGGGTGTTCGCTCGGCTCGCTATGCGGGCGAGGGACACGACTTTGCAGCAAACAACGCTCTGCTACTGAAAAACCTCAAAGGCGAAACCAATCGAACTGCCCGCTTCCGCACCGTTATAGCATTGATTCTCGACGGTAAGGAGTATCTGTTCGAGGGTAAGGTAGAAGGCACTATTATCGACCATATGTCGGGTACAGAGGGGTTTGGCTACGACCCGATGTTTGTGCCGGAGGGCGATACACGCACCTTTGCCGAGATGTCGGCAGAGGAGAAAAACGCCATCTCGCACCGAGGTCGTGCAGTGGCAAAACTTGTGGAGTTCCTTCAAGCGGAGAACTAAAAAAGATTTTTAATTTAGCCATTGGCTAATAGCAAATAAAAATAATAGAGTATTATGGCGAATTACGAACGCGAGGATAGATACGACCTCGAAAAGATTGAGAAACTGAAATATCACTACGGCGAGGTGCTGCGACTTCTCGGCGAAGACCCCGAGCGTGAGGGACTTATCAAAACCCCCGAGCGTGTGGCAAAGGCGTGGTCGTACCTCACAAAGGGTTACGAACAAGACCCTGTGGCAATTCTCCAATCGGCGATGTTCAAAGAGGAGTACAAACAGATGGTTGTGGTTAAGGATATCGAACTATTCTCGGTATGCGAGCATCATATGCTTCCATTTGTGGGTAAGGCGCACGTCGCCTACATCCCTAACGGCACGATTACGGGGTTGTCGAAGATTGCCCGCGTAGTGGAGTGCTTTGCACGCCGCTTGCAGGTGCAGGAGCGACTGACCGTTCAGATTCGTGACTGCATACAGCAGGCACTCAACCCTGTGGGCGTGGCTGTGGTTATCGAGGCATCGCATATGTGTATGCAGATGCGTGGCGTGGAGAAGCAAGGCTCGAAAACCACCACCTCGGCATTTACCGGTATATTCCTTTCGGACCCACGCACCCGTGAGGAGTTTATGTCGCTGATTTCGGCAAAACTACAATAAAAAACTTAAAATTTACGATTATGAAAAAGTTATTAAATCTTATGCTGGTGGTGTTAGCGGTATGCGGCATTGCTTGTACCCCGAACAACGAGGGTAATGGTGGCGAAAACAACGGTCCAAAACCCGCTCTCACCTTTACGATTCAACTCTCGGACATCACCTCTTCGAGTGTTTATATGGCAGTAACGCCAAGCAACAACACCGACACCTACTTCTTCGATGTTGTTCCACAGTATGTTATGGCTCACTACTCCACTCCGGAGGTGTTCGCTGCCGACTATGTGTCGCAACTTATATCATTATACGAACAGTATGATTTGGTCTTTGCCGATGTTCTCTCGCAAGGCGAGGATGCTTGGCAATACGAAGTCGGCTACCTCGACCCTAACACCGAGTACAACGCTATTGCTTTTGGCGTAACAGCAGAAGGTACGATTACCACCAAAGTCACAATGAAGCCATTTAAGACTTTGGAGCAGGAGAAGAGCGACAAGGCGTTTAACAACTTGTCGTACGGCTACTACACCAACTATGGCGACTACTACGAGTCAAACGCAACAAATTGGTATATCGACCTCTACCCGGAGGAGGGAATGGATATGCTTATCCTCGAAGTGCAGACACCACTCGACGCCACTGACTTTACGGGTAACTACCCATTGGCCTCGACCTTCGAAGCAGGTACAGCCGTAGCGGGCTTTCTCGATAGCGAGGGCTATATCTGTGGTTCGTTTTGGTGTACGCTCAATAGCAGTTACGAGATTGTCGATTACGCTTTCTGCAAAACAGGCAACGTTGCAATCAGCAAGTCGGGCGAGGATTATACCATCGTCGTAGATGCGGTGGATGCTGATGGATATAAGATTACAGCGAATTATACCGGTACAATCGAAGAGTACACTGATGGCTCCGCTTCTACGCTCTCGGTTAAGAATGGTATGGCACGTCGCTTCCGCTTTATACCGAAGAATCGAAACATAAAGGCGGAGCGTCCACTTGGCAAAAATGGGTTTATGTCGCTGATTTCGGCAAAACTTCAGTAAACCTTAAAAACTTTGTGGGCATTTCGCTTTTAAGAGTTCGGATATGATACTGCTTTTCCCAACCGAAATGGAGGCTGCACGATTGAAGGCGTTGCGCCCCGACCTCGATATTCGCATCTGCGGTATCGGAGCAGTCGAAACCGCCACCGAAGTGGCACGCATTCTCCGCACCGAGCGACAGCCGTTGCTCCTCTGCGGCATTGCGGGGGCGTACGACCATACTCTACAAAAGGGCGATGTTGTGGCGGTTACGGAGGAGCGATTTGCCTACCTCTCGTCGGGCTACGACCGCACCTACGCTGCAACAATAGTGGTGGAGGGGATTCCAATGGTGCGTAGCAACACCGTATCGCACTGCTCGCAAGAGGCTAACGGAGCCGCAATCGAGAATATGGAGGGCGCCTCACTCTTTGCATTGGCGCAAGCCGAGGGGGTGCGCTGTGGCGAAATTCGCGCCATATCGAACTACGTTGGAGAGGAGCGAGGCGAGTGGAATATCGAGCTCGCCATCGAACTCCTTACAAAGACTATTCTAACCCTTAACATCGAGGAGATATAATGCTAAAACGAGCCGCACTATTGCTTTTACCGTTGTTTCTTATGTCGTTCAGCCGGCTCACGCCTGCGGAGTTGTCGTGCGAACATCAGCAGCAACCTCTTTTAGATATAACGACACCCCGACTATCGTGGAAAAACATCTCCGAGAAAGAGGGCGACAAGCAGAGCGCATATCGTATTCGCGTCGTAAAGCACGAAGGCGGCAAAGAGGAGGTAGTATGGGATAGTGGCAAGGTACTATCCGACAGTTCCCTATATATTCCATACGGCGGCAAGACGCTTGTCTCGTCGTGCGACTACTCTTGGCAGGTAAAGGTGTGGGATAGCAACGATAGGGCTTCGCAATGGAGCAAGAGGGCAAAATGGCACACTGGCAAGTTCTCCTCGAAAGAGTGGAAGGCTCGATGGATAGGCGTTCCGTGGCAAGGCGAAGAGTCCTACGATGCAGAGTGGGCTCGAAAAAGCACCAAAAATCCACGTGTAAAGGCCGAACGTATAAACATAGTATCACCGGCACCTCTTCTACGCAAGGAGTTCGAGATTAAAAAGCGTCTTCGCTCTGCGCGATTCTATGGTACAGGTCTTGGCTACTTTGAACTATACCTCAACGGCAAACGCATAGGCAACGACTACTTCTCGCCGAACCAAACAAACTACGACTCCCGCCAATATCTTGGCACACGAAGAATTGCCGTCGAGGACCCCTTCAACGAGTATCTTGTGATGTACGTAAGTTACGACCTCACGCATCTGATTCAGCAAGGAAGTAACTGTGTGGGGGCGATTCTTGGCAATGGCTTCTACGATATGCTGGAGTATTGGCCACCAATGGGATATGGTACGCCACGACTCTTTGGCGAGATTGAGATTGAGTACGTCGATGGCACACGCAATGTGATGACAACAGACACCTCGTGGCGTTGTACAAAGAGCGCCATTACGGCTGATCAGATGTTTTATGGTGAGCACTACGATGCTCGACTCGAGCACAATGGATGGGCGGAGTGTGGCTATGATGACAGCAAATGGGAGAGGGCTGTAGAGAAGCGCACCCCTCGCGGAAAACTTGTAGCACAAAATGGCCCTGCAGACAGAGTCGTAAGACGATACGCTCCAACCTCCATCACCAAGCAGGAGGATGGTTCGTGGTTGGTAAAGTTCCCTGAGGAGATTTCGGGTTGGGTAGAGCTGAAAAATTTGGAACTTTCATCGGGGCAAAAGGTCGATATAAAGTATATATGTGAGTCGCTTAATGGAGCAAACTCCTATATCGCCAATGGTTCGGGCAAAGCGTCCTATCACGCCCGATTTATCTGGTTTGTGTTCTCGCAGGTGGAGATACGCGGCCTTGAGAGATTGCAAGCTGGGCAAGTTGAGGCCCAAGCGGTAAATTCAGACGTGGCCTCGGTAGCGGAGTTCGAGTGCTCGAATCATCTCTTTAACTCGCTACACAACGCTTGGCGATTGACACAACTCGACAATATGCACGGAGGTGTGGCAAGCGATTGTCCACAACGAGAGCGTGCACCTTATACAGGCGATGCACAGTTGGCGTGCCAGATGGTGATGCACAATTTCGATGCAAGAGCCTTTTACAACAAGTGGATTCGCGACATTCGCGGTGCGCAGTTGGCAAACGGCTATGTACCCAACTCGGCACCGTGGCAACCAGGGTGCGGCGGAGGTCCGGCGTGGGGTGCAGCAATAGCGGTAATACCGTGGGAGTTCTTTCTGCAGTATGGCGACAAGAGCATAATCGAGGAGAACTACGAGCCGATAAAACGCTATATCGAATGGATGGACTCGTGGGTTGATGGCGAGGGTATTATGGAGTCGAAAGATGAACAGAAATACAAACGTCTCGGCGACTGGATTATGCCTCACAACAAGTTCCCACACCCTGCTACGGTTCATACCTTTGCATACTATCAGTGCGTAGATATCGCCACCAAAATTGCCGAGGTTTTGGGCATAAGCAAGGATGTTACCCACTACGCTTCGCTTCGCAAACGCACCGTAGAGGCCTATCACAAGCGATTTTACAATGCTGAAGAGCATAGTTATGGCAAACACGGTGCAAATGTTTTCGCCCTATATATGGGTATGCCGAACAACTACCAGCAAGAGGCCCTCGAAGCCCTCAAGCGCGAAATAAACGAGGCGAATGGACACTTCATAACCGGAATTGTAGGTACACGACATATTTTTGATGTGCTGTGCGAAATGGGAGAGGTCGATTTGGCATATTCAATGATGAACAAGCGAACAATCCCAAGTTTTGGCTATTGGATAGAGCAAGGCTCAACAACGCTGTGGGAGAGCTGGGATGGTAATCCGCGACACTCTCGCAACCACCCTATGTGGGGAGGTGGATTGGCCTGGTTCTACCGCCATCTCGGAGGATTAAAGCCTCTGGAGGCGGGATATCGCACATTTGAGGTTGCACCAAAGATACCGAAAGGGCTCGACCATTTGCGCTACTCGCTCAACTCTGTATATGGAGAAATTGAGGTGGTATGGCGTATCGAAAATGGTACATTCTCGCTGGACTGCAAAGTTCCTGTTGGTACTACCGCAAAGATAAAGCTACCATTTGGCGACCATAGTATAATTACGGCAAAGCCAGGTCGCCACACATTCAAAAGGGAGATATAATGAAACTATCACTACATATTTCGCCCTGTCCGAACGACACATTCGCCTTCGATGCGCTCATCAATGCTCGCCTCTCGCACGACTTCGATCTTGCAGTCGAGTACCACGACATCGAGGAGTTGAACGAGGGTGTTCTGCGTGGCGAGCCGGACATCTCAAAGATAAGTTATGCGGTATATCCGCTTGTGGCAGAGAAGTATGCGCTGTTGGATAGTGGCTCGGCACTTGGTCGTGGCAACGGACAACTCTTGGTGCGCCGTAAGGGCGAAACAGGCAAGATTCGCAAAGTCGCCTCGCCCGGAAAGAACACCACTGCCAATGCGCTGTTGATGCGCTACTTCCCCGAGGTGGAGGAGGTTCGGCAGATGCTCTTTTCGGATATTGCCGCTGCGGTAGAGCGTGGCGAAGTAGATGCAGGAGTGCTGATTCACGAGGGGCGATTTGTCTACGAACGTCGCAACCTCTGCCTTGTTGCCGACCTCGGCAAGTTGTGGGAAAACGAAACAGGGCTACCCCTCCCGCTCGGTGCTATTATCGTAAAACGAGAATTAGGCGAAGATGTGATATCGAAATTCGATAAATTACTTGCCGAAAGTGTCCGCTATGCCTTCGACCACCCACTCGCATCGCGCGACTTTGTCAAGCAGCACGCACAGGAGTTGGACGACGAGGTGATAGAGAAGCACATATCGCTCTTTGTGAACGACTACACCCTCTCGCTCGGCGACGAGGGGCATCAAGCCGTAGCACGACTGATGGAGAGCGCGAAGCCCAACCACGATTAAAAATTTGCAAAAATGATAATTCACTCTATCCTCGAAAACGACCTCTACAAATTTTCGATGTCGTACTACTATCAGGTGCATTATCCCAATGCGTGGGGAGCATTCACATTCCACGACCGCAACAACACCGAGCATAGCGAGGAGTTTGTCGAGTCGCTACGTGCGGAGTTTGCCAACCTCGCAACCCTCTCGTTGCGGGCGGAGGAGTTCGAGTGGGCGGCACAAACCATTCACTACATACCTCGTTGCTTTTGGGAGTGGCTTCGTCAATTCCGCTTCGAGCCACAAAGGATAGAGTGCTGGCTCGACGAGGAGCATCATCTGCATATCGAGGTTAATGATGCTATGTATAAGGTAACCTTCTACGAGATACCCATTTTGGCAATCGTGTCGGAACTCTACCACCGCCACATAGGCGACGGCTACCAGACTCGCGAGGCACTTGCCAAGGCGATGACTCCACGTATGGAGCAGAAAGCGGCCATAGCCTCCAGACACAATCTCTACTTTGCCGATTTCGGTATGCGTCGCCGCTTCAGCACCCACTCCGAGGAGTTGGCAATAGAGTATATGAAGGAGCATTGCCCAACCTTCACAGGCACCTCGACCGTAGCGTTGGCTATGAAGTACAACCTCCGCCCCATTGGAACTATGGCGCACGAGTGCTTTATGTTTCAGGCGGCCGTACACACCCCGAAAGAGGCTAACTACGAGGTTATGGAGCGTTGGGTGGATGTCTACGACGGCAACCTCGGCACGGTGCTTACCGACACCTATACGGTGGATACCTTCCTGCGCAACTTCTCGATGAAACTTGCGAAGTTGTACGACGGAGTACGCCACGACAGCGGCGACCCGAAGGCTTTTGGCGATAGGATAATCGCAAAATACGAGTCGTATGGTATTGACCCATTGAGCAAGACGATAGTCTTTTCGGATGGACTCGACTTTGCTGCGGCAGCCGACATTAAGGAGTACTTTGCAGGGCGCATTAAGGTAACCTTTGGCATCGGCACAAACCTAACTTGCGACATCGAGGGGGTGCGCCCGATGAATATCGTTATGAAGTTGAAAGAGTGCCGCATAAACGAGCGACAGCCAATCTACGGCTGCGTGAAGTTGAGCGATGTTGAGGGCAAAGCCATCGGCACACCGGCAGATATCGCCAACTACAAATACCAACTTGGCATAGAGTAATCGTTCGTTAAAAAAGGCGTGTGGAAATAAAAAAAATAGGCGTATGCTGTGGGCTACACAAAGCCCCGCATACGCCTAAATTATGTGAGTTATCTATTAGAATAGGTTGAAGAAACTGCCGAGTTCAGCACCCATATCGTAGAACGAACTTCGTGGCTTCGACTTTTGTCCATCTTCGTCGTACCACTGTACTGTTCCGTTGTGATGTTCTACCTTAAATCTATCTCTCGTATGTTCGATATTGACGCCTCTATCTATTACGTGTACCTTTTTTGTTGCAAATTCGAAATACAAAAGTGCCCATTCACTATTCCAATCAGTCTCGCCACAGAACACCACTCCCGAATTGTTGGATGTTTTATATATATGCTTGCGTGCCTCCGATCCGATAGTGAAATAGACCTTATCGCCCGATGGTTTGACGAACTTATTGATTTTACACTCTTCGCCGATATTTGCATCGTAATAATATAGATATATAGAGGAGACCAAATTGTTGTCATCATTGGCAATATAACACAATACTCTATGCTTGGTTGATTGTGCAATCAAATTACCCGAGTTTAAGCCCCTATGTTGCAGCCAACCATTCATTGAAGGGAACTCTTTTGCTACTTTGCCATATAGATTATATTTCACCACCGTATCTCTATCCTTCATCGCCAATATGAACCATTTATCATCCTCTTTGGCGTACCACACGTCATCGGTTTGGCAAAGTAAGTCCAACTTTCCAAATAGAGATCCCTCAAAATTATAGTGATATAGATATTTGCACAAATCGAATCCCGCATCGTTGTTCTCGGGCGAAAGATCTATCAGCAAACCATAGTGTCCAATACATAGAATAGGAACAAATACATTGGTATACTCCTTATCTATATTGTCGAAAGTAACATACTTTGATGTTACGGTTCGTGCATCGTAATCCACTATTCGCTCGTTGCAAGAGACATTTTCCCTATTGTTATAAAACAACAAATGCTGCTCGTGGCGCATCACAAAGTCGAGCGAAACATTATTGTAATTATTCAAACAGGTTTCGGCATTTGTTTTTAGATTGTGGCACATCACCTGCTTTTGGTCGGTTAAATAGTAGATATCTCCAATGCCGACATTGCAATTATGGCATAAGTAGGAGGAGTTGATGTTTGGCAAATTTAGTAGTTGAGTCGTCTGTTCCGTATTAACATCGTACTTATAAAAGATGTCGTCTTTCGCATAATAGACACAGGCTGTTTCGTCATTTACATCTTTGAGAAGCACAGTATAGCCACCCTCCAAATTTTTGATAAATCGTTTGGCCTTATATTCGTTACCGCACGATACGAAAAATAAGGCAGCAGAAAAAACAAGTACAACTCTTGCCATCACACCGAGTGTTGCAGTCGCACCACAAAACAATCTCTTTGTTTTCATAAAACATACTTTTTTTTACCATATACTCCTCTATGGTGAGTTAATAAGAGAAGAAAGTGTGGAGTTGACTTTCGTTTATCTGACACGAGGTTCTGACAAAACCCTGAAAAGAATAAACGATCACAAGACCCCACACTCGAATAGTATGGGGTGTATGCCAAGAGAGGCATAGCCACATAACTATACAAGAAATGAGTGTTGTCGTATCCTCTTTTCGTTGAAACTGTCAGATTTCGTGTCAAGGATAAAAGCGAAAACACTTTCATCAAATATGTAGTTGCTGTGGGCAATAGCACCCACAACTCCACAAAGTTAGAAAAAAATTTCACAAAAGACAACACTCGTGCGAGGTCTTGTTCCCAATAAAATAAAAAAAATCGGAATTATCTACTTCGGGCGTGTACGCGTCATTGCGAGTCTTGGTACAAGACGTGGCAATCTCCTCGCTTAAATGTAGGTAGGAGATCCCCACGCTCACTCCTTTCGCTCGGGATGACTTTCTGGTTTTACACGCCAAAAAAGGCAACTCCCCAACAAAAAAAGCGAGTTCCCCGAAAATGGGGAACTCGCTTTTTCGGATTGCGGCAATAACCTACCGCAGAGATATTACTTGCGGATTGCGGCTACACCCGGCAACTCCTTACCCTCGATATACTCGAGAAGTGCGCCACCACCGGTCGATACATACGACACCTTATCGGCAAGACCGAACTTGTTTATACAAGCCACCGAGTCGCCACCACCGATGAGTGAGTATGCGCCATTCTGCTGGGTAGCCTCGGCGATAGCCTCTGCTACGGCACGCGAACCGGTCGAGAACTTGTTGATCTCGAATACACCTACAGGGCCATTCCAAAGGATAGTCTTGCACTTGAGAATCTCCTCACGGAAGAGTTTTTTACCACCCTCGGCGATATCGACACCCTCCCACTCTGCCGGAATCTCCTTAACCGGAGCCTCCATAGTGTTTGCCTCCTCGCTGAAATCGTCGCAAACCAAAGCGTCTGGCGACATCACGAACTCAACACCACGAGCCTTTGCCTTTGCAAGAATATCGAGAGCCACAGGGAACATATCAGGCTCGCAAATCGACTTACCTACGTTGCCACCAAGAGCACCTGCGAAGGTGTAGGTCATACCACCACCGATGATAATCTTGTCAACCTTCTCCATCAAAGTCTCGATGATGGTAATCTTGGTCGAAACCTTCGAACCACCAACGATAGCCACAAATGGACGCTGTGGGTTCTGCATCATACCGTCGATAGCCTTCAACTCGTTCTCCATAACGTAGCCGAACATCTTGTCGTTAGGGAAGTACTCGGCGATAAGAGCGGTCGACGAGTGAGCGCGGTGAGCAGTACCGAAAGCGTCGTTGATGTAGCAGTCGGCATACGAAGCCAATTTCTTCACAAACTCCTTCTGTGGACCCTCTTTGAGTGCCTTCTTTGCAGCCTTCTTCTCCTCATCGGTACCGTCCTCTGCCAAGCCACGGGGCTTACCCTCCTCCTCGGCATAGAAACGAAGGTTCTCGAGCAACATAACCTCACCCGGCTTCAATGCAGCAGCCATCTCGGCAGCCTTCTCGCCCATACAGTCGCCTGCGAACATAACCTTCTCGCCCAAACGAGCCTCGATAGCAGGAACAATCTGCTCCAACGAGTACTTTGGATCCGGGTTCTTCTTTGGACGACCGAGGTGCGACATAAGGATTACGGCACCACCCTTCTCCAACACCTTCTTGATGGTTGGAATAGCGGCACGAATACGAGTGTCGTCGGTTACCTGTCCCTCGCCATTGAGAGGCACATTGAAATCCACACGAATAATGGCACGCTTGCCACTGAAATCGTAATTGTCGATTGCGAACATAACTTTTTGGTTTTTAATTGTTTATAATCTTGTGTTATTTTATTAACATATCCAACGGTGCAAAGATACAAATAAAATTCAGAATGCGGAGTGCAAAACGCAAAATTAAATCGAAATTTATGGGTTAAAACACCTCTTGCAATATCTCGATAGAGCGCACCGAGCGGATAGCCTCCAAGTGGATGGAGTAGTACTCGACAAGGCGTGAGAGCATCTCTACACGCTGCTCGCGGTTGAGCGGTATCTCGCCCAAGCACTCCAAGTCGGTTTCGGTCAAGTCGCGCAGCAACTCCGCCTCCTCGGCATTCATCGTATGGTTGTGCAGCGGCATTGTTCCCACATACAACCCCTCGCGCATATCGAAACAGCACCCTTTGCGATGTTCGTTACCCGGGAAATAGCCGAGATAGCGACTCAAATTTGCCAAAAACCAGAGGTGGAAATTCGCTACGCCCTCGTCAATCTCGTCCAACGCACGCACCGAGTTATGCACGAAGTCGAACAACGGCTCATTAGCCTCGCTCTCTCCCACCAAGCGGTACAACACCTCCGCCATAAACAACGCCATAGTCGATTTGCGAATATCGTAAGGCAACGACCTGAATACCACGTCGTTCTGCACCTCACGCATCTTGTGAAGGTCGCTATGTGGCGACTCCAACCCCTCGAACTGCAACAAAAAGAGTGGCTGAAAGAGTGCCATCTTCGAGCCTCGACCTCGTGACGAGCGCACGCCCTGCACCAAATAACTCTGGCGGCCATACTTGTCGGTGAGCATCTGCACCACCATACCGCTATCGCCATATTTTACGGTCGAAAGCACCACGCCACGCGCCTTATAGCCCTTCATCGCCTGTCCCATAGTCGCCTTTTAACTCTGTTACAACGATATTTTCTCGACTGTTTCGCGCAGTCGTGTGGTGTCGAGGTGGGTATATATCTCGGTGGTTTCGATACTCTCGTGGCCGAGCATCTCCTGCACTTGGCGTATGCTTGCCCCTCCCGCCAGCAGATGTGTGGCAAACGAGTGACGGAAGGTGTGGGGGCTCACACTCTTATCGATGCCGGCACGCAAAACCGCCTCGCGAATAATCGTAAAGAGCATAACACGAGTCAGAGCCTTACCACGATTGTTCAGAAAGAGGATATCCTTATTTTTAGAATCCTTCGCCTTGCGGCAATCCATATATATCATTATGCGCTCCCTCGCAACGTTGCTGATAGGCACCAAACGTTGCTTGCTACCCTTACCCATAACTCGGATATAACCCTCGCCAAAAAAGAGGTCCGAAAGGCGCAACGAGGTGAGTTCCGACACACGCAGACCACACGAATAGAGCAACTCCAACATCGCCCTATCACGCTTGCCCTTTGTGTTGTCGAGCGGTATGGAGTTTATAATTAGTTCCACCTCCTCGATGGTCAGCACATCGGGCAGATGACGAGTGCGCTTTGGTGTGGATATCAACTCCGTAGGCGACTGCTCGATCTTGTCGTTTATCAGGAGATAGTTGAAAAACGCCTTCACACCGCTCAACTCACGCGCTTGCGATGCCTTGGCGTGACGGCACTCCTCGAAAAGATAGGCCAAATAGCGTTCGACCATATACTGCTCGACCTTTGTTGGGGGAACATCGTATTGGCGCAGAATAAAGCCCGCAAAGAGGGTGTAGTCGCGCATATACGCCTCTACCGTGTTCTCCGACAACCCCTTCTCCAAACGGATATACTGCTTGAAACCCTTGGCGGCTCTATTCCACTTCTCGCTATTCTCTGCCATAAATTTATCAGTAGTTCTACAACCACAAAGATAGCGATTTATTTAACATAATATTTAGATATTAGGGGAAATTCAACCAATAGCCGAAAATTCAAAATAAAAAGGCGAGAGAAGTAGAGAGTAGTGAGTAGTGAGTAGAGCACACCCTAAACTCACTAAACTCCCTAATCTCACTATAGGCCTACGTAATATAAAAAAATCGCACCCCGAAGGATGCGATTCTTTTGAAATATAGTCGTAATCGACTACCAACTTGCCTTCTTAACGCCTGGGATAAGACCAGCAGAAGCCATCTCACGGAACTGGATACGGCTGATGCCGAACTGACGCATATATCCCTTTGGACGACCGGTGAGTTTGCAACGGTTGTGCTGACGAATAGGGTTTGCGTTACGTGGAAGTTTCGAAAGTGCAATCCACGCCTCCTCGTGATCAATCTCGCCGGCTTTCAACTGTGCTGCGATCTCGTCACGCTTGTGCTGATAACGGGCAGCCAACTTCTCACGCTTTACCTCGCGTGCCTTCATTGATTCCTTTGCCATAGCCTATTGATTCTTTTTAGCGTTTTTGAATGGCAAACCGAACTCGCGAAGCAATGCGTATGCCTCCTCGTCGGTCTGTGCCGATGTTACGAATGTGATCTCCATACCGAAAATCTTGGTAATCTTGTCGATGTCGATCTCTGGGAAGATAATCTGCTCGGTGATACCGAGTGTGTAGTTACCCTGACCGTCGAACTTGTCGTTGATACCCTTGAAGTCACGAATACGTGGAAGGGCTACAGCGATAAGACGCTCCAAGAACTCGTACATACGGTTCGAACGAAGGGTTACTCGAACGCCGATTGGCATTCCCTTACGGAGTTTGAAGTTCGAGATATCCTTACGCGACTTGGTCTGTACGGCCTTCTGACCGGTAATCTGGGTAAGTTCCTCCTGTGCTACGTCAATGAGTTTCTTGTCGGCTACCGCCTGACCCATACCCTGATTGATAACGATCTTTTCAAGTTTAGGACACTGCATAATGCTCTTGTATCCAAACTCCTTCATAAGGGCAGGAACGATCTGCTCCTTATACTGTGTCTTGAGTGATGGAATGTATGCCATTATTTGATCTCCTCTCCTGATTTTTTAGCGTAACGTACTAATTTACCTTCTGCATTTGCCTTGCGACCTACACGAGTAGCCTTGCCACTCTTTGGATCGAGCAACTGCAAGTTCGAGATGTGAATCGGAGCCTCCTGCTCAACGATGCCACCCTGAGGATTCTTCGCGTTTGGCTTGGTTGCCTTCTTCACGAGATTTACGCCCTCAACAATAGCGCGCTGCTTCGAGGTCTCTACCTTCAAGACCTTACCCTGCTGGCCCTTATTGTCACCGGCGATAACGATTACCGTATCCCCTTTCTTAATATGTAATTTAACTGACATATAAAGTACTCTTTTTTAATTATTACAATACTTCCGGTGCGAGCGAAATGATCTTCATATACTGGTCGCGCAACTCACGTGCTACCGGACCAAAGATACGAGTACCACGCATCTCACCCTGGTTGTTAAGAAGGACTACGGCATTGTCGTCAAAACGGATGTACGATCCGTTGGCACGCCTGATCTCCTTTTTTGTTCTTACTACGACTGCCTTCGATACGGCACCCTTCTTTACATCTCCCGAAGGGCTCGCACTCTTAACAGCCACTACAATTTTGTCGCCGATAGACGCATAACGACGCTTGGTACCGCCAAGTACTCGGATACAAAGAACCTCCTTTGCACCACTGTTATCGGCTACTACGAGTCTGCTTTCTTGTTGTATCATAACTACTTAGCTCTTTCAATGATTTGTACTAATCTCCAACGCTTCGTCTTGCTCAACGGGCGAGTCTCCATAATGCGTACTGTATCACCTTCGTTTACGGTTGTATCGAGACACTCGGCTGCGAACTTCGTAGTCTTGTTCACGAACTTACCATAGATTGGGTGCTTAACCTTACGAGCAACTGCCACCACGATGGTCTTCTCCATCTTGTTGCTGACAACTACTCCGATACGCTCTTTTCTAAGATTTCTTTCCATAGTTCAATTCTTATTTTTGGCGCAGAATAGTCATCATACGTGCTATATCTCTGCGGGTTTTCTTAATTTGCGAAGGATCCTCGACTGGCGAAACGGCGTGCTGAACCTTCATTGTTGCAAGTCTTGCTTTCTCGGCTGCAATGCGCTCCTGCAAGTCCTGAACCGACATATCCTTAATTTCTGCTGTTTTCATAATCTTAGTCCTCCTTTTTTACAATGCTGTCGACTCATCATAGTCGCGGCGAACAATAAACTTGGTTGTGATTGGCAACTTCTGCGCTCCAAGACGGAGTGCCTCCTTTGCAATCTCCATTGGTACACCCTCGGCCTCGAACAAAATACGTCCCGGGGTTACAGGTGCTACGAATCCTTCTGGATTACCCTTACCCTTACCCATACGCACCTCGGCTGGCTTCTTGGTGATTGGCTTATCAGGGAAGATACGAATCCATATCTGTCCCTCACGCTTCATATAACGGGTGATCGCCTGACGCGCTGCCTCGATTTGGCGGCCTGTAATCCACGAACTTTCGAGCGCCTTGATACCAAACGATCCGTATGCAAGTTGGTTACCTCTCTGAGCAACACCCTTCATACGACCCTTTTGCATTCTTCTAAATTTGGTCTTTTTTGGCTGTAACATAACTGTTTTGCTTTTAAAAGGTACTACTTACTATTTGTTATTTTTGCG
>JAZQML010000030.1:0-1891 GCA_045543395.1 Alistipes sp. | reverse complement strand
AGATGTGTTAGAGATTTCCATCTTATACACGGGATAGGTTTCGCCGTTCACCTCGATGGTCTCCTTTGTCGAAACGGCGGACCTGCACAAAAACACGTGGTCGTTCGACATATCCTTGAACGCCACTAAACGATAATTCTCCGGATGAATACCCTTTTTCATTTTCGTCTTTTTGTTATAATTAAGTACTTAATTCGGCGGCAAAGGTAACACTTTTTTCCTAACCCGCAAACTTTGCCACAAAATATTTCCTAAAATTTGTGATTATTTGCAGATTATGCCTCTCGGCGGTATCGGTGTTGTTCTCAGAATACCTCCTTGGTAAGGAAGAGGGGTACAACTATATCAATAGAAAAAGTGTAGTCAATGAATGGGTGTGGTCAAAAAAAGTGCGACCACCTTGAATGACCACAGTTTATGTTACCTTATTATTCAAAGGATTTTTTGCGAAATAGAATATTTTACATACCTTTGTACTAACAAAATTGTTAAACAGTATTGTTGAATTGTAAAATATATGGATAATCAAGAGAAGCAGAGTAAAGAGCAACAGATACTTGCGGCGGCTGAGCAGGAGTTTTTGACCAAGGGCTATGACGGAGCGCGAACCACCTCCATTGCGCAGGCAGCGGGCGTAACGCACGCAATGCTACACTACTACTTCCGCACCAAGGAGCAACTTTTTGAGCGCATCGTAGATAAAAAGTTCGCTACGATGTCTCACTCAATGTTCACAATTTTAGGCGACCCGTCGTTGCCGATTGTTGAGCGTATCAAGGGGGGTATTGCGGCTCACTTTGACTTTATTGCTGCCAATCCGCTTTTGCCTCGTTTCGTCATCAACGAAATTGTTTCGCGTGCTGAGCGATATGAGGTGCTGTATAAACGCGCGGGCTTTGTCGTGAATAGTGTATATAATAGTCTGCAAGCCGAAGTTGACTGTGCAGCCGAGCGTGGCGAAATTGAGCGGGTCGATGTTAAGATGTTGTTTATCAGTATTATGTCGCTCAATATCTTCACATTTGTTGCATATCCGTTTATGGAGCCTATTATGGGTGAGCTGACGGCCAACCGTGAGCAATTCCTTGCAGAGCGCAAGGCTGAGAATATCGAAACTATTTTGCGAAGAATCAAAAAACAATAAGTCAATGAAACAGATTTTACTAACACTGTTTGCGGTGGTGTGCGTTGGGAGTGTCGGTGCACAGTCGCTCGACGAGTGTCGCCGCTTGGCACGGGAGCACTATCCCGAAATTAGGCAGTACGACCTAATTTCGCAGACCGAGCAGTACAATCTTTCGAATGCCTCTCGTGCGTGGATTCCGCAGGTTGCTCTGTCAGCTCAGGCGACCTATCAATCTGCCACGCCCACCTATCCCGAGGCTTTCAACACAATCCTCCAAGCCAATGGGATTGAGATGGCGGGCATACGCCGTGACCAATATAAGGTGGCGCTCGATGTGTCACAGAATATTTGGGACGGTGGTCAGACGAAGGCAACCAAAGCCATAGCCGAGGCGGAGGCAGAGGAGCAGCTGAGTCGTGTTGATGTGTCGCTCTACAACTTGCAGTCGAGGGTGGATAACTTATATTTTGGAATATTGTTGCTCGATGAGCGTAAGGCGCAGACCGAGGCGCTGATTGCCGTGTTGGAGAGCAATCTGGCCCGTCTGCAAACATATTATAAAAATGGTGTTGCTATGCAGGCTGATGTCGATGCGGTGGAGGCGGAGCTGCTCTCTGCTCGACAGGTGCTCGGTCAGGTGGAGTCGTCGCGTGCGAGCTATCGTCGTATGTTAGAGGTGTTTATCGGGCAACCGCTCACTTCTGAACATTTGGAACGACCTGCAATGTGCGAACTTCAAACACGCACCTCGGCACGTCCCGAATT
>JAZQML010000029.1:0-1616 GCA_045543395.1 Alistipes sp. | reverse complement strand
CACTCGGCACCGAGCAGGCGACCCTCGCTCTTTGAGAAACGAGCAACGATTCCGACCCTGTCGCCCCTTGTGCTAACCGAGATAATATCGCCCTCCTCGCGGAATTTTAGCAGAATACCCGTTAGCAAAGCGTGCTCCTTCAATTTATCGATCGTAGCAAACGGAGTGAGATCGACACCCTTGTCGGGGCGTTCGAGTACCAATTGCCCGTTTTGGTAGCGTCGATAGCTCTCGCCGTCATAGAGTTCCATAGAACGAGCCTTATCCTGCCACTTGATAGCCATCGTGACCTTCGAGTCCTCTTTGCTAATCTCAACTGTGCCTCGCATCGGAGTACCTTCAAAATCAATATCATATAGTTCCCCTGTGGTCTTGCTCTCGGCAACATTTGCGGTGAATTGAACGAGGTAGTTATCCGATTCGAGCAGTTGAGTCATTGCTCGCTCAACCACCTCACGGGCGGTGCTGGTCTGCACTCCGCTAATGCCGATGACAACTGCCACTGCTACCATAGCAGCAACAGCACCAATGCGTACTGCCCGCCATAGAGTGCGGCGGCGCGGTGCGGGCGCCTTGAACGAAAGTGAAGAGGTGGGAGTGAAACGCGGAGTGAGAAGATTCTCAATGCGAATATCCGAAATGTTGTCTAAATTGTTGTTAGTCTTCATAATTTTAGCCTTTTTTACAGTGAGTTAAATCAGCCCTCGCTTTTCGAGGGCTTCGCGCAACTTGTCAATGCCATAGCGAAAACGCGATTTGGCCGTTGTGAGAGGAATGTTGCAAATCGAGGCAATCTCGTCAAATTGACAACCGCCATAGATTCGCAATCGGATCACTTCGCTCTGCTCATCGGGCAGGAGCGCCATCAATCGCTCGATCAATCGAAACTCCTGCTCGAAATCCTTCGGAGCGAGGTCGTCACTACTCAATGTATCGAGCGTTTCGGTGGTCGCAAACTGTCGCCGAGAGCGCAAAGCCGATGTGCAACTATTTGTCAATGAACGATAAACATAGCCTTTAAGGTCAGTAATCTCGGCTAGTCGTGCGCCTTGTTTCGAGAGCCGCAGGTAGAGGTCTTGCACCACATCGTCAGCTTCGGTGGCAGACCCCAGCCGATAGCAGGCGTATCTAAATAGATGGTCGCGCTCAGACTGCATTAGCTCAGCGAGGCGGGTAAGTTGTTTGTTTTCGGTTGAAAGTTTCATAATTTGTTATCGTTTGTTGGAAACGCGCTTCTGAATATACAACGCTCAAAGTTCCAAAAAGACTTAACATACTTGCAAATTTAAAGAAAAAGGTTGTTCTGCAAAAAGGTCTGCCATCTTTGGAAAGCGCACAACGGATTAGCATATACCACGCCTTATATCAGCGCAATATGCTAAAGAAGATAAAATGACTTTTAGTTACGCCCTTTTTATATACCCCATACTTAAGTGCTCGATTCTTACCGAGGCCTATTAAAGAGAGCCTTTCACGCTCTCTGCAAATTGTTCTATTTTTCCTATCTGATGTTCGAGGTTGGGGAGTGCGGAGGTTGATCCTTTTTCTGTCGATGGTCGTTGCTATTGGTTAATGTTTATTTGCTAATGGTTTCGTTATTACAATAATAGTATATA
>JAZQML010000028.1:0-35105 GCA_045543395.1 Alistipes sp. | reverse complement strand
GGTAGATGAATAACTAAAAGCCCGCACCGAATAGTGCGAGCATTTCAACTATTATTCCCATCTACCTTTTTTAGTCGCCAAACTTCCGAAGTGATAGAATAAAGCTAAAACGCTTTTCCAATATGTCTAAAATGTGCGTATCAACTATACGCTATGCTTCATAGGCAAAATTATTAACTGATTAACAAAATCCACGACAGCCCTAAATACCATCTAAAACACTGCGTATTCCGCAATGGTAGTACAAATATAGCAATTTATTCACTAAATAACAAATGTTATCTTGCAATTTTTAAGTAGTGTATCTTTAATTGTTTACAACCTTTGGGTTAGTAAAGGGGCTTGCAATGAGCCCCGAGGTAAGAGGTCGTTGTGAAACGCCCTCTTATTTTTTTGTCTATTTGCGAGCCCCTTTCCTTTCAACCTGCTCACGCAGCAAGCCTCTGCTCGCTTGTGGGCAAAGGGCTCTGCGAGCCTATAACGACATTGGCGAGTGTCTGTTCGTGCAAGCCCGACAGCCATTCGCCAACATCGTCAAACTACTTTGTAGTTACCTTTGCCCTCTCACGCTCGGAGCCTTTGTCCTGCTCCTGCGGTCGTTAGTAAAGTTATAGGTATTCCTTTTTTATTTATTGCTTGCAATGAGCCCCGAGGTAGGCGATAGTCGTGAGACTCTCGCCTATTTTTGTTTTATGTTGCAAGCCCCTTTCCTTTCAATCTGTGGCGGTGTGGCAGACTTGTCTGCTTTCGGCTGTTGTTTGCTGTCGCAAATAATTGTCTTTGTCGGATAAGCGACTTTGAAAATAAATTTTCAGTCGCCATCTGCCAAACCCAACAATCTACGATTGCAACAGCCTCTCTCGGTCTGCTCAAACCTGCTGCGGTCGTTAGTAAGGGTTGTTGGAAAACGGAAAACTTTATAATTAGATAGTTGTTCGTAGATAATAACCTATCGCGCACCCCAGTAAACCCCAGTAAGCACCGAAGGTGCGCCCCCAGTAATCCCAGAATCGTTGCGCCTTGACAAGGATAAGAGTTCGGAAAAACTAAAAGGGCAGCCCCGAAGTGCTGCCCTTTGTTTGTAAGGTGGAGGAGCACTAATAGTTCTCTGCCTTAATCTCGAAGTAAGCCTGTGGATGAGCGCATACAGGGCAAACCTCCGGTGCCTGCTTGCCGATAACGATATGGCCGCAGTTCGAGCACTGCCAAATCATATCGCCCTCGCGCGAGAATACCAAGCCTCCCTCAACGTTCTCCAACAATTTGAGGTAACGCTCCTCGTGCTCCTTCTCGATCTTTGCCACGCCCTCGAAGAGTGTTGCGATGTGGTCGAAGCCCTCTTCGTGTGCCTCCTTTGCGAAGGTTGCGTACATATCGGTCCACTCGTAGTTCTCGCCCTCGGCTGCGTGCTTCAAGTTCTCGGCTGTGTCGCCGATGCCACCGAGCAACTTAAACCAAATCTTTGCGTGCTCCTTCTCGTTGTTTGCGGTCTCCTCAAACAACTTTGCTATCTGCACATATCCCTCCTTCTTTGCCTTCGAGGCGAAGTAGGTGTACTTGTTGCGAGCCTGCGACTCACCAGCAAATGCTGTCCACAAATTCTGCTCGGTCTTCGAGCCCTTCAAATTTTTCATAGTCTGTGTTGTATTAAAAATGTTAGTTTTTTCTGTTTGCTACTGCGAAGGTAAATAATTTTTCGATTTCGTGCAAATACAAATTATTTATATCGGCATAATTTCCGCTTATATTACCCCTTTTTTATTAAAATAGGTAGGCGTAGCGCACACCAATGGTTAGGAGTTCGTGCTGGGTAAAGAATTTGAGGTAGAGGGCGCAGTCGGAGTGCCGCCAACCCATACCCCATTGTAGGACAACCGGAAAGTCGATATATGTATATCCACTCTCGTAGATGCCGGTATTGCCAAATGCGAAGGTCGCCTCCGTACCAATACCGAGGTACATAGATGCGTCGGCAAGATTGCGCACAAAGTTCCAGTTCACAATCATAGGTAGCACCACAAAGTTCAGGTCGGCGGTGCGCATATATCCGCCACCAATCATTGCGTTGAACAACGTTTCGTGGCTCCACATACGCAGCATAAGACCTGCGTTGAAGTCGAATCGGTACTCTGTAGAGGTGTTAGAGAATGGCGTGCTGCCACCCAAGCCCATCCACAAACCGAGGTTGAAACTATCCCAACTGCCACTCTTTTTGCGTTGTTTCGATGGCGAATATCCACTAACCGAGCGGCTACTCGACGAGCCTGTGCTTTTGTATGCGCTGCTCGAGTACGACGAGTAGGAGTTTGACCTGTTCGACGATGACGACGAATAGGACGATCCGCTCGACGAAAGGCTCTTTTTCTCCGATAACGACTCGTTTATGTTGGTGGTCTTGCCCTCGGCTACGCTCACCGTTTTATATGCGTTGTAGAAGCCGTTTTTACTGATTATTACGCTGTGTGTACCTATTATACACTCGTACATCAGTGGGGTGCGACCGACCGGCTTGCCATCGACAGTAACATCCGCCATTGCTGGCGAACTCTTAATGTTGAGCGTACCCAAAATAGGCTTCGGATCGGGTATCTTGTAACTCTGCTTTTGAGGTTCCGATACGATATTTTGGGTTATTGCCGAATTTTGGTGTCCCGTTTTGCGTGCCTCGAAAATGTAGGCACCCGAGGCGAGGTCGCCACTCCACGGCGAGAGGCCCTTACGCTCGTTGTTTACATAGATTACACTCCCCTCTAACGAGGATATTGACACGTGCGCAAAATCGGCTACGAGGTTGGGCGAGAAGGTGAGCGTAGCATCATCCTTAATCTCCACCTCCGCCTCGAATGTTTTGTAGAGATTCTGCACTATGCGGACCGTGTGCTTGCCACTCGGGAGGGCCATTGCAGAGGTTGGTGCAGTGCCTTTTTGTGCGCCATCTACATATACGTTTGCGCCCGACAATGCTCCCGCGCCCGATACCTTCAACCAGCCGTACGCCTTTTTCAACTTCACCTCTTGCTCTACCTTCTTGCCATCAACCACAAAAGTACCTGTTTGAGGGTGGAAGTGGCGAGCCGATACGGTGTAGGTGTAGGAGCCGTTGTTCAGCACCGCAGTTATCTGTCCATACTCGTCGGGGGTGTAGTCTTTGTTGTCGATCACCACAGCCGAGTTCTTTGGCGAGACTTGGAACACCACATATTGAGGGCGAGCCTGTTCGAGAGGGATGTTTATGCGGAAGTGGATATGTTGCGTGTCCACCATAATCTCCTCCTCCTTCGACATAGCACCCGACACAACCTTCAACTTGTGTGCGCCCGGGAACACCTCGCCTATGGTAAGCGAGTATTTCGAATCGATATTGCCCTTAAACACATCGTCGAGATAGACCTCGGCGTTGCGGGCGTTGCAGAACACCGCTATCGGGTAGGTTATGTTCAACTGCGCCTCCAACTTATACTCCTTATTGCCCTCCAAATTGAGCGACACCTCGTTCGAGTCGCCATATTTGTCGTGGTGCAGATAGAAGCGAGTCTGCTCCTTCGCGGTGAGTTCCACGATAAGTCCGTTACCCTCCGAAGCAACCACCTGCTTCATAACCACCACATTGCCACCTACGGGGCGCACCGACAACTTGGCAATATCGTCGGCAGTCATACGGTTGATGTGCATCTTGATGCGGGCGCACGGACGGCGCGAGAGGTCGGGTGCAATCTTGTCTATCGCTATGCCCGACACCATATCGGTCTGCACCGGCGCAAACGACGACGGCACAATCTCCAAAAGTTGGTTTTGCGCCATTGCCGCAACCGACAAAAGCAGGGCGGTTATAAGTAGTAAAAGTCGCTTCATACTAATTCAATCCCTTATCCACCGACACAGTGCGCTCAATCATCTGCTCGGCGTTGTAGTTCACATCGCGTGCGTCCTGCCACACGCGCACACGCACGAGTGGGTTTGCCTCCTCGCGCATATCTATCGCCAGCGTGAGAATGCCGTTGTCGGCATAGTTGTTCGAGAAGTAGAGTTGGTTTACCTGTACGGCATAGATGCCCTCCTTGGCATAGTAACCCTTTGCCACATTGCACTCCTCAAAACGTAGATTTATAAACTCTTTGCTCGCAAAACTCTTCTGCAAGTCGGAGATATATTGTTGTTTGCTTTTCTGCTCATATTTGGTTACAGAGTAGGGCAAATCGGAGAATTTGCGGTTGCTCTGCTTCAACACCGTACCCACAATGATGTAGGCATCCTCGGCAAAGACCTTGTCGATATACTCCAAATTTCTCAAACAGTAGGCACTCCTGTAATCTTCGAGGAAAGAGATGAGCGTCAGGCGGGCTTTGTCGTCCCACGCCATCGACATAATTGTCTGCTCGGTCTTTGCTCCAAGTTTATAGGCTACCGACTCCACTTTCAGCGTCTTGTTGTTCACACGCAAAACCACATCCTCCACAAAGGAGTGGTTGCCCTTGAAGTTGAGTTTCAGTGGCAACGATTGGCATATTGTAAGTGTGTCGTACTGGATGAGTTTGTAGTCGGGTGTACGTGCAATTATAGGGTTGCCGTTTGCCACAATGTTCTGATACTGCTCCCACGCCACATCGGTGAAGTGGTGGCGAACGTCTTGCGCCGATTGGCGTGATATGGACTTTGCCACATCTGCCATAATTTTGAGGTAAGGGCGTGCAGCGTCCACCTGCTCCTTAACCTCGACGTATGTCTCCTCGCTCTTTGCGAGTTGCTTGTTTACCTGCGAAACGACCTTCTCGGACGAGGTATCAACCCTCTTTTGAGGCTTTACACCCTCTTGCTTGGTCTTAACCCTCTTTTGCGCCTCGTCGAAGGTTGAGGTGTAGAGTTGATTCTCCAAAATCAATGCCACCGAAGGCTCGATTTGTCGTGCCAACTCCCTGTTCAGACAGTCGATAGTTATGGTTATCTCCGGCTCGAGGTTGGCTACCTGAATCATTCCACGACCATCCTTTACCGACTCGTTCTCGACAAAACCACGACCATCGAAGAAGCCAAACTGCATATAACTTATCGGCTCGCCGTTGTAGACAAAGTCCAAAAAGAGTTGGTACGGATAGTTGCGGTTGGTGCCGTCCTGCATAATGGCGATTACCGAAACCTCGATTTTGCTCAATATCCGGCGCAACTCGTTGTAGAGCCACTGCTTTGCAAATAGACCATCCACCATTATCGGCTCGGCGGTGTCGGGATAGGTTTGCAGCAGGATGTGCGCCCACGAGTAGTAGCGGATGCGATCCTCCACCAACGAGGCGTACTTGCCCGATTGTATATACTCCTTGATTTTGCTGTGCAGAGCGTTGTGGCGGGCATCCCAATCGGCACGCTTTAAGTAGCGCAACACTCTGTATTGATTCTTTTGCTTCGATAGCACCTCGCGTCGCACGTTGTCCAAATACATATTCGATATGATGAACAACTCACGCTTGTGCGACACCTCCGACTGCGCATCCGAGCCTGCCGCCTTGTTGGCTACCGAAGTTTTGCTTGCCGAGGCGAGGTTTAAGTCGTATCCGGCAAGTGCATTTATAGCATCTTTGTCCGCCTCCTCCAATGTGGCACCATAGCCCACAGCCCACACATAGTCGTTCATATCCCTATCTGCCATCACTCGAGCGGTGGATACACTCTGTGCCGAGAGGGTGGTTGCCGATAGCAACAAACATATAAATATGTGTAGAAATCTCTTCATACGATTGGGTTGTGGTGGTGCTAAAAAGGTGTTTTTACGAGGCTCTTACGAAAAAAGCCCAAAAGGCTGTCTGCCCCGTTGAACAGACAGCCTTAATGGTTGTACGAGTAGTATCAAAAATGTTGCAAAGCAACACACGTACTACAAACCTAACGCCTTATCCAACTTGTTCTGCAAGTTCTGGCCCTTCTTTGCCAACTCGTTGCGAACAGCCTTCTTAACGGCAGCCTTTGCAGCCTCCGAGTTGTAGAATATAACCACGCGAACCTCCTTGTTCTTGTGCGATACCGAACGGTAGCACTCTACAACAGGGATGGTGCGGCCAATGCTCTGCGAGATGATATCCTTGCTTGCAGTGATGGTCTCAACGATAGATGCAGCCTCCTCGGCCTCCAACTGCTTGTTGGCAACATTGTTCTCAACCAAAGCGGTAACCTCCTTCTGGATGTTGCCTGCCAAGTTCAAAACAGCCAACGACAAAGCCTGACTCTTGGCAGCGTCGTAGTTCTCGCCGATAGACATAGCGTCGCCGATGATGTATTTAGGGAACAACTGCTCGTCGAACTCGAGTTGCAACAAGTACGAACGATCCAACTGCTTCTCCAATGGGAGATGACCCGGAGCAACCTGCCAACCCTTCTTCTTCAACTTTTTGGCCTCCTTCTGTGCGCTTTTGCTCGCCTTTGCGTTGAGTTCGTTTTTGGTCATCTTCGAGATTTGCTTTCTCTCTTTTGCAATCTCCTTCTGCGACTGTGCGCTCAACGGAGCGACAGCGATGAGTGCTGCAACCAACAGGAACAAAAATTTCTTCATAACTTGTAGATTTAGTAGTTAAACAATAAGTGATTTCGCTCTAATTTGTATACTGCGCCAGTATACGCAGCAACAAAGTTATAAATATTTTCATTGAAAATAACGAATTTGCTGCAATTTTTTTCACTTTTGGGCTTAATGTGCCCTCTTTGGTCACTGCGTGATATTGCTCCCAATCCGAATAATCTTCCGTGGGTTGAAGGTTCGCAGCAGCCGAGAGCAGACCGAGCAGAAGGCGATACAGTCGAGAATCGCTTACCCTAATAAAGCCCCCTTTACAGAAAGGGGGTTTGGGGGATAGGTAACACACTGTACGAAAAAAGGAGAGGCATATCCTCTCCTTCTTTTCGTACCCAGAGCCGGGGTCGAACCGGCACAGGGGTGAACCTACTGGTGTTTGAGACCAGCGCGTCTACCGATTCCGCCATCTGGGCTTCTGCCGATGCTCTTTCGAGCGGTTCAGCGGTGCAAAGGTACAAATAAATTTTTGATTTACAACTCTTACTGCAATTTTTTCGCAAATTTTTGTAGTTTTGTAGTCACAACGTGCGTCTAATAGGCAAAGACGTAGTTGAAAATCATACTAATACCGAGCGACAAATGAGTGATTCCGAGAGAGAGTTTGCGAGAATAGTGCGGGAGCATAAGGCGACAATCTACACTGTCTGCTATATGTTCTCGAAGGATAAGGAGGAGGTTGAGGATCTATTCCAAGAGGTGCTGATTGCGTTGTGGCGCGGGTTCGAGTCGTTCCGAGGCGAGAGCAACATCCGCTCGTGGATCTACCGTGTGTCGCTCAACACCTGCATAAGCGCCGAGCGCAAGAAGCGTCGTCGTGCCGATGCGGTGCGGTTGGATATGGATATAAACCTATTCTCCGACACCGACGATGATAGTCGCCAAGTGCAGATGTTGCGTGAGCGCATAGGCAGACTTGGGGTGTTCGACCGAGCGATAATTCTGCTCTGGCTCGAAAATCTCTCCTACGAGGAGATAGGTGCCATTGTGGGCATCACCGCAAAAAATGTATCGGTGCGCCTCGTGCGCATACGTGAGCAACTTAAAAATATGTCGAACGATTAACCCTTTGCTACTATGAATAGTATGGAGATGAACGAACTCAACGAGATGCGTGAGCAACTCGCAATACTGAAAAAACGCCTCGAAGGTCAGGCAATAGTGAACGACCGCCTTATAAAGGAGGCTATGGGGCGCAAACTCTCGGTGCTGAACAACAACGCCATTTGGATGTGTGTCGTATGTGTTGTTATGATACCGTTGGGATATCTCAATTTCCAAAGAATGGGACTTTCTACCGCCTTCTGCATCGCTACCGCCACGCTCTTTCTGATTAGTTTTGTGGCTATATTCGTGAGCCACTACCGCATCCACAAGAACGATATCTTTTCGGGCAATCTGGTCACCGTATATAAGGAGGTGGCACGAATGCGAAAGATATACAAGAGTTGGCACTATTGGTCTATACCGATGGTTGTGGTGTGGTTTGGGTGGTTGGAGTACGAAACCTATCTGACTCTCGCCAACGAGGATCTATATGCCCTTCTGCTTATCAGCGCAAGCGGTATTTTTGGCGGAATTATCGGCGGAATTGTGGGTTGGCGGATACACAAACGCGCACTCCGCACAGCAGACGATTTGTTGCACCAAATCGAGGAGTTGCAGCGTCAGGAGTAACGCCTATACCATCTCTTTGAGGAGTGTGCAAACTTTTTGCACAGGTAACCCCATAACGTTGTAGAACGACCCCTCGATGCCCTCGATGGCGGTATAGCCTATCCACTCTTGGATGCCGTATGCGCCGGCCTTGTCGAATGGGCGATATCTCTCCACGTAGTAGCGAATCTCCTCGTCGTCGAGTGTGCGGAACGATACGAGGCTCTCGGCAGAGAAAGATATTGTGCGCGAAGAGGTGCGCAACGTTACACCCGTAACAACTTTATGTGTAGCACCCGAAAGCGAGGCGAGCATCTCTATCGCCTCCGCCTCGGAGTGGGGCTTTCCGAGAATTTTGTTGTCAAGAATAACCACCGTATCGGCAGTGAGCAATATATCCCCCTCGACGAGTGTGTGGGGGTAGGCATTGCTTTTGAGTTGCGAGAGGTACTCGGCAACCTTTTCGGTTGCGAGGTCGGCAGGATAACGCTCCTCGCACTCGAACTTCTCGGCAACTACAAAGTCGAGGTCGCACGCTGCGAGCAACTCACGACGGCGTGGCGATGCCGAAGCGAGAATGAGGCGATGGTTTTGCAATCTATCTTTCAGCAACATACTTACCTCCTTCTAAATTCCGAACAAATTACGGCTGTTGCGATGGCAACATTCAGCGACTCCGAGCCACAGCGGTCTGACGGATAGGGCGGAATAAGGAGTTTGTGCGACACGGTTTCGGCAACCTCTGCCGAGATGCCTTGCCCCTCGTTGCCCATAACTATTACGCCCGATTTGTCGAGTTGTGCCGAGTATATGTTTTCGCCCTCGAGGAATGTGCCGTAGATGGTGGTGTTCTGCTTTGCGAGCCACTCGGCGAGGTTGGTGTAGTGAACACGCACTCGCAGTATGGCACCCATAGTCGCCTGCACCACCTTCGGGTTGAAGCAGTCGGCGGTATCTTCGGAGCAGACTATATCCGAGATTCCAAACCAGTCGGCAAGACGAATTATGGTGCCGAGGTTGCCGGGGTTCTGCACTCGATCGAGAGCCAAAACGAGGTTTTTGTCGGGCTTTACAGCGGCGAGGTTGCACGACGGCAACTCCACCACTGCCAATACCGAATTTGCGCTTTTCAACTGCGAAATGCGCTCCATCTCCTTTGCGCTGACAATCTCGCCATCGGCGAATATGGGTTTGGTTTGGAGTATGCGGCGGATGCGGAGCGACGAGTTGCGAATTTCGCCAACAAGTTTCTCGCCCTCGGCAATAAATGCGCCCAACTCCTCGCGCCCCTGCTTGGTGGCAAGCGATTTGATATCCAATATTTCGGCTCGTGTAATCATCTTACTAACAACTGATAAACTCCTACGTCTTATCTGTTTTCGTAACCCAACTTTTTCAGCAATTTGGCAGGGTAGTCGGTGGTGATTGCATCGAACTTATGTCGAATAAACCAATCCATATCCTCCTCCTTATTGATTGTCCACGCATTGAGGTATACGTTACGTCTTTTGAACGTCTTGACCCAGTCGGGGTGAGCAAAGTAGAATATGTTTTGATAGTCTACCGCTTTGATGCCGTTGCGGCGAACAATGTCGGGGTGCATCTCGGGCAACTCGGTGCGCCACTTGCCGAGGTATTGTGCGCGTCTGCCTGTAGCCTTGTGCAGGTACTGAACTGCGGCGATATTCGAGCCGAGGAACTCGCACCACTTCATTGCGCCCATCTCGTTGATAACCTTCACAATCTCCTTCGAAAGGCGCAACGAGTACTCATCGGAAATCATCGTCTTGACATCGACAATCAGTTTCGTGCGATTTTGCTTCATAACCTCGGTGAGATATTCGCGGAAGGTAGGTATCTTCTCGCCATTTTTGAGCGGATACTTCACCAACTCCGCATATTTGGCATCTTTGATGGCTATGCCGTGATGTTTCAGGTTGTGGAATACGACCAGCGAATCGTCGGCAGTGATATGCACGTCGCACTCCGAGCCGTGACAGCCCAAACGTACCGCCTCGCGCCACGATGCCAACGAGTTTTGTGGCAAACCCTTCTCCTTCCACGCTCCACGATGAGCGATAACGATGTTTTTGTGCCAGTTGAATCGCTGTGCCGAAGCCACTTCCAACGAGCAAACTACCACAAATAAAACAATGATAAATCTCTTCATAATATCGTCGTATTGGTTATAATTCCCTTTATTACCTATATTTTGAATGTTTCGCCTTCGCGTGCAATGTCGGTATTCTCAAAAATGGCTCGTGCCTCTGCCAATAACGGCTCTTTGTCTTTGTAGCGTGACGAGAAGTGTCCTATCAGCAGTCGCTTTGCTCCTGCAGCCAATGCGGTCTTTGCCGCATCCACCGATGTGGAGTGGCCTCGCTCCTTTGCATCGCGCTGGTGTTCGGCTCCGTAGGTCGCCTCGTGATAGAGCATATCCACCCCCGCAACATACTTCGCCACAGCACCCGAGCGGTTTGTGTCGGAGCAGTAGGCGTACGACTGTGGCGGATGTGCCACAAATGTTATATTCTCGTTTGGCAGAATCGTGCCATCCTCCAACTCTATATCTTTGCCACTCTTTGCCTCAACAACCTGCTTTACGGAGAGTCCGTATCGCTCGATAGCAAACTTATCTACATTACGAGGCTGTGGCTTCTCGCGGAATAGGTATCCGGAGGTTGGCACTCGGTGGCGGAGCGGTATGCTCCACACCTCCAACGTGCGGTTTTCAAAAATCATACGATGCTTCGTGGTATCCACCTCTACCCACTCTACCTCGTAGGGTAACTCCCTGTCGAAAAGGCGCAGATGATTCTCCAACATCTCGCCAAAAGGCTTTGGCGCATAGATTGTTAGAGGAGTCTTTTTGCCATAAAGACCGAGTGTGGAGATGAGCGGAAACACTCCGTATACGTGGTCGCCGTGAAGATGCGAGATAAATACAGCACGCAATTTTAGTGGGTTGATGCCGCAGCGAAACATCTGCTGCTGCACACCCTCGCCCGCATCGACCAAGTAGTACTGCTCATTGCAGTTTACCACCTGTGCCGAGGGGTGTCCCTCCACCGTCGGCTTTGCCGATGATGCGCCTAAAATAGTTACACTTATCATAATTAAAATTGTTCTGCTTGGTAAATTTTGCACGAGTGTGTCGGTCGCCAAAATGCTCACATACGTTTAGTATGCTGCGCTTTTGTCGCCTAACATCGCACAAAATTTCCTCAACCACCTCCAATTTTAAGGTTTTCGCTGTTTAGCCATTAGCCGTTAGACTTTTTAATCAAGAATCAAGAATTGTTTGTCTAACTCTCGCATCTTATCTCTCGCCTTTCGTCTATTTCTGCGAAGCAAGCCAGCGCTCTGCATCGAGTGCAGCGATGCAACCCGAGCCTGCGGCTACGATGGCTTGACGGTAGTGTGGGTCACGCACGTCGCCCGCAGCAAATATTCCCTCGACCGAAGTCTTCGATGTGCCCGGCTCAACCACGATATAGCCCTGCTCGTCCAACTCCAACTTGCCCTGCACCAACTCGGTGTTAGGGTGGTGACCGATGGCGAGGAAGAAGCCCGAGATCTCGATGTCGTACTCCTCGCCGTCGCCCTTGCGGAGGCGTGCGCCCGTAACTCCATCCATATCGCCCAGCACCTCTACGGTGTTATGCTCGAACAAAACCTTGATATTCGGGGTGTTGAAAACGCGCTCCTGCATAGCCTTCGATGCACGAAGGAATGGCTTACGCACGATTAGGTAAACTTGACGGCATAACGATGCGAGATAGGTAGCCTCCTCGCACGCAGTGTCGCCACCGCCAACCACGGCCACATCCTGCTTGCGGTAGAAGAAGCCATCGCAGGTTGCGCAGGCACTTACGCCCATACCGCGAAACTTACGCTCCGACTCCAAACCGAGGTACTTTGCCGAGGCGCCTGTGCAGATGATAACCGACTCTGCCTCAATCTCTTGTGCGCCATCAACGGTAACGCGGAATGGTCGCTCCGAAGTCTCGATATTGGTAATGATGCCGGTGCGTACATCGGCACCGAGGCGAACCGCTTGCGCACGCAAATCGTTCATCATTTCGGTACCCTGAATACCATCGGGATAGCCCGGGAAATTCTCAATTTCGGTGGTTGTGGTGAGTTGTCCGCCCGGCTCGACTCCCTCGTACAAAACGGGGTTCAACGCGGCACGAGCGGCGTAGATTGCAGCGGTAAATCCGGCTGGACCGCTACCAACGATAAGTACTTTTACGTGTTCCATATTTTTAGATTTTTGTTGTTTCTTGTTTCGCTTCACAAAAGTAATAAATCTCTGCCAAAGAACGAAAAATTTTAGTGCAGAAAAATTGCCGAGTTTTGCAAAAACCAAAAATAATCTCTATATTTCGGACTGTAAAATGCCGCTTTTCGGGCTGTGTCATATTGCATTTAGGCTCTAATCGTTTGTGCAACAGTCGATTATTGCGTTTTTGCGGGGCGTGGGCTAAATTTGTAAGCGGCGGCGAAAAGGCGAAATTTTTACTAAAAACACATAAAACACAACAAACAATTTTAATTTATTAAAAACTATGAAAAAATTATTTATGATTTTGGCAGTTGTCGCAATGACAATCGGCACTGCTGTAGCACAAGAGAATGCTGATGTTGCTGCACCAGCACAGACCGAGACAGAGGTTGTAGCAGAGGCTACCGAGGCTCCTGTTGTTAGCGAGACCCAGATTGAGGGCGAGTCTATGCACCAGACCCTTATGAAGAAGTTCCTCGAAGGTGGTTGGGGCTGGATGCTTCCAGTCCTCGTTGTATTGGTACTCGGTATGGCTATCGCTATCGAGCGTATCCTCTACCTCACTCTTTCGACTATTGATACCAAAACCTTCATCGCAAATGTTGAGAAGGCTTTGAACGAGGGTGGTATCGAGGCTGCAAAGGATGTTTGCCGCAACACTCGTGGCCCTATCGCTTCGATCTACTATCAGGGTCTTGACCGTTATCACCTCGGCCTCGACGCAGTTGAGAAGGCAGTTGTATCGTACGGTTCGGTTCAGACAGGTCGTTTGGAGTCGGGTCTTGGTTGGTTGTCGTTGTTCATCTCGCTCTCGCCATCACTCGGATTCTTGGGTACAGTGGTTGGTCTGGTTCAGGCATTCGACGATATCGCACGTCAGGGTGACATTAGTCCTACCATCGTTGCCGACGGTATGAAGGTGGCCCTCTTGACCACTCTCTTCGGTCTGATTGCCGCAATGGTTCTTCAGGTGCTCTACAACTTCGTTATCGTTAAGATCGACGGTATGGTTAACGAGATGGAGGATTCGTCGATCACTTTGACCGATATCCTTACTGCTTACAACAAGAAATAATTTTTTAGACCGAAAAATCGAAAAGTAGTATGAAAACAGCATTGAAAGTAGTGCTATGGAGTTTGATCGGTATCACCTTGGCGTTGATCGGCTTCACTGCTATTGCGGGTGCTTCGGAGAATCCTGCAATGGAGAAGTTGTTTGACGTAGCCATCAACCTCGACCTTTACTGGGCATATACCTTGTTGGTTGTGGCTATTTTGGGTGTTATCGCTGCGGCTCTCGTAGGTACAATAAGCAATCCAACAGGATTGCGTAAGACACTTATCAGCATCGCTCTTGTTGTAGTAGTAGTTGGCACATCGGTAGTATTGGTATTGACCGGCGATGTTCCTGTGATTACAAATTCTGCCGGTGCAGTTTTGGACGACGTTGTTGGTTTGAGAATATCCGAAATCGGAATCTATGTTACCTATATCGTTGCTGCTATTGCCGTATTGGTAGTGTTGTACGATGTGGTAAGCGGATTTGTTCGCAGAATGTCAAAATAGTGTAAAATATCTATGGCTAGTAAAAAGAATATACCTGAAATCAACGCCTCATCGCAAGCGGATATCGCGTTTACCGTGCTTATCTTCTTCCTCGTGGTTTCCACTATGGATGTAGATACAGGTCTGGTGCGTGTGCTTCCACCAATGGCGGATGAGAACGTCAATCAGGATGTCAAGGTAAAGGAGCGTAACCTTCTCTTGGTATTCGTTTCGGGTTCAGGTAGCATTATGGCGGGCGGAAAGATTATCCAACTCGACGCTTTGAAGGACAAGGCGAAGGAGTTTATCCTCAACGCTAATGATGACAAGAACCTTCCGGAGAAGAAGCCTACCGATATCGAGATGCCTGACGGCTCGAAATGGGTTTATCCTGTGAGCGAGGGTGTGATTTCGTTGCAGAATACTCGTGATACAAGTTATGAGCGTTATATCGAGGTTCAGAACGAACTTACTCGTGCCTTCAACGAGGTGCGTGACGAACTTTCGATGACCAAGTTCGGTAAGGCGTTCAAAGATTTGAACGAGGATGAGTATAAAGTGATAACCAAGGCTATCCCGATGAAGATTTCGGAGGCAGAGCCGCGTAGAATGATTAAGTAGTATGGCAGTAATGAAGAAAAAGGGCGAGCGTACAGTGCCCGCTATGGCTACAACATCACTTCCCGATGTTGTGTATATTGTCTTGTTCTTCTTTATGCTTTCGACCTCTATGCGTGAGCAGGAGTTGTTGGTAAAACACGAGTTGCCTGCAGCCACCGAGATTCAGAAACTCGAGAAGAAGAACCTTGTATCGTATATCCACATTGGTGAGCCAACCAAGAGTATGCAGGCAAAGTATGGTACTGCCCCTCGTATTCAGTTGAACGACTCGTACAAGACGACAAAGGACATTTTGGACTTTATCGCAGCCGAGCGCGACAATATGAATGAGTCGGATCGTGCCTCGATGGTTGTCTGCTTGAAGGCGGATAAGGCTACCAAGATGGGTGTTATTGCCGACGTTAAGCAGGAACTTCGTCGTGCTAACGCTCTCAAGATATCCTACGCTTCGTTGAAGCCACGACAAAAATAGGTCGTACTTTTCGGCGAAAGCACAATAAAAGGGCAACCCAAATGCGGGTTGCCCTTTTGTTTTTAGGAGGTTTAGTCCACAAATAGATTTGCGAATACAATATATATTACCTATCTTTGTGGTAGATATCAACCATCAAAAAACATAACACAATATGAAGAGAACACTATTTTTGGTTTCGGCCTTTGCCGTTATGCTCTTTGCGGGCAATAACGCAATGGCACACAACGATTTTAAGGAGGCGGCCGACCCTGTGGCATTGAGCGCAGAGGCGAAGGCTGCGTGGAAGGGCGTAGGCAAGGGCTTGCACGCTGCTTGGGGATCGCCCGATTTTGTATATTCGCGCAGCGAGGTGCCTCAACACCTCACTGACAACTACGCCACAGTGGCGTGGCGTGGCGAGAAGGCTTCGGCACAGGTACTCCTCTGGGCGGCACACGAGGTTAAGGGGGTGAAGTGCGAGGTTTCGGAGTTCAAGTCGGCAAATGGCAAACTCCCTGCTTCGATTGCCGAGGCTCACTTTGTGCGTTATACGCTTGGTGACGTGCAGTCGAAGTCGTGCTTGTGCGGTCGTCCTAACGGACACCCTGCAATTTTGCAGGCAGATATGCTCGACGACATTAAGGTAATGGATGTTGCAGCGCAGACCGCTCGCCCAATTTGGATTACCGTGAAGGTGCCACACAACGCAAAGGCGGGCATCTACAAGGCTGCCGTAAAGGTTTCGAGCGAGGCGGGCAATGTTGAGTTGCCACTCGAGGTTGAGGTTGTGAAGCAGAAGTTGGCAGAGCCAAAGGATTGGAAATTCCACCTCGATTTGTGGCAGCATCCATCGGCTGTTGCACGTGTTGCCGGCGTTGAGGTTTGGAGCGATGCACACTACGAGGCTATGCGCCCTGTGATGAAGATGTTGGCAGACGCAGGTCAGAAGGTTATCACAGCAACCCTCAACCGCGACCCTTGGCGATATCAGTGTTTCGACGACTATGAGCCAATGATCTATTGGTCGCTCCACGACAATGGCGTTTGGAAGTACGACTACTCGCGTTTCGACAGATGGGTTGAGTTTATGATGTCGCTCGGCATCGACAAGCAGATCAACTGCTACGGTATGTTGCCTTGGGGCCAGTGCATACTCGACTATCAGGATATGCGTTCTACGGCAAAGGATAACCGCAATCGCAAGATTACCACAACTCCACAGGAGGCGCAGTACGAGAAGGTATGGGGTCCATTCCTCGTAGACTTCGCAAAGCACCTCAAAGAGAAGGGTTGGTTGCACAAGACCAATATGGCTATCGATGAGCGCAAGCAGGAGGATATGGATGTGGCTGCCGCTATGATTAAGAAGTACGCTCCGGAGTTGGGCTTCGCAATGGCTGATAACCACAACTCGTACAAGCGTTACGCCAATATGCGTGATGTGTGTGTAGCGCAGCGTCATTCTACAATGGCTATGGAGGAGATTGCTGCTCGCCGTGCAAATGGCGATATTTCGACCTTCTACGTATGTTGCAGCACACTCTTCCCTAACGCATTTACCAACTCGCAGCCATACGAGTCGGAGTTGCTCTGCTTCTACGCTCTTGCACGTGATTATGATGGTATGTTGCGTTGGGCTTACAACTCGTGGCCTGCACGTCCGGAGTACGACTCTCGTTTCCGCTATTGGGCTTCGGGCGACACCTATATCGTCTATCCGGGTGGTCGTTCGTCGGTGCGTTTCGAGCGTTTGATCGACGGCGTGGAGTTGTTCGAGAAGGTTCACACTTTGCGTGCGAAGTATGGTGCCGAGAATAAGGCTCTTGCTCCAATCGAGGCTAAACTTGCCGAGATGCGTAAGTTGAATCTCAACGACCAATCTTATAATTGGACTGCGCTCCTTGCCGAGGTAAACAAACTCGTAAACGAGGCAGCAAAGCAGTTGGCAAAATAGTTTTTACTCCCCACAAATAAGAGGAGGCGACCTTTTTCGGGTCGCCTCCTATATTATACATAGGTATGCTACTTTGTGTACTGCATCATCCAGTCGAGTCGCTCTGCCGAGAAAGCCTCGCGGCACAAATCTTCGCGCGAACCTGCACGCACTACATCCTCGCGAATAATGCCACCCTCGTCGCGTACCAAATCGGCAAAAGTGTCGAGCAGAGGTGCTACGGCGTAGATGTCGGTTGCGCCCTTAACCGAGAGGATAGGGGTTTTGGCAACATTTGCGGCGGAGATTGTTTCGTCTGGATCGGCCGCTACCGCAATAGCCGCAGCGAAGGTGTCGGTATACTCCGACAACATACGCCACACGCCACCTGCGCCAGCCGGCTTGTAGGCATCCGAGTAGCCGCAGATGTAGATGCGCGATGCGTCTACCGAGTTGTGCTTGCGAACATACTCGTCAATCATAGCCTTCACTATTTCGGGCATCGATAGGCGTGCGAGGGTTGCAGGGTTTTCGTCCCACTCATACCCCGTAGGGCATTGCGGAGCCAACATCACCACCTTCTCGTTGCTACTCTCGAAGTGGTGCCAGATGTTAATCATCGCATCCTGATGCAACTGTGCCTCGTTGTCCGAGCCGTTGGCATATTGGCCGTGCAGCACCAACACGATAGCCGCCTTGCCCGGTGCGTCGGGGTTGATGTTGCACTCACGATACTCGAGCGTGCCGCCATTGTGCGAGAATGTTTCCGCTTTGAAAAATTGGTCGATAGTGGTAGGAATCGACGGAGTGTCGTCGTTATCCTTTGTGCATTGCAGCGACAGAGTTGCCACTGCCAATACCAATGCTAAAACTCTAAATTTGGTCTTCATATAAGCAAAGTTTTAAGTTGTCCTTCTGCTTATTAAGAGACCAAACCACAGAAAAGGTTAAATGCGAGTTGGAAAATTCTTGTTGTTGAAACCTATTGACCTATGGTCAAACTTCTTGAGCCGATATTCAACATTGCCACCAACTCCGACATCGAGGCGTTGTAACTCATAGCGATGTATGGTGGCGAAGCAAACCACGAGCGACACGCTACGATGTAGGGGTGCAGCGACTCGGGCATAATACTCGACATATCCATCAGCAGGTGGGCGTGATGTATCGCAAGTGGCACTTCGTTGAGGTTTGGAAATATTATCGGCGTGTGGTTTGTGTCCGACGATATGTGGATATTCACAAAGAGTGTCTTGCCATCCGTAGTGCCTATGCTTTGCAGTCGGTGTGCTGCACTGCGCAACATATCGTAACCTGCGTCGGAGGCCTCTCCGTCGGTTATGTTGAATACCAAAGGCGGAAAACTATCACGGTTCTCGCTGCGCGAACACCACTCCTCGACGAGGTTGGTCACGCTGCAAATCATCTTATACATAGGCGTAGCACCCTGTGCCGCCGGTTTAGCCCACATCGACACCTCGTTCAAGATGTTGCGAGTGTCGCCATTTATGGTTTTGTGCGAGAGCGTATAGGCTATGCGAGGCACCTCCTGCTCCGCCAACATAGTTATGGGATGAAAGGCTATCTCGTCGCCCAGCAGCGAATAGACCTTATCGCCCGAGTAGCCTACGAGTGCTATGTCGTAGTAGTGTCGAATGGTGTTGTCGCGATTTGCGTGCAGAATCAACTCATCGACCAACTGTCCCACAACCATCGATACCGCCTCCGCTTTGGTTAAGTTCCAGCCATTCAGCGTCATACGACCACTCATCGAACACGATTGGTCGATTGCCACAACTATTGCCGCACGATGACGGCGTGTTATCTCTTGTGAATACATAACTACAACTGCTCTATGCGCCCGTCACGATATATTCTGAAGGCGCCATCCTCCCTCTCAATCTGCGTTACTCCGTTGCGGAAAGGCTTTATACCCACGCCACGACCACAACTTATAGCCACTTCGCCACGCTCCGTTATGAAGTGCCACTGCTCGCCCACACGCACCAAAGCCAACCCTTCGCTAAATTCGAATGCAAGGTCGTAGAGCGGTGGAATAACGAAGCGACCACCTACGGTGTAGCCCCAATAGCCACCATAATATTCGAGTGTAGGTGTTTCGGACGATGCAGTGGGAGTAGCCTCCAACAGGCCCTTTAGTTGGGGTAGTTCGTAGCGAGGCGACCGCAACAACTTCGCAATGCGATAGTGGCGGACATCGCCCTGCTCGGCAAAGAGCATCTCTATGCGATGCAACATCTCGTCTTTGTCCTCAATAGCCAAACGAGGCTGAATGAGCAGATAGTCCAAAGTCGGCACATTGCGCCCAATGGTGTTGCTCTCCGACATAGCCGCCAATGCGGTGGTTATCAGCGCAATAGGATAATCGTCAATATCTCGCCCGAAACACCTTCTGTCGCGCAGAGGGTGTTGGAACGCTCGGGTGCCAATCTCCACGCAGTCGTCTACCGCAAAACCCTCCTTATACATAGCGTCGAAATCTATAAGGTGGAGTCCATCCTCCGAAAAGATTATGTTTTCGGGCTTCAAATCGCCGTGCGCCCACCCTTCGTCGAGTAGCGCGATGGCAAACTCCTCGAACATTGTCGAGAGTGCCGCCATCTTTTGCGGTCTATCGTGCCACTCCTCGATTTTGCTCTGCATCGACACGCCTTCGTGCCAATCGCACAGCACCACGTCGGCAAGTGTGTAGGAGGTGTCGCTTGCGCAGACGAGCAACTCCTTCGGGTAGTACCGCTCGCCATATATGGCTCGTAGGTTGGGGTGGTTGCGGGTGTATACACGCATAGCCATCTTGCGCCCCTCGTTCTCAACCTCGAATACAATCACCGAGTTGCCTATCGAGCAGCGTGGTTTGCCGCTCTTCTCATCGCAGATGGGGTGTATATGGCGAGAACGGAGAGTTCTCGCCATAATATCCAAGTGCATAACCGAGAGGATATACTGCGCAACCGCCGAAATCATACCGACTTTCTGCTTACTTCAAAGGGTCAGCCTCGACACCCTCGAAGGTCATCTTTACGGGGAGGATGTTGCCCTCCTCGTCGAAGCGTAACTCGTCGATGCAGGTGCGGCGGTCGTTGCCATCGGTCGAGCCGAGTGGGTGGCGGTGGTATACGATGTAGTACTTTCCGCTGCGAGGGTTGTGCATTACGGAGTGGTGTCCGGCACCTGTGCCAATCGCATCGTCGGTCTGCAAGATTACGCCGCGTGGCTCGAATGGACCGAGAGGGTTGTCGGCAATGGCGTATTGCACACGGTAGTTCGCCTTGCGCCACTTACCCTCCGACCACATAAAGTAGTACTTGCCCTCTTTGATAAACATAAATGGGCCCTCGACATACTCGCCCGGGGTTATCTCCTTGAATATCTCGCCATCCTCGAACGGCACAAAGCCCGTAAAGTCGTCGTTCAACTTGCCGACATTGCAGTGCTTCCAACCGCCATAATAGATATAGTAAGTGCCGTCGGTATCTTTGAATACGAATTGGTCGATAGGCTGCGCACCGTTGATGATATCGTCGATTAGCGGCTTGCCGAGGTGGTCTTTGAATGGGCCGGCGGGGTTGTCCGCTACGGCTACGCCGATACCTCCGACTTCGCCTTGCTTGATGTTGTTGGCAGAGAACATCAGGTAGTACTTGCCCTCCTTTTCGATGATTGATGGCGCCCACAATGCGTGTGTAAGCCACTTAATCTCGGTGTTGTCGATTATGCGCTCGTGCTTCTGCCAAGTTACGAGGTCTTTCGATGAGAAGGCATCGAAGTGCAACTGCTCCTCGAAAGGCATAGACCAAGTTGGGTACACCCAATAGGTGTCGCCAAAAATCACCCCTTCGGGGTCGGCATACCAACCCTCGACGATAGGGTTACCACTGCGTTTTACTTCATTGCAAGATGCGATAGCAAGAATTGCAATAGCAAAGATTGAAAGTTTTGTAAGGTTCTTCATAATCATATTTGTAATATTAGTTTTTTACTCGGTATGCACGCTGAACGCCCTTTATGCGCATTATGGCGTGTATCAGCATATCTACAACACCCACCGACGGCACCTCTACGCTTATGGTGCCTACACCCGTGCCATCGCCACGTGAGTTGATGTTTATCGAACGGATATTCAACTTCATATCACGACTTACCACCTCGGTAATCTGATTTACCAAACCTGCCGAGTCGTTGGCATTTATCGCAATCGTGACACGGAAAGCACCCTCTGCGCTCTCACGCCACTTCGCCTCCATAATGCGGTATGGATACTGCTCGCGCATACGCTTTGCGTTTGGGCAGTCGGTGCGGTGGATGGTGATACCCGTGTTTATGGTTACAAAGCCGAATATGTCGTCGCCCTTGATAGGGTTGCAACACTTGGCGAGTTTGTAGACTATGTTGTTTATGCTCTCATCTATAATCAGGGCATCGCTTGACTGCTTCACTTGTGTTGTCGAGGTTGCTCTACGGCGTGCTTCTGCCTCCGCTTCGGCTGCACGTCGCTCCTCCTCGGCCTCGCCCGAGAGCCACTTCGTAAGCACATCTTTTACCACTGCGAGGTCGAGTTTCTCGGCAGCGATAAGTTCGTAGAGGGCTGTTCCGGTGCGTTGCTTGTAGTATTTGCAGAGGTAGGCAACCACCTCGTCGATGCTCTTCGATATCTTCCAGTTTTTCAACTTGCGCTCCAACTCCTCACGTCCGAGGTTGGCACTCTTTGCCTGCTCCTCACGAATCACCGACTTAATCTTGCTCTTGGCACGATTTGTTACCACGAAGTTCAGCCAGTCCGCCTTGGGTTGTTGGTTTTTCTGTGTCAGAATTTCGACGATGTCGCCATTGTGCAGTGGCTCACGAATAGGCACGGCACGACCATTCACCTTACCTCCCGAGCAGGTGCAACCGAGGTTGGAGTGGATGTCGAAGGCAAAGTCCAACACCGTAGCCCCTTCGGGCAGTTTGCGGATGTCGCCATTTGGCGTGTAGACAAAAATCTCGCCCGAGGCGGGCTTCGCATCGAAACGCTCGGCTATATCCTCTTTGGTTTCGCTCATCGTCTCGCGCAGACGTTGCAACCACTTCTCGCTGGTCTGCGCACCCTGATTTACACCTTTGTATCGCCAATGCGCAGCAATACCCAACTCGGCGATGTTGTCCATACGCTCGGTACGAATCTGAATCTCCACCCACTTACCGTCGCCCGCTGCTACTGTGGTGTGCAACGATTCGTAACCGTTCGACTTCGGTATCGATATCCAATCTCGCATACGGTCGGTGTTAGGGGTGTAGAAGTCGCTCACTATGGAGTACGCCAACCAACATTGCGCCTTCTCCATAGCCTCGGCACAATCAATGATTATTCGTATGGCGAATATGTCGTATACACCTTCGAAAGGCACCTTCTGCTTGCGCATCTTGTTCCAAATCGAGTATACCGACTTGGTGCGGCTCTTGATGTGGTACTTTATGCCCGCTGCATCCAAACCATTGCGTATAGGCTCTACGAAACGCTCAATAAAGTCCAAACGCTCCTTTTCGCCCTCGCGCAACTTGTTGGTGATGTGTTTGTAGTCGGCAGGCTCGAGTTGTTCGAGCGAGAGGTCCTCCAACTCGCTCTTTATGTTGTAGAGTCCGAGTTTGTGGGCAATCTGTGCGTAGAGGTTCATCGACTCCCACGCCTTTTTTAGTCGCTTCTGCTCGGGGAACATCGCTATTGAGCGCATCACTTCGAGTCGGTCTGCCAACTTTATCAATATTACACGTGGATCCTCCGAGTAGGATACAATCATATCGCGGAAGTCCGATGCTTGTTCGTGCTGGGTGTTGAGTTTCAACTCCGATATGCTTGTCAAACCCACGACAATGCCCACCACCTCGTTGCCAAACTCCTTGCGGATGGTTTCAAGTATTCCCTCCAAAGCCTCTTCATCGTCGGTTGCAGCCACTATGCGCACCGTGTCGTGGAGTATGGATGCGAGAGTTGAGTTGCGTCCCAACCCCACCTCGGTAGCGACAATATGTGCCACCTCCACAGCGTGATTAAGCATAGGTGTGCCGTCATAGCGAGTCAAACCCGCCATTCTCTCCTCCGCAAACACCAACGCCTTATCCACCAACTCCTGCGTAGTGGTCGAGAACTGATTTTTCACAGCCCCCCTCAACTTCTCATATCTCTCAAATAGTGTCATCATCGTCATCACTTTAATTATCCAATATCGTTTTCAGTTTTGCGAACTCCTACCCATATCACGGCGCAGTGATTCTGGGGGTTACTGGGGGCGCACCTTCGGTGCTTACTAGGGGTTCTAGGGTGCGCTACCAAGTGCGAACTCTTGCCCTTATCACGGCGCAACTGTTCTGGGGGTTGCTGGGGGCGCACCTATCGGTGCTTACTAGGGGTTCTGGGGTGCGCTACCAACTAGTTCTGCATTTTGCATTTTGCATTCTGCATTTTGCATTTCTCACGCTTTCCGTTTTACAATGTATAAACGCTCTCCGGCGGTGGCATATTGCTTGATCTCCTCTTTGGAAAGTCGCTTTTCGTAATCAATTTCCTCCGCCTCGAAGCCGCACTCTCGTAGTCGCTCCACGTAATCTCTGCCGTAGATGCGACGGTGGTCGTACTGCCCGAACACCCTTGCACGCTCCTCCGGCGAGGTTATCGTGTCGTCCTCGAATGTTGTTGCTCGCTCCAAATCCTGTGGCACAAGCACCACACCCCAACCACCGCTGCGGAGTATGCGGTGCAACTCACGCAGAGCCCTCCTATCGTCCTCGACGTGTTCGAGGATATGGTTGCAAATCACCACATCCACGCTCTCGTTGTCGAGCGGAATATCCTGAATGTCGAAGTGTAACTTCGCCAACGGACTCTCCAAGTCGGCTGTGAGGTAGTCATCGGCGTGTTCTTTGCCATAGTGTCGCTCGAATTGGCGTTTTAGAGCCACCTCGGGGGCGATATGCAGCAGCGTAGGGTAGCCTTTCAGAAGGTCCGTTTCGCGCTCGATATAGAGCCACAGCAAGCGGTGTCGCTCCAACGCCAAGCAGCGTGGGCAGAGCGCATCACGACGAGATACGCCATAGCCGTATGGCAGAAACTCGCGCACCTGCTTACCGCAAATCGGACACTTGCGCCCACGACCTGCATACCACACGCCCAACATCGGCACACCCCAACCCGCAACCCTCTGCAAGAAGGTGCGTGGCAGATGGTTTAGCGACCACTTGACTATTTTTTGAATTACCCCCATCGTCTACTCTTCGAGAACACTGTTTACATCCGCCTCCGCTTTGCGCAGTTTCTCGCGACAGAGCGCAATCAGTTCGGTTGCCCGAGCCACACGCTCCGAGAGGGTGTCGATGCTGTTCTGCTCCTCGCGCAACGACTTTAATATAGCCTCAATCTCCGCTATCGCCTCTTTGTAAGAGATCTCCATAGTGTCAATCTTTATTAGTTTTACGTTTTTCCACGACTTTGGCATTGAGGACTCCATCTGCCAAAGCGATTTCGACGCCATCTCCAACACCTACATCCTCCACACTTTGCAACGCCTTGCCCTCTTTGCGGGCTATGGCGTAGCCGAGGCGGAATATGCGCTCGGGGGCGAAGTTGGCCACCAGAGTCGCTATGCCATCCAAGCGTTGTGCCTCGCTCTGCAACATACGCTCTGCCAAGTGGCGCACCTCGCCGGAGTACTGCTCCAAGCGGAGTGCTGCTGTGTGGGTTGATTGTCGGCAGATATCGCGCAACGAAATGGCGCAATACTCCAACGCTCCGTCAAAGTCTGCTGCCCGACCATCTATCCACGCCGCCACTGCCGTAGGTGTTTTCAGTGGCGTATGTGCCACCATATCGGTGACGCTCGTATCCTTATCGTGTCCGATACCTGTAAGCACAGGCAGTGGGAATTGCGTTACGGCAAACGATAGCAGATAGGAGTTGTAGCACTCCAAGTCGCTTGTCGAGCCGCCACCACGAATTATAGCCACCGCATCGAACTCCTCTCTGCGCTCCGCTACGGCGTAGAGTGCCGCCACGATACTTTCGTCGCATCGCTCGCCCTGCATTGTCGCCTCGAATAGTTCGGTGCGTATGCGGTAGGCACTTCTGCCCAACTCCTTCATAAAATCTTGGTAGCCCGCAGCCGTAGCACTCGAAATCACCGCCACACGCTGCACCACCAGCGGCATCTGTTGCGAGCGGTTCATATCCCAAACTCCCTCCTTTTGGAGTTGCTCGATGGTCTGCTGACGACGACGCTCCATATCGCCAATGGTGTGCATTGCATCAATCTGCTGAATCTGCAACGACATACCATATACGGCGTGGTGCTGAACTGTCGCCTTAAAGAGTATCTTCATACCCTTTGCAAGACGTTGTCCGCTCTCTCGCTCGAAGCGACCAATGGTGCTTACCACCTGCGAACGCCAGATTGTAGCCCTCGCTTGCGCCTCGGTTGCACCTGTCTTTTCGTTCTTCTCGATAAGTTCGATGTAGCAGTGTCCCGAAGCGTTAATCTTTATGTCGGCAATCTCCGCACTCACCCATACCGGCAATGGCAAAGCATCCGCCAGAGCGATGGATATTCGCCCTTGCAGTTGAGAGAGAGTAATATGTTGAATTTTATTCAACATCTTTGCTATTAACTATTGGCCCTTAGCCATTAGCTCTTTTTAATTAAGTTTTTATTATGCGTATATTTAGTTGATAGCCAATGGCTAATGGCTAAAAGCCAAAGTTATCTAATCACGACATACGGCTCTTTCGGCATTGCCTTCCCCTTTGGTAGTTGCACCGCCAAGACGTAGTCGCTCTCGACCGCTTTGCCCTGCTTGGTGGCAGGCTCCCACTGCGGTAGCGACTGCAACACCCGCAACACTCGTTTGCGGAGTTGGTGGTCGGTGGATTGTAGGGTAGTACCCAACCGAAATGTGCCATCTGCATCTATTGTATAGCGTGCAACAAAGCGTGCCACGCCCCAATTCTCGTCCCACTTCACTCGCTCCGAAACGTAGTCGGCAAGCGACTTACCGCCCATAAATTGAGCCTCCTTATCGTAGCGCAGCGTAACGATGATAACGCCATTGTTCGCCCTTTCGCCATACTTCGCTACGGTAGCCTCGTTGGCTTCGAGATGGTCGATATGTTCGATATTCTTTTCGGGAATATGCTGCACACTCTCCATCTCCACACCATTTACGATATACAAAGGAGTTTGTGTCTGCGCTGTGGCAGGCACAAAATGCAGAATGCAGAATGCAGAATGCAAAATGTAAAATGCAAAATGCAGAATTAAAAATCTTTTCAATTCTTCTAAAAGGCTAATGGCTAATGGCCAATGGCTAAAAGCTAATTTATCCCAACTCCTGCTCCTTCAAACGCTCCGCATTCTCGGCAACGATAAGGTGGTCGATGCAGTCCTGAATATCGCCATCCATAAACGCCGACAAGTTGTAGATTGTGTAGTTTATGCGGTGGTCGGTAATTCGGCCTTGCGGATAGTTGTAGGTGCGAATCTTTGCCGAACGGTCGCCTGTCGAAACGAGAGTCTTACGCTTCGATGCAATCTCGTCGAGATACTTCTGGTACTCGAGGTTGAAAATACGGGTACGCAACTCCTCAAACGCCTTCTCGGTGTTCTTAATCTGCGACTTCTGGTCCTGACACTGCACCACGATGCCCGTAGGGATGTGGGTGAGTCGAATTGCCGAGTAGGTGGTATTTACCGACTGTCCACCCGGGCCCGAAGCACAGAATATATCCTTGCGAATATCGTTCCACGAAACCTCCACATCGAACTCGTCTGCCTCCGGCAATACCGCTACCGAGGCTGCCGAAGTGTGAACACGTCCCTGTGTCTCGGTTTGTGGCACACGCTGTACGCGGTGTACGCCCGACTCATACTTCAACGTGCCATATACGCTGTCGCCCGTAACTTTCAGGATAACCTCCTTATAGCCACCCACAACACCCTCCGAGAAGGATGTTACTTCGTAACGCCAACCCTTCGACTCGATATATTTGGTGTACATACGGAACAGGTCGCCGGCAAAGAGTGCTGCCTCGTCGCCACCGGTACCGCCACGAATTTCGAGTACGGCATTCTTGCCATCCTGTGGGTCTTTCGGGATAAGGAGCAACTTAATATCCTCCTCCATCTGCTCGATTGCAGGCTCCAACTCGGCAATCTCCATACGGGCCATCTCGCGGAACTCCTCATCCTTCTCGTTTGCGAGGATATCCTTCGCATCAGCCAAAGCCTGAATAGCCTTGCGGAAACGCTCCGAAGTTTCGATGATAGGTTCCAACTCTTTGTACTCCTTGTTGTACTGAACAAACGACTTGACGTCGGCAATCACCTCGGGGTCGGTGAGTTTCTGTCCCAACTCCTCGTATTTGATTTTCAATCCGTCAAGGCGTGTTAAAATTGAACTTTCTGCCATAAATGTTTAGTTTGCCATTAGCTATTAGCCGTTAGCCATTAGCTTTTATTGTTAAAAAATAGTTATAGTCGTATTATTTCAACTCGCTCATCCAGCGGAGCAACAGGTGTTGCCACTCCTTCTGGTAGGAGAATTTGCTGTAGTTGCCCCAGCCGTGTCCGCCCACAGGGAACACATACATAGCAGCCTTAACGCCGTGATAGCGCAATGCTGCGTAGTACAATGCCGAGCCTGCCGCAGGTACGGTGGTGTCGTCGTCGCTCAACAACAGAATTGTTGGCGGAGTTTGCTCGCTTGCTATCTTATCCATAGCCCACTCGTTGGCTTCGGCTTCGGTGTGCTGCTTACCCAGCAGATTGCGGAACGAGCCACGATGGGTGTTGAAGTCGCCTACGGTCAATACCGGATAGAACAAAATCGAGTAGTTCGGTCTATCCTCTACGGCAGGAATGTTCGATGCGCTTGCTGCGAGGTGGCCACCTGCCGAGAAGCCCATAATACCCACCTTTGCAGGGTCCAAACCCCACTTCTTTGCCCTCTTGCGCACGATGCGGATGGCCTCGACAGCATCCTCGAGCGGCACCTCTTTATGCCCATTTGGAAGGCGATATTCGAGAACTATGCCCGTAATGCCATTCTTGGCGAGCCACTGCGCCATAAGGAAACCCTCCTGATCCATCGAGAGTTTGCCATAGCCACCACCCGGGCAGATTACCACCGACTGTCCCGTAGCCTTTGCCTTATCGGCGTGGTAGATATACATTACCGCCTCGGTGGTGTTTACCAAGCGATATTTCGATGTTTCGTACGCCTCGCCCGTAAGACCATTCGAGTGAGGAGCCTTATCGTTATGCCAGATAACAACCTTCTCATCCTCGAAAAGTTGTGTTCGTGTCCGCTCTTGTGCCTCTGTCGAGAGGAGCGATGCGCCTAAAATAGCCATAGTCAAGATAAGTTTTTTCATATTCAATCAACTCTTTATTTGTTCAACTCTTTCAACCACTTTTCGAGTGAGTGTTTCCACGCCTTCTCATAGCGGAAGCCCTTGCGACATACCCAGCCGTGACCACCCTCGGGGTAGATGTGCATCGAGGCCTTCACGCCGTGATACTTCAACGCTTCGTAGTAGAGTACCGAACTGATTGGCGGTACGGTGCCGTCGTTGTTGCTCAACAAAAGGAGTGTTGGCGGTGTGGTTGCCGTAACTCGATTCTCCAACGAGTAGTGCTCACGCAAAGCGGGCGAGTGATCCTTGCCCAAAAGATTGACGAATGTACCCTGATGCGTCATACAACTTGCACCCGAAATAACGGGGTAGAACAGCACTGTGAATGCCGGCTTCTGGGCATCCTCCGTAAATGTCGAGGTGTAGGCTGCGAGGTGTCCGCCGGCCGACGAGCCACAGATACCCACCTTCGTAGCATCTACGCCCAACTTCTTGGCGTTCTTGCGCAAGTATGCCAAGCCCGCTTGTGCATCTTCGAGTGGTACCTCCTTGTGTCCGAGGTTTGGAAGTCGGTACTTTACGACCAAAGCGGTAACGCCGATACTCTTGAAGTACTCGGCAATGGCAAAGCCTTCGCGTTCGATGCAGACATTTCTGTAACCTCCGCCCGGAAGCACCACGACTGCCTGACCTGTCGCCTTCTCGGCATCAGCCTTGTAGAGGTAGAACACGGTCTGCGAAACATTGGCGATATGGCCGGCCTTGCTGCGGGTTTCATCTTTCGTAATCTCGTTCGAGTGCGGAGCCTTCTTGTTGTTCCAATGCTTGACAATCTTATCTGCCTTGCACGGAATATCCACAAACACCTTTTGTGCCGAGGCGGAGAGTGCAAAGCCTACCGAAATGAGTAAAATTAGAAACTTCTTCATAGTTATTTGTTGTTTTTAGTTATTCCGAGCCAATCGAGCCAATCGAGCACCGCCGAGTGGAACTCGTCGATATTTTTGTTCATACTGTGTCCGCCCGATGGAAATATGTGCATCGAGGCCTTCACGCCGTGTTGAAGCAACGCCTTGTAGTAGGCGATAGAACTGTGCGACGGCACAACTTTGTCGTCGTCGCAGAGGAGCAACAGCGTTGGCGGAGTCTGCGGTGTAACCATATTCTGCACCGACATCTCCACTGCATCCTGATAGCAGAAACGCTTGCCAAGCAGAGCCTTGTTGCAGTTTTGTGTAGAGTAGAACTCGGTGCGAGTGATTGACGGATAGAGAGGAATTGCAAATGCAGGTTTCTCCTCGTCAGGCATAGCATTCGACACCCACGCCGTGATATGACCACCTGCCGATGTGCCACAAACGCCCACCTTTGCGGGGTTTATGCCGAGGTCGGTGCGGGTACGCATATAGCGCACTGCGCCCATAGCGTCTTCGAGTGTAGCCTCGTTGTGTCCGTAGTTCGGAAGGCGATACTTTACAATCGCTGCGGTGATACCCTCCGAAGCGAGCCACTTCGCTATCGAGCCACGACCAATACTAACATTTGTAAAGCCCCCACCCGGGTAGAACACAACGGCAACACCTTTGTTCTTCTCGGGTGAAGCCTTGAATATATACAACTCGCACGACGAGGTGTTTATCATTGTTCGCTTTGTGTTGCCACGCCACTGCTCATCCTTTGTTTGGTGATTCGAGTGCTTGGCGGTTGAGTTATCCCACAAGCGTACGGTCTCGTCTGCACCCTCCCACGATATGCTCTTTTGTGCCGATGCCGAGAGTGCAAGAGTAATCACCAAAGATAGCGTGATAAGATATCTCCTCATAGTATATTGTTTCTATTGTTTTTCAATAATTTTAAGCCATTGTAACCAATCTATAGTTGCCGATTGGTACTCGGGCTTATGTCTGCTGAGGCTATGGCCTCCGTGTGGGTAGATGTGCAACGAAGCCCTCACACCGTGCTGAATCAAAGCCTTGTAGTACTTGGTTGAACTTGTCGAGAGTACAGTTGGGTCATCGTGGCACAAGAGCAAGAGGGTTGGTGTTGTTGTTGATGTAACCATAGTGTGCGTTGACAAACCGAGTGCATCGTTGATGGTATACCCCTTTCCGAGGAGTTGGCGAAGTGCGCCAGCCTCGGCACTCGAACGGCTCTTTGTTAGGTCTATCCAAGGGTAGTGTAGAATGGCAAATGCGGGTTTTTCGCCATCGGGCATAGTGTTCGATACCCACGAGCCGAGGTGACCGCCAGCCGATGAACCACTAACGCCCACCTTCTTTGGGTCAATGCCGAGGTCGGTACGAGTACGAAGGTAGCGAACTGCCCCCTCTGCATCTTCAAGTGTTGCGGCGTGGTGTCCATAGTTAGGAAGGCGATACTTCACAATTGCTGCGGTAATACCCAGCGAAGCGTACCAACGCGCCAACACGATCGGAAGACCTAAATGGATATATCCCCCTCCGGGATAGAGAGCCACGGCTGCACCCGTATTCTTGTCGGTCGCCGCCTTGAAGATGTACAACTCGCACGACGAGGTCTGTTTTACTACTATCCTCTTCTTGTTGCGCCATACCTCATCTCTGGTTTCATAATTTGAGTGCTTTGCCGTGGTGTTGTCCCACAAGCGCACAACCTCGTCTGCGCTCTGCAACGACAATGTCTTTTGTGCCGACGCCCCAAACGCCAAAGCGAGGGCAAAAACAGCAACTAAAATTCTCTTCATAACGGAGTAGGTTACTTTACAATGTTGATAATCTTGCCCGGCACAACGATAATCTTCTTCGGAGCAGCACCCTCCAACCACTTCTGCGCCTCCTCCTTCGTTACGATATCCGCCTGAATATCGGCTGGCGAAAGGGAAAGCGGATACTCCTGCTTGAAACGTAGTTTGCCGTTTATCATTACAGGGTACTCGAATGCGCTCTCCACCAAGAACTTCTCCTCGCACACAGGGTACGAAGCGTCGCAGATGCTCTCCTTGTGACCCAACATCTCCCACAACTGCTCGGTGATGTGCGGTGCAAACGGAGCGAGCAACACTGCAAGTGGCTCCAAAATCTCGCGCTTGTGGCACTCGCCCAACTCATTCACGCAGATCATAAACGCTGCCACCGAGGTGTTGAACGAGAAGTTTTCGATATCCTCGCGAATCTTTTTAATGGTCTTGTGGAGTGTTTTCAACTCTTTGTCGGTCGCCTTCTCGTCGGTTACTGCCCACTCGCCGGTGCGGGTGTGGAACAGTCGCCAGAAGCGACGGAGGAACTTATGCACACCGTCGATACCATTGGTGTCCCAAGGCTTCGACTGCTCCAATGGGCCGAGGAACATCTCGTACATACGGAGTGTGTCGGCACCATACTGCTCGACAATATAGTCAGGGTTTACCACGTTGAACATCGACTTCGACATCTTCTCCACTGCCCAACCGCAGATGTATTGTCCGTTTTCGAGGATAAACTCCGCATCGGCAAACTCTGGTCGCCAAGCGCGGAAGGCATCGAGGTCGAGGATGTCGTTCTTAACGATATTCACATCCACGTGAATCTCCTGCGTTTCGTACTCGTTGCGGAGGTTGAGCGACACAAACTTATTGGTGCCAACCACACGATAAACGAAGTTCGAGCGTCCCTGAATCATACCCTGATTTACGAGTTTGCGGAATGGCTCACTCTCGCACACGTAGCCGAGGTCGTAGAGAAACATATTCCAGAAACGCGAGTACATAAGGTGGCCTGTTGCGTGTTCGATACCTCCGACGTACAAATCTACGCTGCGCCAATATTCGTTAGCCTCCTTCGATACGAGAGCCTCCGAGTTGTGAGGGTCCATATAGCGGAGGTAGTATGCCGACGAGCCTGCAAAGCCCGGCATTGTCGAGAGTTCGTACTCCCAGCCCTCAACACGTGCCAATGGTGGCTCGCCCTGCTCGGTAGGGCCGAAGTTCTCGATTGGTGGCAATGTGAGCGGCAACTCGCTCTCGTCGAGCGGAAGTGCCACATCGCCCTTATATCGAATTGGGAATGGCTCGCCCCAATAACGCTGGCGCGAGAATATAGCATCGCGAAGGCGATAGTTTACAAGTCGCTTGCCAAGACCTCGCTTCTCCACCTCCTCGAACATCTCTACGATGGCAACCTTAACATCTTTGCCATTGAGGAAGTCGGAGTTGATAAGGCAACCCTCCTTTGCATCGTACGACGACTCCTCGAGGTTTCCGCCCTCAACCACAGGCACGATATCCAAACCGAAGTGGCGTGCAAAGGCGTAGTCGCGCGAGTCGTGTGCCGGCACTGCCATAATAGCACCTGTGCCATAGCCCGCCAACACGTAGTCCGAGGCGTAGATAGGAATGCGCTTGCCGGTGAATGGGTTTACGGCATAGGCACCCGTAAACACTCCGCTCACACGCTTTGTTTCGGCAATACGCTCACGCTCGCTGCGCTTCTTGGTCTGCTCGATATACGCCTCGACAGCCTCCTTCTGCTCTGCTTTGGTCATATCGGCAATCCACTCGTGTTCGGGAGCCACAACCATAAAGGTTACACCAAAGATTGTGTCGGGGCGAGTGGTGAATATTTCGAGTTTGCGGGTTGTGCCGTCTGCCATCTCGGCATCGAAGAAGACTTGTGCGCCCTCCGAACGACCTATCCAGTTGCGCTGAATCTCCTTCAACGAGTCGCTCCATTCGAGCGAGTCAAGACCATCCAGCATACGCTGTGCGTAGGCGGTAACACGCAACAACCACTGCTTCATTCGCTTCTGCTCTACGGGGTGTCCGCCACGTACCGATAATCCATCCTTAACCTCGTCATTTGCGAGTACGGTGCCGAGTGCCGGACACCAATTCACCATCGTGTCGGCACGGAAGGCAAGGCGGTAGTTCTGCAACACCTGCTCCCTCTCTGCCTCGCTCTTGGCGTTCCACTCCTCGGCAGTGAAGTGCAACTCGGTGGTGCAGGCAGCATCGACACCCTCGGTGCCGTGCTTCTCGAAGTGCGCCACGAGATCGTCGATAGGCTCTGCCTTTGCGGTTGCGTTGTTGTAGTAGTGTGCAAACATCTTCAAGAATGCCCACTGTGTCCACTTGTAGTACTCCGGCTCGCAGGTGCGTACCTCGCGACTCCAATCATACGAGAAGCCTATCTTGTCCAACTGCTCACGGTAGCGGGAGATGTTCTGCTCGGTGGTGATTGCAGGGTGCTGACCGGTCTGGATGGCATACTGCTCGGCCGGCAAACCGAAGGCATCGTAGCCCATTGGGTGCAACACGTTGTAACCACACAAACGCTTGTAGCGTGAGTAGATATCCGAGGCTATATATCCGAGTGGGTGTCCTACGTGCAATCCTGCTCCCGATGGGTATGGGAACATATCCAATACATAGAACTTCGGACGCGAGTTATCCACATCTACTTTGTAGATTCCGCGCTCCTGCCACTCCTTCTGCCATTTGGCTTCAATCTCCTTAAAATTGTATTCCATAACTATATCTGATTTTTTGATTATTCCGCTTTTGTGCGTGCTGCGTGTGCGTGCATACGCGCATTCAACCCGCAAAGATAGTAAATTAAACGGAAAACGGAAAACGGAAAGCGGAAAACTTTCAGTTTAGACAGTAGTTGGTAGTTAGTAGAGAGTAGTTTTATTTAATTCAGAATGCAAAATTCAGAATACAAAATTCAAAATGCAAAATTCAGAATACAAAATTCAAAATGCAAAACTACTCTCTACTCTCTACTCACTACTCACTAAAAAAGTTGCGCCGTGAAAAGCCTCGGAGTTCGCACTTGGTAGCGCACCCCAGAACCCCCAGAATCGTTGCGCCTTGACAATGATAAGAGTTCGGAAAACTAAAAGCATAGCAAAATGGCAATCGCTCGTTACCCTCGTCTAACCACTGCTTTTTCAGGCTGTTTGCTCAATTTTTTCAAAAAATTTCAATCACCGCAAAAATTGTTAATAACTCGCAAAAATCGGAATTTTGCAAAATTTCAACACGCAGAGTATCAGCGCAATACAAATTTAACGATAAGCGAAAACTATTAAAGCGGGTAAAATATAAGAAAAAAGAATAAACACACCCCTCGAAAAGGGCGAAAACACCCCTCGTTTGGGGCAAAAAAAGTCCATATATATATTGTAATTAAAAAAAAATGCTTACCTTTGCGAGCCTTTTGGCGAAAAGAAATAGAGATTTGGGGCGTCAAACCCCCGTGATTATTAACAAATTAAAGGTTTAAAATGCCAACAATTCAACAGTTAGTTAGAAACGGCCGAGCAAAGATGGAGGACAAGTCGAAGTCTCCGGCTCTGGCAGCGTGTCCGCAGCGCCGTGGTGTTTGTACCCGTGTTTACACTACAACACCAAAGAAGCCTAACTCGGCTATGCGTAAGGTTGCGCGTGTAAGATTGACCAATGGCAAGGAGGTCAACGCCTATATCCCAGGAGAGGGCCACAACTTGCAGGAGCACTCAATTGTATTGGTACGCGGTGGTCGTGTAAAGGACCTTCCGGGTGTACGTTACCACTTGGTTCGTGGTGCGCTCGATTCAGCAGGTGTTGACGGTCGTCGTCAGCGTCGCTCGAAGTATGGTGCAAAGCGACCAAAGGCAGGTGCAAAGAAGTAATTCAAAAAAAGACAAATTTTTTAACAG
>JAZQML010000027.1:0-11309 GCA_045543395.1 Alistipes sp. | reverse complement strand
GATAGCGGTCTCGCCCTTCTCGTTGGTGTTAGCCGAGCAGTGCATCGAAGCGATACCCTGCAATGGGAGGTAGTAGTTCATCATCGAGAACATACCCTTCTTCATCTCACCACCATACCAAGTGTTGAGGATAACCTGCTCGCGCGACGAGATGTTGAACACAACAGCGGTCTCCGAGTTGAGGCCGAGTTCCTTGTAGTTCTCAACCTTTGCCTTCGAAGCGTTGTAAACCACGAAGTTTGGCTCGAAGTCTGCCAACTCCTCCTCTGTTGGGCGGATAAACATATTCTTAACGAAGTGAGCCTGCCAAGCAACCTCCATAATGAAACGTACCGACATACGAGTGTCCTTGTTGGCACCGCAGAAACCATCTACAACGTAGAGTTTCTTGCCCGAAAGTTCCTTCTGAGCGATACCCTTCAACACTGCCCACGACTCCTCCGAGCAAGGCTTGTTGTCGTTCTTGTACTCCTCCGAAGTCCACCAGATGGTATCCTTCGAGTTCTCGTCCATTACAATGAACTTGTCCTTTGGCGAACGGCCAGTGTAAACACCGGTCATCACATTAACGGCACCGAGTTCGGTCTCCTGACCCTTGTCGAAACCTGTCAACTCCGCCTTTGTCTCCTCCTCGAAAAGGAGTTCGTACGATGGGTTGTAGATTACCTCGGTAGTACCGGTAATACCATACTTCAATAAATCTTCTTTCTTGAAAGCCATAGTTTTTAATTATTTAATTGTTTGACATCATCTTTCTGTTGCTGTTGTTCCGATAGCAATCGGACAAGCAAAAATCGGGCATTTTGTGCCTTCTGCACTACACTTTCGCAAACGCAACTCTGCAAAAGCCCCTTTTTCACCGCTGCAAAGATACATCTTTTATTTTGAATTGTGAAAAAATTAACACTAAATTTTTCAAAAATTTTCTATGCGACTATAAATGCAATTTATAGGGAGAGGCGATACGACCAATGGCTATGGGTGTTTTCCCTGCCGCTCCCCTAAATTCCCAACCCCTCCCACCACAAAAAAGGGAGTGTCTAAAAAACTTGTAAGACACTCCCTCTTTATATTAACTTTATATGAAATTGCTAATATGAAATCTTTGCATATCCACTGACAGGGATATCGGCACGTTGCAACCCTCCAACGAGCATTTTACCCTTAACGAGGTTGCCGTAGGTGTCGTAGTACTCCACCTTGCGAGGTGCTTTCTGCAACTCGACAACAGGCTTTGCCTCGCCCGTAGCGTTTATAATGTAGATGTCGCGGTCGGGCGCACCTGCCTCAACCACTACACCCTCCTGATAAACGGTAATAATACGCTCTTTCTTGCTCTCCGCCTCCAAAACAGGGAAACAGTTTTCGGGGTGGTAGGGGCGAAAGTCGCTGTGGAGCAGTGTCTGGCGGTGCTTCTGCGAGAATTCTATCCAATGCTTAACCATATCGAACTGCCCCTTCGGAATATCACGCAACATCAACGAGTATTGAATTGTGCCATAAATTCCGGAGAGGATATGACGTGCTGCAACCTCGGGCCTCTCGTTGATGTTCCACTCCAACGGGTCGGCGTGAACGGCTGTTGCACCATTTGTCAATCGCAGATTGGCAACACGAAGGCGGTTACACTGCATATCGCCCGGGCAATCTCGCGCTCGCAACATATTTCCGTATTGGCGTATTGCCGGTCCTATATAGTTCTGACGGAACTCGATAAGCACGTTAGGGTTGATTGCTTGCAGGCGGTTGGCTATCTCAATCATCAATACATCGACAGCCTCCGGCACACTCTTGATATCGCGTCCTGCATAGCCTTCGGCAATAGCAGGGTCGGTACCTTTGATTTTGAATGAGTCGATGAAATCCAACTTGAAGCCGTCCAAATTCCAATCACGCAGAGCCTTCTCGTAGGTCGAACAAAGATACTCTCGAACCTCGGGGAAGCGAGGGTCCAAAACGCCCACATTCTTGCTGCGCATATAGAGGAATTTGCCCTCGAAGCGGCTGTATGCCTCGCTATATCTGCCGATAAATGGCACCGAGTACCACAACATATACTTCATACCCATATCCTGCACACGCTTGACGTGTGCTCCCATATCTTTGATTCTCGACGGGGCAACCTTCCAATCGCCGCAATAGTCGTAGCCACGATTGTTGTCGTCGGTCTGCCAGCCATCGTCTACGATAACTGTCTTCATACCCAACTTCACCGCCTCGCGACACTCCGCCTCAATCTTCTCGTCGGTGATCTGCTGGTGGAACTGATACCACGTAGAGTACATCGGCTCGAATGCCTCCTTGGGAACTCGGCACATCTTGAAGTCGTTGTGTGCCTCTATCCACGCCAAACCCTCACGTATGGCATCTGCCCAGAATATATCGCGCTTGTCTATCAGAATAGAGGTTTTGTAGTGCGATATTGGCGACTCCGCCTCGCTAAAAAAGGAGATTGTACCCTGCAACAAAGCCTCCTCCTCGCGGAAACCCATCTGCGCCACAACCTTTCGTCGAGCCTCACTTATGGCGATGGTCATACGATTGCGATTGCTCGTGTTCATAAAGGTGTAGAGGGGTATGTCCTGCGCCAACGACGAGGTGTATTTGGACTTCCACTCCGGGAACAACTTTGCCCTATCGATATTGCTCGAATGCCATAAATGGTGAGCATCGAGTTGCGGAGTGAAAATTCCAACTTTGAAATGGGGAGGGGCGATAGGTTTGTCGGCAACCAATTCGATGGTAATCTCCTCGGTTTCGCCCTTCATCTCAACTTTGGTGTTGATTTTCCAAGCACTATCGTTGCTCGAAATGGTTACATCGCCCACCAATTTCGACTTTACAACGCTACTAAATGCCATAGCATTTGCCGAAAGTAGCACGGCACAAATAATGAGAGTCAGTTTTTTCATTTGGGTATGGTTTTTTAGGCTTTATCGCTTCACCTCTTTGTAGAGTTTGTCGCCACGTCGTACCGGCTCAACAGTCTTTATCGAGCAGACATCGCCCTGCTTAACGCCCTCGACAATCTTCTCGGCGAGGACTATACCCTCCGCCTTCTGCTCCACAACACCTGTCTTTTCGCCCATAATCAGAATGTCGTCGCCCGCAGCCAAAGTCGATGCCTCGACCGTAATCTCGGCAACTCCTATGTTTTTGAAGTAGTTGGTAATCTTGCCCACATACTCCTTGCGGTGTGTTGCCGACGAGCCATACGCTTGGCTATGTTCCACAATGCGCTTGTGGGCGTAGTAGCCACCCCAGAAACCTCGGTTGAACACTCGCAACAAACCCTCTTTGAGAGATTCGGCATTCTCGCGCGAGAACTCGCCCTTCTCGATAAGGCGCAACGCCTTGTCGTACGCCTCGACCACGCGCTTCACATACTCGCCACCACGCGCACGTCCCTCGATTTTCAGCACTCGCACGCCGGCGGCAATAAATTGGTCGAGGAAATCTATCGTGCAAAGGTCCTTCGGCGAGAGGATGTAGCGACCATCGATGTCGAGCATCTCGCCCGTATCCTTATCCTGAATGGTGTACTTGCGACGGCATATCTGGCGACACGCACCACGATTTGCCGAGCAGGCGGTTTCGTGTTCGCTCAAGTAGCACTTGCCCGATATAGACATACACAATGCTCCGTGCGCAAACATCTCTATCTCAACCAATTCGCCCTTCGGGCCACGAATATCCTGCTCAACGATTGAGCGATGCACCTCGGCAATCTGCTCGAGCGACAATTCGCGAGCCAAGACCACCACATCTGCCCACTGCGAAAAGAACTTTACCGCCTCCGAATTGGAGATGTTGCACTGCGTGGAGATATGCACCTCGACACCGGTGTGGTAGGCGTAGGTTATAACCGCCAAGTCCGATGCGATGATGGCATCGACTCCCACCGCCTTCGCCTTATCGACAACCTCGTGCATAGCCTGCATCTCGTCGTCGTAGATTATGGTGTTTACCGTGAGGTAGGTCTTAACACCCGCCTTGTGGGCAATCTCCACTATCTGCTCCATATCTGCCTCGGAGAAGTTGGCAGCCGAGGCGGAGCGCATATTGAGTCGGCCAATGCCGAAATATACCGAGTTGGCTCCCGCATTTATCGCCGCGTGGAGCGACTCGTAGCACCCCACAGGTGCCATAATTTCTATATCTGTGCGTTTCATATTTTAACTATTGGCTATTAGCCATTAGCCATTAGCCATTGGCTAAATTAAAATTTTTTTAGAGGATTTAGAGAAATAATTTTGCATTTTGCATTTCTCTCGTCTAAACATCAACTTTTTCTGCCGATTAGGTTCTCGGCATAGCGACGAAGTTCGAGGGTGCGGTCGTGCGGTGCATCGAGCCTTTCGAGTATGGAGAGAGCCTTTTGGAACTTCTGCGAAATCTGCTGTTCCACCCTCTCGGGAACTCCCAACTCCTCGTACAACGCCTTAATTATGGCTATCTTCTCGACATCGCTCACATCTTGGCGCAGATGCGTTGTGCGCAACACCTCGCGTTGATGCTCGTTGGCACGCGAGAAGGCCTCAATCATAAGTATGGTCTTCTTGCCTTCGAGGATGTCGCCACCAATCTTTTTGCCAAGTCGTTCGTCGCCAAAACTATCCAACAAGTCATCCTGCAACTGGAAGGCAATACCCACCTCCAACGCAAAGTCGTAGAGGCTCTGGCAATCGCACAACGGAGCCCCCGCAAGCGTTGCTCCGATATACGCCGAGCCGGCGAGCAAGGCAGCGGTTTTCAACTCAATCATATTCATATAGTCCACCACCGACACCTTCGATTGTGTTTCGAAATCCATATCGAACTGCTGACCTTCGCACACCTCTGCCGCCATTTTATTGAACGCCTTGAATATCTCCGAAAGGCGGTCGGTTTCGGTCTGTTGGAGGTGCTTGTATGCCAAAATCAACATCGCATCGCCCGACAAAATAGCCACATTGTTGCCCCACTTTGCCGGCACCGATGGGCGACCTCGGCGCACCGAAGCGTTGTCCATAATGTCGTCGTGCAGGAGGGTGAAATTGTGGAACACCTCAACCGCCATTGCGGGCATCAATGCTCGCTCGATATCGTCGGCATAAACATTGTAGGAGAGCATCAACAGCAATGGGCGAATGCGCTTTCCGCCCACCTCCAAACCATATTTGATTGGTGCATAGAGGAGTCGAGGCTCGTGTGGTGTAGCCATTTGAGCAACGTGTTGCTCAAAGAGCGATAACAGTTCGTCGTTAGTAAACAATCTCATCGATAAAAAACCGTCTTAAAATGTCACAATTTTTCAAAACAACACCTCAAAGGTACGAAAAATTTTGAAATCTTGGAATTTATCCCTAACTTTGAACGATTAAATATGAGAATAATATTGAACAACTAAAAATAATTTCAAAATCTAAAAAAACTACAACCTATGAAAAAATTAGTTTTTGGTATCGACATCGGCGGAACAAACACCGCTTTTGGCTTGGTAGATGAGAGTGGCGAAATCTTTGGCGAATCGGCAATCTCAACCCGCTCGTATATGGCATACGACGACTACCCTCGCTACATCGAGGATTTGGCGGTTGCAATGAAAACCCTGCTCAACAGCATCAACTTCAAATACGAGTTGGTGGGTATCGGCATCGGTGCGCCTAACGGCAACTACTACAAGGGTACCGTCGAGATTCCGTCGAATATGTGGAAGTACTCGAAGGAGCAGATTGCTGCCGGCAGAAAGGACGAGGATCGTATCTTCAACATTGCCGAGGATTTGGGCAAGCACTTCGGAGGTGTTCCCGTATATGTTACCAACGACGCCAACGCCGCAACCATCGGCGAGATGGTATATGGAGGCGCAAAGGGTATGAAGGACTTTATAATGATCACCCTCGGCACCGGCGTAGGCTCGGGCTTTGTGGCAAATGGTGAGATGATATATGGTCACGACGGCTTTGCAGGCGAGTTCGGACACGTTATCGTGGAGCGTGGTGGTCGTGATTGCGGTTGCGGTCGTAAGGGCTGCCTCGAAACCTACACCTCGGCGGGCGGTATCAAGCGTACTGCATTCGAGTTGATGGCTACGATGAACGACCCTTCGCCACTTCGCGAGTACTCGTTCGACCAACTCGAAGCGGCTATGCTCTCGCAGTTTGCTGCCAAGGGCGACCCTATCGCAAAGGAGTGTTTCCGCCTTACAGGTCAGAAGTTGGGCTACGCTTTGGCTGATGCCGTAACAATAACCTCGCCGGAGGCAATCTTCATCTTTGGAGGTTTGGCAAAGGCGGGCGATTTGATATTCGACCCTATAAGGAAGTATATGGAGGAGAATATGCTCATCGCCTTCAAGAACAAGGTGAAGGTTCTCCCAAGTGAGTTGCAGAACAAGAATGCTGCCGTTCTCGGAGCGTCGGCACTCGTATGGCAGGCAAAATAAAAATCGTTTTCGAAGGGTAATTTAAGCGTTGAACTACGGATGGCGAAATGCTCAACTGTGTGCATTTTCGCCACCCGTGTAACCACACAACGCCAACACCCAAAAAAGACTTTAGATATGAAGAAATTTTCGATTCTATTGCTGTTTGTAGCCATTGTCGCATCGGCATCGGCACAAATCACACCAGAGGAGCAGGAGGCGTTTAAGTTCGCCGACAAACTCATCAAAAAGATGACCTTACGCGAGAAGTTCGGTCAACTCGAACAGTTCGTCACCCGTAAGGGCGTAGTAACAGGCCCCGGAGGCGTTAAGTGCGACATCGAGAGCGCAGTACGCAAAGGCGAGGTTGGTTCGTTCCTCTCAATTCGCAACCGCGACGAGGCTCTGCGCTTGCAGAAGATGGCGGTCGAGGAGAGCCGTCTGGGTATTCCACTCATCTTTGGCTACGACATCATTCACGGCTGTAAGATTATATTCCCCGAGAACTTGGCAATGTCCTGCTCGTGGAACCTCGCTGCCATAGAGCATTCGGCACGTGTGGCAGCAGAGGAGAGTGCCGCAACGGCAATACATTGGACCTTCTCGCCAATGTGCGACATCTCGTTCGACCCACGTTGGAGCCGCGTTTCGGAGGGTGCGGGCGAGGACCCATACCTCGGTGCAAAGATTGCTGCCGCTATGGTGCGTGGCTATCAGGGCGACAACCTCTCGGCAACCAACACCATCGCAGCGTGTATCAAGCACTTTGCTGCTTACGGTGCGGCACAGGCCGGTAAGGACTACAATACGGTTGATATGTCGGAGTTGATGTTCCGCAACCTCTACCTCCCACCTTATCGTGCAGCGGTAGATGCCGGTGCTGTTACCGTTATGTCGTCGTTCAACGACTTTAAGGGTGTTCCCGCATCGGGCAATAAGTGGCTCTTGTACGACCTTCTCCGCAAGGAGTTGGGCTTCCGAGGCTTTGTGGTTTCGGACTGGAACGCCGTACACGAGATGATAATTCACGGCGTAGCAGCCGATGGCAAAGATGCTGCCGAGTTGGCATTGAAGGCGCACCTGAATATGGATATGCTTGGTGGCGACTACATCGCCTACGGAGAGCAACTCGTTAAGGAGGGGCGCATCTCGGAGGAACTCGTGAACGAACTCGTGCGCGAGGTGTTGGCAGTGAAGTATCGCCTCGGTCTGTTCGAGGACCCTTACAAATATGGAAAGCAGGATTTGTCGAAGGTTTACTATCGCCCCGAGAATATGCAGTTTGCCCGCGAGGTGGCTGCCGAGTCGATGGTATTGCTCAAAAACAACGGCGTGCTGCCTCTCCAAAATGGTGTTAAGATTGCCCTTATCGGCCCATTTGCCGATTCGCAGATCGATCAACTTGGTGCTTGGCGAGGCTTGGGTGAGGCAAAGCGTTCTATCACTTTCCGCACTGCCCTCGAGGAGCGTTTCGGTAAGGAGAACGTTCTCTACACCAAGGCTTGCGAGTGCGGCAGATACAAGAATGGTCTTATCGAAGGCGGTATAGAGGAGGCGGTAAACATTGCCGAAAAGTCGGATGTTATTCTGCTCTCGATTGGTCTTTCGGGTTGGCATAGTGGCGAGTCGCGCTCACGTGCCGAGATTACTGTTCCTGCCGACCAGCAGAAGTTGCTCGACGCATTGAAAAAGACGGGCAAAAAGATTGTTGTGTTGCTCTCGACAGGTCGTGCAATGGATCTCCGCAACGAGGTCGAGAAGGCCGATGCAGTGCTTCTCACTTGGCACGGCGGAACAATGGCGGGCCCTGCGGTTGCCGATCTCGTATCGGGCGACAAGAACCCTTCGGGCCACCTCACAATGTCGTTCCCTTACCACGTTGGTCAGATTCCTGTACACTACAACTCGAAGAATACGGGCCGCCCAGCAAAGAGTCAATTCAAGGCGCAGGGATATAGCGCAAGTTATGTGGATATCCAGAATGCACCTCTCTTCCCATTCGGTTATGGTTTGAGTTACACCGAATTTGAGTACTCCGATTTGAAGGTGCTGACCCCAACCGTAGAGATGGGTGGCGTAGTGAAGGTTAGCGTAAAGGTTACCAACAAGGGCAATGTTGATGGCGACGATGTGGCGCAGTTGTACGTTCACGACATCGTGGCAGAAACAACCCGCCCTGTACGCGAGTTGAAGGGCTTTGAGCGTTTGTCGTTGAAGGCAGGACAATCAAAGGTTGTAGTGTTCGAGATTCCAACCTCGGAGTTGGCATACTGCCACAGCGATTTGAGTTGGAAGGAGGATAAGGGCGAATTCGATGTATGGGTTGGTGCCGACTCCTACGCTACGTTGAAAGGTAAGTTTGCAATTAAATAAGATATAGACGATGAAGAGATTACTGATTTGGACTCTCTGTCTTGCTACCGCCTTTACGGCTGTGGCAGAGAGCCGCACCGACAAGTTGTTGCGCGAGTTGCGCAACCCAAAGTCGGACTACGTGTTTGTTATTGCGCATCGTGCCGATTGGCGCAACTTCCCCGAGAACTCGTTGGAGGCCATCGAGTCGGCTATTCAGATGGGTGTGGATATAGTGGAGTTGGATGTGCATCGTACTGCCGATGGCGAGTTGGTTGTTTGCCACGACCGCACAATCAACCGCACCACTAATGGTAAGGGCAAGATTAACGAATTGACGCTCGAATACATCCGTAGCCGCTACTTGCGTGCGGGACACGGCGCAACAACTCGCTACAAGATGCCTACTTTGGCGGAGGCTCTCGATTTGTGCAAAGGTCGTGTGATGATAAACCTCGATAAGGCGATAAACTACTACGACCAAGTTATGGAGATGCTCGTCGAGCGCAATATGGCAGATCAGGTGATTATGAAGAGTACGAAGTCGCCCGAGGCGATGAAGGAGTTTTTCTCGAAGCACAAGCATAATATGCTCTATATGCCTATCATCAACTACAACGCAAAGTCGTGGGGCAAGCACGAGCAACTCTTTAACGAGTATCTCTCGACCGACCTTCCGTTTATTGCATACGAGATGTGCTGGGATGGCTCGTTGAAGGGCGAGGCAAAGGTGTTCAAGAGGGTTGTTAAGAGTGGTAAGCGCTTGTGGATAAACACTTTGTGGGGAAGCCTCTGCGGCGGACGCGAGAGTGGTTACTACGACGATAGAGCCGTAGGCAACGAGGAGAAAATCTACGGTAAGATTCTCTCGTATGGCACCTCGATGATTCAGACCGACCGCCCTGCAATGCTCATCAAGTACTTGGAGCAGAAGGGCCGTCACACCTTAAAATAGCACACAATTCAAAACTAAATAAAAGAAAACTATTATGGGGTTTATTTCAGCATTTAAGAAATTTTACGGTATAAGCGATCCGGCACCGCTTCGAGAGGACCTCGATGCAAATGGTCAGAAGAAGTATCACCGCTCGTTGGCATTGCAGTCGTTCGTTGCGGGAACACTCGGATACAGCCTATACTATGTATGCCGCACATCGCTTAACGTTATGAAAAAACCGATTCTCGACAGCGGTATGCTCGATGCAACACAGTTGGGAATTATCGGCTCGGCACTCCTCTTTGCCTATGCGATAGGCAAGTTGGTAAATGGTTTTATCGCCGACCACAGCAACATCAAACGATTTATGGCGACAGGTTTGTTGGTTTCGACATTGGCAAACCTTACAATGGGCTTTATCGGCCTTTTCGGCTCGAACAACGAATTTATAGGCGAAGCGGCTATCCCTTCGGCTGTGGTATTCGTGATTTTCGCTATTATGTGGGGTATCAACGGCTGGTCGCAGTCTATGGGTGCTGCTCCGGCAATTATCGCACTTTCGCGCTGGTTCCCTCTATCGCGTCGTGGCACATTCTACGGTTTCTTCTCGGCAAGCCACAACATTGGCGAGTGGTTGTCGTTCATATTCGTGGGTTCGATTGTTGCCGCAGCGGGTTGGCAATGGGGCTTCTTCGGCTCCGCTCTGGCCGGTGCAATAGGCGTGGTGATTATCCTCTTTATGATGCACGACACACCCGAGAGCAAGGGTTTGCCTTCGATTGAGGTGCTTACCGGCGAGAAGGTCGAGGAGAAGAAGCAGGAGGAGTCGGTTGGCGATATTCAGAAGTTGGTGTTGCGCACCCCTGCTGTGTGGATTTTGGCCCTCGCATCGGCGTTTATGTATATCTCGCGATACTCGTTGAACTCGTGGGGTATCCTATTCTTGCAGGAGCAAAAGGGCTTCTCGCTCGAAACAGCAACGTTTATCATCTCGATTAACGCCCTCCTCGGTATCTTGGGTACGGTTTTGGCAGGTTGGATGTCGGACACTCTGTTCCGTGGAGATCGCAAGATGCCGGCATTTATCTCGGGTATTATGCTCTCGGTATCATACATCATATTCGTATACGGCGGTAACGAGTATTGGGTAAATGTTGCAGCAATGGTACTATTCGGTATCGCTATCGGTGTTTTGATCGCCTTCCTCGGTGGTTTGATGGCGATAGATATCGTACCTCGTAAGGCAACGGGTGCAGCACTCGGCGTTGTGGGTATCGCAAGTTACATAGCAGCAGGTTTGCAGGATGTGATAAGCGGTTGGCTCATCGACAAAAATATCACCGTCGAGACCGTGCAGGCGTTGAACGAGGTGGGTGAGATGGTCGAGCAGACCGTCAAGCACTACGACTTCTCGCAGGCCGCTATATTCTGGATTGGCGCGTCGATAATTTCGTTCCTTCTCCCTGTGTTGAATTGGAAGAAGAAGGTCGAGGAGTAGGCGACATCGCTTTTTCGACAAAACGGATTGGGGCTTCCTCAATCCGTTTTTTTGTTCCTACACTTATAGCGGCGCAACTGTTCTGGGAAGTCGGAGGCCAAGCGGTCTTAGGAAGA
>JAZQML010000026.1:0-24317 GCA_045543395.1 Alistipes sp. | reverse complement strand
TCGGTGGCGGTGCGGCAGAGTTGTCTGCGAGTTATGCGATAGTAGTTGTTGCTATGCAACTGCGATAACAGATTAAAAATCAATAGTTCAAATGAATTTGACTACCGATTTTTAATCCATTCTCGAAACTTTCAGTTTAACCCCTATCGCATATCTCTTCGGTCTGCTCAAACCTGCAGCGACCGTTCGAATCCAGCGAAGTGGAAACAAGAATAGGGAGGCAACCTCTTGCGGAGTGCAGTTTTTGTAAGGGCCCCCGCGGCGAGCGGAACGGAAAGGCGTTAAGCGGAGCGAGCATAAGCGAGCGCAGTAGCCAATCCGTCAACTCCCACAAAATCAAAAGCCTGCCTAACAATCAAAAGTTAGGCAGGCTCTAATAATTTTACGCTATTTCTACACTATTGACGTGGAGCGCCCTGTGGGCGTGGACCCTGTCCCGGTTTTCCGCCACGAGGACCACGCTGACCAATGGTAAATACCTTTGCCAACTGCTCGGGAGTAAGGTAATCTACAAAGACCTTGATATACTCCTTCTTTACCTTGATAATCTCCTTATCGCCATTGAGTTGCGCCATCATAATCTTCTTGGCAACCTTAATGGTCATCTCCTCGCCCTTGAACGAATCGACATAGGTCTTGGTATCCTTACGCACAGCACGAATTTCGCGCTGATAGCCCTGATATACAGGCAAGAACTTTTGTGCTTGCTCGGGGCTCATATTAAGTTGCTTCTGCAACATCTCAATCATACGCGCGTTGCGATCGCCACCACGTTTACCTCCGCCCTGTGGAGGTTGTGCCGATACTGCAACAAATGCCAATACGGCAACAATCATCAATAAAAACTTCTTCATAACTCTATTTTTAAGGTTTCAGATATGCAAATATAGCATAAATTTTTAACATTTTAATCTATTTGCGCCAAAAACTGCATAATATCTCTCTCGTCTGCATACTCGAATAACGTTGGATGTTGAGCGCACCCCAACCCCACGCAACGGGAGTGCAAATCTGCTATGCGACTGACAACGCACTGCAACTTTTCGTCATTCCGGGCAAGCCACCGCTTAACCTCCTCGATATCGGAGTATTCGACCACATTTATCTGGCTTAAGAAGCGAGGAAACTCCGCCTTCGATGGCACCAAAACAGCCTCACCTAAATCATCGAACTCAACACCTCGCATTGTGAGTAATGCCCTGCACTGCAAATAGTTATTGTGGTAGGCACGACACATCCGACGAGTTGGCAACAACAACTTATATCCACTTGGCACAAACACCACCGACACGTTGCGACAACCCAACCCCGAATAGGTGAAAATATCATCAGCAAGAGCCGATATATCCTCTGCCGACTCTTCACCCGTAAGCACCGCAACCGAATGGCGACTACCACGCAAAAGCGACGGCACACCCTCGAAAAGGGTAGCGAAATAGAGTTTTGCGCTATCTCCACCTGTGGCAATAACAGCGTCGTAATCGACACCTTCCTTATACTTTTCGATTTTCAGTTTAGGCTCTATGTCGAGCAATAGACGTTCGATATATTCCTGCAAAACCCTATCTTTGCTCGATGGCTTCACGTATGGTATATCGCCATTAGCAATTACGCACATCAGGTCGGCAAAACCAACCAACGGAATATTGCCCGCCATAATTATAGCCACACGCTTTGCATCGCGCTTCGATGCGGAAGGGTAGTGCGAAAGCCACGCTCTAATATTCTCGGCATCAAGCATTTCGCTTCGTATTGCCTCTATGGCGTAGCGAATGTCATCGGCAGAAAACCACTCATTTTCTGCCACCGCACACTCCACAACCGAGCGCGACTCGTTGTCGAAGCCAAACTCCGCAAGGCGCACACCAAGTTCCGAAAATATCTCTACCGTACTTTTCACGAGTACAAAGGTAGAAATTTTTTCTATTTTTTCGCACCATAGTACGACTCATCAAGCCCCAAAACGAAACTTTTTCGCATCAGCAACGACAGAAATGCAACCATAGCGACCAATATCGCACTCGCCACAAATGGGAAAGTACTACGATTTTGCCCCGTTATTTTCGCCACGAAATCGACAACAAAAGGGCAGACCAATACCGCAACATAGTTCACAGCCATAACCACCGAAAGAGCCTTCGTAGCCGCATCAGGAGGGGAGGTAACAGCCGTTTTATCGTAGATAATCGGTTGTAGAACACCATAGCCTATACCGGTCAAAATTACACCAATGGTCATCAGCGGAATATCCGGTACTGTACCCACCAACAATAACCCCACCGTCATAAGGCACAACGAGCAGAAAATAGTCATCGAACGCAGATGGCGAATAATGTCGTTCAGCACAAAGCCCGGCAACATTATGGCGAGAAAAAAGAGCGATATCATAATGCTCGAAAACTCCTGCGGGAAACGGTATTTTTCGAGAAGAAACGAGAGATAGAAGGTTATGACAAGCGTTGTGAACGTAGTCACAAAATAGAGTACAGAAAGTCCTATAAGGCGGCTCCAGTTGATTTTCGATTGGCGCAGTTGGTCGCTCTCACGTGGCTCCGGGGCAGACTTCGTTCCGTAGAGCGAAAGCAGCAAAACCAACGCCACAGCAGGCAATAGGTAGACCGTAAATGCGAGGTGCCAATCACGTGTAGCAATCCAACCCACCACAGCCGTAGCGACCACCAGCGAAAGGTTGTTCACTGCCGATGAGATGCCGAGTTGTCGCACTCGTCTATCGCCCGTAAAATAGCGCACAACCAACCCCGTAGAGTAGGGAACTGCGATACCTGCACCCACACCCATAATGCAACTTGCAACGATTAGCAGTCGGATATCCTTTGCAAAGATGCAGACCACACCACTCGCAAAGAATATGAATAGACCTACGGCAAGTAGTTTCAACGACTCGCCACCCCGCTCCGAAAGCCAACCAGCCAACAACACAAAAGGGATAATCAGCATCGACGGCAATGACGTAAGCATTTGTATTTCAAGTTGTGAGGCAGATGGAAATATTCTGCTCAAATCCTCGAGAATAGGCGATATTGCCAAACCGGGCAACGATGTAACGGCAGAAACCGACCAAATAGCAATAAGCGCAAGAAGGGAAATATAGCCCTTACCGGTGTAGATTTTCATAGCGACAAGAATTTAATCTTACCACTACGATGCAACGTTAGTGCCACACAATCGGAAAACGGAAAACTACTATCTACTAACTCCTACCTCCCAACCAACAAAAAAGCAACCCGAAGGTTGCTTTTCCGTACTACTCCTTTACGCATCGCACTTGGAAGCCATTGGCCCTGCGTGCCGAATACGAAGGGAAAAATTTATTGATTGTTCGAGTGGTAGTAAGGTCAAAATATAGCGATACGGCCTTACCATCTGCCGTAGTTGTCGAGGTCCAATAGTATCCCTCCCACGGCTGTGGTTGCGAAGGATAGACACCCTCTTTCGAGTTCATATTCTCGACCAAACCATCATTGTAACGACGACGACCGCAAGCAGGGTAGAAGTAGTGGTCTACGCCATCCGAGAGGTGCCAACCATACTGCTTTCGTGCCTCATCAATCGGAGTGTTATCTACCGAATCATCAAGCACTAACACGCTCATATCGTCTGCCGAAGGCACTCTCCAACCCTTTGGACACGGATCGTAAACGCTCTTCTCGGTATCGTTCCAAAGAGTGTTGTTCGGGGTTGCAAGCCAGTCGCCAATGCCATCTCCGCCCTCGGCTACACACGCAGCATTTGTAATGAAGTGCATCGGGTTCTTGGTAATATATTCGAGAGTTCCGTTGCTCGAAGTGCGCTCGGGAAATACCTCTTTAATATAAATGCTCGAAGCATCGTATCTATCCTCATCGTAAGCACCCGCAGCATCGAAATAGAGTGGACGTGGGAACGGATCCTTACGGCCCCACTGATAGTACATACCATACGAATCGAGAATCTGCTGCTCATCTTTCGAACCCTCCGAGTTGGTAAAGGCTCCCAGATTTTGGCGCATAAAGGTCTTGCCATTCGAGTAGGTATCAGTCGCGAGGAGTGGGTTTTCGTCCACCACCCACACGTGCCAACTCCAAATAATCTCGCCCGCAGCGTTGTATGCAGCGATGACAACATTCGAGTCGAGTACCTTCGAATTGTCCTTCTCCGATGGGTTGATGTAGAATTGAGCATTATTACCCGACAAAGAAGCGTTCTTCACTACTTCGTAGTTGCTCTGCCACAACAATTTAACACTCTTTGTGTCGAGTGGTGTTCCGTCGGGGCGGTGCATAACACCGAAGGTATAACTTGTTGATGGTTTGGTTGCGATATAGCAGTTTGCTGCACCATCGGCATCCAGAGCCACCGTTTCGGCAATATACACATAGATGTAATAACTCGTTGCTTTGCCCTCTTTGTTCTGCGCATTGATAACCACCGATCCCTCCTTCGGAAGATCGTCATTGGTCATTCCCTCCTCATTTGTGCCGATAGGCTCGATGCTGATAGTGTTTCCTAAAACCTTTGCATCCCAACCTATGCTACAAGAGCCGACAGCCACCGACGCCGCATTCGACGAGACGAAATCGATGGTTTGTGCATCATCCTCCCACGAGGAGAAGTAGAGCGCAGTACGCTCCAACGACAACGTTGCACTATCCTCTTTGTTACACGAAGCGAATGCCACCAACGAGAGCAACGCTACAACCAAAAACTTTACACTCTTCATATTCAAAATGTTTTCAAACGGCAAATATACAAAAAAGTTGGCAATTTCATAGCAACTACTCCGAATTTGGGAATAATTATTGCCTCACAAATAACGAAATAGATAAATCTTTATTGTTATGGCAAAACAAAAAGCAGAGAGTGCTTCCGAAGCGGAGTATAAGATTGTTGTAACCGATAAGGGACCATACCTCGTTTATGGCAAACCGCCTTTGGCAACGCAACACATCGTGGCAAATGCGTTGGGCGAGAGTTGGAAATTCGAGCAGGGAGCATCGTTTTCGACCGATGAGGAGCCTACACACCTATGCCGTTGCGGTGCATCCAAAAACAAGCCCTATTGCGACGGCTCACACTCTACCCATCGTTGGAAGCCCAATATCACCGCACGTCACGAAACGATATTGAGTGACGTCGAGATTACTCCGGGCGAGAGACTTACACTTACCGACAACCCCAAATACTGTGTATTTGCCCGATTCTGCGATGCCGGTGGGGGCGTTTGGGCAGCCACCGAAACATCGTTCGACGACGCCTCGCACCGACAAGCAGTACGCCAAGCATCGCTCTGTCCGAGTGGGCGATTGATGATATGGGGCAACGATTCCGACCTACCATTCGAACGGCCATACACACCAAGTCTTGGGCTTATCGAAGATGATGCACTGCACGCAAGTGGCGGCTTATGGGTACGAGGAGGAATAGTTGTAGAGCGCGAGAGTGGCAAAGCCTACGAGGTACGAAATCGCACGGTATTGTGTCGTTGTGGCGAATCGGCAAACAAACCCTACTGCGACGGCTCGCACGCCGCACTGCATTGGCGCGACGAGATTGAAAAGGAGATAGAATTGGATAACGATATGGTGTAGTGGCACAAGGTTTGCACCCGTAGATGGCGTAACTTAAAAACACAAATGCTATGAAAAAAGTTCTATTAGTTATCGGAGCATTGGCGGTAACGCTCTCCGCCACAGCACAAAAACATCGCATAGAGCGATTTCACCACGACAAAGCCGAGCCTACCGTTTACATCATCTCGGTAAGCGAAACAGACACTCTCAAATGCCCAACACAGGGGTGTGACCAACAAGCAATTACAATGAAAAATGCAGCCGTAAAGGCCGCCATCGAGGACCACAAGAACGCCACACGCGATGGTATTCAGCAGGTGGCTATGCCGTCGGCCATCTTTGCCGACAAGCGCAACGCATTTTCGTTCGCCATTGGTGGCGATGTTGCATTGCGTGCCGCCTATTCGTTCGACCGCACCATCAACAACATAGATGTGGTGCCATACGACGTTCCGATGACACAAACCCCTGCCGACAAGCAGGAGATGCGACTCGACGCCAGCACCTCACGCATCTTTATAAGAGGTATAGCCAATACCAAGAAACTCGGTCAGGTTCACGTATTTATGGATGTGGATTTCAGAGGTGGTGCTATGGGTAGTTACACTCCACGCATCCGTTCGGGATACGTTTCGATGTTGGGCTTGACCATCGGTCGTGATGTATCGACATTCTGCGACCTTACAGCAGCCCCTACAACTATCGATTTCCAAGGCCCTAACGCCTACAACTTCCGCTTTGCAACGATGATTCGCTACGAATATTCGTTCCTCAAAGAGCACTTAAAGGTGGGTGTTGCAGCCGAAATGCCAAGCGTATCGGGTACCTATGGCGAAACGTTGATGGCTATTCCGCAGCGTGTTCCCGATTTTCCGATCTACTTCCAATATGCGTGGGGCAAAAATCGCGATAGCCACATTCGTGCATCGGCAGTATTCCGCGATATGTACCTCTACAACAAGGCTCGTTCGGGCGAGGATGACCTGTTTGGCTGGGGTGTTCAGTTCAGTGGCAACATCCATATTACCAGATATTTAGAGTTGTTTATGAACGGTATCTACGGAGAGGGTATAACTCGCTATATCAACGATTTGATGGGTTCGGGACTCGACTTCACACCACGCCCCAACGACGCTACACGAGTGCAGACAACGCCTATGTATGGCTGGCAAGCGGCAGCACAAATAAACATTCTTCCAAATTTGTTTGTTTCTGGCGGCTACTCTATGGTTGGTGTCTGCAAAAAGAATGGCACATACAGCAACGATATGTATAAGCAGGGACAATACGCATTCGGCAACGTATTTTGGAATTTGACACAACGCTTTGTCGTCGGTGCCGAGTATCTCTACGCGAGTCGCAAAAATATGGATGGCGCAAAGGCGCACTCAAACCGCATAAATGTACTTGCAAAGTACAGTTTCTAACAGACAAAAAAGAGAGGGTAAAACCCTCTCTTTTTCTGATATTTATCGCAGTTTACTTCAACAAATCATTTATCTGCTCAATTCCCACGTTGGTGTAGTCGGCAAAGCACATCGAAGCACCCGCCTCCGAGAGCATCTCCGCCGATGCGGTAGTGGTTACCGCAATACACTTACAACCGGCAGCCAAACCCGCCACAATACCATTTACAGCATCCTCCACAACTACGCACTCCTCCGCCTTCAAACCGAGCAGTTCGTGCGCTTTGGTAAAGATTTCGGGGTGGGGCTTTCCGTGAGTTACATCGCTACCGCTGATAGAGCCATCAATCAAGTCGGCAATGCCCAAACCCTCTACTATCATCTCTACATTCTCGCGACAACCCGAAGAGCCTATTGCACACTTTACACCCGCCTTTTTAGCCGCTTGCAATAACTCTATAATACCCGGAATTGGGGTAATTTTCGAGCGGTACATATCACGATACACCTCCTCCTTCTCACGATTCAACCTATCCAAACCATACTCGGCAACAACCTCATTACCAAGCAGTAGCGGAAAGATGTCGTTGCTGTGCATACCGTTGATTTTCAGCGACACAGGCTCCAACAAAGTAAAACCTTCACGCTTGGCATACTCCTCGAATGCCAAAAAATGGTACGCCAGATTATCCACCAGCGTACCATCCATATCAAATATAAGTCCTTTTAACTCCATCTTACTTATATTAAATTAGAACAACTCTCCCTCGCGCTCGGGAATAGTTAAGCCCAAATGCCTATATGCCAACTCGGTCGCCTCACGACCACGAGGAGTACGCTTCAAGAAACCCTCCTTAATCAGGAATGGCTCGTAAACCTCCTCGACAGTACCTGCATCCTCGCTCACAGCCGTAGCGATAGTATTTAAGCCCACAGGACCGCCATTGAATTTGGCAATAATTGTCGAAAGAATCTTATTATCCATTCTATCCAAACCGCGCGAGTCGATATTCAACGCCTCCAACGCCATACGGGTAATAGGCAAATCGATGCAACCCTCGCCCTTAACCATTGCAAAGTCACGCACGCGGCGCAATAACGAGTTCACAATACGAGGCGTACCACGCGAGCGCAGAGCGATTTCGAGTGCAGCATCGTCGTCAATCGAAACACCCAGAATAGATGCCGAACGCTTTACAATCTGGCTCAAAACCTTCGCATCGTAGTATTCGAGGTGGCACTGAATACCAAATCGGGCACGCAGAGGCGAGGTCAAAAGACCACTTCGGGTGGTTGCTCCAACAAGGGTAAACGGAGCCAACTCAATCTGTATCGAACGAGCCGAAGGGCCCTTATCCAACACGATATCAATTTTGAAATCCTCCATTGCCGAGTAGAGATACTCCTCGACAACTGGACTTAAACGATGAATCTCATCGATAAACAATACATCGCCCGGAGCGAGATTTGTCAAAAGACCTGCGAGGTCGCCCGGCTTATCGAGTACAGGACCCGATGTTACCTTCAACTGCGCACCCATCTCGTTGGCGATGATATTCGCCAACGTGGTCTTACCGAGTCCCGGAGGGCCGTGCAGTAGGGTATGATCGAGCGAGTCGCCACGCATCAACGCCGCCTTGATAAAGACACGCAAGTTCTCTACGATTTTCTCCTGTCCCGAGAAACTCGCCAACTCTTGCGGGCGTATTCTGCCCTCGAACTCGCTATCACTCTCAATTTTTCTCTCCATCTTATTAGCCATTAGCCGTTGGCCATTAGCCATTAGCCTTTTAGTTGATAATTAGTTTTCCGCTTTCCGTTTGTAAGTGACTCCGAGCGGATTCGAACCGCTATCGTAAGAACCGGAATCTTAAATTCTATCCATTGAACTACGGAGCCAAACTATTTTGCAAAGATAGCGAAATAAACGGAAAACGAAAAATGGAAAGCGGAAAACTTTACAAAACCGCTAAAACTTTTGTGACTTTCGTAATAAGTTGCTATATTTGTGGTGCAGTCTTGCGGATTGCAGACATATTACGAAAGTGTATTTCGCACTGTCCTTATTGAAAATGTGGAAGTTTTCTCAAATCGGAGGACAAACGAATAGCACTCATTCCTTGTATAGTTATGTGGCGGTGCATACTCTTTGCACATTCCCATACTATTCGAGTGTGGGGATATTGCATCGTTTATTCCGATTTAGGTCATTCCACAACCTTCAATAGATAGACGATATCAGCCTCACACTTTCTTTATATAATAGTGCTCATTGGGGGCTGGTGGGCAAAAAAAACTTAAGGTATTATGAAAAAAGCATTACTTATCGTATGCGTATTTGTATGCTCTGTGTTCTACGTGTCAGCCCAACAGACATCGGAGCAAGTTTCGAAAGTAAAGAAATCTTTGAAGTCTATTGATTGGACACCCCATTACAAAGGGGAGGTTAATGTAGGTTATGCGGTTACCGGTAGCAAATTCAATTGGGACTATGAATATACCGATAGCGATGGAGATTATGAGGGTGGAAGTGAAGGCACAATGAGAACTGTATTTTCTCGCCCTCTGATTGAAACAATACACGGTGTTGAAGTTGGCCCATACCTCTTTGTTGGCGCCGGTATTGGTTTGCAATACTATTGTGGTAAAACGAAAGAGGTAAAAGATTTGTTTGCTATGACAGATGAGATATATCAAAAAGCAGATCGATGGAATGCGGTGATGCTACCTATTTTTGCTAACATCAAATTCAAGTATCCTGTCAACGACAAATTAACCCCATTCTTAAACCTCGGACTTGGAGGAACTGTTGGCTGCTATTCGTCATTCAACCATCAAACGGACGAAACAATAAATAGCGTACATTATAGTAGCGGCATAAAAGCCAGAGGCGGATTCTATTGCGATTTCGGCGCAGGTTTGAGTTATAAATTGATCAACTTCGGCATCGGTTTACAACATCAGGTATTCAAGATGGTTAACGACGGCGAAGCATCATATAATGGAGATCATCTGAATTTTAAGGAGGTATTCAAAACACCAATCAATGCCTTTTATGTAAAAGTTGGCGTTAACTTTTAACGGAATTATATTCAACTTTTTCAAAAAAGTAGAGTTGCAATAGCAACCAAAAACAACTGTTAGCCATTATATTACAGTTAACATATATTTGCTAATATATGTCCTATGGTGGGTAGTGCGCAACACGAATGGTTGAGCAATTTAGCATTGTAAAATCGCACGCAACCATAGGTATCGAAAACAATACCCGGCGCGCAAAGGAGCACTGCACCACACAAAAGGGAAGCCTCTCCGCCCTGATAGGTATCAAAAACAATACCCGACAGTAGGAGAGGACAGAGGATATAAGGAATTTAGAGAGTTTAGGGAGATTAGGGAAAGAATATAACATTTCTCTAAACTCATTAAATTCACTATACTCACTAAAAACTAAAAGTTTTCCGTTTTCCGTTTTCCGTTTTCCGTTTTTTTTGTTATATTTGCAAAATATAAAAGGCGTGTAAAACCTAAAACAAAGAGTAAATATGTTGAGAATTAAGACAAAAGAGGCCGGTTCGTGGCTTATTGGAGCAGTGGCAGGAGTGTGCGCTATGATTGTTACTTTGCTGACACTCAACCTCGAAGAGTATTGGTGGGTGGTAGTAGTGGCTACACTCGGAACATTTATCAGCGTTTCGCTTTTTGCGTTGCTCATTATGACCAAGTATGTGGCTTATAAGTTGCGCCCGATCTATTCGACCGTATTTTCGCGCGATGTTCACACCGCCGAATTGCTCGACGAGTTGAAGGATAAACGTGTGGAGAACATTTCGCAGGAACTCTCGTCGTGGGCAGAGGACAACGACAAAGAGATTGCCCGTTTGAAAGATGTTGAGAAGTTCCGCAAGCAGTATCTCGGCAATGTCGCTCACGAGTTGAAAACCCCAATTTTCAATATTCAGGGCTACATCTCAACACTTCTCGACGGCGGTATCGACGACGAGATTATCAACCGCAAATACCTCGAGCGTGCCGAGAAGAGCGTGAATCGTATGATTAACATCATCCGCGACCTCGACACCATCTCGTCGCTCGAGAATGATATGGAGATGATGAAGTCGGAGACTTTCGATATCGTAGCACTCGCAAAGGATATTGCCGAGCAGTGCGAGATGGAGGCTGCAAAAAAGAATATCACCATCAACGTGAAGTTTGCACAGAACCTTCCATCACGTTTCTGGGTTTCAGCCGACAAGTTCTACATCGGTCAAGTACTCGAAAACCTTATTATGAACTCTATTCGCTACGGCAAAGATGGTGGTCAGACCAAACTCGACTTCCGCGATATGCTCGATAAAATTCTGATTGAGGTGGAGGATAACGGCATCGGTATCGCCAAAGGCGATGTGCCTCGTGTATTCGAGCGTTTCTACCGCACCGACACAGGCCGTTCACGCGAGCAGGGTGGCACAGGACTCGGCTTGGCTATCGTTAAGCACATCATCGAAGGTCACGGCGAGCGAGTATCGGTACGCAGCGAGTTGGGCGTAGGCTCAACCTTTACATTCACACTCAAAAAGGTTGAATTGTAATGAATTTATTGACGGTAGTTTGGGACTTCGACCCTACAATATTCTCTATTGGTGGGTTTGAAATACGTTGGTATTCACTCACTTGGGTTGCTGCGCTCTTGTTCGGAGGGTGGTTATTTTCCTACTTCTGCAAGCGTGAAGGCAAACCCGAGGAGGTTTCCGACACAGCATTTATGTATATCGCACTCGGCACAATTATCGGTGCGAGAGTGGGGCATTGCCTGTTCTACGATCCTGTGCATTTCCTAACACACCCGTTGGAGATTATCACAGGCATTCGTGATGGCGGTCTTGCCAGCCACGGCGCAGCAATAGGTATTGTGTGTGGCATCTGGCTATCGTCACGCAAAAACAAAGTTTCGGTGTTGTGGACAGCCGATCGCTTGGGCATCATTGCCCCAATGAGCGGCGCAATGATCCGCTTCGGCAACCTATTCAACTCCGAGATTTACGGCCACGCAACAGACCTACCTTGGGGCTTTAAGTTTGTGTTGCGACATCCCAACACTCCTATCGAGTTGGTTCCGTCGTGCCATCCTACACAACTCTACGAGGCTACGTGCTACATTATATGCTTTGTGGTCTTGTTCCTTCTCTATCGCTATACAAAGGTGGCAAAACGCGAGGGCTTTATCTTTGGTGCAGCGTTGGTCGGCATATTCCTCTCGCGCTTCTTCATTGAGTTTGTAAAGAACAATCAGGAGGCATTCGAGGAGGGTATGGCACTAAATATGGGACAGTTACTCTCAATCCCATTTGTGGTTGCAGGCATAGCATTTATGTTTTGGGCGTGGTTTCGCCACAAGGATACGCCCGCAGTAACGCCGAGCGCACCAAGCACAAAAACACCTAAAAACAAACGACACTTTAAGAAGTAATGAAACAGCAGATTGACAACCTTATAGCCAACTCCATTCTCAACGAGCGGGAGATATTTCTGCCAAATATTGGCACGCTAATTCTATATCGTCATCCGGCAAAGCAACTCTCGGCAAAGCGATTGCAGTCGCCATATAATGAGTTGCGACTTACATCCGAGGAGCGTGGGGTAGACATCACACACCTCATTGCAAAGGTGGCTAACGTTAGCGAGGAGCGAGCATCGGACATCTACGCCGAGTGGCACACGCAGTCGCTACACGACGGCACACTTGCCATAGGCGGGGTGTGCAGCATTACCAACAACGTAGTTACCACCGACAGCAACTTTGTGGCGATGGCAAACCCCGATGGAGTGGGGGTTGTAACAATCAAGCCTCGCACCAACTACTATATTTATGGCGTAGTATGCCTCTGCGTCGTTTTGTCGTTAGGTATTGCGGGGTATATACTCTATCCGCAATTTGCAACACAAGAGGTCGCACAATCGGCCTCCGAACAAACCCAAGTTGTTGCAGAGCCTATTGCCGAGCCGTCAGCCGAAGCAATAGCAGAGGTTACGAAGGTTGTAGAGGTTGTAGAGCAACCCGCAGAGCCGACATTACCGGCACTTAAGAAGGGTAACAGTTATGCCGTTTGGGGTGTATACGACCATTTGAAAAGTGCCGAGGATGCAATAGCGTGGATAAAAGCAAAACTTCCGGAGATAGATGCAAAGATATACATCTACGACTCTCGCTATATGATCGCTTTGTGCGAGGAGAGCAGTCGCTCGGCGTGCGCTCGCAAGGTTACGGCGTGGAAAAAACAGCACAAGAGTTGCCAATCGGTGTGGGTATACACAAGAAACAAATAACACTACCGATGTCGCTCGCTTCGCTCATAACGAAATTCATAGACAAGTTCTACGTTAAACCGCTGCGGAATGTTGTTCCGCAGCAAGTTTTTCGTTATCTGGCGTGTGGAGCAATAACTGCCATTTTGGACTCGATTTGGTACTACCTCATATACCACTATATTGTAGATGAACAACTCGTAAATCTCGGCTATGTGGCTATATCGCCCCATATTGCTGCATTGTGCGTGGTATTCCCGATAACGTTCTTTACGGGCTTTTGGCTCAATCGCAATGTTGCTTTCAGGGTTACACACATAGCCTCGCTACCGCAGATGGCAAAGTATGCTCTAACAATCGTAGGCTCCATTTTGCTGAACTACGTTGCTATGAAACTTCTGGTCGAGCAGTGCCACATTTGGGCAACACCGGCAAAGATGCTAACCACCGCAATATGTGCCATATATAGTTTCCTTGTGGGGCGTTATTACACATTTAGAGGATAATTTTCGGGCTAATTTGCCAAATTTATCGAAATAATTTTGTTTTATTGCGGAAAAGAGTTACCTTTGCACACCTTTTAAGGGTTACAGCACTACGGAGAGTTGGGTGAGTGGCTGAAACCAGCAGTTTGCTAAACTGCCGATATCGTAAGGTATCCACTGGTTCGAATCCAGTACTCTCCGCAAAATTTGATGACGGCATTTGGCTGTCATCTTTTTTTTGCGCAGATGGCATTTCGGCCGCCCGTCCAAATCCTCGACCAAAATGAATGGTGGTTAAGCGTAGGGGTTATAGGATATATAACTTGCCACATTAGTCCCTTTGCCCTTACCGTAGAGATCGATTAACAACCTGTTTTCACTCTTTTTTATCGTTTTTGTATGTAATTTTCATAGAAAATTATTACCTTTGTGCGATATAGTTACGAATCATTAAAAAACAACTTATAGTTATGAAAAAGACATTTATCACAGTATTGACACTTTTGGCACTCGTAGGTTGCGGTGCAGAGAACAAAGCAGAGACAACTAACGAAGTTGCAGAGGTTGCAACAGAGGCAACAAGTAGCGCAATCAGCGACGTAGCAGTGGTTAATACCATCTACGTTATGGCGGAGAGCGACATAGTTAAGACAGAGGGTAATACTCTTCGCTCGAAGATCGAGAAGGCGCAGCAGAAGTTTGCAAAGAAGGAGCAGGATATCCAGAACGAGATGCAACAACTTGCCGAGAAGTATCAGAAGGGACTAATCACCACCCGTGACGCTCAAAACAAGGAACAAGAGTTGCAGAAGCGTGCAGAGACATTGCAGAAGCAATTTCAAAAGGAGGTTCCTGCATTGCAGGAGGAGGAGCAGGTACTCAACAACCGCATCGACGATTTGATCACCCGCGCCATCCAGAGCATCAACGCAGACAAGAAGTATAAGATGATTCTCAACGCTTCGGCTCCGGGCGCACCTATTATTTTGGATGCCGACGAGTCGCTCAACATTACCGACGCCGTACTTGCAAAGGTAAACGAACTCTATAAGGCTGACAAAGCGTCGAAGAAGTAATTTAAGAGAGAACAACTCTACACAAAGTTAAAAGAGGGTTTCGTATATGGGTTTCATTCCATTCAACTTCATCGATTTCCTTGATATTCTGCTCGTTGCGGGATTGCTATTCATTGTCTACCGCGCAATGAAGGGTACCAATGCGCCATATATTATGGTAGGTATCATTATGATATATCTCGTTTGGATAATAGTCAAAGCCCTCAATATGGAGTTGCTTTCGACCATTCTTGGGCAGATTATCAGTGTAGGAGTTATCGCTCTGCTCGTAATTTTCCAGCCGGAGTTGCGTCGTTTCCTTTTCCGCCTTGGTATGCGCCAAAAGGAGTTGGAGTTTCTCAATCGAATATTCTCGTTCAACCGCAAAAATAGCAGCATAAACACTATGCCTATCGCATCGGCGTGTATAGCGATGAGCGAGGAGAAAATTGGCGCATTGATAGTGTTCCGTCGTAGGGATGATTTGCAGTTTATCACCGAGGGCGGCATTTCGATTGATGCAAAAGTTTCGGCTTCGCTGGTGCGCAACATATTCTTCAAGAATGCTCCTCTGCACGACGGAGCAGTGGTTGTTGACCAAAATCGCATCGTTGCTGCAAAGTGCATCCTGCCTGTTACGCAGAGTAACGTACCAAAGAGTTATGGCACCCGCCATCGTGCAGCCATTGGCGTAAGCGAGATGACCGATGCAGTAGTGTTGGTGGTATCGGAGGAGACCGGAGGAATCAGCATTGTGAAGGGCGGCAAAGTGAAGTCGAAGATTGATCCCCAGAAACTCAATACTATGCTCCAGAAAGCGCTCGAAGAGTTTGATATAGAGTCAGTAACAGATACTCAATAATAGGTTATGAATATAGGATTTGACAACGAGAAATATCTCAAGATACAATCGGAGCAGATTAAAAAGCGTATCGCTCAATTTGGCGATAAGTTGTACTTGGAGTTTGGTGGCAAATTGTTCGACGACCACCACGCAAGCCGTGTTCTGCCGGGTTTCCAACCCGATAGTAAGTTGCAGATGCTCTTGCAGTTGAAGGACGAGGCGGAGATGATTCTCGTAATCAGCGCATTGGATATCGAAAAGAATAAGATGCGTGGCGACTTGGGTATCACCTACAACGAGGATGTATTGCGTTTGCGTGGCATATTCGAGGGGTTAGGACTATGTGTGAGTGGGGTAGTCATAACGCACTACAATGGTCAAGCGAGTGCCGATGCCTACCGCAAGCGTTTGGAGCGACAGGGTATTAAGGTGTACTACCACTACACCATCGAAGGATACCCCCACAATGTGGCTCTTATCGACTCCGATGAGGGTTTTGGCAAGAATGACTACGTTGAGACTTCGCGACCGCTCGTTTTTGTTACGGCTCCGGGCCCCGGCAGCGGCAAGATGGCGGTATGTTTGAGCCAACTCTACCACGAAAACAAACGAAACACAAAGGCGGGATATGCCAAGTTTGAAACCTTCCCTGTGTGGAATCTCCCGTTGAAGCACCCTATAAATGTCGCTTACGAGGCTGCTACTGCCGATTTGAACGATGTCAATATGATTGACCCATTCCATTTGGAGGCGTATGGCAGCGTAGCATCGAGTTACAATCGCGATATAGAGATTTTCCCCGTATTGAACACTCTCTTCGAAGCAATATATGGCGAGAGTCCCTACAAGTCGCCTACCGATATGGGTGTCAATATGATAGGCTTCTGCCTCTCGGACGAGGAGGTGTGTTGCAATGCGGCAAAAGATGAGGTTATTCGCCGCTACTACTACGCATTATGCAATCTCGCTCAAAGGGGCGAAAACGAGAATGAGGTGAGCAAGTTGTCGCTTATTATGAAGCAGGCAAAACTCACTACCGCACACCGCAAAACCACCGTAGCCGCCAACGAGCGCAAGGATCGTGAGGGTGTGCCGTGTTCGGCTATCGAGTTGCAAGATGGCACTATCATCACCGCACGCACAAGTGCTTTGCTCGGCCCGAGTGCTGCGCTGCTGCTTAATGCAGCGAAGCATTTGGCAGATATTCCACACGATGTAAAGTTGATTCCGGAACGAATGATTGAGCCTATACAAAAGACCAAAGTCGGGCTGTTGCACGGCGGAAATCCACGCCTTCACACCGACGAGGTTTTGGTGGCATTATCGATGTTGAGCATCACCGATGACAACTGTCGTAAGGCTCTCGACCAACTTCCGAAACTCAATGGTTGTCAAGTACATTGCACAGTTATGTTAAGTGAAGTTGACCACAAAATATTCAAAAAATTGGGCATAGGACTAACCTGCGACCCTGTGGCAAAGGAGTAAGAAAAAACCGAGCAAATTGCTCGGTTTTTTGTTTCACGACTACTTCTTGCCTATCCACGTAAGTTTGCGCCACACCATCTCGAATGGTCCGTGCGAATAGCGCGACAGCCACCAGCAACTGAAAGCATACTGCAATGCAACACAAACAGCACCCATAAGAAGGCTCGATGCGTGGCCCGAGTAGCGGAACATTCCGAGTCCCCAATTATAGAATACAAAACCACCGATAATCGACTGTAACAGGTAGTTTGTAAGGCTCATCTTGCCATAAGGGGCAATTTTAGCGAGGAAGTTGCGTGCCGAAGTGCGATAGTAGAGTAGCACCACACCCGAAACGTAGAACATCGTCATCGAGAGATTCTTCCACATATTGAGCAACTCATAGAGGCTTTTATATACACAGCCGTCGTTCTTCAGCGGAATAGTTCCCTGATGGAGTGGCAGTAGCACAATAAAGGCACACAGCGAGGCTATAAGCACCTTTTTCCACACCTCGATGTTGTTGCCCTCGTCGTAGAACAATCGCTTGCGACCGAGGTAGATACCAAGCAGGAACAAGAATATGGTCTGCGTCAATCTGCCGTGTTCTATTGCCCACGTGAAGTTCACGAGCGAGCCATAGCGGAGATTGGCTATCATAACCTCAACAAACGAGCCTTCCGATTGGAATGGCACAATCGCTTTGAACAACTCCTTCGAGCCGAGATTAAGCACCTCGGTTGTAGGGTCAATCAATCCTTTAACGATATAGAAAAGTTCGATAGGTTGCAACGCAAAGAGTATCATCGCAGCGACCAACACCTTATTATTCGCGCGTATGAACGGCATTACAAGCACGCCACACACTGCATAGACGGTGAGGATATCGCCATTGTAGAACACGAGGTCGAACACCCCAAACAGGAACAACAGCACCATACGCCAGAGAAAGCGAGGTCGGAAGTCGGAACCTTGTTGCGCTTGATTGTCGTGCTGGATAAAGAAACTCAAACCAAAGAGCATTGAGAATATGGCATACATCTTACTCGCCAAGAGAAAGAACGTATTTTTCCATATCGCCGAGTTCAGGGCATCCATAAATTCGCACGAAGCCTCGGGAAACTTATAGAAGTTGAGTTGTTCGATAAAGTGAATCAACACAATGCCACCGATTGCAATACCTCGCAAAATATCGGCAACATCTATGCGTGTGTTGGGTTTTAGGGATGGGGTATACGCCATAGTTATTCAATTTTAGTTTTCATTCAATAAATCTTTGTGTGCTTCTATCTCCTTTTGGAAATCGAACGCCTGATTTTTGCTATAATAACGAGGGAACGGAACTCCATATTTGTCAAACAGATCCATCTGTCGTTTAAGAAAGCGAAGGGCGACATCGTCTACTTTGCCATACTTATGCAATCTATGGTAGTAGTATCCCATCTCGTTAGTAGAATGAATGGCTCGATTTATCCAATAGCCATCATACTCCTCGACCCCCTCATAATAGGTCCTTTCGGTATGTTCGGAGAAACTTGTCTGATCGTCCGGATCGTAACCAATATTATCAATTATATCCTCCCAAAACTCGAAATAGTCCAACGCCATATCGATATCCGCCTTACACACCTCTTTGCTCTGGGAAATAACGGCACAAACAACCATATCGTACTTGTAGATATTCTCCTTTGCTCTCAATTCTTTCATCCATCGCTCAACCTCGTTATTGTCCTGCGACAACCTTACGAGATATACATAGGATAGAGCATCAAACGATATTTGATTTGAGAAGGCGTCGATCAAATTTTTTCGGACATTGAAATATGTTCCCAACTTACATCGAGTAATCTGTTCGCGCGACAGATGATGCGACCTACCGATATCATCCATAATTCCGATAACTTTATCGAGATATTTGTTCAGCAACGTCGATGTCAGACTACCATAATAGTGGATATCCTTTTTTGCCATTTCTACTACATCGTCGGCCCTCTGCGTGAAGTTTTGCGACTTAACTTCTTGCTTGACACGCTCCTTATGGACGCTTATATGCTTCTCCGCACCTGCCACACGGCTCCTTTCCACATACGCATCGCAGTATATCTTATTAGTTCGAAGTGCCTGCTCTGCACACCACAACTTCGATACGGCTTCGGCCTTTTCGAAGTGTTCCTTGTTCTTTGCTGCCTCTATGAGATATGTAACGGTTCGGATATCGGGGCGCAACTCTTTGCGTTTACCGCTCTGCTCATAGTTCTCAACTATAAACTCGTAGAATTTCCACACCACATCGAAATCGTACTCCCTTATCAACGCCAACAACACATTGTTAAGTGGTTTGAGTTTCGATATTCCGGACAATAATAAATCTCTTTTGAACTCGGTACTGATATTGCCATTTCCATCAACAATCTGTTTTTCAGGGAAAAAGCAATATTGCGAGGTGTAGAAATAGGCATCTTTTATGATGCGGTTTGTATCTTCCTCGATAACCTTTCGCAACCTATCTCGCTGTGCTTGCAGTTCATTCTCCTCTTTACATAGATAACGAATTTTTCGCATCATACTATTGTAAATCTCGGAGTTGACATATTTCTCTCTATGGTATTGTCTGCAAGTGTTGAATATATCCCAAATCTCATCCAATGGGCGATAATTCTTATTGATACGGATTGAGGTAATACTTGTAGAGTAGTCTATAAGTTCGTGTTTCTCCTCTTTCGATAGATGAGAAAGGAATTTGTCCCTGATAAATCGCTCTTGTTTTGCTGTTCTTGCTATATCGTACAATATAAACATACGGCGACTTTCTAAACTCGAAGAACTCCTCCCTCATAATCACAGAGTAGGCATAGAAAAATATCTTCGCATCCTTAACATTGTTATCGCTTGAATCTTTAGCCTTTCGCTTCTTTTTTATGATATTCAGGATATTCACCAGTGTTTGTTCCTGCAAATGAGGGATATAAGGCACCAATGCCACAGCCTCATCCATATTAGGGGCTACTTTGATGAGGTTGTTGAAACATATACTGTTCAACTCCGATCCCGACGTAGCCTTAAATCGCTCGTTCGCCTCAATCAAGAAATTGCGTGCTTTCTGGAACTCATTGTTCTTAACAGCAGACAAAACTCGCGAAATCAGCCGAGGGTTATCCTTGTGGAATATATCGGTGTATAGTTCATATATTCGACGTGTATGCTCAAAACAACCCGAGGACTCAACTGCCGAGAAGAAGCAAGCCTCCCTATACTCCTCGTCAACAACATCCTTATGTTCGTTGAGAGTGATTTTTTGCAGGTTATCATATATTTGGTTTATATTATCGTTGGCTATATCAAAGAATAATTGTCGAATCATTTTACGACGGAGTGTAATGCCCAACGACTTATAAAGTCCCAGCACTCGCAACCACTGATCAGCATTCTTGCATCTGTTCAACAATGTTTCCAACAGTCGCACGAGATTCTTATATTCGAGGTCCTCGCCAGAGATAACAGGAGGTATCTCATTCAACGACAACAGCACTCCTCGAACATCGTATTTCGCACTCTCCACAATCTTTATTGCCTCGTCAAACGGAATATCGAGAAAGGTGATTTTACGCGACAACGAGAACAAACTATTATGGGAAAGTTCGTACTCCTCGCAAATTTTATCGATATATTTGCTAATCTCATCCCTATACTCTTCGCTCAATCGCTGACCAACCGAATACAACTCGCCAAGAATGGTGTAGTCGGGTTTGAGTTGCTTCTTTTCCAATATAGCCAACGCTTTTTCCACATTCGAGAACTCTTTGGCGTGGCCCACCAATATGCCTATGGTTGTGAGGAACTCAAACTCATCGGACTCGGCAACATTCATCGCTACACACTGCTCGTATATAAATTTCCACAGTGCAACACAACTCTTTTCATAACTTTCGTTGCGTGGTATTCTCGGCAATATGCGGCGCAAATTCTTTATATCCGGAAATGCACGATGGAACTCCTTTGCCATTCGGTTTACGCTCTTTGCATCGCGCATATTAAAGAGCAGGGTACTCTTTTTACCAATGTGCATATTTGCATCCACCTCCAACAGATGCTCCCATATAATTTCGTTTACGCCATAGGTATAGGCTGTGGATATTGGAGAGTCGGGATACTCTTCGCCATCAAACATAAACTCCTCATCGTCGTCTATTCCATACTCTAAATCCAAATCCTCATAGCGCAGGTGCTTATTCAGGAGAGTGCTATTTTCGTTTGGCGATGTAAAACGAACCCACATAACATTATTATCAATCAAGAAATTGATAATATCAACCAACTCGTTGCGAATATTATAGAACGACATCTGCTTGGCTATAATATTTGCACGCACAATCATTATCGGCAAGAATAGGGCAGTGTCGCGTCTAAACAACTCGGTTATCTGTATTGCCGACAGGAAATAGGGAAAAATATTATCGAATCGTGAGGCATTTTTGTAGAGTTTACCTACAATATTCTCCTTGTAGTCGTTGAGTTGCGGGATATGGTCGCCGAAAGTCTCCGCATTAGGATTGAAAGTACCGCCAAATGTGTTGTTCATCCAACTCCTGATTTCATCTTTATCCTTATCATCGGAGATTGACGGAATTGTTATAACGCTTGTTAATCGCTCGTTATTCAATGGTTTGAGATTGCCGGGATAGCCATCCCATCGATCGCGGAAATTCGTGAATGCCGACGGAATGGTCGTTGCAATCATTCGCACATGGTCGAAATGTCCAACCATTTCAAAAAACTCATACAGTTTTCCTTTGTCGATTATTACACCGAACACATCCTTCAGTTGGTCGCAAAATAAAATATACCGCGTGAATGGCACACCGCTATAGTCTATATCTGCATTATGTGCGTATATATCCTTCTCGCTAACCAGAAAATCGTAGACCTGATTCACATTGTCTTGTGTAACCACAATGATTTTTTCGTTTGCAAATGCTCCCAGAGCAAACTCTTTATCGCTATCCAGCAACAGGTTGGCCGGGTTGGCCAACAACTGATACATCGCCCTCGTCTTTCCCGATCCCGGCGCACCCTGCAACACGATAAATTTGCACTCCCTGTCAAGAGCCTCTTTGAGTTCGCCATCAACAGATTGACGCAAACAATACTTATTTTCTATAAAGCCGTTTGCCGGTTTTGCTCGTTCCTTATCAAAATATATATCCGCCGGCACTACATCCTTTCCCAACTTGGCAAGTCCCGCCAAACGCTGTGTTCTAAATATTTTGTCGGTGTAATAGAGGCGAATAAACTCTTCGTGGAACTCCTTTTGCAAACTCTCTTTATTTCCACTTTTGTAGTCCACCCAATATTGTTGGTGGGCGTTGCCCAATATGGTCTCGGCATTTTCTCTTACATAGTCGAATGTGACGTGTCCATCAGGTAGCAGTGCGCTATTCTCTTCATCGGAGAGAAGGCACGGGTGGAATACACTTACTACAATGTTGGCGCCGTTTTTAACTGCATTAAGCACAAGTTCCAACTCTTCCCACGTTATTCTGCCTACCGAATTTTTAGGAATTAGACATATAAACCAATCGGCAGAGAGAATTTTCTTGGTTATACCTTCCTGCTTCGACTCCACACTCCACGTGGTAGCGTGTTCCGCACAATCATAAATCCAATCGGTCTTTATGAGGTGCAGACCTTTTTCCATCTCAACAAGTTTCTCCTTTATATAATTCTTCTCGTCAAGTTTGACTGCGCTCGAGATAACGATTTTGAGTCCCATACCAATTTAAGTTATATTTGGGTTGTAAACGGTTGTTCTACAAATTTAGGAAAAATTATCCAATTCGCAATATTTTACATTATTAAATAGCGCAACACGCTTTGGAAAACTATTTTTGTCTAACTTTGTAGGCGAAACACTAATACGATTGAGATGGAATCGGAGAAATTTGTACCACACAGCATAGATACCGGCAATTCATTCGAAACGGAGTTGATGGGCGATGTTAAGGCGGGGTTTCCTTCGCCAGCCGAGGATATTCGCGAAAAGTTGGATTTGATAAAACTACTCATCAGACACAAGGCATCCACCTTCTTTTTTCGTGTGGATGGTGTTTCGATGGTCGATAGCGGAATGGACGAGGGCGATATTCTCATCGTCGACAGAGCGATAGACCCATACAACAACTGCAAAGCGGTTTGCTACATAGATGGCGAATACACAGTCAAGCGCGTAGAAATATCGGACAACGGCGTTCGCCTTATGCCCGCCAATGAACTGAAAACCAACTACAAGCCTATCGAAGTGACCCCAGAGAACAACTTTATCATCTGGGGCGTTGTAACCTACACCATAAAAAAGATGTAAATAACACAAAAGCAGCACCCGTAATAGATGCTGCTTTTATTGTGATTTGGCAGATTATTTCTTTGGCGATGACCACTGAGCACGGATGCGTTTGGGAAGGTCGCTGTACTTCATTCCTACCATCCATACAAGCGTGCGCTGCATTGCCACAAAGCAAGCAATCATAATCACAACACCCAAGACATAATCGGTTGCCGAAGCGAGGTTGTTCTGCTCCAACCACACTATCAAGGCCACACTCACCATTAACTCCAACTCGGCAGTTACCATTCCTGGCGAATAGAACTTTGGCAAGCGGAAGACCCTAATTGCCATCATATGCACGATGCCCTCGAAGATGCCAAGTGTCGCCGTTACCAAGATAGGAATTACGCAGTCGTCCCAGAAGAATGGCATAAATGTAAAGGCTATGAGCAGAATGCCCGTAGGGATGCGGCTTGCACGCTTGGTCTCAACAGGCACATCCTTGCCAATCATACCCGAAATGAGATCGATAAAGCCACCAGGATAGTGTCCCTCCTCCCACTCGTGAAGTATAAAGAGCAGGTTGAAGACCATAACAAACTTCTGGATTACCGAGAGGTCATCCATCAATGCGCCTGTGAGTAGCAGACCGAGTGAAATCACAGTGTAGATTTCGAGCGCGTAGTTTCTGATAAACTTTTTCATATCCTCTATTTTTATAGTTACTTATCGACGAAGTTTAGCAATGCCCTTTTTAATTGAGAAAGCCGTTGCCTCATACTCGGCAAAGCCGTAGCGTGTATCACGGTTTTTGAAAATAAGCACGGGCGAGAGAATCATCACAACCGCCACCAGTGGGAAT
>JAZQML010000025.1:0-1949 GCA_045543395.1 Alistipes sp. | reverse complement strand
ATCTCGACCTCGCACAAATTGAGGCTTTCATAAATCATTACGAGGAGATTCAAGACCTAACCCAAGAGTCGGCAACTATCAAGAAACATAACGACCAATTTGTTACTAACCACATAGAATCTGAAAAAGAGTATCTTGACAATATCCTCAAAGCGTGCGACCCTGCCATATTGCTCGACAATGAGCAGAGAGAGGTTGTATTGTCGGAGGAGGATAACACTCTCGTTATTGCTGGAGCAGGAGCTGGCAAAACTACAACGGTGGCTGCAAAGGTGCGATATTTGGTCGAAAAGCGAGGAGTGAAGCCAGAACAAATTTTGGTTATCTCTTTTACCAACAAGGCTGTTGAGGAGTTACGAGAGCGCATCAACCACAACCTGAAAATTCCGAGTATCATTACCACATTCCACTCCATAGGTTATTCAATTCTTCGTCAGGGCGAAGAGGAACAACGCAAGATTGTGGATAATGGCTTTATGTATAATGTAATCAACGAGTACCTCAAAACGAAGGTGTTGCGCAACCCTCAACTCGTTGATAAACTTATTTTGTTCTTTGGCTCCTATTTCTCGGCTCCATACGAGGGAGAGGATTTAGGCGAGTATTTCCAATTTGTTGCCGATGCCGATTATTCGACTCTTAAAAGCGATTTGCAAGACTATGTGCAGCAAGTTGTCGATAGGCGTACCCGACGCACTCAAACCCTCAACAACGAGGTATTGCGTTCGATGGAGGAGGTACAGATTGCCAATTTCCTCTACCTAAATCAAATCGAGTACGAATACGAGCCGATGTATCAGTATCGCATTTTGAGTGCGAACAAACCATATACGCCAGACTTCCGTATAGTGCAAGGCGACAAGGTTACATATATTGAGCACTTTGGCATTACGGAAGATGGTCGCAGTAGTCGTTATACCCAAGAGCAACTCAACAAATACAAATCCATTATCAATGATAAAGTCTCTTTGCACCGCAAACACAAGACCGACCTTATCTATACTTTCTCGCAATACAAAGACGGGCGGGAGATGTTGGAGCACCTCCGAGAGATGCTTTCGGCTCATGGCTATGAACTTAAAGAAAGACCTACGGCAGAGGTTTATAAACGCCTTGTCGATACCGAGGAGAACAAATACATCACTCGCCTTACGCAGTTGATATGCACCTTTATCGGCAACTTTAAGACACAAGGATTTAAGGGTGGAAAGTTTGCCGATTTTAGAAGCAATACGAAGAATGTCCGCACCAAACTATTCCTCGACATCTGCGAGGTTTGTTACTTGGAGTATCAGCAAGCACTCAAAGAGCAGCATTGCATCGACTTTGAGGATATGATTAACGAGTCGGCAGAGTTAATCCGCAAAAAACAGATAGAGAAAGAACAGCTCGACTACAAATACATCATCGTTGATGAGTATCAGGACATTTCTCGCCAGAGATACAACCTTATCAAGGAGCTGTCGCAGTTGTGTGAAGCAAAAATTATGGCTGTTGGTGATGATTGGCAGTCTATCTATGCGTTCAGCGGCTCTATCCTCCCTCTATTTACAAAATTCTGTGAGGAGGTTGGCTATGGTCAAGAGTTGAAGATTACTCGCACATATCGCAATGCCCAAGAGATAATCGACATTGCGGGAACATTCGTGCAAAAGAACTCCCAACAGATTAAAAAGGAGTTGATTTCGCCCAAACGCATAGACAATCCAGTGATTATCTCTACCTATGGTGACGAAAAGGGAGAATCTCACAAAGGCGGTCTGTTCTATAATCTCGGCGTGGCGATTGAAAATGCCATAGGCGAGATTTTGGAGTATAGTGCAGTCGAGGGCAAAACAAAGGTGCCATCAATTTTGCTGATTGGTCGCTATGGTTTCGATGCACGCAATATGTGTAAGGCGGAGCAATTCAACTACAACGAGGAGAACGGTAGAGTTTATTCGGTTAAG